>NZ_SOBN01000003.1:0-600000 GCF_004365705.1 Streptomyces sp. 846.5
CCACCCTCGCCTGCTCGATCACCCCGCGCAGGAACACCCGCTGGGCCGCCTCGTCGAGGTGGTGGGTCACCACGTTCGGGACGGGGGGTAAGGCGCGCGGACGGCGGCGGCGTGCTCCGCGACGGTCTCCTGGTCGGAGGAGTCCAGGACCAGCAGGTGGACCTCGACCTCGAAGTGCCCGGCCGCGTAGGCCGCCTCCTGGTGCACGGCCGCGATCGTTCCGGCGCAGGCCCGGTCGGTGGGCAGGGTCAGACAGACACGGCGCATGCGTGGTCTCCGTTCGTGAGTTCGGACTCGGCGGCTTCGGACTCGCCGGCTTCGGACGTGCGGTTGCTCCAGGAGTCGAGGCCCAGCAACTTGCGGCCCAGCTCGTTCAGTTCGGCCGGTCCGTAGCGCAGCGACTCGTGCTTGACCGCGTCGCCGACCAGGGTCCCGTTCCAGTCCGGTGTGCTGAGGTGGCGCCAGGAGTCGATCCGGGAACGCCGCAACTGCTGGTGCGACTCCAGGGCGGGCATCATCGACAGGTACTGCACCGCCCGCACCCCGTTCGCCGAGGTGTTGCGGGCCACCCCGTGGGCCAGCAGACCGTTCCAGATCAGCAGGTCCCCGGCGTGCAGTTCCGGGCGCACCACCGGCATCAGCGCGCGGTCGACCCGGGGCCGGATCGGGTCGCGGTCCGCGGGCTGCGCCGTCTTCCAGCGGTCGAACTGACGGAAACAGCTCGGGGTTGCACTGGAACCCGCCCTCGTCGAGGGTGGTGTCGTTGAGGGCGATGAGCCCCTGCACCCGCTGCGGCAGCACGCCGAGCGAGGTGTCGACGTCCCAGTGCAGCTCGATGTCGAAGCCCCGGTCGGTGGGCGCGATCAGCAGCCGGTCACGGTTCCTGACGTTGGGCGGGTTGAGGTTCAGCCGGTCCAGGCTGACCCACAGCTCCTCGCAGCCCCACACGTCCGCGAACGCCTCGTAGACGCGCCGGGTCTGCCGGCTGTCCCAGATCAGCTGGTGCTGGTAGGCCTCGACGAAGCCGTAGATGTGCAGTTCACGGTCCAGGTCGGTGCGGTACGGGCGGTCCTCGTACCAGGTGTCCGGCCGGTCGGGGTCCAGTCCCTGGAAGTCCCAGGCGAAGTCCAGCAGGCGCGCGGCAGCGGCGGCGGGGATCGCCTGCCGCACGATGACGTAGCCGTAGGTCTGCCAGAAGGCGAAGTCCTCCGGGGAGAGGACCCGCAGCGGGCGCGGGCTTTCGAGGTCCCGCAGGGGGGTCAGGGCCAGGTACTTCTCGCCGTCCGAGCTGAAGTACGGCAGGTCGGAGGCGGCTCGGTACAGGTAGGGGTCATCAGGCATCGGCATGGGTCGCTCCACGGAATCGACACGGAATCGGCATGGGTGCGAGGCGCCGGGCAGCCCACGACGGGCTGACGCTGCGGCGGGTCATGCGCGGGCAGTACGAGAGGACGAACAAGGGGGACAGACAGGGGGAGGCCGACAGAGGCTCGGAGGGACTCGGATGTCGCGCAGGCCGGCTGCGCGCTGGTCAACCTGGAGAAGTCGGGATCTTCGCGGGAGCGGCACGCTGCTTGTCTTCCTCTGGTCCAGTGCCGTCTCGTTCTTCACTCGGTGAACTCCCGCCCCACCAAATTGGACTAGACAAGTGGTCACGTCAACAGCTGGCTCAAGGAGATTGCGTGTGCAAGGTGTCATGGATATGCAAAGACCATGCGCAGGCGCAGGTCAGCGCGGGTGCTGCGGTGAGCTGCGCGGTTTCAGGCCAAAAGTCCAGGTCAGTGGCTTGATCGGGGTCCCCTTGACAGCCTCGCGCGACCCGGGACACCATCCCCTCGTGATCAGTGCGTGTGGTCGACCACCGGCAGGCCAGGGTTGGCCATCAGCCCACGCGATCCGTGCCGGCTCTCCTCGTCCTCCGGGGTGTACACCACCAGCCGCCCTCGGGCATGCCCATCGAGGTCAGGTTGGTCGCCGACATCCGCACCTCGCCGACCGCCGCCATGCGGAAGATCTTGTGCCGGGTGGAGTGCGCGGCCACGTCCTGCTGCGCCCAGAGCCGGGCGAACTCCGGACTGGCGCCGATCAGGTCGCGGATGAAAGTCCTCCCAGTAGGGTTCGCCGACATGCTGCCCGTAGCCGGAGCGCAGCACCGCGAACCATCCGCGGCAGCTCCTCGGCGCCGGTTGACGAAGGCGTTGCAGCACTCCGGGATGGTCGCGGTGGACCACATGGTGTTGTGCCGTCCGTCGGTGCGGGTGACGCCGGGGAACAGCCGCCTCGTAGGCGGCGTTCCAGCGCAGGATGTTCGTAACGGGCGCTGGTGATCGACGCGGGGAGCGGGGACAGCGCGTCCAGGATGGTCTTGCATCTCCGGGCTCAGCGGGCAGGAGTCCATCACGGGGAGGGCCGGCTGCAGCCCGGCCAGGGTGAAGAGATGGCTGGGTCTCCTCGGCCGTCCAGCTTCAGCGTGCGGGCGATCGCACTGAGCACCTGCTCGCTGGCGGTTGATCGGACGTCCCTGCTCCAGCCAGGTTGTACCAGGTGACACCGACACCGGCGAGCTGCGCCACCTCCTCGCGCCGCAGTCCGGTGGGTGCGGCGGCGCAGGCCCGGGCCATGCCCACGTCCTCGGGGGTGACCCGGGCCCGGCGGGCCTTGAGGAAGGCGGCGAGCTCGGTGCGGTCGCGGGGCGGCGGCCGAAACGGTTGCTGACAGCTGCGTCGTCCATCACGCTCATGGGTTCATGGTGGCGCATTCGGCGGAGCCGCTGACAGGTACTCCCAGTACCAGTATCGGCAGGCTCTAACTACCTGTACCGGATGACCGCCACGATAGTTCGCATGGCCGATACGCAGATCACTCCTGACAGCACAACCTCTGCCTCCACCAAGCCAGTTTGGCCCAGCACCCGCGGTGCTTCGCCACCCGCGCCGTCCCGGCCCGGCCTGCTGCTGGCACTGATCCTGGTCGGCCAGTTCATGGCCGTCCTGGACGTCTTCATCGTCAATGTGGCCACCCCGGTCATCCGCACCGATCTGCACGCCTCCGGGGCCGCTCTGCAGCTGGTCATCGCCGGTTACACGATCGCCTACGCGGTCCTGCTGATCACCGGCGCGAGGCTGGGGGAGCGGCACGGCTTCAGCCGGGTGTTCCGGTTCGGGGTCGCCTCCTTCACGCTGGCCTCGCTGGCCTGCGGCCTGGCGCCCGGGGCCGACTCGCTGATCGGTTTCCGGATCCTGCAGGGTGTCGGCGCGGCGCTGATGGTGCCGCAGGTGATGAGCCTGATCCAGCGCACCTTCGAGGGCCCGGCCCGGTTGCGCGCCCTCGGCGGCTACAGCGCGGTGATCGCCGGCGCGGGGGCCGTCGGCCAGGTGCTCGGCGGGGTCCTGGTCAACGCCGACCTGTTCGGCTCGGGCTGGCGGCCGGTGTTCCTGGTGAACGTCCCGATCGGGGTGCTGCTGCTGGTGGCCGGACGCAGGCTGCTCCCGGCGATCCCGGGCAACCGCGAGCGCAAGCTGGACCTGGCCGGCCTGGTCACCCTCGCGGCGGCCCTGGGCCTGCTGGTGGTGCCGCTGGTGATGGGCCACGAGGAGCACTGGCCGGCGTGGGGCTGGGTGATGCTCGGCGCGAGCGTGCTGCTGTTCGCCCTGTTCGGGCTGGTCGAGAGCCGGGTGGCGGCGCGCGGCGGCAGCCCGCTGATCCGCGGCCGGGTGCTGCGTTCGCCGGGACTGCTCACGGCCGGCTCGGCGCTCTTCCTGATCATGTGCTGCGTCGGCAGCTTCATGTTCGCCATGGCGATGCACGTCCAGGCCGGGCTCGGCCTGAGCCCGCTCGACGCCGGGCTGGTCTTCCTGCCGATGTCGTTCGGCTTCGGGATCTCCGGGATGTACTGGCAGCGGCTCCCGCAGCGGCTGCACCGGCAGCTCCCGGTCGTCGCCCTGGCGCTGTGCGCGGTCGGCTACGCGGCGGTCGGCCTGCTGCTGAGGGACGGACAGCGGGTCGGCGCCGCCGTCGAGATCGTGCTGCTGCCGCTCGGCCTGATCGGCGGCTGCGCGTACGGCCCGCTGATGGGCCGCGCGCTGGGCCGGGTCGCCCCGACCGACGCGGCGGACGCCAGCGGCGTGCTCGTCACGATGATCCAGCTCGGCAGCGTGGTCGGCGTCGCCACCCTGGGCACCCTCTTCGTGAGCCAGGTGAGCTACCCGGCGGCAGCCTCGACCTCCGGACACGCCCTGGCGACCACCGCCGCGGGGGTCGGCATCCTGATGCTCATCGGAGCGGTCCTCGCAGGTCGGAGGCGTGACAAGTAATTGGTGGGGCGCCTTCCCGACCGTGTACAGTGAGACACGTCGCGAGCGGGACCGGAGACGGGACCCCCTCGGCGGCGGTCCGGGGCTGTAGCTCAGTTGGTAGAGCGCTTGCATGGCATGCAAGAGGTCCGGGGTTCAATTCCCCGTAGCTCCACAGTGGATCCCGTCCGGTCGAGAGACCGGGCGGGATCTTGTCGTCGTCAGGATGCCTGCGAGGCGGGTACGTTCTCGCAATCCTCGGTGGCGGCAGTGAGCGCCTGCGACAGTTGACCGATCTCGGTCTCACTCAGCCCCATCACTCTGGCGATGCTCGCCGGTGCCGCCCCTGCCTGGAATGCGCGGACCGCCAACTCCCACAGCTCCTCCTTGTGCTCGCGGGTGCGCAGGTGGATCTGCGCCAGCAGGGGGATGGCTTCGACGGTCTCGATTGGCATGTCCCCATCTTCTCTGCTCGGCGGTTGAGGGGGAAGTGGGTGCGAGTGCTTGTCTCAGATTCACCCTGGTGGGGGGTGGCAGTGCATCGTCGTTCATGCATCCTGCTCGGCAAAGGGTGAATAAATTAGGCAAAGTAGCAGTAAAGTCACCCAGGTGACTTATGGGATTCATGGGTCAAAAAGGGACAATCTCGTTCGATGCCGCATTTTGCTGCTTCCCCTCTGGGGCTGGTGAAGATCGTAGGCTAAGATTGGTCGGTACTTATAATGTGTTGCCATGCCCATATGGGCACGACGGGGCACCCTCGGCCCCACCGAGAGGAGTCAACCAAAGTGAAGCGGATTCGGATCGCGGTCGGAACGCTGCTTGCAGCCGGAGCTGCGGTTGTCGGCGTGTCCCTGGGTGTGGTTGCCCCAGCCGCCTCCAGCTTGGGGTCACATGTCACGCATGGCCAGAGCCATGTTATTGAGGCTGACTCGGGCTGGAACCAGAACGCGTCCTTGCTCAAATAGCATGGTTGATTGGGGCGACGTGCCGGCGTCGCCCTAATTGATTCCATTCGGAAAGCGTTCGTGCAGCAGCCAGCCGAGGCGAATGGCAGAATCCGTGCCGTACTCCTCGTTGATCTCCGCACGAATTCGCGTGACCATCCGCTCGCTCAGCTGAAGATTCCGGGCTATCTGCCGGGTGCTCATCCCATCGACCAGCATGCGCATCACCGTCAGCAGCGTCTTGTCGATCGGCGCTTCTTGTCCTGGGCGGGGCATGAAGTCCTCGCCCAATTGCCAGAGCACTTCGAAAATGCGTGCGAGGGCAGTAACGGTCGACGGGTCCTGAATGAAGACCGCTCCACTGATGTCGCCGTTGTAGGGAATGATCACGGTATCGTCGATCACGAACTGTCGCTGAGGCAGGTGCGCCAGCGTCCGAACGCCGGCACCTGCTGCCGTGACCGCTTCCACGTATGCTTGCGCAGCTGATTGGCGCCGTACTGGAGTCAGGTAGAGCATGCGGACATCGGCACCGCGCCGGACGGCATCGAGATCCCGCCCGATGACGGACTGCAGCGTCGCTGACGGCCGGGTGGCCTCCGGATGGATGGTCAGCATCCGCTCCTGGCAACTCTCCAGCAGCATGGACAGACGCTGGTCGATGGCGGGCGTCCCCGTGACCACCTCGATGGCACCGCTCTGGGACTCCTGGGCGCGCAGGTACTGCTTGGTCAGGGAGGCGGTGGACTGAGGCAGCCGCGACACCCACAGCAGATCGCGAACCACTTCCTTCAGCACGCGTGATGACTGGCGTGCTGCGGCAAGCTCGGGGTCTCCGGCGGCCACCACATCCGGAAACTCCGGGTCGACGGCCAACAGCCCGAACTCCAACAGATAGGCCAGGGCATCCTTGTCGCCGACCAATTGGGTGGCGTCGGCCACAGGCATCTGCCCCTGCTCGAGCACGAGGCGGTACAGCGCCTCTTCTCGGGGCGTCAGATCGCGCCGTTCCACCCGCCCGCTCCCCACAAAGGTCTGTCGGCCCGCCGCAGGGCCGCGTCAGGCTGACCTTAGCTGCTGACGGTGGAAGCCGCACCCATCTCGTCCGCGCTCGGCCAGATGGTGTGGTCCGCCCAGTCGAGCGCGGTGACCAGGATCTGCTGGAGTGCTGTGGCCGACCACGAATTGTCATAGGCGAGCGGGAAGACCGGGCAGACCTCCTCGAGGGACTCCACGAGAGGGTTGTGCTCGACCGCACGGTCGACGAGAAGGATGATCGGCTTGCGCATCGCGGAGGCCCAGCCGAGTTCCAGGGCGACGCCCGACGACAGCGGTGAGCCGACGCAGGCGACCACCACGTCGGCGGTCATCACCGCGCGGTGGGTGGAGGGGACACGGGGGCTCTCGGTGGTGCCGCGAGCGACCCAGGACTGGTCGTGGTGCGAGGAGAAGACGCGAACGCCACTGTTCAGCAAGGCCTCACGCAGGGCGGTCACCCGGGCCCGCAGGGCCAGGGGGAAGACGCCGTCGGCGGGACCGGTCAGGCGCAGGGAGGGAGTGGCCAGAAATACCCGCAGGAGCTGTGGCTCCACAGCTGCGATCCTGTCGGCTGTGCCGTCCTCGACCAGGTACTCACTCATGCTCAGCTCCGTCGAGACAGCCGACAGCCCCGACCAGGTGG
Organism: Streptomyces sp. 846.5; assembly: GCF_004365705.1. Lineage (NCBI taxonomy): Bacteria > Bacillati > Actinomycetota > Actinomycetes > Kitasatosporales > Streptomycetaceae > Streptomyces > Streptomyces sp. 846.5. The sequence continues at coordinate 6,921 of NZ_SOBN01000003.1, forward strand.
GAAGAACCAGGTCGGAGTGTCGGTGGGACTGGGTAGAGCGGCCGGCGCCGGCGGCCCTTCGGGGGGATGACCAGATCCTCGCCCGGTGTTCGTACGTGTGTCCAGGTGTTCCCGTCGGCCACCGATGGCATGGCAAGCAATGGCCACATTCGGCCGTTGGCTTCCCCGCAGGCAGTGCGCCCGATCGTTCAGGGCCGACTGCGGTTGCGGTGACTGGCAAACGCTGGCATGGCACATACTAGCCGCACGAAGGGCATGGACGCGCCAAGTTGGAACGCGCAATCATCGGGACACACCCCGGGCCGACCCTCCTCGGCGGTCCAGGTACGAGGCGCCGCGTCACCCCGGTCGCGGCGCCTCGCTTTCATCCGCTCCGGGCGCCTCCTGTGGCTCGCGGCCCTGGGATTGACTGACTGTCCTGCAGGGCCTGCCAGCGGCTGCCCAGCGCGTACAGGTTGGCCACGTTGAACTTTCCCTTCAAGTGGGCCAGGCGATTGCTCAGCGTGCGCTCCGAGACGCCCAGACGGTTGGCGATGGCGTCCATGGTCAGGCCCTGGTCGAGGAAGCGCAGGATCGCCAGTTCCTCGTCGTCCAGCGAGACCGGCGTGGGATCCCCCGCTGCTGCTGCGCCGTCCCAGTGCTGCCCCATGGCCCACAGCATCTCGAAGTGGTCGACGAAGTGAGCCACCACACTGGGGTTCGAGACCTGCAGATGGCGCAATCCTGCCTCGGGCAGCGCGGACTTGTCGGAGACCTTGGAAGCCACTGCCTCCGGCAGGAAGGCGATACGGCGGTCGATGGCCAGCGTCTGGGCGAACAGCCAGGGAACGGTGCGGACCTGCGCCCCGCTGCGGGTCACCGCTTCGATATGGCTGCGCAGTTGCTCCTGCTGCCGGGCCGCGTTGTGGTAGATCACCCGAACCGGGAGCCCGATGGCCAGGGCGGCGCGCACACCCGAGGCCACCTGGGCGGCGGCCACGCCCGGCGGCCCCTGGGGGAGGCAAGCCAGGATCTCGTGCCCGACCCCGTGGAGGGCCTCGGCCATCGCCTGCTCTATCGCGGGTGCGCCCTGCAGGACGAGAACCTCCCCGCGCTCGCGTGCGCTCTCACGATGCTCACGGGCAAGACGCTGCAGAGAGGCCAGGAGCGGCACAGAGTCATGAATCAGGCCGGCCGCGACCGAGGTATTGCGCTCGCTCCACTCATCCGCCACGACGCTCGGGTCAACCGGCGCCAGTCCGGATGGTGCCGTCTCCGACTCGCGCACGAGCCCCAGGGCGAGGAGTTCCGCCACGTCCGAAGCTCTGCCGGCGAGTTCGGCGGTGGGGGACGACGCCCAGTTGGACACCAGTATTCCCACGAACAACTGCTCGGCGCTGGAGCGGAGGACCGTTTCGGGCCGTTCGTCAACCATCCTGCACGCTCCTCAACGGCTCGGAAGCATCGGGTACGTGTGCAGGGAAAGGCTGTCCCTTCAGCCCTTGCCACTTGCGGCCGAGGCCGTACAGCGAGTTCACCTCCATTTTGGTCCGGAGGGCGGTGAGCCGCTTTCCCAACGTGCGTTCGGAGATCGAGAGGCGCGCTGCGATCGCCTCCAGGGAGAGGTCCTGGTCCAGGTACTCCAGAATCAGCCTCTCCAACTGGTCCAGTGGCGGGGCGGCCTGCGCCCCGGCCGCGGTTCCGTCCCACTGCTGACCGAGCGCCCAGGAGAACTCGAAGTGGTCGACGAAGTGTGCGACGAGCGAGGGATGCCTGGTGCAGAGAGCGGTGGCGTAGGAGACTCTGCCGACCCCCATCGCGTGGAAGACCTCGCTCAGCCCGGTGGTGGGCATGAAGGCGAGCTTGCGATCGATGATGATGGCCCGGGTGAACGGCCACGGCACCGTGCGGACGAGTTCTCCGGCCTGGGTCATGCGCTGGACGTGGTCGCGCAACATCGGCCTCTGACGCTGGTTGGTCTGGTAGAGCGTGCGGATGGTCACCCCCCGTTCCAGCGCCAGCGTGTCCTGCTGGTAGGACCTGTCGAGCTCCATCTGGAGGCGTGCACCGTGTGGCTGGGCGCACAGCAATTCGAACTCGACGTTCTTGAGCGCGTCTGCGATGGCCGTGTTGATGTCCGCAAGGCCCCGCAGATACGCCACCGGTCCGCTGGAGTCCCGCTGTGCCTCGTCGAAGGCCTCGGCAATGCGGGCCAGGCGCTCCTGCGCCGCCGCCGCCTCCTGCAGCAGTCCGCTGACCTCGGTGGCCAGTCGGCGGCTCAACTGCAGGCCGACGACGCCCGGGTCGTTGAGGACGAGCCCGCCGTGGGCGTGCCGGCTGACGAGTCCCAGGTCCAGCAGTTCGCCGAGCTCCTCCGACGGGGCGGCTTCCTGCGCCGACACCCCGTTGCGGACCAACTCGGCGTAGAGCAGCTCGGCCTGCTTGCTCAGCCCCGATGTACCAGTCTCCACCGACGTTCTCCCTGATCGGATCTGTCTGCTGCCTTCCCCCAGGAGCGCGAGAGCGCTGCTGATCCTAGCCACAAGCCCTGTGTGGGCTCGATCGGATGAACCCGGTGGGGTGTTCTGGTTTCCGCAGTTTCCGATTCAGGCATGCGCAAATCACTTGTTCGAAACGGATCCGGTGATCATTGTGATCATGGCATATGCGCGCAGGGGACAGCGGAGCCAGCGACCCGCTGCCCCCTGCGCGCGATCCGCCGGTCCTCAGACCGGCTTGCGGGCCTCGATCAGGAAGCGTGTGGTGTGGGCCACGAACGGGCCGTCGCGCCGGATCTGCCGGTCCAGGTCCCTCAGCCGCCCGCGGTACTGCTCGACGGTGAAGCCGGGGACCATCCAGATCACCTTGCGCAGGAAGTAGACGACCGCGCCGATGTCGAAGAACTCGGTGCGCAGGGTCTCCGCGCGCAGGTCCACCACTTCCAGGCCGGCGGCCCCGGCCGCCTTGCGGGCATCGTCCGGGTGCCGCCCCCGGCGGGACTCCTCGGGCTGCGGGCCCAGGAAGTACTCCACCACCTCGAACACACTGGCGGGGCCCACCTGCTGGGAGAAGTAGGTGCCGCCGGGCGCCAGCACCCGGGCGATCTCGTCCCACCAGGTCCGCACCGGGTGCCGGCTGGTCACCAGGTCGAAGGCGGAGTCGGCGAAGGGCAGCGGCGGGTCGTCCTGGTCGGCGACGACCGCGATGCCGCGCGGGTGCAGCAGCCGGGTCGCCCTGGCGAGGTTCGGGGGCCAGGACTCGGTGGCCACCGCCACCGGCGGTACGACCGGCGCCGCGGCGAGGACCTCGCCGCCCCCGGTCTGGATGTCCAGCGCCGCGCTCGCGCTCGCCCAGCGCTCGCCCATGGCGCGTTGGTAGCCCCAGGAGGGGCGCTGCTCGGTGGCCCTGCCGTCCAGCCAGGAGAAGTCCCAGCCGTCGACGGACACGGACCCGGCTTCCGCCACCAGCTCTTCGAAGCTTCGCATCATGGGGTCGATGGTCGCCGAGCCACCGCCCCGGAGTGAACAGGTTTTCCGTGCGGTCAAGTGGCTGGCGGCATCACTGACGGTGCTTCAGCCGGAGCGCCAGGGCGGGGCACTGGCTGACCGCGCGGCGGGCGCTGTGCTCCAGCCAGGGGGCGATCGGGGTGGTGCCGATCACCGGGTAGCCGTGCGGTCCCAGGGCGACCAGTTCGGGGGCCACCGCCGCGCACAGGCCGTGGCCGTCGCAGCGGGACCAGTCCACCTCCAGCGTCGCCTCCGCGTCCTCGCCCGCGGGCACCGCCGAGGCGGTCTCCCCGGGCAGCGGCAGCAGTCCCTTGACCGGGCGGCCGCAGCCGCGTCCCGTCTCGTGGAGGGCCAGGTCCTCGGCGAAGACGGTCAGTGCGGACAGGACGAAGCGTGCGGTGCCGTCCGGGTGGGCGCAGGCGCCCCGGCCCCGGGTCGACGAGATGGTCCGGCGGGCCTCGTCCAGCGCGGACGAGCCGCCCCCGCCGTTGGCGAGCTGGGCCAGGGCGTCGGCGGTGTTCGGCAGACCGAGCCGGCAGGGTCCGCACTGCCCGGCGGACTGCGCCGCCAGCCAGCCGGCGATCCGGGCCACCTCGCCGATCGGGCAGGTGTTGTCGGGCAGCGAGGCGATCGCTCCGGCGCCGAGAGTGCCGCCGACGGCGGCCAGCCCGGCGCGGGACAGCGGTGTGTGCGCCGCGTCCGCGGGGCGCAGCCAGGCGCCGTGGTAGCCGCCGACCAGCAGCCCCTGGCCGGGCGGGATGCCACAGGTGTCCAGGACCACGCCCATCGGGGCGCCCGCGGGGACCTCGACGACCAGCGGCGGCAGCGCGGTACGGGTGAGGGTGAGCAGCAGCGTCCCGGGCTCGGCCGGGGTGCCGACGACGGCGTAGGCGTCGGGACCGAGCCGGCCGGCGATGGCGAGCTGGGCGAAGGTCTCGGCGTTGGAGAGCAGGGTGGGGCGTCCGCGCACCCCGGCCGGTCCGCCGTCGCTGGCGCGCGCCTTGCGGACCGACGGGACCGCGGGCAGTCCGGTGACGCCCCGGATCAGCGCGCTCGACTCACCGGCGACGAAGCGCTCGGGCAGGCAGACGGTCCGGATCGGGCAGGGGAGCATCGACTTGGCGCCCTTACGGAGGCGCTCGTCCACGGCGCGCGGCACGGCGATCTCGCCGGGGCCGCCGACGCTCACGCCGACGATGATCTCCTCGGCCCCGAAGGCCTCCGCGGCGAGGCAGGCGCCGTCCAGGATCAGATGCGGGGTGCGGGCCAGCAGCATCCGGTCCTTGGCGCAGGCCGGCTCGCCCTCGGTGGCGTTGACGACGATGACCGGACGCTGCCCGGTGCGGTCGGCGGTGGCCAGTACGGCGCGCGCCTTGCGGGCGAAGGGGAAGGCGGCTCCGCCGCGTCCGCGCATGTCGAGGCGTTCGACGAGGGCGAGCAGTTCCTCCCGGTCGTAGCGCGGCAGCGGTCCGTGCGCGGTCCGGTGGTCATCGAGGCCGAGCCGTACGTGCTGGTCCAGGCCCGCGGTGAGCCGGGCCGGTCCCAGCCGCATGACCTCGGGGGCCGTCACCAACCGCCTCCGTGCTCGCGGGCGGTCGCGGCCTGGACCGGGATTCCGTACGGCGGGGTGTCCCAGGTCAGGGCGGACCAGGCGCCGCTGTCGTCCATCCAGTCAGGGGTCCAGGAGTCGGCCTGCACCTGGTCGGGGGCGTAGGGGGTGCCGAAGAGGCCGGTGGGAACGGCGAAGCCGTGCGGCGGGGTCTCGGCCAGGGTCGGGTGCGGCCGGGCGTTGCCGTCGCCGGCCCAGGGGGAGGGCGCCGCGGGGTAGCCGTAGCCGCCGGTCTCGGCGTAGGAGTAGTCGGGCTGATAGGCGTACTGGACGTTCCCGGCGTACTGGACCGGCTCGGCGTACGTGACCGGCTCGGCGTACGTGACCGGCTCGGCGTACGTGACCGGTTCGGGATAGGAGACCGGTTCGGCGTACGCCATCGGCACGGCGTACGGGACCTGCTCGGCGTACGGGACGTACTGGGGCTGAAGCTGGGGTTCGGGCTGGGCCACGTACAGCGGCTGCGCCAGGTACTGCGGCTCCGGGACGTACTGCGGCTGGGGCACGTACTGCGGTTCGGGGGCCGCGACCGGCATGACCGCGGTGACCGGCTCCGGGACGTACTCGGGCTCGGGCGCGGACACGGGTTCCACCGGGGCCTCCGCAGGGGAAGGCAGCTGGGCGTGGACCGCGAGCGTCAGCTCCTCCTCGGCGATGCTGCCGAAGGTGGTGGCCGGGGACGCCTCGCGCGCCAGCAGCGTCCGGTCCGTGCTGCGCCGGGCCTTGCTGCGTTCGGCCGAGCCCAGCACCCGGACCACCAGGGCCAGCCCCACCATCGCCACGCAGATCCCGTAGCTCCACAGTACGTACGTGGCCGCCGCCCGGCCCGCGGTCAGGCCGTGCGCCAGCGCGATCGGCCAGCAGGCGTAGGCGCTGCCGTGCAGCAGCCGCCAGAGCCAGGGGCGGCGGCTGCCGGCGAAGCGGCCGCGGACCGCGCCGGTCACGGCCGCGAGCACCAGCAGATCGGCGGCGATCACGCCGAGGCTCACCGCGAAGGTGGCCCCGCCGCTGAACGGCAGGATCACCGTCAGCGGCGAAGCCTCCTGCTCGGCGACCTTGACTGCGATGTGGGTGACCAGGAAGCCCAGGGCCGCCACCGCCGTCGCCCGGTGCACGGACTGCATCGCCACCCGCTGCTTGATGCTCAGCACCAGACGGTCGGTGGCGGCGAGTCCGCAGACCACGGCCGCGGTGAGCGAGAGCAGGGTGAAGACTCCGGCGAAGTAGTCCAGGAAGGCCATCAGCCGGCCGGCCGTTCCGGCCAGCGCACTGCCCATGCTGGGGGCGCCCGCTCCACCGCCGAGTGCCCGCAACGAGGTGGCTCCGATGGTCACCGCAGCGGTCACCACGAGCAGAAACACCGGGAAGGGGATCGAACGCGCTGGTGCGGTGCGCTTGTTACGGGCGGTCATCGTGATGCCTCCGACTCGTCCAAGTGATGCCGACATGCGGCCCTGGATCGCGCTTCCCCCGAATCGCTTGCGTGGCCGTGATGCTACCGAGATGTTCGGGCCGAACCGAAGGCTCGGCTGAAACCCATACGGAGGTGAGTGTCGTGACCTACTGTTTGCGCACCCGGGTCACCGCAATACGGGCTGTTCGGCGCTCCACAGGCCTGTCGGAGTGCGGTCACGTGCTCGGTAGCAGGGCCGATGTTGGCCCGAACTGATGATTATTCAGCTGATGATCCGCCAATCGGACGCGGGTAACCGTTAGAGCGGACCTCCGCAGCACATCGTCTTGAGGACATATCAGGACATGCCCCTGCCCGAGAGGCCCCCATGCGTCCCGCCAGAGAACCATCGCCGTTGTCCCGCCTGTCCCGTTTGCCCGGTTTCGCCCGCTCTTCGCGCTCCCGTGCCGCCGCCCTGCTCGCCCTGCCGCTGATCATGGCGGGCGTCGCCGCGCCGTCCGTGGCGGCCCAGGGGCGGCAGGACCCGGTGGTACTTCCGGCCACCCTCCCGGCCTGGGCCGCGCCCTCGGCGGACCGGGGCGCGGTGGCGGAGGAGGCGCAGGTCACGGTGCGGGTCTACCTCGCCGGGCGGAACCGGGCAGGTCTCGAAGCGCTGGCGGGGGCCGTGTCCGACCCCCACTCGCGTTCCTACGGCCACTATCTGACGCCGCACCAGCTCAAGGAGCGCTTCGGGGCGACGCGGGAGCAGGAGCAGGCCGTCCGCGGCTGGCTCACCTCGGCCGGGTTCCGGGTCCTGGCCACCACCCCGCACTTCCTCTCCGTGCAGGGCGACGCCAAGGCTGTCCGGCACGCCTTCGGCACCCGGCTGCACTCCTTCCGCAAGGATGGCAGGAACTATCGCGCGCCCGCCGCCGCGGCCACCGTCCCCACCGCCGTCGCCTCGTCGGTGCTCGCGGTGACCGGCCTCGACGACGCCCCGCACATCGCCCGCCCGGCGAACGCCCGCGCCGGCGCCCGCGCTGACACCCGCGCCGACGCCGATGCCCTCGCCGCGCCACGCACCGACCACAGCCGCCGTGACCTGCTGCCCCCGCCCGCGGCGGCCTTCGCCAACTCCGGCCCGTTCTCCGACTACTTCGGCGCCAACCCCGCCACCGGCACCCCGGCCGCGTACGGCGGGATCCAGCCGTACGCGCTGCGCGGCTACACCGGCAGGCAGCTGCGCCACGCCTACGGCGTCGACAGCCCCCGGGCGACCGGCGCGGGTGTCACCGTCGCCATCGTCGACGCCTACGACTCGCCGACCATCGGCGCTGACGCCGCCGCCTACGCCGCCGCCCACGGCGACCCCGCCTACCGTCTCGGCCAGTTGAGCCGCACCGGCCCGGAGAACTGGACCGACACCCAGGACCCGAGCGCCGCCTTCCCCAACGGCTGCGGCGCCTCCGGCTGGTACGGCGAGCAGTCGCTGGACGTGGAGGCGGTGCACGGCGTCGCCCCCGGCGCGAACATCCTCTACTCGGCGGCCGCCTCCTGCCAGGACTCCGACCTCAGTGACGCGCTGAACCGGATCGTCGACGGCCGGCTCGCCGACATCGTCAGCAACTCCTGGGGCGAGCCGGAGAGCGGCAGCGACCCCGCCTCCGACCCGGTCTACGACGACATCTTCATGCGCGGCGCGGCCCTGGGCATCGGCTTCTACGCCGCCACCGGCGACGACGGCGACTACAAGGCCAAGACCGGTGTCCGGGAGGTCGGCATGCCGGCCGCGCTGCCGTGGGTGACCGCGGTCGGCGGCACCTCGCTGGCCACCGACAGGAACGGCGACTACCGCTTCGAGACCGGCTGGGGCAACGACACCGCGCGGCTCGCCAAGGACGGCCGGAGCTGGCTGAAGCTCCCGGGGACGTTCACCGGCGGCGCGGGCGGCGGCACCAGCGCCCGGGTCAAGGAGCCGTCCTACCAGAACCGCGTGGTCCCCTCGGAACTCGCCAGGTCCGGGGCCACGCTCAACCGGGTCGTGCCGGACATCGCGGCCCTGGCCGACCCCGCGACCGGCTTCCTGGTCGGCCAGACCGAGACCTGGCCGGACAACACCGTCCACTACGGCGAGTACCGGATCGGCGGCACCAGCCTGGCCACCCCCGTGATCGCCGCCATCCAGGCCCTCGCCCAGCAGGCCCGGGGCGGCAGGCCGCTGGGCTTCGCCAACCCCGCGCTCTACGCCCGCTACGGCATGCCCGCCTTCCACGACGTCACCGACACCCCGCTCGGCGCCGGCACCACCCTGGCCATGGTCCGCAAGGACTTCCACAACGGCGCCAACGCGGACGACGGAATCGACACCACGCTGCGGACCATGGGCCACGACTCCTCGCTGCACGCCGTCACCGGCTTCGACGACGTGACCGGTCTCGGCACACCCACGGCGCAGTACCTGGCCTCCTACCTGCCGACCTCCCCCGTCGTCCGCCCCGTCGCCGCCCCCGTCGCCGGCAGGACGCACGGCGTCATCGGGGCGCCTCAGCGCTAGCCCGGCAGAACCGCCCGGCGGCAGCGGTCATGCAGCGCGGCTGAGGGGCGGGCGAGCGGATCCGGCACTGCGGTACCCTGTGCCCATGCGATCCGTGCGCCTGCTTCTTAGCCGGCCGCGCTGACGAGGACCGGCTTCAGGCCGGAGTCAGCGTGGCGACCCCTCATGTAGAGGGGTCTTTCTGCGTTTTTGAACTGTTTGCACAGTCGGAGCAGTCGGCAGCGAGCAACCCCTGATGGAGTCTGAGGACGATGAGCGAGACCACACCCGAGGCGCCCGAGGCGTACCGCTACACCCCCGCACTGGCAGCGAGGATCGAGAGCGACTGGCAGGACCGCTGGGAGCGCGAGCGCACCTTCGAGGCGCCCAACCCGGTGGGAGACCTGGCCGGTGACACCGGCGCCGCGGACGTCGAGTCCCGCCCGCATGCCTTCATCATGGACATGTTCCCGTACCCCTCCGGCTCGGGCCTGCACGTCGGCCACCCGCTGGGCTACATCGCCACCGACGTGTACGCCCGCTACCTGCGGATGACCGGCCACAACGTGCTGCACACCATGGGCTTCGACGCCTTCGGGCTGCCGGCCGAGCAGCACGCCGTGGCGACCGGCACGCACCCCCGCGAGTCCACCGAGGCCGCGATGGAGATGTACCGCCGGCAGCTGCGCAGCCTGGGCCTGGGCCACGACAAGCGCCGCTCGATCGCCACCATCGACCCCACGTACTACCGCTGGACGCAGTGGATCTTCCTGCAGATCTTCAACTCCTGGTACGACCCCGAGGCCGGTCCGGTGGGCGAGTCGGGCCCGACCGGCGCGGCCCGCCCGATCACCGAGCTGGTCGCCCGCTTCGAGCGCGGCGAGCAGGCCACCCCGGACGGCCGCCCCTGGGCCGAGCTGAGCTCGGTCGAGCGCGGCGAGGTGCTGAGCGACTACCGGCTGGCCTACATCAAGCAGGCCCCGGTCAACTGGTGCCCCGGGCTGGGCACGGTGCTGTCCAACGAGGAGGTCACCGCGGACGGCCGCTCCGAGCGCGGCAACTTCCCGGTGTTCAAGTCCAACCTGCGCCAGTGGATGATGCGGATCACCGCCTACGGCGACCGGCTGATCGACGACCTGGACCTGCTGGACTGGCCCGACGCCATCAAGCTGCAGCAGCGCAACTGGATCGGCCGCAGCGAGGGCGCCAAGGTCGCCTTCACCGTCGCCGGCCGTCCGGATGCCGCGATCAGCATCTTCACGACCCGTCAGGACACCCTGTTCGGCGCCACCTACATGGTGCTGGCCCCCGAGCACGAGCTGGTCGACAGCATGGTCCCGGCCGCCTGGCCCGGCGCCGACCTGCCGGAGGAGTGGACCGGCGGCCACGCGACCCCGGCCGAGGCCGTCACCGCCTACCGCAAGCTGGCGGCCAGCAAGTCCGACGTCGAGCGCCAGGCCGACGCCAAGGCCAAGACCGGCGTGTTCACCGGCGCCTACGCGGTCAACCCGGTCAACGGCGAGCAGATCCCGGTGTTCATCGCCGACTACGTGCTGATGGGCTACGGCACCGGGGCGATCATGGCCGTCCCGGCGCACGACGGCCGTGACTTCGCCTTCGCCCGCGCCTTCAAGCTGCCGGTGCGCTGCGTGGTGCAGCCCAGCGACGGCCGCGGCACCGACGCCTCGACCTGGGACGACGCCTTCGTCTCCTACGACGCGGCGATCGTGAACTCGGCCAACCCGGAGGTCTCGCTGGACGGCCTGGGCGTCGTCGACGCCAAGCGCACCATCACCGAGTGGCTGGCGGCCCGCGGCATCGGCGAGGGCACCGTCAACTTCAAGCTGCGCGACTGGCTGTTCAGCCGCCAGCGCTACTGGGGCGAGCCCTTCCCGATCGTCTACGACGAGGACGGCGTGGCCCACCCGCTGCCCGACTCCATGCTGCCGGTCGAGCTGCCCGAGATCGACGACTACTCGCCGCGCACCTTCGACCCGGACGACGCCGACACCTCCCCGGAGACGCCGCTGTCGCGCCGCGAGGACTGGGTCACGGTGGAGCTGGACCTGGGCCAGGGCGAGGGGGTGCGGACCTACCGGCGCGAGACCAACACCATGCCCAACTGGGCCGGCTCCTGCTGGTACGAGCTGCGCTACGTCGACCCGGACAACACCGAACTGGTCGTCGACCCGGTCAACGAGCAGTACTGGATGGGCCCGGACACGGACAAGCCGGCCGGCGGCGTCGACCTGTACGTCGGCGGCGCCGAGCATGCGGTGCTGCACCTGCTGTACTCGCGGTTCTGGCACAAGGTGCTGTTCGACCTGGGGCATGTCAGCTCCAGGGAGCCGTTCCACAAGCTGTTCAACCAGGGCATGATCCAGGGTCAGGTCTACCGCGACTCCCGCGGCTTCCCGGTCCCGGCCGCCGAGGTCGAGGAGCGCGACGGCGCCTGGTACTACCAGGGCGAGCAGGTCAGCCGGGAGATCGGCAAGATCGGCAAGTCGCTGAAGAACGTGGTCGCGCCGGAGGAGGTCACCGGCGAGTACAGCGTCGACACCCTGCGGCTGTACGAGATGGCGATGGGCCCGCTGGACGTCTCGCGTCCTTGGGACACCCGGGCCGTGGTCGGCTCGTTCCGCTTCCTGCAGCGGCTGTGGCGCACCGTGGTGGACGAGGAGTCCGGCGCGCTGGTCGTCACCGACGAAGTGCCGGACGAGGCCACCCTGCGGGCGCTGAACAAGGCCATCGACGGCATCCGCGCCGACCTGGCCGGACTGAAGTTCAACACGGCGGTCGCCAAGGCCACCGAGCTGAACAACTTCCTGGTCAAGCGAGGCTCGACGCCGCGGGTCGTGGCCGAGCAGGTGGTGCTGCTGGTCGCGCCGCTGGCCCCGCACATCGCCGAGGAACTGTGGAGCAGGCTGGGCCACACCACGTCGCTGGCGCACCACCCGCTGCCGGTCGCCGACCCGGAGTACCTGGTCGACGAGACGGTGACCTGCGTGGTGCAGGTCAAGGGCAAGGTCAAGGCCCGGCTGGAGATCCCGCCGACGATCTCGGACGCGGACCTGGAGGCGCTGGCGCTGGCCGACCCCGCCGTGGTCGCGGCGCTGGGCGGCGCCGAGGTGCGCAAGGTCATCGTCCGGGCGCCCAAGCTGGTGAACATCGTCACCGGCTGACGCACGTGACGGGCCGAGGCTCAGGGGGATCCCGTTCGGGGTCCCCCTGACCTTTCCCTGGCTTTCGCCGTTCGCGGCCGGATCCGGTAGGCGGGCGGGTGTGCACGGCTTACCGTGGGGGAGAGCCTGGGAGGAAACCCGTGGAACTGTTGGTCGTGCTGATCGGACTGCTCGTCCTGCTGGCGGGCACGGTCGTCGGCGTGGCGGCGCTGGCCGTCGTCAAGACGAAGCGGGCGGTGGCGAAGGCCGCCCCGCAGGCGCGGCGGGCGGTCGAGGACGTCGGGATCAAGGCCAGGTCGCTGACCCGGGGCGGGGTGCAGGGCAGGGTGTCCGCGCTGCGGGCCGAGGTCAGGGCGGCGCTGGCGGCCTCGCGCCGGGTGCTGGAGGCCGGCGCGGTGGAGGACGCCCAGCTGGACGACGCGATGGCACTGCTCGGCCGTTTGGAGGGACACGCCGCGGTGCTCGACGGCGAACTGCGGCTGCTGGAGCGGGAACCCGAGCTCAGCAGGGTCGAGGCACGGTTCGCGGTGGCGAAGGAGCGCGGTGAGCGGATCGTCCATCTCGCGTCCTCGCTGCGCTGGGCCGCCCAGGACCGGCTGCACCGCTTCGCCGACGAGGACCTGGTGCGGCTGGGCGAGGAGTGCGAGGCTGAGGCCGGTGCGCTGCGGCACTGGACGCCGGTCGAGGACCTGACCGCAAAGCGCTTGCCCGGCTAGTGTCAACAGGGGTTTCGGCCCTGTCCCTGGTAGGTCCTGGCAGGTAATCTCCCCGATATGCCCGTCGCTCTGGTCACCGATTCCACCGCCTACCTCCCGGACGAGGCGGTAGCGCGGTACGGCATCGACGTGGTGCCGCTGAGCGTGGTGGTGGGCGACCGGGTGCTGGCGGAGGGGATAGAGGTCACCCCGGGGGACGTGGCCGACGCCCTGCGGAGAAAAGTGCAGGTCACAACGTCGCGGCCGAACCCGGAGGCCTTCGCGGCGGCGTACCGGGCTGCCGCCGAGCGGGGCGCCGAGGGCGTGGTCTCGCTGCATCTGTCGGCGGAGCTGTCCGGCACCTACGAGGCGGCGGTGCTGGCCGCCGAGGCCGCGGAGATCCCGGTGCGGGTGGTGGACACCCGGATGGTCGCGATGGCGCTGGGCTACTGCGTGCTGACCGCCGCCGAGGTGGCCGGTCACGGCGGCGGGATCGACGAGGTCGCCTCCGCGGCGGAGAAGCGGGCCGGGGCCACCACCGGGTTCTTCTACGTGGACACCCTGGAGTACCTGCGGCGCGGCGGACGGATCGGCGCGGCCCGGGCGATGCTGGGATCGGCGCTCGCGGTCAAACCGCTGCTGCACCTCTCCGGTGGCCGGATCGAGCCGCTGGAGAAGGTGCGCACCTCCAGCCGGGCCATCGCGCGGCTGGAGGAGATAGCGATACACCAGGCCGGCGCGGGCGAGGTCGACCTGGCGGTGCACCACCTGGCGGCGGAGGCCGGGGCACGGCAGCTTGCCGAGCGGCTGCGGGAGCGGGTTCCCGGGCTGCGGGAGCTGTATGTCGGCGAGGTGGGCGCGGTGATCGGGGCGCATGTGGGGCCCGGTCTGCTGGCAGTCGTCGTCTCCCCGCGCTGAGTTTCACCCCTGCGGGTGAGCAGGTTCTGCACACCCCCGGGTTTGTCCACAGGGCGTCAGCGGGCGTGCGGCGGGCGGCTTTCACCGGTCTAACGTCGGCCCCATGAGGACCTTGACGCGGGACCGCGACACCACGACAGAGCTGGTACGGCAGCGCATGGACGCGCTGTTCGACCCCGTGCCCATGGGGCGTGGACGGGAGGAGGCGGCAGCAGCGCCGCCGCCGGTGCCGTCAGCTCTGCCGCCGCCTGCGCCGCCGCCTGCGCCGCCTCCGCGGCCGGCGTCCCTGTCGGTACGGCGGCGGCTGCCGTTGGCCGTGCAGGAGCGGCTGGACCTGGACCGGAGGGCTGTGGTCGGCCTGTCGGTGCTGCTGGTGCTCGGCGTCGGATACGGGGCGCAGCAGTTCTGGGCCGGGCGGCCGGAACCGGTCGCCGTGCCGACGGCCGAGGCCGGCGCCGCCCCTTCGCCGTCGGCATCACCGTTGCCGTCCGGCCGGTCGTCGGCCCTGGCGCCCTCGGCGGCGGGCGGCGGGGTGGTCGTCGACGTCGCCGGACGGGTCCGGGAGCCGGGAGTGCGCACGCTGCCGGCCGGAGCGCGGGTCCAGGACGCGCTGAAGGCCGCCGGGGGAGCGGCGCCGGGGACGGATCTGACCGGGCTGAATCTGGCGCGTCGGCTGAACGACGGCGAGGAGATCATCGTCGGCGCCGCTCCGGCTGCCGCCGCGGGCTCCAACGGCCGCCCGGCCGGTCCGCTCAGCCTGAACTCGGCGACGGTCGAGCAGTTGGACGCTATGCCCGGCATCGGTCCGGTGCTGGCGCAGCGGATCATCCAGTACCGGGAGCAGCACGGTGGATTCACCTCGGTCGACCAGTTGCGCAAGGTCAGCGGGTTCGGCGAGCGCAGGCTCGCCGACCTGCGGGCCAAGCTCCAGCCATGAGCGGCACGGGAGCGGGTCCGCAGGATCAGGCGAAGGCGCCTCCCGACCTGCGGCTGGTCGGGCCCGCGCTGGTGGTGTGGGCGACGACGGCCGTGGTGCTGGGGGCCGGTCCCGGCGCGGTGCTGTGGGGCGTCGCCGGAGTGGCCGTCACGGTGTGCGGGGCGGTGCTGCTGCTCTGGTCGGGACGGGGATCCCGGGGCCGTCAGCTCGCCGCGCTGCTGCTGAGCGTCGGCGCCGCGGTGGTGGCCGCGACGCTGGCGACGGCTGATCTGCACCGGGGGCCGCTGCCGGGGCTGGCTCGGCGTCAGGCCGTGGTGGAGGTCGGGCTGACGGTCACCAAGGACCCCCGGGAGGGCGCGGGCGGCGGCTCGGCGCCGTATGTCGTGGTCCGGGCGACCGTCGACCGGGTCGAGGGCATGTCGGTGCGGACACCGGTCACCGTGCTGGCCGAGGGTTCCGAGGCCGGACGCTGGCTGGCGCTGCTGCCGTCGACCCGGCTGACCGTGTCAGGACGGCTGCACACGGTGGAGGGCGGGGACGTCGCCGCGCTACTGGTCGTCCGTGGGCCGCCGGAGGTGGTAGCTGGTCCTGACCCGGTGCAGCGGGCCGCCGGGGCGCTGCGGGCCGGGCTGCGGTCGGCGGCGGTGCCGCTGGACGCCGACCCCAGGGCGCTGCTGCCGGGCCTGGTCGTGGGCGACACCAGCGCGGTGCCGCCGGATCTGGAGGAGGCATTCAAGGCGACCGATCTTGCGCACATCACTGCTGTATCGGGTGCAAATTTGAGCATCGTCCTGGTGCTGCTGGTCGGGGCGGCGGCGCGGGCCCGGACGGTGGAGCGCGGTGGGCTGGCGGCCCGGGTGGGGCTGCCGCTGCGGGTCACGGCCGGCTGCGGGGCGGCGCTGACGGTGGGGTTCGTCATCCTCTGCCGCCCGGACCCCAGCGTGCTGCGGGCCGCGGCCACCGGCCTGATCATGCTGCTGGCGCTGGCCACCGGCCGTCGTACGGCCCCACTGGCCGCCCTGGCCGGGGCGACCTTGCTGCTGATGCTGGTGGATCCCTGGCTCGCCCGCTCCTACGGCTTCGCCCTGTCGGCCGTAGCCACGGCCGGGCTGCTGACGCTGGGGCCGCGCTGGGCCGAGGCTCTCACCCGCCGGGGCTGGCCGGCCTGGGCGGCCGAGGCACTGGCCTGCGCGGCGGCCGCGCAAGTGCTGTGCGGTCCGGTGCTGGTGGCGAAGGCGGCGAGGGTGAGCCTGGTGGCCATCCCGTGCAATCTGCTGGCGGAGGCGGCGGTCGCCCCGGCCACGCTGCTGGGCTTTGCGGCGCTGGCCACCGCGCCGGTGTCGATGGGCGCGGCGGAGTTCCTCGCCTGGCTGGCCTCCTTTCCCACCGAGTGGATCATCGCACTCGCCCGCTTCGCCGCCGCTCTGCCCGGCGCCGAGGTCGCCTGGCCCGGCGGCTGGGGCGGCGCGGCCCTGCTGGCCGCGGTGACCTGCGCGGCAGTGGCCTGCCTGCCGGTGCTTCGGCACCGTCCGGTCGCGGTGGGGCTGGCGCTGTCGCTGCTGGCGGTGCTGCTGCGGCCGGCGCCGCTGACCCGGCTGGTGACCGGCTGGCCGCCGGACCACTGGCGGGTCGTCATGTGCTCGGTGGGGCAGGGCGACGCGGAGGTGGTCTCGGCCGGGGACGGCTCGGCGCTGGTGATCGACGCAGGCCCGGACCCGCACGCGGTGGACCAGTGCCTCCGAAGCCTGGGCGTCGTCCGGATCCCGCTGCTCCTCCTCACACACGACCACGCGGACCACGTCGAGGGCCTGCCCGGGGTGCTCCACGACCGTCAGGTGGGCGCGATCGAGACCACGCCCAGCCAGGACCCGCCCGGCGAGTGGGCCAGGATCCGCCGCTGGGCCGGCCAGGCCCGGGTCCCACTGCTCACCGCCGCCGCAGGCGAGAGCCGCAGCCTCGGCGGTCTGCGCTGGCAGGTGCTGTGGCCTGACGGCCCGTTGGACGCCGCCGTCCGCGGCCCCAACAACGCCAGCGTCGCCCTGCTGGTCACCGCCCCGGGCCTGCGGATGGCCTTCCTGGGCGACCTGGAGCCCCCGGCCCAGTCCCGTCTCCTCGAACATCTGGACGCTTACCCCGGCCTGCGCCGGCTGGACGTGCTCAAGGTCGCCCACCACGGTTCCGCGAAACAGGACCCCGACCTGATCCGCGCCCTGGCCCCCCGGCTGGCCCTGATCTCCTGCGGCGTCGGCAACTCCTACGGCCACCCCGCCCCCGCCACCCTCTCGCTGCTCCGCTCCCTCGGCGCCACCGTCCTGCGCACCGACGTCCAGGGCGACCTCGCGGTCCTGGACACCGGCGGCCGGCTGTCCGTGGCGACCCACGGCCCATGAGCGATAATCCCTGGGTGCACAACGATCACGATCCCTTCGTCCTGGTCCTCCCCGACCGCGATGCAGCCGAGGCCGTCGCCGAGCGGTTGACGGAGGAGCACCCCGCGCTGCCGGAGCCCGAACTGCACCGGGAGGCACTGGCGGGGGAGGACGACGCCGAGGACGCCCAGTGGCTGGTCGTGCTGCACCCGCCGCTCCCCGCAGGCCTCACCACGGCGGACCTCGACGCCCTGGCTGCCGCCGAGGACGGCTGGCTGGAGGGCTACCACCCGGAGTGAGCGGCGTTGTCAGCACCTGCCACTAGGCTGACCCCGATGCCCAGGAAACCAGCCGATGACCTGCTCGCTCCGCTGACGGTGGTCGTCGGCCAGGAGGAGCTGCTGCTCGACCGCGCCGTCGCGCAGACCACGACCGCCGCCCGCCAGGCCGACCCGGACACGGACGTCCGGGACCTGCAGCCGGGCGCGCTGCAGCCCGGCATGCTCAGCGAGCTCACCAGCCCGTCGCTGTTCTCCGAACGCAAGGTGATCGTCGTCCGGGCCGCGCAGGACCTCGCCGCCGACACCGTCAAGGAGATCAAGACCTACCTCGACGACCCGGCGCCCGAGGTGATGCTGGTCCTGGTGCACGCCGGCGGCGCCAAGGGCAAGGGACTGCTGGACGCGGCCAAGAAGGCCGGGGCCCGGGAGGTCGCCTGCCCCAAGCTCGGCAAACCGGCCGAGAAGCTGGCCTTTGTCCGCGCCGAGTTCCGGGTGACCGGCCGTTCGGCCACCGAGGACGCCTGCAAGGCTCTGCTCGACGCGGTCGGCAGCGACCTCCGCGAGCTGGCGTCGGCCTGCAGCCAGCTGGCCGCCGACACCGAGGGCACGATCGACGAGACCGTCGTCGCCCGCTACTACACCGGCCGTGCCGAGTCCTCCGGCTTCCAGGTCGCCGACCTGGCCGTCACCGGCCGCACCGCCGAGGCCCTGGGCCAGCTCCGCTGGGCCCTGGCGGTGGGGGAGAAGCCCACCGGCATCGTCTTCGCCCTGGCCTCGGGCGTCCGCGCGATCGGCAGGGTCGCCACCGCGGACCGCGGCATGCGCCCCGGCGACCTGGCTCGCGAGCTGGGCATGCCGCCCTGGAAGATCGACCGGGTCCGCCAGCAGCTCCGCGGCTGGAGTGGCGACGGCGTGGCCGCCGCCCTGCGCGCCATCGCCGACGCCGACGCCGCCGTCAAGGGCGGCTCCGGCGACCCGGCCTACGCCCTGGAACAGTGCGTCGTAGCCGTCTCCCACGCCGCCCGCTCCCAACGCTGACGCACAAGGGCCCCGCCTCGAAGAACGAGGCGGGGCCCTTGTGTCGTCTGAAGCCTTCAAACGGCACCGCACCCGCGTGGCGAACGCAGGCCGCGTGCGGTGCAGGGGTGTCGTACGGAGTCCGGGTAGAGGGCCGGACGGTTTCCGTTCGACGGGAACAGATCAATGCAAGGAGCTGTCAGCCCTGCAGAGCCGAGACCTTGGCGCTGAGCGCCGACTTCTTGTTGGCGGCCTGGTTCTTGTGGATGACGCCCTTGCTGGCGGCCTTGTCGAGCTTCTTGTTGGCCTCGCGGGTCAGCGCGGTGGCCTTCTCGAAGTCGCCGGCCTCCACGGCCTCACGGGCCTTGCGGATCGCGGTCTTCAGCGAGGACTTGACAGCCTTGTTGCGCTGACGAGCCTTCTCGTTGGTCTTGATGCGCTTGATCTGGGACTTGATGTTCGCCACGAAATAGCCTCAGTCTGATTGGTTGGTTGTGCTGCATTGTCTGTGGTGCGCTTGTGCCCGCTCGCCCCCGCCCGGAGGGCATGGGGTATCGCAGACACGGTGGCCCAGGTTATCAGCCGTCCGGGCCTCGGCCCAAACCGGTCAGTCCAGGCCCGGGAGCGGCTCCCCGTAGTGCTCGACCAGGGGGAAGGGGTCGTAGTAGGGGTGCAGCAGCCGGCCCCACTCCGGGTACTCGGCGGAGCGGCGGAACCCCTCGGTGTGGTCCTCCAGCCGCTCCCACTCCACCTGGAGCAGGAAGCGCGAGCCGCGCCCCTCGTCCAGGCAGGGCAGCAGCCGTAGGGCCAGGAAGCCCGGCTGGGCGGCGATCAGCGGGCGGGCCCGGCGGAAGTCGGCGAGGAACGCCTCCTCCTTGCCGGGGATGACGTCGAGCTGTGCGGATTCCAGGATCATGGCTCTGGATCATGCCCTACCCCTCCCGAACCTACTGCCGGGTATGTCAGTGTGGGCGGCATGATCCCCGCCATTGGCCGCCTCCGCAGTGCCACCACCGGTACCCGCTCCGCGCTGGTGCTCTCCGGGCTGCTCGCCGGGATGGGCGCGCTGCACTTCGCCGTGCCCCGGCCTTTCGACGCGATCGTCCCCAAGGTGCTGCCGGGGAGTCCCCGGCTGTGGACCAGGGCCAGCGGGGCGGCCGAGCTGGCCGTCGCCGCCGCGGTGGCCGTCCCCAGGACCCGCCGTCTGGGCGGCCTCGCCGCTGCCGGGCTGTTCACCGCCGTCTACCCGGCCAATGTGCAGATGGCCTACGACTGGCGGAACGCCTCGAAGCTCAAGCGGTACTTCGCGTTCGGCCGGCTGCCGCTGCAGGCGCCGCTGATCGGCTGGGCCCTCGCCGTCCGCAGCGGCGGACCCAGTAGGAGCGTATGAGCGGCGAGGTCCCCGGTCATGGGACGATGGGGGCAATCGCTAGCCTCTCGCCACCGACACCATTGGATCCTGAGTGCCCGCCATCCCCGTCAGCGTCCCGGAGCCCAGTCGCACCGACCCGGCGCTGATCCGCAACTTCTGCATCATCGCCCACATCGACCACGGCAAGTCCACGCTCGCCGACCGGATGCTGCAGATCACCGGCGTCGTCGACCCGCGGCAGATGCGTGCCCAGTACCTCGACCGGATGGACATCGAGCGCGAGCGCGGGATCACCATCAAGTCGCAGGCGGTGCGCCTTCCCTGGGCCCCGCTCAGCGGTGAGAATCAGGGCACCACGCACATCCTCAACATGATCGACACCCCGGGCCACGTGGACTTCACCTACGAGGTCTCCCGGTCGCTGGCGGCCTGCGAGGGCACCCTGCTGGTGGTGGACGCGGCCCAGGGCATCGAGGCGCAGACCCTCGCCAACCTCTACCTGGCGCTGGAGAACGACCTCACCATCATTCCGGTGCTCAACAAGATCGACCTGCCGGCTGCCCAGCCGGAGAAGTACTCCGAGGAGCTCGCCCGGATCATCGGCTGCGACCCCGAGGACGTGCTGCTGGCCAGCGCCAAGAGCGGCCTCGGCGTCGAGGCCATCCTGGACGAGGTCGTCAAGAAGGTCCCCGCTCCGGTCGGCGTCAAGGACGCCCCGGCCCGCGCGATGATCTTCGACTCGGTCTACGACACCTACCGCGGCGTGGTGACCTACGTCAGGGTCGTCGACGGCGAGCTCACCAAGCGCGAGCGCATTGCGATGATGTCGACCGGCGCCACCCACGAGCTGCTGGAGATCGGGGTGATCTCCCCGGAGCCCAAGGTCGCGGACGGCCTGGGCGTCGGCGAGGTCGGCTACATCATCACCGGGGTGAAGGACGTCCGGCAGTCCAAGGTGGGTGACACCATCACCTCGATGCACAAGGGCGCGACCGAGGCGCTGGGCGGCTACAAGGAACCGCGTCCGATGGTGTTCTCGGGCCTGTACCCGCTGGACGGCTCCGACTACCCGCTGCTCCGCGACGCGCTGGACAAGCTGCGGCTCAACGACGCCGCGCTGGTCTACGAGCCGGAGACCTCGGTGGCGCTGGGCTTCGGCTACCGCTGCGGCTTCCTCGGGCTGCTGCACCTGGAGATCATCCGGGAGCGGCTGGAGCGCGAGTTCAACCTGGACCTGATCTCCACCGCGCCCAACGTGGTCTACCGGGTCGTGATGGAGGACGGCAGCGAGATCACCGTCACCAACCCCAGCGAGTTCCCCGGCGGCAAGATCACCGAGGTCAACGAGCCGGTGGTGCGCGGCACCATCCTGGCGCCCAATGAGTTCGTCGGCGCGATCATGGAGCTGTGCCAGGTCCGGCGCGGCAGTCTGCAGGGCATGGACTACCTCTCCGAGGACCGGGTGGAGCTGCGCTACACCCTCCCGCTCGCGGAGATCGTGTTCGACTTCTTCGACCAGCTGAAGTCCAAGACCCGCGGCTACGGCTCCTTCGACTACGAGCCGATCGGCGAGCAGGCCGCCGAGCTGGTGAAGGTCGACATCCTGCTGCACGGCGACGCGGTGGACGCCTTCTCCGCGGTGGTGCACAAGGACAAGGCCTACAACTACGGCGTGATGATGGCCGGGAAGCTGCAGAAGCTGATCCCGCGCCAGCAGTTCGAGGTGCCGATCCAGGCCGCCATCGGCTCGCGGGTCATCGCCCGTGAGACGGTCCGCGCCATCCGCAAGGACGTCCTCGCCAAGTGCTACGGCGGTGACATCTCCCGGAAGCGGAAGCTGCTGGAGAAGCAGAAGGAGGGCAAGAAGCGGATGAAGATGGTCGGCCGGGTCGAGGTCCCGCAGGAGGCCTTCATCGCGGCGCTGTCGACGGACGCCGACGCCCCCTCCGAGAAGAAGAAGTAGAGCAGCAAGAGCCCGAACGGCAGGCGCCCACCGGCGGTATCGGGGGCGCCTGTCGGCTTCACCCGGCTGCGGTCCAGTGCGGGTCGCGGCCGGAGAGGGCGAGGGCGCGGTCGAACATGGTCATGTCGGGCTCGGTCGGCCGGGCCTCCGCGAAGCCCTCGTACTGCCGGTACATCTCGGCGTACTCCTCGACCAGGCCGAGGACGGCGGCGTCCACCGTTCCCGGGACCCGGAACTCCTGGCCGGTGGCGACGGCCAGCTCCCAGCCGTGCAGCACCATTTCGAGCAGCATCATGCCCGCGACGGCGGCGGCCGGCATCGAGGAGTCGCCCATCTTGACCTCGCCCTCCCACACCGCCGGATCCGACCAGGCGGCGACGGCCCGGTCCAGCTGCTCGGCGTAGGCGTCGGCCCAGCCGGGCTCGGCGGTGAAGTCGCGCTGCTGCCAGTCGTCGGGAACGGACTCGCCGCGGGCGCGGAGCTCGAAGTTGTAGGCGGTCCAGAGCACCAGGTGGTTGGTAAGGGTCCTGACATCCCACTCGGTGTCGGGGGTGCGGTCGGAGAGCTGGTCGGCGGTGACGCCGCGGACGATACGGGCGGCCTCGTCGGCGGCTGCGGTGATCTGGGGAAGAAGATTCGTCATACGGTCCACGCTAGGCGTGCCCGATTCCGCTGTCTTGAAGAAACGCGACACCCTACGCTGGGAAGCCATGACCAGCACGGACGCGGACAGCACGCCGGACCGGACCCCGCCCGCCATCGAAGAGGCGCGCGGGGTGCTGAGCCCCAGGCGCGCGGCGGCCCACTCCACCCTGACGACCCTCCCGCCGGCGCCGGCCCTGGCCCCGTTCGTGGAGTTCCACTGGCATGTCCGCTGGGATCTGCGCGGCCAGGCCCCGTACGACCAGAAGGTGCTCTCCCACCCCAACGTCCATCTGGTGTTCGAGGAGACCGGTGCGGCGCTGTACGGGGTGGACCGCGGGCTGTTCGTCCGGCGGCTGGAGGGGGAGGGCCAGGTGCTGGGGGTGAAGTTCCGGCCCGGTGGCTTCCGGCCGTTCTGGGGGTGCCCGGTGCAGGAGCTGTCCGACCGGGTCGTGCCCGCCGAGCAGGTCTTCGGCCCGGCGGTCGAGGAGACCAACAGCCGAGTCGTGGCGCTGACGGAGCCGGCCGCGATGGCGGCTCTGGCGGACGCGTTCCTGCTGGCGCGGCTGCCCGAACCCGATCCGCAGGCGGCCGAGGTCGCCGCCATGGTGGAGACCGCCGGCAGTGACCACGACCTGGTCCGGGTCGAGCAGCTCGCCGACCGCTGCGGGGTGTCCGTCCGCACCCTGCAGCGACTGTTCGCCGAGTACGTGGGGGCGAGCCCGAAGTGGGTGCTGCGCCGCGCCCGGCTGCACGAGGCCGCCCAGCGCGCGGGCGCGGGCTCCGTCGACTGGTCCGCGCTGGCCGCCGACCTCGGCTACGCCGACCAGTCCCACCTCACGCGCGACTTCACCGCCGTGGTCGGGCTGCCGCCGACGCGGTACGCACAGCGGAGCTGACCCCCACCGAGTCTCTACTCGGCGGCCAGCAACAACAGATGACGGTCGATCAGGCTCTGGGTCTCCTCCTCCTGGTGGGCGACCGCCAGGGTCTGCGCGCCGGCACCGTCCTTCGCCTCGATCGCGTCCAGGATCGCCACCTGCCGTTCGTCGACCCGCTTCCGCGCCGTGACGGTCTCCGCGGAAGCCCACCGCAGCGGGGCGAACTCGCCCTGCAGCTGCGCAAGTTGAACGGTCAGGCGAGGCGACCGGGCGGCGACGCCGAGATGGATGCGGAAGCGGCTGTAGCTGCGGCGGCAGGCGCCGAGGTCGTTACTCACCACGGCGGTGCGGAACCGGGCCGCGTGGCTGCGCAGCTCGTCCAGGTCCTGCTGGCAGGCCCGGGCCGCGGCCAGCCGCGCCGCCGCGCCCAGCACGGCCGCGCACTGGTCGCCGAGATCGCGCAGGTCCTCGGCGGTACGGGCGCGCAGCTGGTCGGCCAGCGACTCCGCGGAGACGGCGGCGGAGCCGTCGATGACGCTGCCGCCGTTGCGTCCGGCCCGGGTCCGGATCACCCCGCGCTGCCGCAGGATCGTCAGCGCCTGGCGCAGGCTGCCGGTGGAGACGCCGAGCTGGGACGCCAGCTCGCCCTCGGGCGGGAGCCGCTGGCCGTGCACCAGCAGGCCGATGGAGACGGCCGTCTCCAGTTGCTGGACGACGAGCTCGGCACGGGCCGCCGTCTCCGACCCGGGGAGTCTGAGGAACGCCGAGAGGTCGGACACCGCACCCTTTCCCTGGTGTGCCCCTCCGACCGGACCGGATCCGGCCCGGTCGGAGGGGTGGAGCTCAGGCTCCGATGGTAACCAGCGGATCACCCGGTGACGGTGTCCAGGTCGGAGGGGGAGTCGGGGGAGTCGATGGTCTGCCTGGGCCCGGTGAAGGTCTTCTTCACCGACAGGTGCCAGGCCGCCCAGAGCAGGATCAGGGCGCCGCCCACGACCAGCGGGGTGTAGTTGACGTACTTCCAGCTGAAGCCGGAGTTGCCGGGCATCCCGCCGGGGGAGGTGGGCAGCACCGCGATCACCGTGGTGACGGCGATCTCGGCGAGCGCCAGTACGCACAGCCACTTGTACTTCGCCCCGAGCGTCCAGCCGCCCGGCTTGAAGGCGTCGCCGGCCCGCCAGCGGAGGAAGATCGGGATGGCGAAGGAGAGGTAGAGGCCGACCACGCCGATGGAGATGATGGCGTTGAAGGCGACCGGTACCGGGGCGCCGTTGATGTCCACGGGGACCAGTGCCGGGAGGGTCAGCAACACGGCCAGGACCGCGATCGCCAGCATGCCGTAGACGGGGACCTGCTTGCTGGTCAGCTTGGTCCAGTAGCGGGCGCCGGGCACCGCGCCGTCCCGGCTGAACGCGTACAGCATCCGGGTGATGCTGGTCATGCAGGCGACCGCGCAGAAGAACTGGCCGACCGAGGAGACCAGCAGCACGAACCCGGCCCAGTTGGGGCTGAGCGCCTGGGTGAGCACGGTGGTGACGCCGCCGCCGGCCGCGGTGACCTTGTCCGGGTCCTGCACCGCGAAGAGGAAGCTGAGCATCAGCACCCAGCCGCCGATGGCGGAGTAGAGGATCGACTTCCAGATGCCCTTGGCGGCGGAGTCGGCAGCGCCGACGGTCTCCTCGGAGAGGTGGCAGGAGGCGTCGTAGCCGGTGATGGTGTACTGCGGCAGGATCGCGGCCAGCGGCAGGACGTAGAAGAGGAAGCCGAGGCCGCTGGTGTGGCCGCCGAAGAAGCCGGTGTTGTTGACGGTGTGGGTGAACACCGCGGCGACGCTCTGGTGGTGGTGCGGGAGGGCGACCAGGATGACGATGATCACGGCGACGCCGGCCACGTGCCACCACACCGAGATGTTGTTCAGCAGCGCCAGCAGGTGGCTGGAGAAGATGCTGATCAGCGCGACCGCGGCGAGCACCCCGAGGAAGATCAGGAACACCCGGAACAGCGAGTAGTGCGAGGCCCAACTGCTGCTGAAGGTACCGATGGTGGCGTCGAGGAAGGTCGCGCACCCGTAGGCCACCGAGGCGGTGATGGCCAGCAGGCCGATGAAGTCCAGCCAGCCGGTGTAGTAGCTGGCCTTGATGCTGCCGAGCTTCGCCGACCAGAAGTACATGCCGCCCGAGGTGGGATAGGCCGAGACCAGCTCGGACATGCAGACCCCGATGACCAGGATGAATGCCGAGACCAGCGGCCAGCCCCAGGCGATGGCCACCGGGCCGCCGCTGTTCCAGCCGACGAAGAAGCTGGTGAAGCAGCCGCTGAGGATGGAGATGACGGAGAAGGAGATGGCGAAGTTGGAGAAGCCGGACCAGGAGCGGTTCAGCTCCGGCTTGTACCCGAGTTCGGCGAGCTGTCTGTCGTCGTCCTGGGTGATGGATTCGTGGCTGGAAGTGGCCATGGTTGGTCCTCGCTGCGGAGTCGGGGCATGACGGTGGATCAACCGGCGGGTGGGCGCGGTGGGGCGCTGGCGCGCACAGGCGTGCTGCGGTTCGTCGGTGCGTTAAGGTATAAGGTTAGAGGTTTTGATGACAAGGCTTTTTGCTGAGCGGTTTCCGGAGGGTTTCTCGCTCAGAGCACGGCGCGGATCGCGGCTTCGAAGCCCGTCACATGGTCGGTCGCACACGCCGCAGCGCGCTCCGCGTCGCCGTCGATGATCGCGTGCAGCAGACCGCTGTGCTCGCCGACGTGTCCGGCCAGGCCGGGGAGCCGGTCCAGGAACAGGCACCAGATCCGGGTCGCCAGATTGTCGTAGCTGACGAGCGTGGACTCCAGGTACGGATTGCCGGTCGCCGCGTAGACGGCGCGGTGCAGCCGCAGATCGAGGCGCATCAGCTCGAGCGGAGTGGTGGACGGTCGGCCGCTCCGCTCGGCCACCAGGTCGGCCAGCCCGGCGAGCAGTTCCCGGTCCGCGGTGGTGGCCCGGCGGGCCGCGGCGGCGGCGGCCAGCGGCTCCAGCTGGCGCCGGACCTCCGAGACATGGCCGAGGTCGGTGAGGTGCACCTCGGTGGCGAAGGTGCCGCGGCGGGGGTACGCCACGACCAGGCGCTCCGCCTCCAGCCGCTTCAGCGCCTCCCGGACGGGCGTCCGGCCGACGCCCAGCTCCCGCGCCAGCTGTTCGTCGTTGAGCGGGGACCCCGGGGCTATCTGCAGGGTCACCAACTGGTCGGTGAGAGTCCGGTAGGCCTGCTCGGCCAGTGAAGGGACGACCGTACCGCTGCTGACCGGCATGGTCGGGGGACCTCCCTGGGACTCCTTGACGCTGCTCCGTCGGTGGACCTACCGTAGCGCAACAACTGATATATCAGTCGTCGCACACAGGGATTCCAAGGAGTCGCATGCCGCAGGCGAGCTCTCACCAACACAGCGCCGGGTATGACGCCGCCGACCACGTCGACCACCCGGACTTCCTCTGGCGCAACCCCGACCCCGCGCCCGGCTATGACGTGGTGATCGTCGGCGGTGGCGGCCACGGGCTGGCGACGGCCTACTACCTGGCGCGCAACCACGGCATCAAGCGGGTCGCGGTGCTGGAGAAGGGCTGGCTGGCCGGCGGCAACATGGCCCGGAACACCACGATCATCCGCTCCAACTACCTCTGGGACGAGAGCGCCGCGATCTACGAGCACGCGCTCAAGCTCTGGGAGGGGCTGGAGGAGGACCTCGACTACCCGCTGCTGTTCAGCCAGCGCGGGGTGCTCAACCTGGCCCACACCCTGCAGGACGTCCGCGAGAGCCGCCGGCGGGTGTACGCCAACCAGCTCAACGGGGTCGACGCCGAATGGCTGGAGCCCGAGCAGGTCGCCGAGGTCTGCCCGATCGTGAACATCTCGCCGGACGTGCGCCACCCGGTCCTGGGCGCGACCTACCAGCCGCGCGCCGGCATCGCCAAGCACGACTACGTGGCCTGGGGCTTCGCCCGCCGGGCGAACGAGTACGGGATCGACCTGATCCAGGACTGCGAGGTCACCGGCCTGGACATCCGCGCGGGACGCGTCGTCGGGGTGAACACCACCCGGGGCCGGATCGCGGCGGGAAAGGTCGGGCTGGCCGCGGCGGGCCACACTTCGGTCCTGGCCGGGATGGCGGGGCTGCGGCTGCCGCTGCAGAGCCATCCGTTGCAGGCCCTGGTCTCCGAACTGCTGGAACCGGTCCACCCCACCGTGGTGATGTCCAACGCCGTGCATGTGTACGTCTCCCAGGCGCACAAGGGCGAACTGGTCATGGGCGCCGGCATCGACAGCCAGAACGGCTACGGCCAGCGCGGATCGTTCCACATCATCGAGCGGCAGATGGCGGCGGCCCTGGAGCTCTTCCCGGTCTTCGCCCGGGCGCACCTGCTCCGCAGCTGGGCCGGGATCGTGGACACCACCCCGGACGCCTCACCCATCATCGGGCTCACCCCGGTCGACGGCCTCTACCTCAACTGCGGCTGGGGAACCGGGGGTTTCAAGGCCACTCCGGGGGTCGGCTGGTGCTTCGCGCACACCATCGCCCATGACGAACCGCACCCCTACAACGCCCCGTTCACCCTGGAACGCTTCACCACCGGCGCGCTGGTGGACGAGCACGGCGCCGCAGCCGTCGCCCACTGAGCCCACTGAGAGGAGGGAACGCGCATGCAGCTCATCCCCTGCCCCTGGTGCGGCCCGCGCGAGGAGGCCGAGTACCACTACGGCGGCCAGGCCCACATCGCCTACCCCGAGAACCCGCAGGGCCTGACTGACGAGGAGTGGGCGCAGTACGTCTTCTTCCGCGACAACCCCAAGGGCCCCTTCGCCGAGCGCTGGATGCACAGTGCCGGCTGCCGCCGCTGGTTCAACGCCGTCCGTGACACCGCCACCCACCGACTGCTGGCCGTGTACCGGAGCGGCGAGCCCCGCCCGGAGGTGCCCACCCCATGAGCCCCATGAGCCCCATGAGACCCGTGACCGCAGCATCCTTCCGTCTGCCCGGCCGCGGCCTGGTCGACCATGCCGCCGACCTGGAGTTCAGCTTCGACGGCCGGACGTACTCCGGCCATCCCGGCGACACCCTGGCCTCCGCGCTGCTCGCCAACGGCGTGCACCGGGTGGCTACCGGCCTCCGCACCGGGCGTCCGCGCGGCATCGTCTCGGCCGGCGTCGAGGAGCCCTCGGCGCTGGTGCAGATCGAGGCGCCGTTCCCCGAGCCGATGCTCCAGGCCACGACGGTGGAGCTGTACGACGGGCTGGTCGCGCGCGGTCTGGCCGGACGCGGACGGCTCGCCCCCGAACCCGACCCGGCACGCTACGACGCCGTGCACGCCCACTGCGATCTGCTGGTCGTCGGCGCCGGCCCGGCCGGGCTGATGGCCGCACTGGCCGGAGCGCGGGACGGGTTGCGGGTGGTCCTGGTCGACGACCAGGCGCAGCCGGGCGGATCGCTGCTCGGCAGCGCGGAGACGCTGGACGGCCGACCGGGCCCGGAGTGGGCCGCAGGGGTCGTGGCCGAGCTGGCCGGGCTCCCCGATGTGAAGGTGCTCAGCCGGACCACGGCCTTCGGCTACTACGACGACGGCTTCGTCCTGGCCCTGGAGCGGCGTACCGACCATCTGGGGTTCGCGGCCCCGTCGGGGATGTCCCGGCAGCGGATCTGGCGGCTGCGGGCCCGGCAGATCGTCGTCGCCACCGGGGCGCACGAGCGTCCGCTGGTGTTCGCGGACAACGACCGCCCGGGGATCATGCTGGCCGGTGCGGCGCGCACCTATCTGCACCGCTACGGCGTGCTGGCGGGGCGTCAGGTGGTGGTGTTCACCACCGACGACAGCGCCTACCGGGCGGCGCTCGACCTCGCCGACGCGGGTGCGACCGTCGCGGCCGTGGTCGACGCCCGCGCCCGGGTGCCCGAGGTGTGGGCGGAGGAGTGCGCCCGGCGCGGCATCGAGGTTCGCGCGGGCGAGGTGGTGACCGGGACCAGCGGATCGGAGCGGATCACCCGCGCGCACACCGCGCCGTACGCGGGCGGACGGCTCAACGGCCTGCGCCGGGGCGTCGACTGCGACCTGCTGCTGGTCTCCGGCGGCTGGAACCCGGTGGCGCATCTGTACAGCCATGCGCGGGGCGCCCTCCGGTACGACCCGGCGCGCGGCGCCTTCCTGCCCGCCGGCGAGCTGCCGGGCATCCGGGTTGCCGGATCCGCCCGAGGGTGCGCCACGCTCGCGGAGTGCCTTGCGGACGGGGCGGGGGCCGAGGGTCAACTACCGCTTCCCGCAACCGAGACGATGCCCGAAGCCACCCCAGGACTGGTCCTCTGGTCGATCGCCGACCCGGCGGAACAGGACGGCGGCGAGCCACGCCCCCGCTTCGTCGACCTCCAGCGCGACGCCACCGTCGCCGACGTGCTCCGAGCCACCGGGGCCGGGCTGCGCTCGGTGGAGCACGTCAAGCGCTACACCACCATCGGCACCGCCCACGACCAGGGCCGTACCTCCGGCGTCATCGCCTCGGGCATCGTCGCCGAGGCGCTCGGGGTCGATGTCGCGTCGCTGGGTACCACCACCTTCCGTCCGCCCTACACGCCGGTGTCCTTTGCCGCACTGGCCGGACGGGATCGGGGCGCGCTCTTCGACCCGGTGCGGGTGACCCCGCTGCACTCCTGGCACACCGCCCACGGGGCGGAGTTCGAGAACGTCGGCCAGTGGAAGCGCCCCTGGTACTTCCCGCGGCCGGGCGAGTCCATGGACGCGGCGGTGCTGCGCGAGTGCCGGGTGGCGCGCGAGTCCGTGGCGTTGATGGACGGCTCCACCCTCGGCAAGATCAACGTCCAGGGGCCGGACGCGGGCGAGTTCCTCGACCGCGTCTACACCAATCTGATGAGCACGCTGAAGCCGGGCGCGGCCCGCTACGGCGTGATGTGCGGCGTCGACGGCATGGTGCTGGACGACGGCACCGTCATCCGGGTGGCCGAGGAGGAGTTCCTGCTCACCACGACCACCGGCAACGCCGCCAAGGTGCTGGACTGGATGGAGGAGTGGCTCCAGACCGAGTGGCCGGAGCTCAAGGTCTACCTCACCTCGGTCACCGACCACTGGGTGATCATCCCGCTGGTGGGCCCGCGCTCCCGAGCGGTGCTCGCCGCCGTCGCGCCGGACCTGGACGTCTCCAACGCCGCCTTCCCCTTCATGACCTGGCGCGATACGACGGTCGCCGGGGTGCCGGCCCGGGTGTGCCGGATCAGCTTCTCCGGCGAGCTGGCGTACGAGGTCAACGTCCGGGGCTGGGAGGGGCTGCGGGTCTGGGAGGCGCTGATCGCCGCCGGGGAGCCGTACGGCATCACCCCCTACGGCACCGAGACCATGCACGTCCTGCGCGCCGAGAAGGGCTACCCCATCATCGGCCAGGACACCGACGGCACGGTCACCCCGCACGACCTCGGGCTGGGCTGGGCGGTCTCCAAGAAGAAGCCAGACTTCCTCGGCAAGCGCTCCTTCGCGCGGGCGGAGAACCTGCGGGCCGACCGCAAGCAGTTGGTCGGCCTGCTCCCGGAGGACCCGGACCTGCTGCTGCCCGAGGGCGCCCAACTCATCAGCGGCGAGACGGTTCCGGCTCCACCTGTCCCCATGCACGGCCATGTCACCTCCAGCTACCGAAGCGCGGCGCTCGGGCGCACCTTCGCCCTCGCCCTGGTCAAGGCGGGTCGCGAGCGCATCGGCGACACGATCTACGTCCCGCTGGAGGACGGCGTCCATGCGGTGCTGATCACCGACCCGGTGCTCTACGACAAGGAAGGAGCCCGCCGTGACGGCTGACGCAGTTCCGCGCCTCACCCAGCTCTCCCTACGCCTCGACCCGTTCGGACCGACTGCCGCCACCGTGGCCAAGGCCCTCGACGGCGAACTCCCGACGACACCGTGCACCTTTCGTACGGCGGGCGCAGTCGACATGCTCTGGCTGGGCCCCGACGAATGGCTGCTGGTCGCGCCGGCGGAGGCGGCGGGCGAGCTGGAACCCCTGCTCCGGGAGGCAGTCGGTGGCGATACGGCCGATTTCGCCACCCTCACCGACGTCTCCGCCCAGCGCACCGCCTTCGACCTCACCGGCCCGAACGTCCGCGACGTCCTCGCCCAGGGCTGCGCCATCGACCTGCACCCGAGCGCCAGCCCGACCGGCACCTGCGTCCAGACCCTGCTGGCACAGACCGGCGTGATCCTGCAGGTCCACGACGCCTCCGCGCCAGCGGTACGCCTGCTGGTCCGTTCCTCCTACGCCCCGTACCTGTCGGCCTGGCTCGCCGACGCAGCGGCGGGGCTCTGACGTCGAAGGCCCGGCGGCGCCCATGCGCCGCCGGGCCTTCGAGACAGCACTACTGACGCCCGGTCAGTCCACTTCCGCCACTGCCTGCGAGAACTGCGCCGCGTAGAGCCGCGCATACGCGCCCTCTGCGGCCAGCAGCTCGCTGTGGCTGCCCTGTTCGACGATCGCGCCGTTCTCCATCACCAGGATGGTGTCCGCGTCGCGGATGGTGGAGAGGCGGTGGGCGATGACGAAGGCCGTGCGGCCGCTGCGCAGGGTGGCCATGGCGCGCTGGATGAGTACCTCGGTGCGGGTGTCGACCGAGCTGGTGGCCTCGTCCAGGACCAGGATGGACGGCTCCGCCAGGAACGCCCTGGCGATGGTGATCAGCTGCTTCTCGCCCGCGCTGACGCCGGTCCCCTCGTCGTCGATGACGGTGTCGTATCCGTCCGGGAGGGTGCGGACGAAGCGGTCGACGTGGGCCGCCTTGGCCGCGTTGACGACCTCCTCGCGGGTGGCCCCCGCGCGGCCGTAGGCGATGTTCTCGGCGATGGTGCCGCCGAAGAGCCAGGTGTCCTGGAGCACCATGCCGATGTTGGCGCGCAGCTCCTCGCGGTCCATCCGGGCCACGTCCACCCCGTCCAGGGTGATCCGGCCGCCGGTGACCTCGTAGAACCGCATCAGCAGGTTCACCAGGGTGGTCTTGCCGGCGCCGGTGGGGCCGACGATGGCGACGGTGTGGCCGGGTTCGGCGGTCAGCGAGAGGTCCTCGATCAGCGGCTTGTCCGCCTGGTAGCGGAAGGCCACGTTCTCGAAGGCGACCTCGCCGCGGAGCTCGGTCGGGCGCAGCGGCTCGACCGGCTCGGGGTCCTGCTCCTTGGCGTCCAGGAGTTCGAAGACCCGTTCGGCGGAGGCGACACCGGACTGGACCAGGTTGGACATGCTCGCCACCTGGGTCAGCGGCTGGCTGAACTGCCGGGAGTACTGGATGAACGCCTGGACGTCGCCGATGGACAGCGCGCCGGAGGCGACCCGCAGGCCGCCGACGACGGCGACCAGGACGTAGTTGATGTTGCCGATGAACATCATGCAGGGCTGGATCAGGCCGGAGATGAACTGCGCCTTGAAGCTGGAGGCGTAGAGCTTCTCGTTCTGCTCCCTGAAGATCTCCGCGGACTCCTCCTGCCGGCCGAAGACCTTGACCAGCGCGTGCCCGCTGTACATCTCCTCGATGTGGGCGTTGAGCTTGCCGGTGGTCTTCCACTGGGCCACGAACTGGGGCTGGGCCCTCTTGCCGACCCTGGCGGCGACGACGACCGAGGCCGGGACGCTGATCAGGGCGATCAGGGCGAGCAGCCAGGAGATGTAGAACATCATCGTCAGCACGCCGATGATGGTCAGCAGTGAGGTGACGATCTGACTGAGCGTCTGCTGCAGGGTCTGGCTGATGTTGTCGATGTCGTTGGTGACCCGGCTCAGCACCTCGCCGCGCGGCTGCTGGTCGAAGTAGCTGAGCGGCAGTCGGCCGATCTTCTCCTCGACGTCGCGGCGCAGCCGCTTCACGGCGCGCTGCAGGGCCCGGTTGGCCAGCCGGGCCTGGATGATGCCGCAGATGCCGGCGACGACGTAGATGGCGAGCACCCACAGCAGCACCGTGCCGACGGCGTGGAAGTCGATGCCGCGGCCGGGGTGGATGTTCATCGAGGCCAGCAGGTCGGCCTGCTTGGTCTCGCCCTTGGCGCGCAGCCCCGCGACGACCTGCGCCTGGCTGCTGGTCGCCGGGATCTGCTTGCCGAAGACGCCGGCCAGGATCAGGTCGGTGGCGTGCCCGAGGATCTTCGGGCCGGTCACCGACAGGGTGACGCTGACGGCTGCCAGGGCCAGCACGGCGGTGATCAGATGCCGCTCGGGGCGCAGCAGCGAGAGCACGCGCTTGCCGGAGGCCTTGAAGTGCATGGACTTCTCGACGGGCGCGCCGCCCATGAAGCGTCCCGGGCCCGGCAGGGGGGCGGGGCCGCGGCGCTTGGCCGCTGCCGCTTCCTCGGAAGCCTGTTCGGAGTCGCTCATGCCGCCTCCTCCTCGGTGAGCTGGGAGAGGACGATCTCGCGGTAGGTCTCGTTGCTGTCCATCAGCTCGCGGTGGGTGCCGGTGCCGACGACCTGGCCCTCGTCGAGGACGATGATGCGGTCGGCGTCACGGATGGTGGAGACGCGCTGGGCGACGATGACGACGGTGGCGTCGGCGGTCTCGTGGGCGAGAGCGGCGCGCAGCCGGGCGTCGGTGGCGTAGTCCAGGGCGGAGAAGGAGTCGTCGAAGAGGTAGATCTCCGGGCGGCGGACCAGTACCCGGGCGATGGCCAGGCGCTGGCGCTGCCCGCCGGAGACATTGGTGCCGCCCTGCGCGATCGGCGCGTCCAGGCCCTCGGGGAGTGCCTCGACGAAGTCCCTGGCCTGCGCGGTCTCCAGCGCGGCCCAGAGGTCCTCGTCGGTGGCGTCGGGGTTGCCGTAGCGGAGGTTGGTGGCGACGGTGCCGGTGAAGAGGTACGGCTTCTGCGGGACCAGGCCGACGGTCTTCGCCAGCAGCGCCGGATCCAGGTCGCGGACGTCCACGCCGTCCACCAGCACGCTGCCGTCGGTGGCGTCGGAGAGCCGGGGGATCAGGGTGAGCAGCGTGGTCTTGCCGCTGCCGGTGCTGCCGATCACGGCGGTGATCTCGCCGGGCCGGGCGCTGAGGCTGACATGGCGCAGCACCGCCGACTCGGCGCCGGGGTAGCGGAACTCGGCGTCCCGCAGCTCCAGGAAGCCGGCCCGGCGCAGTTCGCGGACCGGGGCGAGCGGGGGCAGCACGGTGGTCTCGGTGTCCAGGACCTCCTCGATGCGCTCGGCGCAGACCTCGGCACGCGGGACCATCATGAACATGAAGGTCGCCATCATCACCGACATCAGGATCTGCATCAGATAGCTGAGGAAGGCGGTGAGGGCGCCGATCTGCATCCCGCCGCTGTCGATGCGGTGCGCGCCGAACCACATCACGGCGACGCTGGAGATGTTGACCACCATCATGACCATGGGGAACATCAGCGCCAGCAGCTTGCCGACGTGGACCGCGGTCTCGGTGAGGTCGGCGTTGGCCTCCTCGAAGCGTTCGCGCTCGTGGTCGTCCTTGACGAAGGCGCGGATCACCCGGAGGCCGGTGATCTGCTCGCGCAGGATCCGGTTCACCGAGTCGATCTTGACCTGCATGGCGCGGAACAGCGGCCGCAGCCGCGTGACGATCAGCGCGATGATCACCCCGAGGATCGGCACGATGGCGACCAGCAGCGAGGACAGCGGGACGTCCTGGTTGAGCGCCAGGATGATGCCGCCGATGCACATGATGGGCGCGGAGACCATCAGCGTGAAGGTCATCAGCACCAGCATCTGCACCTGCTGGACGTCGTTGGTGCTGCGGGTGATCAGCGAGGGCGCCCCGAAGCCGCCGACCTCGCGGGCGGAGAAGGACTGCACCCGGTCGAAGATCGAGGCCCGGATGTCCCGGCCGAGAGCCATGGCGGTGCGGGCCCCGAAGTACACCGCGCCGATGGCGCAGACGACCTGGGCCACCGTCACGCCCAGCATGATCCCGCCGGTCTGCAGGATGTAGGTGGTGTCGCCCTTGATCACGCCTTGGTCGATGATGTCGGCGTTCAGGGTGGGCAGGTAGAGGGTGGCGATGGTCTGGATCAGCTGCAGCAGCACCAGCACGCCCATGGGCCTGGTGTAGGGACCCAGATGGGTCCGCAGGAGTCGGATCAGCACGCGAGTCTCTCAGGACGGGAGCGGGAGGGGTGGCGGTGGGCCATCGCCCGAAGGGGTGACGGCGTTACAGGGAGAGCGGTTACAGGCAGAGCATAGACACTATCTGCGTACGCCGTACCCGGTTTTTCCGCTGCGGGCAGGGCATCGCTTCAGGATCGTCATCCTAGGTTCCTTACTTGTCGACCGGCAAGCAAGTTTGCCCCTGGCTGAACCGCAGGTCGGCCCGTCGTATGCGTTCCCCCCTTACGTACAGGTCCGGAACGTCCTACTCTGATCGTTGCCCGCTAGTTACTCGTGAGTTAACTACTGTTTCGGCCCGGCCGCAGGGCCCTCGGAGGTAGCCGTGAGCCCCACCCCCACTCCCGCCCCCACCGCAGTGACCCCGCAAGCGACATCGCTGATCGACAACCGCCCCGACTCGGTGGCCCAGCTGTTCCTGTCCCGGGTGGCGGAGACCCCCGACCGGGTCGCCTACCGCTACCCGGTGCCGGTGGACGAGCACGCGGCCGACGGCGCGCCCGGTGCGGAGCAGTGGCGCACGATGACCTGGGGCCAGGCCGCCGAGCAGGTCACCACCATCGCCGGCGGCCTGATGGCGCTGGGGATCCGCCCCGAGGAGCGGGTCGCGATCTCCTGTTCGACCAGGATCGAGTGGATCCTCGCCGACCTCGGCGTGATGTGCGCCGGCGCGGCCGTCACCGCGGTCTACCCCAGCACCAACGCGGACGAGACCGCCTACATCCTGGCGGACTCCGGCAGCCGTGCGGTCATCGCCGAGGACGGCGTCCAGCTCGCCAAGATCCTCGGGGTGAGCGGGCAACTGCCCGAGCTCAGGTACATCGTCACCATCGACGGCAGCAGGCCGGACGAGTCGCAGCCGGCGCCGGCGGGCATCGGGGTGCTGACCCTGGCCGAGCTGGAGGAGCGCGGGGCCGCCCACCTCAAGGAGCACCCGGAGGCGGTCACCTCCACCGTCGCGGCCATCGACCGCGAACAGCTGGCCACCCTGATCTACACCTCGGGCACCACCGGCCGCCCCAAGGGCGTGCGGCTGGTCCACGACTGCTGGTCGTACCAGGCGGCGGCCCAGTCCTGCACCGGGCTGCTCACCGCCGACGACGTCCAGTACCTGTGGCTGCCGCTGTCGCACGTCTTCGGCAAGACGCTCACCTCCGGCCACATCCAGCTGGGCTCGGTCACCGCGGTGGACGGCCGGGTGGACCGGATCATCCACAACCTGCCGGTGGTCCAGCCCACCTACATGGCCTCGGCGCCGCGGGTGTTCGAGAAGGTCTACAACGGCATCGCCGGCCGGGCCCGGGCCGAGGGCGGCGCCAAGTACAAGATCTTCCTCTGGGCCGCCAAGGTGGCCCGCGACTACGCCCGCACTGGGCAGGAGACCCTGATCGCCACCGGCACCCGCTCGGTCCCGCTCGGACTGAAGCTGCAGCACGCCGTCGCCGACAAGCTGGTCTACGCCAAGATCCGCCAGGCCTTCGGCGGACGGATGCGGGCCTGCGTCTCCGGCAGCGCCGCGCTGGCCCCCGAGATCGGCTACTTCTTCTCCGGCGCCGGCGTGCACATCCTGGAGGGCTACGGCCTCACCGAGTCCAGCGCCGGATCGACGGTCAACCCCGGCGAGGACTACCGGATCGGCACCGTGGGCACCCCCCTCCCGGGCACCGAGGTGCGGATCGCCGAGGACGGCGAGGTGCTGCTGCGCGGACCGGGCGTGATGCGCGGCTACCACAACCAGCCGGAGAAGACCGCCGAGGTGCTGGAGAGCGACGGCTGGTTCCACACCGGTGACATCGGCGAGATCGACAAGGACGGCTTCGTCAGGATCACCGACCGCAAGAAGGACATGTTCAAGACCTCCGGCGGCAAGTACGTGGCCCCCAGCGAGGTCGAGGGCAAGTTCAAGGCGGTCTGCCCGTTCGTCAGCAACATCCTGGTCATCGGCAACGGCCGCAACTACTGCACGGCGCTGATCACCCTGGACGAGCCGGTCATCATGCAGTGGGCCGGGGCCCACGGCATGACCGGGAAGTCCTACGCCGAGGTCTGCTCGTCGCCGCAGGTGCACGAGCTGATCGACGGCTTCGTCCAGCGCCTCAACGGCGACCTGCAGCGCTGGCAGACCGTCAAGAAGTTCACCGTGCTGCCCCGGGACCTCGACATCGAGCACGGCGAGCTCACGCCCAGCCTCAAGGTCAAGCGCCCGGTGGTGGAGCGGGAGAACGCCGACGCCATCGCGAAGATGTACGAGGGCGCCAACGAGGCCTGACGGCCGGTCCGTTCAGCACGGCCGGCCGTTCAGCACGGTCAGTCGGCCGCCGCCGGGGAGGAAGCGCCCCGGCGGCGGCGCAGCCACAGGGTCAGCGGGATCGCGCCGGCCAGGGCTGCCAGGCCGGTGAGGGCGTAGGGCGCGGCGCTGCCGTGCTCGGCCGGCAGGGCCCGCTGGTCGAAGGTCGACGGCACCGACAGGGTGGCCCAGTGGCTGACCGGCCAGGCCACCACGAACGCCCGGCCCACCACGTCCTTCAGCGGGACCAGGCCGCCGCCGGTGTTGTGCAGCCGCTGGTAGCGGGAGTCCTCGGAGTCGTTGCGGTGGTCGCCCATCACCCAGAGGTAGCCGGAGGGGATCGTCACCGTGCCGACCGGGTCGTTGTCGCAGGGCGTGGCGCCGGGGTAGAGGTAGGGCTCGCTGAGGGCCACCCCGTCGACCGAGACCGGTGCCCCCGCGTTGCACACCACGGTGTCGCCGCCGACCGCGATCACCCGCTTGATCAGATCCGCCTCGTCGGCCGAGGGCATCAGCCCGATCCAGCTGAGCGCCGACTGCAGGCCGCGCACCGTCGCGCTGCTGCTGGGCTTCGGCAGTTCGGACGCATTCAGCCAGTTCCCGGGGTCGTGGAAGACGATCACCTGGCCGCGCTGCGGGGTCACCCCGAGCCAGGGGCTGAACTTGTCCACCAGCACCCGGTCGTTCCGCACCAGCGCGTTGTTCATCGAGTCGGAGGGGATGGAGAAGGCCTGCACGAAGAAGGTCTTGATCAGCACGGACAGCACCAGCGCGACCAGGACCAGCAGCGGCAGCTCCTTCCACAGCGGCCGGCGCGGCCGCCCCGCCGGTCCGGCCGTCCCCGGCTCCGCCGACACCCCGCCCGCAACCTGCTGGCCCATCGCCCCGCCCCCTCCAGTACCGGTCGCACCCATCACCCCAACGAGCGGGAGTTCCCGGCCGCACCGGACGCCGCCGCGGGGGCGGTCCGCGATGCCGGACAATGGGCGCATGCCCTCCGCACTTCCCGACGGCGAAGCCGTCCCCGCCGACGGGGCCCTGCCCGAGCACGCGCTGAGCGAGCTCGGACGGCGGCCCTTCGGCTTCTACGTCCACGTCCCGTACTGCGCCACCCGCTGCGGGTACTGCGACTTCAACACCTACACCGCCACCGAGCTGCGCTCCTCCGGAGCCGTCGCCTCGCAGGACACCTACGCGGACAACCTGGTCGCCGAGATCCGGCACGCCCGCCGGGTCCTCGGCGACGCCGATCTGCCGGTGCAGACGGTGTTCCTGGGCGGCGGGACGCCCACCCTGCTGCCGGCCGCCGACCTGGTCCGGATGCTGGCCGCGATCAGGTCGGAGTTCGGGCTGGCCGACGGGGCCGAGGTCACCACCGAGGCCAATCCGGAGTCGGTCGACCCGGCCTATCTGGCGGAGCTGCGCGAGGGCGGCTTCAACCGGCTGAGCTTCGGCATGCAGAGCGCCCGCCCGCACGTCCTGGAGCTGCTGGACCGCCGGCACACCCCGGGCCGTCCCGAGGCCTGTGTCGCCGAGGCTAGGGCGGCCGGGTTCGAGCACGTCAACCTGGACCTGATCTACGGCACCCCGGGGGAGAGCGACGACGACTGGCGCGCCTCGCTGGAGGCGGCGCTGGGCGCGGAGCCGGACCATGTGTCGGCGTACGCGCTGATCGTCGAGGAGGGCACCAGGCTGGCGGCCCGGATCCGCCGCGGCGAGATCCCGATGACCGACGACGACGTCCACGCCGACCGCTATCTCATCGCGGAGGAGCTGCTCAGCGCCGCCGGTCTGGACTGGTACGAGGTCTCCAACTGGGCCAGGACCCCCGAGGCCCGCTGCCGCCACAACGAGCTCTACTGGACCGGTGCGGACTGGTGGGGTGCCGGCCCCGGCGCGCACAGCCATGTCGGCGGCGTGCGCTGGTGGAACGTCAAACACCCTGCGGCGTACGCGCAGGCGCTCGCCGAGGCGCGCACCCCCGCGCAGGGACGCGAGCGGCTGACCGACGAGGACCGCCGGGTGGAGCGCATCCTGCTCGAACTACGCCTGTCCGAGGGCTGCCCGCTCGACCTGCTGCTCGACGCCGGCCGCAAGGCCGCCGACCTGGCCCTGGCCGACGGACTGCTCGCGGCCGGGCCGTTCGCCGCCGGGCGGGCGGTGCTGACGCTGCGTGGGCGGCTGCTGGCCGACGCGGTGGTTCGGGATCTTACGGACTGAGCCGGTGGACTGAGCGCCTGACGGGATCCGCTACTGTTTCTCACTTGTTGTCCTATGGTGCGACAAGAGCCGGGAGGGGCTGGGGTGGCTTTCGGTACGACGACACCGCGCAATGCCACCACCGACGCGGCGTTCCACGCGTTCTTCGAGCAACGCCACCGTGAGCTGTCCCGTCTCGCCTACCTGCTCACCGGTGAGGCCGACGCCGCCGACGACCTCGCGGCCGACGCGCTGCTGGAGGTCTGGCGGCACTGGGACCGGGTCAACGCTGCCGACAGCCCGGCGGCGTACGCACGCGGGGTGCTCGCCAACCTCTGCCGCAACCGCATCCGCAGGCTCACCCGCGAGCGGGCCGGGCTGCGCGGCTGGGGCGCGCTGTGGCGGGACCGGGAGTCGGTCGACGGCGCGGACGTCCCGGCGGTCGTCGACGTCCGCGGCGCGCTGCGCCGGCTGCCGCACCGGCGGCGGGCCTGCGTGGTGCTGCGCTACGCCTTCGACCTGTCCGAGCGTGAGACCGCGGCGGCACTGGGTATATCGGTGGGCACGGTGAAGAGCCAGACGTCCAGGGGCGCCGCGCAGCTCGCCGAGCTGCTGGCCGGGCGCCCTGAGGCACAATGGCTCGTCGCGGCAGGGGAGGAGGGCTGATGTCCCGGCAGAACGAGCAGCTGGACCAGGAACGCATCGGCGCCGCGCTGCGCGCCGAGGCGGACAGCCACCAGCCGGACCGTGCGGCGATGCTGGCCAGGATCGAACGCGGGCAGTTCAGCGCGCCCGCGCCGGTACGCGGACGGCGCAGGCGGACCTCGCGGCGGGGCGGTCTGCGGCTCGCCGGGGTCGTCATGGCCAGCGCGGTCGGCTTCGGTCTGAGCGTCGCGGGAACCTGGGCGGCAGTGGGGGTGTTCAGCGCCCCGGCGCCGACGGAACCGGTGGTCACCGTGGTCTCGCCGAGTCCCCCGGACAGTGCCGTGCCCTCGCCCTCGACGTCGTCCGGCTCCCCGTCCACGCCGTCGGGCTCCGCCTCGGCGTCGAACCCCGCCGGGGCCGCCGGGGCGACCCGGGGCCAGCAGGGGTTCCTCTGGTCGGACGGCTCCATCGACCCTTACAGCACCACCGGTTGGTCGCAGAGCGACATCACGCTCAAGAACCACTACACCGTCACCGCGCTGGACGTGAAGGTCACCCTGGCGTCCACCCCTGGTCTCGCCAGCACCGGCTCCTGGTCCACCGTCCCGGCCGCCGACCTGGTGACCACGGTCACCAAGCAGGGCGGCAATCTGGTCTACGAGTTCACCCTGAAGCCGGGAGTGACCCTGGCTCCGGGCACCTATGTGTTCGCCGGCCAGTACAACCACGCCGCCGTCGGCCGCGACGCGGGCGGGGACAGCTACCGGGCCACCGCCACGGGACACGGCTCCTCGGTCGAGGTCTACGGGAACTTCGCGGCAACCCACTGATGCCCTTGGTGCGTTGGCCCAACGGCTGAAGAAAAGGTTCGGTGAACCGGGCAACCTTTTGCGGGAGTCGAACCACTGAGCGGTAAAGGCACCACCGATGCGCCGGTGGTGCCGCCCCCTACGAAGGGCCGCTCCCGGTGCCATCCCACAGCCGAACTCCCCAGCAGCAGCACCGCCGTTCCCGCACCATCCGACGCCTTCTCGCGGCGGGCAGCGTGCTGGTCGCGCTCGGCGGCGCGGCGGCCGTGCCGCTGTTCGCGGACGCGGCGAGCACGTCCGCCGCCTCCACCCTCACCGTGGCCAAGGACGGCAGCGCGAAGTACACCACCGTGCAGGCCGCGGTGAACGCGGCCAAGGCCGGCGACACCATCAGCATCGCCAAGGGCACCTACAAGGAGACGGTGAACGTCCCCTCCGGCAAGACCGGGCTGAGCATCATCGGCGCCACCGGCAATCCGGAGGATGTCGTGATCACCTACGGCAACGCCTCGGGTACGACCAAGGCCGACGGGTCCAGCTACGGCACCCTCGGCAGCGCGACGGCCACCTTCGCCGCCGCCGGGATGACCGTGGCGAACGTCACCGTCGCCAACTCCTTCTCCAAGGCCGCCAATCCGACCATCGCCAACGGCCAGGCCGTGGCGCTGGCGGCGGAGGGCGACAGGCAGGTCTACCGGAACGACCGGTTCATCGGCCACCAGGACAC
This sequence comes from Streptomyces sp. 846.5, assembly GCF_004365705.1. Taxonomy (NCBI): domain Bacteria; kingdom Bacillati; phylum Actinomycetota; class Actinomycetes; order Kitasatosporales; family Streptomycetaceae; genus Streptomyces; species Streptomyces sp. 846.5. The sequence goes on from NZ_SOBN01000003.1 coordinate 48,986, forward strand.
CCTGCTGGCCTGGTCGCCGAGCGCCACCGCGCAGACCCGGCAGTACTTCAGCTCGGTCTTCATCAAGGGTGACACCGACTTCATCTTCGGCAACGCCACCGCGGTCTTCGACCACGCCAACATCCAGGCCATCGACGAGGGTGCGGCGGCCGGCGGCCTCAACGGCTTCATCACGGCGGCCAACACCGAGTCGTCCAAGACCTACGGCTTCCTGATCAGCAACAGCACCGTCTCCAGCAGCGCCGCCGCCAACACCTACTACCTGGGGCGCCCCTGGCACCCGACCAGCACGGCGGTGGCCCAGGTGGTCTTCCGCAACACGGTGCTGCCGGCCGCGGTCAAGAAGGCCACGCCCTGGACCGACATGAGCGGATTCGCCTGGACCTCGGCGCGGCTCCACTCCTACCTCAACACCGGCGCGGGTGCGGCCACCAACGCCAACACCCCGCAGCTGACGGCGGCTCAGGCGGCCAACTACACCGTGCAGAAGTACCTGGCCGGCACCGACGGCTGGAACCCCACCGGAACCACCAGCAGCAGCACCACGGCCGCGGCCGCGACCACGGCTGCCGCCGCCACCGGCACCGCGACGACAGCTGTCACCGCGACGGCGACCGCCGGCGCCTCGGCCGTCTCCGTCGGTGCCACCGGTGACACCCGTCATGTCACCCAGCCGGCCGTCCCCACCACCGTCTGCGCCACGGTCGGCTCCACGCTGGCCATGAGCAGCCGCCTGTCCACCACCGCCAACGAGACCACCCCGCCGGACACCGCCCGGATCCAGTCGGCCCTGAACTCCTGCACGCAGACCGGTTCGGCCACGGTCGCGGTCAAGCTGACCGCCGCCGACAGCGCTCACAACGCCTTCCTCAGTGGCCCGTTGACCGTCCACAAGGGGGAGGTGCTGCTGCTGGACAGCGGAGTCACCCTCTACGGCTCGCGCAATCCCGCGAGTTACCAGATCAGTGGCAAGTCCACCTGCGGCACCCTGTCCAGCTCCAACAGCGGTTGCTACCCGCTGATCACCGTGTCCGGCGCCAACGCCGGTGTCGAGGCGGTGCGTTCGAGCAGCGGCAGCCAGGGCCGGATCGACGGCCGCGGTGACCAGACCATGCTGGGCAGCAGCACCACCTGGTGGGGCCTGGCCACGGCCGCGCAGTCGGCCGGCAAGAACCAGAACAACCCGCGGCTGATCCAGGCCAACAACTCCGACAACTTCACCCTCTACGACATCGACCTGGTCGACTCGACCAACTTCCACGTGGTCTACAACGGCGGCAACGGCTTCACCGCCTGGGGCGTCCGGATCCACACCCCGGCCACGGCCCGCAACACCGACGGGATCGACCCGGCCGGCGCCACCAACGTCACCATCGCGGACTCCTACATCCAGGACGGCGACGACGGCATCGCCATCAAGGGCGGCTCCAAGGCCAGCAGCAACATCACCGTCAAGGACAGCCACTTCTACGGCACCCATGGCATCTCCATCGGCTCGGAGACCTACAGCGGCGTCACCAACGTCCTGATCGAGAACAACACCGTGACCGGGACCGACAGTTCGGGCACCGCCAGCGGCAGCAGCAGCGGCCTGCGGATCAAGTCCTCGGCGGCCAGCGGCGGCAAGGTCTCCCAGGTCGGCTACCTCAACAACTGCGTGACGGCGGTCAAGGCCCCGCTGGTCTTCGACACCCACTACTCCTCGGGCAGCGGCTCCTACACCCCGTACTTCACCGGGATCGTCATCAACGGGCTGAGGTCCACCAGTTCGGTGAGCGGCGCCAAGTCCACCCTGGTGGGCCTGAACGCCACCTACCCGCTGGGCCTGACCCTGGCCAACGTCAGCCTGGACACCACTTCCGCCACCTCGTCCTACGCGGTAGTCAAGGTCTACAACAGCAACCTCATGCCGAGCAGCAGCACCGGGGTCAGCACCAGCGCGGTGACCGTCGGCGGCTCCGTCCCCAGCTGCACCTTCCCCACCTACCCGACCCTGTGAGGACCCGGTCATGAGCATCCCCAAGCACCGACTCGACCGCAGGCAGCTTCTGGTCCGCGCGGGCGGGGCGAGCCTGGCCCTGGGCGCGGCGGGGGCCGGAGTCGGCTCCTGGCTCGCCTCGGCCCAGGCCGCCGCCACCGCAGCCACCGCCTTCGGCTACACCGACGACGGCAGCTACTACACCGTCACCACCGGCGGCGGACTGGTTTTCAAGGTGCACCGGACCAACGGCGATCTGACCTCGCTGGTCTACAAGGGCACCCAGTACCAGGGCTACAGCGGGCAGAACTCCCAGGTGGAGTCGGGCTTGGGGAGTTCGGCCGTCAGCATCGCGCAGAGCTCGGGCACCATCCTGATCACCGTGGTGCACGGAACCATGCACCACTACTACGCGGCCCGCAGCGGCGAGAACAACGTCTACATGTGGACCAACAAGGCGGACGCCTCGATCACCGCCACCCGTTACATCGTCCGGGTGCGGCCGGGGCTGTTCCCCAACGACAACCCCGACAGCTGGGACAGCGCCACCGACAAGCTCATCGAGGCCCAGGACATCCGGGTGAAGCCGGACGGGACCACCCGTTCCAAGCACTACTCCAACCAGCGGGTGATCGACTACGACTACGTCGGCTGGAGCACCGGCTCGGTCGGCATGTGGATGGTGCGCAGCAACCACGAGAAGGCGTCCGGCGGGCCCTTCTACCGGTCGCTGATGCGCCATCACTACACCGACGGGGCCGGGCTCTACGAGATCCTGCACTACGGGGAGAACCAGACCGAGGCGGAGCGCTTCGGCCTGCAGGGCCCCTACGTCCTGGCCTTCACCGACGGCGGTGCGCCGGCCGCCTCGCTGTACCACGACCGGCTGGACACCTCCTGGGTGGACGGCCTGGGCCTGGTCGGCTGGACCGGCCGCGGCGGCCGCGGGCGGGTGACCGGGGTGGGCATCACCGGGCGGGACACCGCCGTCCCGTACACCGTCGGCTTCGCCAACAGCGCGGCCCAGTACTGGGCCTCGGCGAGCGCTGGCAGCGGCTACTTCTCCTGCACCGGCATGCTGCCGGGGACCTACGCCTACACCGTCTACAAGGGCGAACTGGCGGTCCACACCGGATCGGTGACGGTCACCGCGGGCGGCACCACGATGCTCCACACGATCGCGGTCACGGCCGACCCCAGCGACTCGGCCGCGATCTGGCGGATCGGGGACTGGAACGGTGCGCCGACCGGGTTCAAGAACGCCGCGCTGATGACCTGTGCCCACCCCTCGGACGTCAGGGCGGCCGCCTGGACCGGGAGTTACACCGTGGGCACCTCCGCCGCCAGCGCCTTCCCCGCGTACCAGTGGCGGGACGTCAACGACGGTCTGCTGATCGACTTCACCCTGACCGCGGCCCAGGCCGCGACCGCGCACACCCTCACCATCGGGATCAGCACGGCGTTCCTGAACGGCCGGCCCAGGGCCACCGTGAACGGCTGGACCTCGGCGATCCCGGCTGCGGTCAGCGAGCCCGCCACCCGCTCGCTGACGGTGGGCTCCTACCGGGGCAACAACCACAGCTACAGCTGGACCGTCCCGGCGAGCGCGCTGAAGGCGGGCGCCAACACCCTGCGGATCGACGTGGTCAGCGGCTCCACCGGGACCGGCTACCTGAGCCCCGGCTTCGCCTACGACTGTGTCGAACTTCTGGCCTGATCACACTCCTGCTGACTGTCCGTTCACTGACTCTCCGTCACAAAGTCGATGAGCTCCTCGACCCGGCTCAGCAGGGCCGGGTCGAGGTCCTTGAAGGAGTTCACAGAGGAGAGGATGCGCTTCCAGGCCGCCGGGGTGTCCACCGGCCAGCCGAGGCGGCGGCAGACGCCCTCCTTCCACTCCTCGCCGCGGGGCACGTCCGGCCAGGCCGCGATGCCCACCGAGGAGGGCTTCACCGCCGCCCAGACGTCGATGTAGGGATGGCCGACGACCAGCACGTCGGCGCCGCCGACCCGCTCGGCGATCCGTGACTCCTTGCTGCCCGGCACCAGGTGGTCCACCAGCACGCCCAGCCGCCGCCCCGGTTCCGGCGCGAACCCGGCGACGATGGCCGGCAGGTCGTCGATGCCCTCCAGGTACTCCACCACCACGCCCTCGATCCGCAGGTCGTCGCCCCAGACCCGCTCGACCAGCTCGGCGTCGTGGCGCCCTTCGACGTAGATCCGGCTGGGCAGCGCCACCCGCGCCCGCACGCCCTGGACCGCCACCGAGCCCGAGGCGGTCCGGGACGGGGCGACCGGCGCCGGCGGGGCGACCGATCCGGGGCGGACCAGGGTGACCGGCCTGCCGTCCACCAGGAAGCCGCTCGGCGTCATCGGGAAGACCCGCAGCCTGCGGTGCCGGTCCTCCAGGGTGACGGTGAAGCCCTCGGCCGTCTTCTCGCAGCGCACCACGGCGCCGCAGAACCCGGTCACCACCTCCTCCACCACCAGGTCCCGCTCGGCGGGCAGCTCGGGGGCGGGCGTGGAGCGCTTCCAGGGCGGGGTCAGATCGTAGGTCCGGGTCACAGGCCGGGCGCTCCCCAGACCGGGAACCAACGGGTCAGGTCCTGCTCGACTCGCAGGTCGTTGCCGAGCATCGCCTTGATCTCCAGCTCCAGCGCGTTGTCGCGCCGCTCCCCACCGCCGGGCTTGGGGGCGAACGGGTAGAAGCTGCCGCGCTTGTAGATGTAGACCAGCGCCAGCGGACGCTGCTGGGCGTCGGTGAAGTTCACCAGCGAGCACAGCAGCTGCGGGCCGAAGCCGGTGCTCTCCAGCGCCGAGTTGATCGCATGGACGTCGTTGACCAGCGAGACGATGTCCTCGGGGGGCTGACGGACGGTCATCCAGGAGTAGCCGTAGCTGTCCCGGCTCGACTCGATGGCGATGCCGCCTCGTTCGACGTCGGCGTCCAGCAGCGCCTGCACGTCCTGCTGGACCTGTGCGAAGGCGCCGCCCTCCACGGAGGCGAAGCACACCGAGCCGACGCCGGTGGGCTTGAACCCGGCCGCCGCCTCCAGGGTGATCGCGGCCGAGGGCAGCCCGAACAGCTGGTCGAGGTCGGGCTTCACAGGTTTGGTGCGGCCGAGCAGGGCGTCCAGGAAGCCCATGGGTTCAACTCCTCAGGGGGCAGGCGGCGACGGAGTTACTGACGGCCCAGCTCGGCGCTGATCCGGCCGAGCTGCTCCAGGCGCTTCTCCAGCGAGGGGTGGGTGGAGAAGGCCTGGCTGGCGGCCTGGCGGGCGGAGACCGCCGGGGCGAAGTAGAAGGCGTTGAACGGCTGGGCCCGGCGCAGGTCCTGGGTGGGGATCGCCGCCATCTGGCCGCTGACCTTGGTGAGCGCGGAGGCCAGCGCCGAGGGGCGGCCGGTCAGCAGCGCGGCCGAGCGGTCGGCGGAGAGCTCGCGGTAGCGGGAGAGCAGCCGGGTCAGCAGGAAGCTGAGGGTGTAGACCACGGCGCTGACGCCGATGACGATCAGGGCCGCCACGGCGGTGTTGTCGCCGTCGCGGTCGTCCCGGCTGCTGAAGCCGCCGAACAGGCCGAACTGGAGTCCGACCCGGGTGATGATCCCGGCCAGCACGCCGAGGAAGCCGGCGATGGTCATCACCGCCACGTCCTTGTGCGCGACGTGCGACATCTCGTGTGCCAGCACACCCTCCAGCTCCTCCGGCTCCAGCCGGCGCAGCAGGCCGGTGGTGACGCACACCACAGCGTTCTTCTCGTTGCGCCCGGTGGCGAAGGCATTGGGGATGTCACTCTGCGCGACGGCGACCTTGGGCTTCTGCATGTCCGCCAGCGTGCAGAGCCGGTCCACGGTGCCGTGCAGCTCGGGGTAGTCCTCCGCGGAGACCTCGCGGGCGCCCATGCTGAAGGCCGCGATCTTGTCGCTGAACCAGAACTGGGCGATGAACAGGCCGCCGGCGATGATCACCACAAACGGCCAGGCGCCCTTCAACAGCACGATCAGTGCGCCCACGAACACGACGTACAGCAGGCCGATGAAGAACATCGTCAACAGCATCCGGCTCGTCAGCCCGCGGTCCGGTGCGAAGCGTGTCCTGGCCATGGCCCCTCCTCGAAAATGTGCGTGCTATCCAATTCTGCCCTGTTCGGGCCTACCAACAGGTACGTACGGGACGGCCCAGGCGTTCCGGTCGCGCACCCTCGCGCCTTACACTGGCCGGACAGCTCCTGGCACTCCATCATCCAGAGTGCCAGTTCTGGCCCGAGTGTTCGGCCCGGCGCCCGGCAGGACCGGTAGGTAGGAGGTGCGTGCCCCGTGCTTGAGGAGCGCAAGCTCGACGACCGCAAGCTCGCGGTTCTGCGTGCCATCGTCCAGGACTATGTCGGCACCGAGGAGCCGGTCGGTTCCAAAGCGTTGGTGGAACGGCACAACCTCGGCGTGTCGCCGGCCACGATCCGTAACGACATGGCGACGCTGGAGGACGAGGGCTACATTCACCAGCCGCACACCAGTGCGGGCCGGGTGCCGACCGACAAGGGCTACCGGCTCTTCGTCGACCGGCTCACCGAGGTGAAGCCGATGTCCGGGGCCGAGCGCCGGGCGATCGGCAGCTTCCTGGACCACGCCGTCGACCTGGACGACGTGGTGGCCCGCACGGTACGGCTGCTGGCGCAGCTGACCCGGCAGGTCGCGGTGGTGCAGTACCCCTCGCTGTCCCGCTCCACGGTCCGCCACGTCGAACTGGTCGCGCTGACGCCGACCCGGCTGATGCTGGTGCTGATCACCGACACCGGACGGGTCGAGCAGCGGCTCATCGACTGCCCCACGGCCGTCGGCGAGACCGTCCTCGCGGATCTCCGCTCCCGGCTGAACACCAGGGCCGGCGGGCAGCGCTTCGTCGAGGTGCCGACCCTGCTCCAGGACCTGCCGGAGAGCTTCGACCGGGAGGACCGGGGCGCGGTCACGGCCGTCCTCAGCACCCTGTTCGAGGCGCTGGCCGAGCAGACCGAGGAGCGGGTCGTGATCGGCGGCTCGGCCAATCTGACCCGCTTCCCGCACGACTTCCCGCTCACCATCGCCCCCGTACTGGAGGCGCTGGAGGAACAGGTGGTCCTGCTGAAGCTGCTCGGGGAGACCGCCGACGCGGGCATGATGGTTCGGATCGGTCACGAGAACGCCTACGAAGGGCTGAATTCCACGTCGGTCGTGTCGGTGGGCTACGGTTCGGGCGACGAGACCGTCGCCAAACTGGGCGTGGTCGGGCCGACGCGGATGGACTACCCGGGCACCATGGGCGCCGTCCGGGCGGTGGCACGATACGTCGGTCAGATCCTGGCTGCGTCCTGAGCAGTCCTGAAGCCCTCGAAACAGCCCTGGAAACGAAGACAAGCGGAGCATTTTGGTGGCCACGGACTACTACGCGGTACTCGGCGTCCGGCGTGACGCGGGTCAGGACGAGATCAAGAAGGCGTTCCGCCGGCTGGCGCGCGAGCTCCACCCGGACGTCAACCCCGACCCGAAGACACAGGAGCGGTTCAAGGAGATCAACGCCGCCTACGAGGTCCTCTCGGACCCCAACAAGCGGCAGGTCTACGACCTCGGCGGCGATCCGCTCTCCGCGAGCGGCGGCGGCGCGGGCCCCGGCGGCTTCGGTGCGGGGGCGGGCTTCGGCTTCAGCGACATCATGGACGCCTTCTTCGGCGCGTCCGGGGGCCAGCGCGGGCCGCGCTCGCGCACCCGGCGCGGCCAGGACGCGATGATCCGGATCGACATCGACCTCGAAGAGGCCGCGTTCGGCACCACCAAGGACATCCAGGTCGACACCGCCGTCGTCTGCACCACCTGCAACGGCGAGGGCGCGGCCCCGGGCACCTCCGCGCAGACCTGTGACATGTGTCGCGGTCGCGGCGAGGTGTCCCAGGTCACCCGGTCCTTCCTGGGCCAGGTCATGACCTCCCGCCCCTGCCCGCAGTGCCAGGGCTTCGGCACCGTCGTGCCCACCCCCTGCCCGGAGTGCGCCGGCGACGGCCGGGTCCGCGCGCGGCGCACGCTGACCGTCAAGATCCCGGCCGGCGTCGACAACGGCACCCGGATCCAGCTCGCGGGCGAGGGCGAGGTCGGCCCCGGCGGCGGCCCGGCCGGCGACCTCTACGTCGAGATCAGCGAGAACGCCCACTCCACCTTCCAGCGCCGCGGCGACGACCTGCACTGCACGGTCACCCTGCCGATGACGGCGGCGGCGCTCGGCACCAAGGTCCCGCTGGAGACCCTGGACGGCACCGTCGAGATCGACGTCCGGCCCGGCACCCAGTCCGGCCAGTCCATCCCGCTGCACGGACGCGGCATCACCCATCTGCGCGGCGGCGGACGCGGCGACCTGATAGTGCACGTCGAGGTGCAGACGCCCAACAAGCTCGACCCCGAGCAGGAGGAGCTGCTGCGGCGGCTGGCCAAGCTGCGCGGCGAGGAGCGCCCCAAGGGGACCTTCGCGCCCGGGCAGCAGGGCCTGTTCTCCCGCCTGAAGGACGCCTTCAACGGTCGCGCCTGAGCGCCCGTCAGCACAGTTCTGGAGTAGGTACGGCATGACAGCCCCGGTGTTCGTCGTCGACAGCGCGCAGCTGGCCCCGGTCGGGGCGGTGGTGCGGCTGGACGGCCCCGAGGGCCGTCATGCCGTCGCCGTACGCAGGCTCACCGTCGGCGAGCCGGTGGTGCTCGCGGACGGCGCGGGAGCGGCCGTCTCGGGCTCGGTGGTGGGGGTGGTCGGCAAGGACGTGCTGGAGGTCCGGGTCGACGCGCTGCTCGCCGAACCCGAGCCCGCGGTGCGGGTGGTGGTGGTCCAGGCGCTGCCCAAGGGCGACCGCGGGGAGCTCGCGGTCGAGCTGATGACCGAGGCGGGCGTGGACGAGGTGGTGCCCTGGGCGGCCTCGCGCTGCATCACCCAGTGGAAGGGCGAGCGGGGGGCCAAGGCCCTGGCCAAGTGGCGCGCCACGGCACGGGAGGCGGGCAAGCAGTCCCGCCGCCTCCGCTTTCCGGTGGTCCGCGACCCGATGACCACCCGTCAGGTCGCCGAACTCCTCTCCGGCGCGGCCCTGGCCGGGGTCCTCCACGAGGAGGGCTCCCAACCCCTCGCCACCGCAGAACTCCCCACCAAGGGCGACATCATCCTGGTGGTAGGCCCCGAAGGCGGCGTCTCCCCCGACGAGCTCGCCCTCTTCGCCGCCGCCGGCGCACCCCCCTACCGCCTGGGCCCCTCCGTCCTCCGCACCTCCACGGCAGGCGTGGCGGCAGGCTCCGTCCTCCTGTCCCGCACCGGGCGCTGGGCCTAGAGCACCCCTGACGGACCGTAGTTGGCTGGCCGCGCAGTTCCCCGCGCCCCCAGACGTTTGCAACTGGCCCAGTTGCACATCCTCAGGGGCGCGGGGAACTGCGCGAGAACCCCCCTCCAACCCGCACCTTCCCGCCATCCTGAACCCCCTCCCCGCCGTCACCCAAAAACCGCGCTCCACTGTCCGGGGTGACAGCTAGGGTGACCCGCGTGACTCAAGCCGACAGCTACCTCCGTTACCCCCACGTCCAAGCTGACCTGGTCACCTTCGTGGCCGAGGACGACGTCTGGCTCGCCCCGGTGGCCGGTGGCCGCGCCTGGCGGGTGAGTGCCGACCAGGTCCCCGTGGCCCGCCCACGGATCTCGCCGGACGGCGAGTGGATCGCCTGGGCCTCGACCCGGGACGGCGCACCGGAGGTGCACCTCGCACCGGCCGACGGCGGCCCCTCGCGGCGGCTGACCTACTGGGGCAGCCAGCAGACCACCGTGCTGGGCTGGACCGCCGACGGCGAGGTCCTCGCCCTGAGCTCGGTCGGCCGGATGTCGCGCGCCCACCCCTGGGCCTACGCCGTCCCCCTGGACGGCGGCCCGGCCCGGGAACTGCAGTACGGCCGCGTCGGCGGCGTCGCCGCCGAACCCGGCGGGGAGCGCGTCCTGCTGTCCAGCGCCGGGATGGGTCGCGAGCCCGCGCACTGGAAGCGCTACCGGGGCGGCACCGCCGGCAAGCTGTGGATCGGCACCGAGGGCGACTTCAGTCGCCTGCACGCCGACCTCGACGGCCGCGCCAACATCGACTCCCCGATGTGGGTCGGCGACCGCGTCGCGTTCCTCAGCGACCACGACGGAGTCGCCCAGCTGTGGTCCAGCCTGCCCGACGGGTCCGACCTCACCCGCCACAGCGACCACGAGTTCTACGCCCGCAACGCCTCCACCGACGGCGCCCGGGTGGTCTACCACAGCGGCGGCGAGCTCTACCTGGTCGAGAGCCTGACGGACGGCGCCCCGCCCCGCCGCCTGGACATCCGCCTCGGCGGCCCCCGGGTCGACCGCCAGCCGTACCCGATCAACGCCGCCCGCCACCTCGGGCACGTCTCCCCGGACGCCGGGGCCCGGGCCAGCGTCATCGAGGTCCGCGGCAGCATCCACCAGGTCACCCACCGGGACGGACCGGCGCGCACGCTCTCCGCCACGCCGGGCGTGCGCAACCGTCTGCCCCACATGCTTCCTGACGGCGGGTCGGTCTGGGTCACCGACGCCGAGGGCGAGGACGGGCTGGAGTTCTCCGACGGCCGCCGGGTCGCCGTCGGCGCCCTGGGCCGGGTCGAGGAGCTCACCGCCTCCCCGGACGGCGCCACCCTCGCCGTGGCCAACCGTGACGGCCTGGTGCTGCTCGTCACCGTCGCCGACGGCGCCGTACGCGAACTGGACCGCAGCGGCGCCGCGCAGGCCAGCGGCCTCGCCTTCGCGCCGGACTCGCAGTGGCTGGTCTGGTCCCACTCGACCAACTCCGAGGAGGTGCCCCGCCAGCTGCGGCTGGCCCAGCTCCCCGAGGGCACCGTCACCGAGCTGACCCCGCCCCGCTTCAACGACTACGCGCCGACCTTCACCACCGACGGCAAGCACCTCGCCTTCCTGTCGATGCGCGACTTCGACCCGGTCTACGACGAGCACGTCTTCGACCTGTCCTTCCCGCTCGCCTGCCGCCCCTACCTGCTGACCCTGGCGGCGGACACGCTCTCGCCGTTCGGCCCGCAGCCGCTGGGCCGGGCCCTGGGCAAGGGCGACGACAAGGGCGACGCCCCCGACGCCGACGCCGGCGCATCCGCCAAGGACGCGGGCGAGGACGCCGCCGACAGCTCCGCCGACGACATCGACGCGGACGCCCCCGACCGCACCCGGCTCGACCTGGAGGGCCTCTCCGACCGGATCGTCCCCTTCCCGGTGTCCAGCGGCCGCTACACCCATCTGCGCGCCGTCAAGGGCGGTGTGGTGTGGCTGGAGCACCCGCTCACCGGTGAGCTGGGCAACGCCAAGGCCACCCCGGAGGGCGAGGCCGAGCGCAGCAGCCTGGAGCGGTTCGACTTCGGCACCCGCCGGGCCGAGACCCTGGTCGACGAGCTGGACCGGTTCGCCGTCAGCGGCGACGGCAGCCGCCTCGCCGTGGTCGACCGCGGCGACCTGCGGATCGTCCCGGCCGACCGCAGGGTCGGCAAGGACGAGCAGGACGACGCCGTGACCGTGGACCTCTCCCGGGTCCGGGTCACCATCGACCCCGCCGCCGAGTGGCGGCAGATGTTCGACGAGACCGCCCGGCTGATGCGCGACAACTTCTGGCGCGTCGACATGAACGGCATCGACTGGACCGGCATCCAGGCCCGCTACCGCCCGCTGGTGGAACGGGTCGGCAGCCACAGCGACCTGGTCGACCTGCTCTGGGAGCTGCAGGCCGAGCCGGGCACCTCGCACGCCTACGTCCAGCCGGCCGGCCAGGGCGTTGCGGGCAACCGCCGCCAGGGGCTGCTCGGCGCGGACCTGGTCCGCGACCCGGCCGGGGTCTGGCGGGTCGCCAGGGTGCTGCCCGGCGAGTCCTCCGACCCGGCGGCCCGCTCGCCGCTCGGCGCGCCCGGCGTCAGTGTCCGGGCCGGTGAGTCGGTGCTGGCCGTGGACGGCGTCCCGGTGGACAGCACCGCAGGGCCCGGCCCGCTGCTGGTCGGCACGGCTGGCAAGCCGGTCGAACTGACGATCGGTCAGGCTGACGGCGCCGGGGAGGCCACCCGGACCGTCGTGGTGCTCCCGCTCGCCACCGAGGAGCCGCTGCGCTACCACGACTGGGTGGCCGGCCGCCGGGCCCATGTCCGCGAGCAGTCCGGCGGGCGCCTCGGCTACCTGCACGTCCCCGACATGGTGGCCAACGGCTGGGCGCAGATCCACCGCGACCTGCGCGCCGAGATGGCCAGGGAGGGCCTGATCGTGGACGTCCGGGAGAACCGTGGCGGCCACACCTCGCAGCTGATCATCGAGAAGCTCAACCGCCGGATCGTCGGCTGGGACCTGGTCCGCACCAGCCCGCCGGTCGCCTACCCGATGGACGCCCCGCGCGGCCCGCTGGTGTCGGTGGCCGACGAGTTCGCCGGGTCGGACGGCGACATCGTCAACGCCGCGTTCCAGGCGCTGAAGCTGGGCCCGGTGGTCGGCGTGCGCACCTGGGGCGGGGTCATCGGCATCGACGGCCGCTACTCCCTGGTGGACGGCACCGGGGTCACCCAGCCCCGCTATGCCTTCTGGCTGGACGGCTACGGCTTCGGGGTGGAGAACCACGGCATCGACCCCGACATCGAGGTGGTCTGCACCCCGCAGGACTGGGCCGCCCGCCGCGACCCCCAGCTCGACGAGGCCGTCCGCACGGCGCTCGCCGCGTTGGAGCGGAGCCCGGCTGCGGTGCCGCCGCCCATTCCGGGGCTGTAGGGCCTGTTTCTGGCTGCGGGCTGTGCGTGGTTTGTCGCGCAGTTCCCCGCGCCCCTGGGTAGGTGCAACTGACCCACAGCGGGTGAGTTGCAGCCCCCTCAGGGGCGCGGGGAACTGCGCGACAAGCCCGCTACGGCAGGTCGTTCGCCCACGGGGCGATCCCCCCGCCCCGCAACGGGGTTGACCGGCCGGTTAGGGTCAGCGGCATGGCTGAAGACACTCCGCTGATACGCAGTCTGCGCTCCGCCGTCGAGGCGGCCCCGGCGGATGTTCCGCTGCGCCTGCATCTCGCGGCGCTGCTGCTGGACGACGGCGAGTCCGATCAGGCCGTCACCCAGATCGCCGCGGCGCTCCAGCACGAGCCCGGGAGCGCCGAGGCAAGGAAGTTGATGCTGCGCGCGATGGGCGCGCCCGCGCCCGACACCGTGCCCCCGCCGTCGCCGACGGAACCGCCACCCGTCGTCTCCTTCGACTGGGCCTCGGCCGAGCAGCAGCTCAGCGACACGGTCCAGCCCCGCTTCGTCGAGCCCGCCGCGGCCGACGGCGAGGACGACCCCGGCGACGAGCCGGCCTGGGACATCGAGAGCAGCCACGTCGTCCTCGCCGACGTCGGCGGCATGACCGAGGTCAAGAAGCGGCTCGAAGCGGCCTTCCTCGCCCCCATGCGCAACCCCGAACTCCGGCGCCTGTACGGCAAGTCACTCCGCGGCGGCCTGCTCCTCTATGGCCCGCCGGGCTGCGGCAAGACCTTCATCGCCCGTGCCGTGGCAGGGGAGTTGGGCGCGAAGTTCCTCTCCGTCAGCCTCAGCGACATCCTCGACATGTACATCGGCCAGTCCGAGCGCAACCTCCACGACGTCTTCGCCGCCGCCCGCGCCAACGCGCCCTGCGTGGTCTTCCTGGACGAGATCGACGCCGTCGGCGGCAAGCGCAGCAGCATGCGCCACAACGCCATGCGCGGCACCGTCAACCAGCTGCTGCTGGAGCTCGACGGCGCACAGTACGACAACGACGGCGTCTTCGTCCTCGCCGCCACCAACTCGCCCTGGGACGTGGACACCGCGCTGCGACGCCCGGGCCGGCTTGACCGCACCCTGCTGGTGCTCCCGCCGGACCAGGAGGCCCGCGAGTCCATCCTGCGCTACCACCTGAGGGACCGTCCGATCGAGGGCGTCGAGCTCGCCAAGCTGGCGAAGAAGACCGACGGCTGGTCCGGCGCCGACCTGGCCCATCTCTGCGAGACGGCCGCGGAGGCCGCCCTGCTGGACTCCGCCGCCAGCGGCAGGGTCCGCATGATCGGAATGCCCGACCTGCTGGCCGCGGCCAAGGAGGTCAAGCCCTCCATCGAGTCCTGGTTCACCGCGGCCCGGAACGTCGCCATGTTCGCCAACGAGGGCGGCACCTACGACGAACTGCTGGCCTTCCTGAAGCGGACCCGCCGCCTGTGACGACTACGGACCGGGTGACCCGGGCCCGTGCGCTGATGGACCTCGGCCGCCACGACCAGGCCCGCGGACTGCTCGCCGAGGCCCTCGCCGAGTTGCCGGGGGACGCCCAGGCCTGGTCCGCGATGGCCCGCTGCTGCTACCGCACCGACGACTTCGAGGCGGCCCTGCACGCGGCCGACCAGGCGCTGGCGCACAATCCGGCGCTCGCCGCGGCCTGGCGCTGGCGCGCGCTCTCGCTGGCCGAACTGAAGCGCTGGCCGGAGGCCCACCGCGCCGCGTCGGAGGCGGTCGGCCGCGAGCCGCTGAACTGGTCCGGGCACATGATCATGGCCCGGGGGCTGCTGGCCGACCCCGGCCGCGGCGGCGACGACCGGCGCGCACGGGAGGCCGCGCACCGCGCCAGGGAACTGGCCCCGCACGAGGCGGAGACCCACTTCTACGCGGGCCGGGTGGCCGAGCGCGCCGGACGCCAGGACGAGGCCGAGGCCTGCTACCGGGAGGCCCTGCGGCTCAACCCCGAGCAGCGCTCCGCCAGGAACCAGCTCGCCCTGATCCAGATGCGGCGCGGCGAGAACTACGCGGCGGCCCAGGGCTTCGCCGCCGTCGCGGCCTCCGCCAAGGGCGCGGAGCTGGGCATCCACAACCTCAAGGTCGTCGCGGTGCGGCTGATCTCCAAGGCCCGCTGGATCTCGGTCGCGGCGCTGGTCGTCGCCGAGGTGGGCGTCATCGCGGTGCCCCACGGCGGCTGGGCGGTGCGGGGCGCGCTGATGGCCGTCCTGCTCGCCGGCTGGGCGGTCTGGGCGGTCTGGGCCGCCCGCCAGGTCCCGCCGCAGCTCCGGGGTCCGCTGCTGCGCACGGTTCGCGGCAGCGCCTACGTCCTGCTGGTGCTGCTCGGCGTGGCCGCCTTCTCGCTGGCCGCCTTCGCGCTGCTGCTGGTCCCGGCCCTGGCGTCGTACTGGGGCGAGATGGTGTTCGCCGCCGTGGCCGTCCAGTTGACCGCGCTGCGGACGGCGGCGGTGCTTGTTCAGCGGGCGAAGCGGCGGGTGGAGTGACCGGGCTACGATGCGGAGGACCGCAACGAGCACGAGGAGCGCGACGTGTCGGGTGAGCCGCAGGCGGACTGCCTGTTCTGCAGGATCGTGGCGAGGGAGATCCCGGCGACCGTGGTCCGGGAGACCGGGACCACGCTGGCGTTCCGCGACATCAACCCGCAGGCCCCCACCCATGTGCTGGTCGTCCCCAAGGCGCACTACCCGCACGCGGCGGCCCTCGCCGAGGCCGAGCCGGTCCTGGCCGGCACGCTGCTGGCCGAGGCCGGCCGGGTCGCCGAGGAGGAGAAGGTGGCCGAGTCGGCCGGCGGGGCAGGCTACCGGCTGATCTTCAACAGCGGCGCCGGCGCCGGTCAGACCGTGTTCCACGCACACGTCCACGTCCTCGGCGGCGGGGACGGGCTGCGCGAGAAGCTGGTCTGACCACCGGATGTCGCAACGCGAGCTGGTGGTGCTGGGGACGGCCAGTCAGGTCCCCACCCGGCACCGCAACCACAACGGCTACCTGCTGCTCTGGGACGGCGAAGGACTGCTGTTCGACCCCGGCGAGGGCACCCAGCGGCAGCTGCTCTACGCCGGAGTCAGCTCGCACGCCGTCACCCGGATCTGCGTCAGCCACTTCCACGGCGACCACTGCCTCGGCCTGCCCGGCATCATCCAGCGGATCAACCTGGACCGGGCACCGCACTCCGTCAGTGCCTATTACCCCGCCTCCGGCCAGCAGTACTTTGACCGGCTGCACCACGCCAGCGCCTTCCACGAGACCGTCGAACTGCTGCCCGAACCCATCGCCGCCGCAGGTGAGCTCAAGGCCGCAGGTGCACCGTTCACCCTCACCGCCGAACCCCTCTCGCACCCGGTCGAGTCCTTCGGCTACCGCCTCACCGAACCCGACGGGCGCCGCATCCTGCCGGACCGGCTGGCCTCCCACGGCATCGCCGGCCCCGCCGTCGGACGGCTCCAGCGGGACGGAGCGCTCACCCTCGACGACGGCTCCACGGTGACCCTGGACCAGGTCAGCGAGGTGCGGCGGGGCCAGAGCGCGGCCTTCGTGATGGACACCAGGCAGTGCGCGGGGGTCGCCGTACTGGCCCAGGGGGTCGACCTGCTGGTCATCGAGGCCACCTTCCTGGAGCCGGAGGCCGCCCTGGCCCGCGACCACGGCCACCTCACCGCCGCCCAGGCGGCCCATGCCGCCGCCGAAGCGGGCGTGCGCACCCTGGTGCTCACCCACTTCTCCCAGCGCTACCCCGACACCGCCGGCCACCTCGCCGAGGCCCGGCAGCACTTCGACGGCGAGATCGTCCTCGCCGAGGACCTGCTGCGGGTCCCGGTGCCGCTGCGGCGGCACGATGTCTGAACAAAACCACTGGCGTCGCCCGCGCCACGGGCGGACCATCGTTCTCTCCGGCCCTACCGGCCGTCGTACCCTTGTCACACCAGGCCTCAGCGATGCCACAGAGGCTGGCGGACCCGATAGAGAGATGGGATGAGGCAGGCCTCAGCGCCGACCCATGACTTCTACGACACCCCAAGCACAGCGCGCCCAGCAGGTGCCGGCGCAGGCCCAGGCCAAGATCGTGATCCCGGAGAAGCACCCGATGGTGAGCGTTCTCGGCGCCGGTGACTCGCTCCTGAAGGTGATCGAGAAGGCCTTCCCGGACCTCGACATCCACGCCCGCGGCAATGAGATCACCGCCACCGGCGACCGGACCGGGATCCGCCTGGTCCAGCACCTGTTCGACGAGATGATGCTGGTGCTGCGCACCGGCCAGCCCCTGACCGAGGACTCCGTGGAGCGTTCCATCGCCATGCTGCGCAAGGCCGAAGAGGACCCGACCAGCCCCGAGGGCACCCTGAGCCCCTCGTCGGTGTTCACCGCCAACATCCTGTCCAACCGCGGCCGCTCGATCCGCCCCAAGACGCTCAACCAGCAGAACTACGTCGACGCCATCGACCGCCACACCATCGTCTTCGGCATCGGCCCGGCCGGCACCGGCAAGACCTACCTGGCCATGGCCAAGGCCGTCCAGGCCCTGCAGGCCAAGCAGGTCACCCGGATCATCCTCACCCGCCCAGCCGTCGAGGCGGGCGAACGCCTGGGCTTCCTCCCCGGCACCCTCTACGAGAAGATCGACCCCTACCTCCGCCCCCTCTACGACGCCCTCCACGACATGATCGACCCCGACTCCATCCCCCGCCTGATGGCCGCGGGCACGATCGAGGTCGCCCCGCTCGCATACATGAGGGGTCGGACCCTGAATGACGCGTTCATCATCCTTGACGAGGCGCAGAACACCAGTGCCGAGCAGATGAAGATGTTCCTGACCCGGCTCGGTTTCAACTCCAAGATCGTGGTGACCGGTGACGTCACCCAGATCGACCTGCCGGGCGGTACCACCAGCGGGCTGAAGATCGTCCAGGAGATTCTCGGCGAGGTGGAGGACATCCACTTCAGCCGTCTGACCAGCCAGGACGTGGTCCGCCACAAGCTGGTCGGCAAGATCGTGGACGCCTACGGCCAGTACGACGCCGCCCAGGAGAGCGCGCCCCCGCGCAAGCCCCGAACACCCCGACGCAACGAAAGCTGAGATCCGAACTCCCCATGTCGATCGACATCAACAACGAGTCCGGCACGGAGGTGGACGAGCAGGCGATCCTGGACATCGCCCGCTTCGCCCTGGACCGGATGCGCATCCACCCGCTCTCCGAACTCTCCGTCATCGTGGTGGACGCGGAGGCGATGGAGGCGCTGCACATCCAGTGGATGGATGAGCCAGGACCGACCGACGTGATGTCCTTCCCCATGGACGAGCTGCGTCCGGGCAAGGAGGACGAGGAGCTGCCGCAGGGCCTGCTCGGCGACATCGTGCTCTGCCCCGAGGTGGCCACCGCCCAGGGCAAGGCGAACGGCCACTCCATGGACGCCGAGCTGCAGCTGCTCACCGTCCACGGAGTGCTGCACGTCCTCGGGTACGACCACGAGGACCCCGACGAGGAACGTGAGATGTTCGGGCTGCAGAAGCGGATCCTGGACGACTGGCGCGCCGAGCGCGGCGAGACGGGGCCGTCCCCGGCCCCGACGACCCGGTGAGCGGGCGCCGGAAATGAGCGGCAACAGTACCGGCTTCCTCGTCCTGGCCGTCCTGCTGGTGGTCTTCGCCTGGCTGGCGGCCTGCGCCGAGGCGGCCATCTCCCGGGTGTCCCGGTTCCGCGCCGAGGAGGCCGTCCGCCACGGCCGGCGCGGGGCCAAGGGGATGCTCACGGTGGCGGCGGAGCCGATCCGCTACCTCAACCTGGCGACGCTGATCCGGGTCACCTGCGAGATGGCCTCGGCCGTCCTGGTGACCGTGGTCTGCGTCCGCACCTTCCACCAGACCTGGGCCGCGCTGCTGGTCGCCATCGGCGCGATGGTGCTGGTCTCGTACGTGGCGGTGGGCGTCTCGCCGCGCACCATCGGGCGCCAGCACCCCATGAACGTGTCCACGGCCGCCTCCGTGGTGCTGCTGCCGCTGAACCGGATCCTCGGGCCGATCCCGCAGCTGCTGATCCTGATCGGCAACGCGCTCACCCCCGGCAAGGGCTTCCGCGAGGGCCCCTTCGCCTCCGAGGCGGAGCTGCGGGCCCTGGTCGACCTGGCCGAGAAGGACTCGCTGATCGAGGACGAGGAGCGCCGGATGGTGCACTCGGTCTTCGAACTCGGCGACACCATCGTCCGCGAGGTGATGGTGCCCCGGACCGACCTGGTCATGATCGAACGCGAGAAGACGGTGCGTCAGGCGCTCACCCTGGCCCTGCGCAGCGGCTTCTCCCGGATGCCGGTGGTCGGCGAGAACGAGGACGACGTCGTCGGCATCGTCTACCTCAAGGACCTGGTCCGGCGCACCCATGTGAACCGGGAGGCCGAGAACGAGCCGGTCAGCTCGGTGATGCGGCAGGCCACCTACGTCCCCGACAGCAAGCCGGTGGCGGACCTGCTGCGGGAGATGCAGCGGGACCGGATCCATGTCGCCGTCGTCATCGACGAGTACGGCGGCACGGCCGGCCTGGTCACCATCGAGGACATCCTGGAGGAGATCGTCGGCGAGATCACCGACGAGTACGACCGCGAGGCGCCGCCGGTGGAGCAGCTCGACCACGGCGCGTTCCGGATCACCGCGCGGCTGCCGGTCGAGGAGCTGGGCGAGCTGTTCGGCATCGAGCTGGAGGACGAGGACGTCGAGACGGTCGGCGGCCTGCTGGCCAAGGCCCTGGGCCGGGTGCCGATCCCGGGCTCCGGCGTCGAGGTCCCGGTGCCCGAGGACGAGGAACTCCCCATCAGCGCCATCCGTCTGACCGCCGAGAGCACCGCCGGCCGCCGCAACCGCATCGGCACCCTCCTCGCCGAACCCGTCCTCCGCGACGCCCAGGACAATGAGGAAGAACGCCCCGAATCCGACTGAGCAACGCTTGGATAGGGGCGCGGGGCTCTGCTTGATCAACTGCGTGCGCGAAACGGCGGTAGAGCACTCACCCCACAGATCCCCGCGCCCTAGTGACCACACGCCGTCCAGTGATACTCCTAACCCCATGACCGCCACAGCGCCCCTCCCGCCCCTGCTCGATTCCGCCCACGCCCTCCAGCCCGACCTCGTCGCCCTGCGCCACGCCGTCCACCAGGACCCCGAGATCGGCCTCGAACTCCCGCGCACGCAGGCGAAAGTGCTGGCCGCGCTGGACGGGCTCCCGCTGGAGATCACCCTCGGCGAGAAACTCGGCTCGGTCACCGCGGTACTGCGCGGCGGCGCCGGCCCCGGCCCCACCGTCCTGCTCCGCGGCGACATGGACGCACTGCCGGTGCAGGAGACCAGCGGGCTGCCCTTCGCCTCGACCGTCCCCGGAGTGATGCACGCCTGCGGCCACGACCTGCACGTGGCCGTGCTGATGGGCGCGGTCCGGCTGCTCTGCGAGCGGCGCGAGCAGATCGCCGGTGACGTGGTCTTCATGTTCCAGCCGGGGGAGGAGGGCCTGGGCGGCGCCAAGGTGATGCTGGACGAGGGGCTGCTGGCCGCCTCCGGCAGCACCCCGGTCGCCGCCTACGCGCTGCACGTCTCCTCCGCGATGCCGCAGGGGCAGGTCCTCGGCCGCCCGGGGACGATCATGGCCGCCGCCGACACTCTCACCGTCACCATGCGCGGCCGCGGCGGCCACGGATCAGCCCCCTTCGCGGCCCTCGACCCGGTCCCGGCGGCCTGCGAGGCGGTGCTCGCGCTGCAGACCATGGTGACCCGCCGCTTCAGCGTCTTCGACCCGGTCGTCCTCACCACCGGGCTGCTGCGCGCCGGAACCATCAACAACGTCATCCCGGACGACGCGTTCTTCGAGACCACCGTCCGCTCCTTCTCCCCGGAGGCGCGGGAACGGGTCCGCGAGGAGGCGCTGCGGGTGGTGCGGGGCGTCGGGGAGGCCCATGGGCTGGAGGTCGACGCCGTCTTCAGCGACATGTACCCGGTCACGGTGAACGACGGCGGAGAGGCCGCGTTCGTGCAGGAGACGACGAAGGCCCTGCTCGGAGAGGACCGCTGGACGACGATGGACCAGCCCCTGGCCGGTGCTGAGGACTTCTCCTACGTCGCCGAGCAGATCCCCTCCGGCTACTTCTTCCTCGGCGCCTGCGTGGACGGCCTGGACCCGGAGACCGCCCCGTACAACCACTCGCCGGAGGCGGCCTTCGCCGACTCCGTCCTCGCCGACGGCGCGGCCCTGCTGGCCGAGCTGGCGCTGCGCCGACTGGCCAGTTGACGGATCAGCCGCGCAACTCCCTGACGGCTGCCTCGATCTGCCGGAACGGCTCCGGGCCGACCGCCCGCAGCACCACTGTGTCGGCCCCCGCCGCCCACAGCTCGCGCACCCGGGTGGCGGCGGTGGGGGCCGGGCCCGCCGCGGCGAACACGTCCTCGGGGGAGCGGCCGAGCCAGGCGGCGTGGCCGTCCAGGGCGGGGCCGACGGTGCTGCGGAGGCGCTGCGGGTCGTCCTCGACGCAGAGGAAGGCGAACACGGTGAGGTTGGGCCGCGCCGCCTTCTCGTCGCGGCCCTTCAGCATGTGCTGCATGGCGGATGACAGATCGTCGGGCCCATGGCCCTCGGCGATGATGGCCCCGTCGGCGACGCGCCCCGCCAGCTCCAGCGAGCGCGGCCGCACCACCCCGGCCAGCACCTGCGGCACCACGGCCGGCGGGTGCACCAGCCGCACGCCGTCCAGGCTCACCTCCCGCCCCTGGACCGTCACCTCCTCACCGCGCAGCAGCCCGCGCACGGCCTCCACCGTCTCCTCCAGCAGCGCCAGCGGACTGCGCGGAGCCACCCCCACCTGCTCCATCCACTCCCGCACCCCGTGCCCGACCCCGGCCGTCAGCCGCCCGGGGAACATCCGCGCCAGCGCGCCCAGCTCCATCGCCAGCAGCGCGGGACTGCGCAACGGCGCGGGGGTGATCCCGATCCCGACCCGCAACCGCTCGGTCACCGCGAGCGCCGCAGCGGCGGACGCGATCGAGCCGGTCCACCCCAGGTCCTCGACCACCCACAGGTCGTCGACCCCCAGCGCCTCCACGTCCCGGGCGAACGGCAGCAGCCCCTCCGGTGCCCAGTCACGGTCGTACATCACGCCGATCCGATGAGTCGTCATGCCGCGCACGCTATGCAGGGAGGCGGCGATTTATCAACGGGGGTGGGAGCGGGAGCAGCTGTGGGCGGTGATGCTGGAGCGGCTGCCGGCGTTGGACGACTTCCAGGCGACGGCGCCCGGGCCGATCCCGATGGTGGTGCTGACCAGGCAGTGACGACGTCGGCTCGGGCCTTATCCTCGGACGCATGAGCGACGAGGCGGCCCCCAAGGCTCCGGTGGATTCCATCGATCCCGAGGACAAGAAGATCATCACCCTGGCGCGGTCCGTCCGTGCCCGCAACGGCGTGCCCGAGGGCGCGGCGGTCCGCGACGAGACCGGGCGGACCTATGTCGCCGGGTCGGTGGCGCTGGAGTCGCTGCGGCTCAGCGCGCTGCAGACGGCGGTGGCGATGGCCGTGGCCAGCGGCGCCAAGGGGCTGGAGGCGGCGGCGGTCGTCAGCGCGGCCGAGGCGGTCGCCGCCGACGACCTCGCCGCGGTACGGGACCTCGGCGGCGCCGGCACCCCGGTGCTGCTGGCCGGCCCCGACGGCACCCTGCGGCTCACCACCCCCGCGAGCTGAGCCGTCCGCCCGCGCAGTCGTCGAACGGACGTCTTGTCATCCGCCCCGACCCCGCTAGGGTCGGGGCGGATGTCTTTCAGGGAGGGGTGCCGTGGGGGGCATAGGTTTCATCGCGGGGGTCCTGTTCGTGCTGATGGGGATGGGGCACTGGCAGGAGGACCGGAATCCCGGCTGGCTCGCCGCCTCGATCGTCGTGGCGCTGTTCACCGTGGTGGGGGGCATAGGGTCGCTGTTCAAACGCAAGTAGTGCGTGCACGCTCCCTCGTTCGGGTGAGTGATCAGGAAACCACTGTGGGTACGCTGGACCTGTCGGCGAGGATCCTTCCCATGGGAGCACTGATGACCGTCGAACCAGAGGTTTCCTGGCCTGTCCCCCCTCGGGACGGCTGGACCGCAGACGACCTTGACCGGCTTCCCAATCTGCCTCCGCACACGGAGCTGCTCGACGGGAGCCTCGTTTTCATGAGTCCGCAGACCGCCTTTCACGATCGGGCCATGCTGCTGCTCCAACTAGGCCTGTTCCGGACAGCTCCTGAGGACCTGGACGTGCGGCGTGAGATGACAGTCACGATCGGTCCGCGCAACCGCCCGGAGCCAGATCTTCTGGTCATCAAGGCCGATGCGCTGACGTCGTCCAGGCAGACCACGTTCACGCCGGCCGATGTGATCCTCGCCGTCGAAGTCGTCTCGCCGGACTCCGAGGAGCGCGATCTGGGTGTGAAGCCGCGCAAGTACGCAGGCGCAGGGATCAGCCATTTCTGGCGGGTGGAGAACGAGGACGGTCTTCCGGTCGTCCATGTCTTCGAGCTGGAGCGGGCGACGAAGTCCTATGTGCCGATGGGAATCTTCCGGGGTCACCTCACGCTCCAGGTGCCTTTTCCGATCGACATCGACCTGACGGCGATGAACCGGCGGCCGTGAGGTCCCTTCGCTGACCTCACGGGCTTCTCCGATAGGGGAGAATGGTCCCCATGAGCTCTCGCCCCACCCAGCAGTCCGCCAGGCCCGCCACCGCTGCCGACGACGACGCCCTTCTGGGGGCCCGCCCGCACCGGTCGGGCTTCGCCTGCTTCGTCGGGCGCCCCAACGCGGGGAAGTCCACCCTCACCAACGCCCTGGTCGGCACCAAGGTCGCGATCACCTCCGACCGGCCGCAGACCACCCGCCACACCGTCCGGGGCATCGTGCACCGGCCCGACGCGCAGCTGATCCTGGTGGACACCCCCGGGCTGCACAAGCCGCGCACCCTGCTGGGCGAGCGGCTCAACGACGTGGTGCGCTCCACCTGGGCCGAGGTCGACGTGATCGGCTTCTGCCTCCCCGCCGACCAGAAGCTCGGCCCCGGTGACAAGTTCATCGCCAAGGAGCTGGCCGCGATCAAGCGGACCCCCAAGGTCGCCATCGTCACCAAGACCGACCTGGTGGACTCCAAGCAGCTCGCCGAGCAGCTGATCGCCGCCTCCCAGCTGGGCGCCGAGCTGGGCTTCGAGTGGGCCGAGATCATTCCGGTGTCGGCCGTCGCGAACACGCAGGTGGAGCTGCTCGCGGACCTGCTGGTGCCGCTGCTGCCGGAGGGCCCGCTGCTCTACCCGGAGGGCGACCTCACCGACGAGCCCGAGCAGATCATGGTTGCCGAGCTGATCCGCGAGGCCGCGCTGGAGGGTGTGCGGGACGAGCTGCCGCACTCGCTGGCCGTCGTGGTCGAGGAGATGCTGCCGCGCGAGGGACGTCCGGAGGGCCGGCCGTTGCTGGACATCCACGCCAATGTCTACATCGAGCGGCAGAGCCAGAAGGCCATCGTGATCGGTTCCAAGGGCGCCCGGCTGAAGCATGTGGGCACGGTCGCGCGCCAGCAGATCGAGGCGCTGCTCGGCACCCCGGTCTTCCTGGACCTGCACGTCAAGGTCGCCAAGGACTGGCAGCGCGACCCCAAGCAGCTGCGCAAGCTGGGGTTCTGACGGCAGGCCGGCAGGAGCCGGCAGCGGCGGGCGGTCAGCCCGAGTCGCGGACTACGACGGTCGCCGTCGGCAGGTCGACGACCTCCGGCGGGGAGTCCGGGTGGCGGATCAGATGGTCGATCAGGTCCGCCAACTGCCGTCCTCCGGGCAGGATCTGACGCACTGTCGACAGTCTGGGCCGGAGCAGCCGGGCCAGCATCAGATCGTCGGCGCCGACCAGCGCCAGCTCGCCGGGGATGTCGATCCCGGCGTCCTGGAAGGCGCTCATCAGCAGCATCGCGAACTCGTCGTTGTAGCTGAACAGCGCGGTGTGGCCGAGGCCGCGCCAGCGGGCGGCGAGGTCCGCGGCGGCCTCCTCGGTGTAGTCCAGGTCCAGGCGCTCGACCAGGCCGCCGTTGCCCGCTGCGCCCGCCGCGCCCGCCGCGGCGCGGACCCCCGCCAGGCGGGGGAGGCTGAACAGGTCCAGCGAGTGGTCGGTGGGGACGATCACGCCGATCGAGCGGTGGCCGCGCTCCAGCAGGTGCGCGCCGGCGGCCGCGCCGACCCCGCGCTGGTCCATCACCAGGGCGTGCACACCCTGCACCGGTGGCCCACCCAGGGTCAGCACCGCGCGGGTGCCGGAACGCTTCAGCAGGTCGGCCGAGCGCGGGGTGAGCGCGGTGCCCAGGCCGGCGATCACGGCCGAGGGGCGCAGCTCCGCCCAGAGCCGGGCGGCGGTCTCGCTGTCGTTGCCGGTGTCCCCGTAGAGCACGGCGGTGTAGCCGTGGGCGCGCAGGCCTGAGCGCAGTTCCGCGTAGAAGTCGTTGAACAGCGGGCCGAAGGTGATGTCCGGGGTGGTCAGCAGCACGATTCCGCTGTGCCCGGCGCGGAGCGAGCGCGCGGCGGCGTGCGGGATGTAGCCGAGTTCGTCGGCCGCGGCGCGGACCCGTTGCCGGGTCTGCTCGCTGACGCGGCCCCCGGCGGTGTCGTTGAGCACGTACGAGACGGTGGCGCGGGAGACGCCTGCACGGCGGGCGACGTCGGCGCTGGTGGGTGTGCCGGTGCGGGCGGCTGATTGCTGAGTCATCTCATGCGGCATCCTTCCAGAGCAGAAGCCTGGCGCGGGGGCGTTATGAGGTGTTTGACATGCGGTGGGGCTACTGGCCCTGGGCCAGCACCAGGGCGATCAGGTCGGACTGACTGTCCGTCAGCTGGGGTTCGGCGCAGTGTCGCGGGCTGCGGCCGTCGATGCTGATGGTGTAGTGGCACCCGTCCGGCGCTCCGTAGGCCGGTGTCCGGGTGCAGGCTCCGAGGGCCTCGCGTGCCAGCGCGTGGATGTGCGGGGCGTCCGGGCGCCCCTCGGTCTCCAGCACGGACCCCTGCGGGGGGCCGAGGGGGCCGCTGGAGCGGGTCACCTGGATACGCATGGTTGTCAGTGTGCGGCACAGGGTTACTGTTCGGCCAGAGGTGCACGGCGGTGGGTGCTTGCTGTTCGCGCAGTTCCCCGCGCCCCTATGGGGCGCGTCTCAAAGGGTGGAACATCTTTGGGTTCTGGTGTGGCGGTTCGGGGGGCTGGGTTATGGTGGACAGCATCATGCGTGCCCGGCTGCTTCTTCTTAGCTGCCGCGGCGAGGGCCTGTAGTTCATATAAGGCCGACTCCCTCGCCGCGGGGAGCTGTGCTGTGCGCTTGTATGGAGCGTCGGTCGTCGGTTTCTTCCGCCCGAATCTCTCAGGGAGCATGAACCCCATGTCCGACACGCCTTTCAATGAGCGGCCCACCCCTGTCACCGCCGCCACCGTGCGCCAGCAGCCGTCCGGGATGCCGTTCCAGCGCTACGTACCCTTCGGCACCGTCGACCTGCCGGACCGGACCTGGCCGTCCAAGGTGATCACCAAGGCCCCCCGCTGGCTGTCCACGGATCTGCGCGACGGCAACCAGGCCCTGATCGACCCGATGTCCCCGGCGCGCAAGCGGGCGATGTTCGACCTGCTGGTGCGGATGGGCTACAAGGAGATCGAGGTCGGTTTCCCCTCCTCCGGCGCCACCGACTTCGACTTCGTACGCTCCATCGTCGAAGAGGGCGCGATCCCCGAGGACGTCACCATCAGCGTGCTGACCCAGGCCCGCGAGGACCTGATCGCCCGCACCGTGGAGTCCCTGGTGGGCGCCCCCCGGGCGACCGTCCACC
This sequence comes from Streptomyces sp. 846.5, assembly GCF_004365705.1. Lineage (NCBI taxonomy): Bacteria > Bacillati > Actinomycetota > Actinomycetes > Kitasatosporales > Streptomycetaceae > Streptomyces > Streptomyces sp. 846.5. The sequence continues at coordinate 75,602 of NZ_SOBN01000003.1, forward strand.
TCTACAACGCGACCTCGCCGCTGTTCCGCCGGGTGGTGTTCAAGGGGTCCAAGGAGGACATCAAGAACATCGCCGTCGACGGCACCCGGCTGGTGATGGAGTACGCCGAGAAGCTGCTGGCCGAGGACACCGTCTTCGGCTACCAGTACTCGCCGGAGATCTTCATCGACACCGAGCTGGACTTCGCGCTGGAGGTCTGCGAGGCGGTGATGGACGTCTGGCAGCCCGCCGAGGGTCGCGAGATCATCCTCAATCTGCCGACCACGGTGGAGCGTTCCACCCCCAACGTCTACGCCGACAAGATCGAGTGGATGTCGCGGAACCTGTCCCGCCGTGAGTTCATCGCGCTGTCCACCCACCCCCACAACGACCGCGGCACCGGCGTCGCCTCCGCCGAGCTGGCCGTGATGGCCGGCGCCGACCGGGTCGAGGGCTGCCTGTTCGGGCAGGGCGAGCGCACCGGCAACCTGGACCTGGTCAACGTCGGGATGAACCTGTTCTCCCAGGGCGTCGACCCCATGATCGACTTCTCGGACATCGACGAGATCCGTCGCACGTACGAGTACTGCAACCAGATGGTCGTCCCCGAGCGCCACCCCTACGCCGGCGACCTGGTCTACACGTCCTTCTCCGGCTCCCACCAGGACGCCATCAAGAAGGGCTTCGACGCCCTGGAGGCCGACGCCGCCGCGGCCGGCCACCCGGTCGGCGAGCACACCTGGGGTGTGCCGTACCTGCCGATCGACCCCAAGGACGTCGGCCGCTCCTACGAGGCCGTGATCCGGGTCAACAGCCAGTCCGGCAAGGGCGGCATCGCCTACGTCCTGAAGAACGACCACAAGCTGGACCTGCCGCGCCGGATGCAGATCGAGTTCTCGAAGATCATCCAGGCCAAGACCGACACCGAGGGCGGCGAGGTCACCCCGGCCCAGATCTGGGCCGCCTTCGAGGACGAGTACCTGCCCACCCCGGACGCCCCGTGGGGCCGGATCCAGCTGGGCGCCTACGCCACCGGCACCACCGCCGAGGGCAAGGACTCGATCACCGTCCAGGCCGTGGTGGACGGTTCGCCGGTCGAGCTGTCCGGCACCGGCGACGGCCCGCTCGACGCCTTCTTCGCCGCGCTGGCCTCCATCGGTGTCGACGCCCGGCTGCTGGACTACGTCGAGCACACCCTGAGCCAGGGCTCGGGCGCCCAGGCCGCCTCCTACTGGGAGTGCGCGGTGGACGGCCAGGTGCTGTGGGGGGTCGGCATCGACACCAGCATCGTCCGGGCCTCCATCAAGGCCGTCGTCAGCGCCGTCAACCGGGCGCACCGCGGCTGACACCCATATCGCATCAGGCCTGATGGGCACCGGTCCCCGCGCCAAATCTGGCGGGGGCCGGTGATCTCCGACACAAATTTCTGATCCGGTAGCCGCCCGGGGTACTGACAGGGTGTCATCGCGCATGGCAGCATCGGTGCAACCGACAGAGGAGTCGGTGCTGCAGGCAGGGGAGTGTGCCGTGACGATGGTGGTGACCCCCAAGCTGATCGAGCTCCGGGCGCGTTGGCGGACCGAGTCGCTCGGGGAGTTCTTCTGCGCGGGCTGCGGCGGCGACCGCAACTACCGTCGCCAGGGCGGACGCAGATGGCTGCGGCTGCTCGGCCTCCCGGTGCTGCCGGTGGGAGACGCGGGGACCACACTCCAGTGCACCGCCTGCCGGACCCGCTACGGCCTGGACGCCCTGGAACGCCCCACCTCCAGCAATCTGCTGGCGATGCTGCGCACCGCCCAGTACACCGTCGTCCTCGCCGTCCTCGCCGCCGGCGGCACCGCCCGCGGCACCCGCGAGACCGCGCTCGGCGTGATCCACGACGCCGGCTACCCCGAACTGGACGAGCCCCAGGTGCTGGCCGCCATCGCCGCGCTCACCGGCGGCGACGAGGACCTGGTCGAGCTGTACGGCTGCGGCAGCGGCCTGGCGGTGGAACTCCACACCGCGCTGGAGCCGCTGGCCCCGCACCTGATCGGCCCGGGACGGGAGCGGCTGCTCACCCAGGGCGCCCTGGTCGCGCTCGCCGACGGCCCGTACCGCCCCACCGAGCGCGAGGTGCTCCGCGCCGCCGGGCGCTGCCTCAAGCTCACCCCGGCGGAGATCGACGCGACCCTGGCGGCGGCGACCCGGCAGCCGCACCCCTGAGCGCTACCGGCCCGGGCTGTCGGTCGCGTACACGGCTGAGACTGTCGGTCGCGTACACGGCTGAGACTGTCGGTCGCGTGCGCGACAATGACGGCATGAGTCTGTTCCGCGACGACGGGGTGGTGCTCCGGACCCAGAAACTGGGCGAGGCGGACCGCATCATCACCCTGCTCACCCGCCAGCACGGCCGGGTGCGTGCGGTCGCCCGCGGAGTACGCCGCACCAAGTCCAAGTTCGGCGCCCGGCTGGAACCTTTCTCCCATGTCGACGTGCAGTTCTTCTCCCGCGGCGAGGAACTGGTCAGCCGCCATCTGGCGCTGTGCACCCAGGTCGAGACGATCACCCCGTACGGGAGCCGGATCGTCGACGACTACGGCCGCTACACCGCCGCCACGGCCATGCTGGAGACCGCCGAGCGCTTCACCGAGAACGAGGGCGAGCCGGCGGTCCAGCAGTACCTGCTGCTGATCGGCGCGCTGCGCACGCTCGCCACCGGCGAGCACGGCTCACCGCTGGTGCTGGACGCCTTCCTGCTGCGCTCACTGTCCGTGAACGGTTACGCCCCGTCGTTCGGCGACTGCGCCAAGTGCGGGATACCGGGCCCCAACCGCTTCTTCTCGGTGCAGACCGGTGGGGCGCTCTGTCCCGACTGCCGCGTGCCCGGCAGTGTCGTACCCTCCCCTGAGACACTGGTACTGCTGGGGGCGCTGCTGTCCGGCGACTGGGAGACGGCGGACGCGACCGAACCCCGGCACGCCCGTGAGGGCAGCGGCCTGGTCGCGGCGTACGTCCAGTGGCATCTGGAGCGGGGGCTTCGCTCGCTCCGGTACGTCGATCGTTGAGTTGGAGAACAGAGAGCTCATGGCAACAGCACGGCGCGGTCTCTTCGGCGGCGGTCGGCAGCGGGAGTACCTCCCCCCTTCCCCGCACCCCAGTGGCGCCCGGCCGCCCAAGATCCCGGGCGAGCTGGTCCCCGAGCACGTGGCCGTCGTCATGGACGGGAACGGCCGCTGGGCCAAGGAGCGCGGTCTGCCGCGGACCGAGGGCCACAAGGTCGGTGAGAGCGTCGTGCTGGACGTGCTCAAGGGCTGTATCGAGCTGGGTGTGAAGAACCTCTCGCTCTACGCCTTCTCCACCGAGAACTGGAAGCGGTCGCCGGACGAGGTCCGCTTCCTGATGAACTTCAACCGCGACGTCATCCACCGCCGCCGCGACGAGATGAACGAGATGGGGATCCGCATCCGCTGGGCCGGGCGGATGCCCAAGCTCTGGAAGAGCGTGGTGCAGGAGCTCCAGATCGCCGAGGAGATGACCCGCGGCAACGACGCGATGACGCTCTACATGTGCGTCAACTACGGCGGCCGCGCGGAGATCGCCGACGCGGCGGCTGCGCTCGCGGCGGACGTCGCCGCGGGGAAGCTGGACCCGAAGAAGGTCAACGAGAAGACCCTCGCCAAGTACATGTACCACCCCGACATGCCGGACGTGGACCTCTTCATCCGCCCCAGCGGGGAGCAGCGGACCTCCAACTTCCTGCTCTGGCAGTCGGCGTACGCGGAGATGGTCTTCCAGGACGTGCTGTGGCCGGACTTCGACCGGCGCGACCTGTGGCGCGCCTGCGAGGAGTTCGCTTCGCGGGACCGTCGCTACGGCGGTGCACTCCCCAATGAAGTGAGCCTCCCCAAGCAGGGGTGACCTGTCGCGCGAGGGGCTCTACGTCGGCGGGTGGTTTCTGTTCGCGCAGTTCCCCGCGCCCCTGGCAAGTGCAACTGGCCCAGTTGCAGCACCTCAGGGGCGCGGGGAACTGCGCGAACACCAGCCACCCGCCGACGTAGAGCTAACGCTCAGACACGGCACACTCCGCACACGTCCCGAAGATCTCCAGCGTGTGGGCCACGTCCACGAACCCGTTGTCGCGGGCCACCCCCTCCGCCCAGCGTTCGACCGCCGGCCCCTCCACCTCGACCGTCCGTCCACAGGACCTGCAGACCAGGTGATGGTGGTGCCCACTGCTGCACCGTCGGTAGACCGCTTCGCCCTCGTTGGTCCGCAGGACATCGATCTCACCGGCGTCCGCCAGCGACTGCAGGGTGCGGTAGACGGTGGTGAGTCCGACCGAGTCGCCCCGGTGCTTCAGCAGATCATGCAGCTCCTGCGCGCTGCGGAAGTCGTCGACCTCGGCGAGCAGGGAGGAGACAGCCGTGCGCTGCCGGGTCGACCGGGCGGGGGACGACGGCTGCGGTGATGACTGCTGCGCGGGCGACGGCGTCACCGGGACTCCTCAGGGGCGGGCTTTCGAACAGGACTGCCGCCGCCATTGTGCCAGCCGGGACCGGCTTTCCGGTGCGCGCACGCGCCATGGAAGCCCGCAGTCATGAAAACCATATTCATCTATACTGGAAACCATTGTCAAACTCCATCGCCGGACCCCCGTCGTCGCAACGGATGTGAAACCCCTGCGCCAGCACCGGTAACCTGAGGTATTCGGTCGCGTCTCCCGGTCCCGTTCCCATGGCCGTGACGCGCCCCGCGTGCAATGAAATCCATCACTGACCGCATTCGTCGTACTGAAGAGAGCACTGTGGCCGCCGACAAGATCGACACCATCGTCAGCCTGAGCAAGCGCCGTGGCTTCGTCTATCCCTGCAGCGAGATCTACGGCGGCCAGAAGGCCGCCTGGGACTACGGGCCGCTGGGTGTCGAGCTGAAGGAGAACATCAAGCGGCAGTGGTGGCGCAACATGGTCACCAGCCGTGAGGAGGTTGTCGGCCTCGACTCGTCCGTCATCCTCGCCCGTGAGGTCTGGGAGGCCAGCGGCCATGTCGCGACCTTCAGCGACCCGCTGACCGAGTGCACCTCCTGTCACAAGCGCTACCGCGCGGACCACCTGGAGGAGGCGTACGAGGCCAAGCACGGCCACGTCCCGGCGAACGGCCTCGCCGACGTCAACTGCCCCAACTGCGGCAACAAGGGCGGCTTCACCACGCCCAAGCCGATGTCCGGGATGCTGCAGACGCACCTCGGCGCGTTCAACGCGGACGACCCGGCCGGTCTGGCGTACCTGCGCCCGGAGACCGCGCAGGGCATCTTCATCAACTTCCACCTGGTGCAGCAGACCTCGCGCAAGAAGCCCCCGTTCGGCATCGCCCAGACCGGCAAGAGCTTCCGCAACGAGATCACCCCCGGCAACTTCATCTTCCGCACCCGCGAGTTCGAGCAGATGGAGATGGAGTTCTTCGTCAAGCCGGGCGAGGACGAGCAGTGGCACGAGTACTGGCTGCAGGAGCGCTGGAACTGGTACACCGACCTCGGCATCCGTGAGGAGAACCTGCGCTTCTACGAGCACGCCAAGGAGAAGCTCTCCCACTACGCCAAGCGCACGGTGGACATCGAGTACCGCTTCAACTTCGGCGGCAACGAGTTCGGCGAGCTGGAGGGCATCGCCAACCGCACCGACTACGACCTGACCCAGCACAGCGAGCACTCCGGCCAGGACCTCAAGTACTTCGACCAGGAGTCCGGCGAGCGCTGGTTCCCGTACGTCATCGAGCCCGCGGCCGGTGTCAACCGCGCGATGCTGGCGTTCATGCTGGACGCCTACCGCGAGGACGAGGCGCCCAACGCCAAGGGTGTGATGGAGAAGCGCGTCGTCATGCGCCTCGACCCGCGCCTCGCGCCGGTCAAGGTCGCCGTGCTGCCGCTGTCGCGCAACGCGGCCCTCTCGCCGAAGGCCCGCGGCCTGGCCGCGGACCTGCGCAAGCACTGGAACGTCGAGTTCGACGACGCCGGCGCCATCGGCCGTCGCTACCGCCGCCAGGACGAGATCGGCACGCCGTTCTGCATCACCGTCGACTTCGACACCCTCGACGACAACGCGGTGACCGTGCGCGAGCGCGACACCATGGAGCAGCAGCGGATCTCGCTGGACCAGGTCGAGGGCTTCCTCGCCGGCAAGCTGCTGGGCTGCTGAGAGTCCTCCCACAGCCGCACACGGCGCCGCCCCCGTACCGGAGACGATCCGGTACGGGGGCGGCGCCGTGTCGCTGGTCGGGGTGGTTCAGGCCTGCTGCGGCACCTGCTGCGGCAGGGAGCGCAGGGCCAGCCGGGTGCAGAGGCAGGCCAGCGGGAGTTCGGCGAGGAGCGCCATGGCCAGGGCGGTGACCAGGGCCTGGCCCGGGGCGGCGGTGCTCACGTCGAACCAGGCGTCGGTCAGCAGCAGCACCGCCGTGCCCGCGGCGGTGAGGCAGTGCCGCGGGTCGGCACGGCGCAGCAGCAGACCGGTGACGACCAGACCGGCCGCCTCCAGGGAGTCCAGGCCGACCCAGTTCCACGCGCCGGAGGCGGCGAGGACGCCGAGCCAGGGGACGAGAACCAGGCCGAGCCCGACCAGGGCGAGGGCGATCAGGTCGGGGCGGGGCAGCGCGGGCCGGGGGAGCGCGGGCGCGGTGCGCGCCGGCGGGTGGGTCGCGGCGACGAGGGCCACGCTCATCGCGACCACCCCGCGCGCACCCGCAGCCGCTCGCTCGTACCGTCGGACCGGGTCGCGGTGACCCGGTCGAAACAGCCCTCCAGGGTGGCCAGCCAGAACGATCCGGCGGCGGCGATCGCCTCGGCGGGCTGCCGGGTGTGGCTCCGCTGGGTGCACAGCACGGCCGGTGGTGTCCCGTCGGGTGGCAGATGGCCCCAGGCGAGCACCGAGGGACGCCCGTTGGCCGAGGCCCGGCGGGCGCCCCGGAGCAGGTCGGCGGCCAGCGGGCGGGCGACCAGGATGTCCAGCAGCAGACCCGCGTTGTAGACCTCCAGGGCCGTCCGCCCCTTCGTCCCCAGCGCGAACCGCACCGACCAGGGGGAGTCGAGCAGAGGCAGGTCGTCCAGGTCGAGGTCGAGCGTCGGGTGCGGCTGCGGCATGGTCATCAGGGTCCCTCCCCAAGCTGTGAGCCACCTGCAAGAGAGCCGTGCGGCAGGTGGTTCCCGGTCACAGTGACGAGCTTCCCGGAACGGGCCCCCGGAGTCGGTAGCGCGCGGATCCGACCTGGGGGTGGTGCCAGGTACACCCTGACAGGGACTCAGGGTCCATGGCCGGGGCCGATCTTCTCTCCTAGGCTCTGGCCCATGGCAACGACAACCCCCGACGCGCCCCGGGCCGTTCCGCTCCCGACGTGGCGAACGGTGCTGCGGGTGCTGGGCGGCCCGGTGCTGCTCTGGGGTTGGCGGGAGACCGGGTTCATCGCGGCCGGGGTGCCGCTGGCGGCGCCCACCGTGTGGGCGGTCGCAGAGATGGCCAAGATGTCGTACCTCAAGTCCCTGCTGGTGCTGCTGCTTCTGCTGGCACTGACGCCGCTGCTCACCCGGCTGCAGCGGAGCCGGTTCCGGGCCATGCTGGGCCTGGACATCCCGGAGATCCCCGGGCCCGACCAGCCGTTGCGCGGCTGGGCCCGGCTGCGGGTGCTCCGGGCCGAGAGCACCTGGCGGAAGCTGGCCCACCACCTGCTGGCCGGCCCGCTGGTGGCCGCGCTCGCGACGCTGGTGCTGGCGGGCTGGACGGTGGGGCTGGTGCTGTCCACGGTCTACGCCTGGTGGATGCTGGTGCCGTCGGACAGCCTGATCGTCACCCAGTCCGGCAGAAGCAGCCTCTGGATGACCGTGACGGGGGTGCTGCTGCTCTGGCTGATGCCCTGGGCGGCGCTGCTGGTACGCGAATTGGACACCAGGGCGGCGGCCGCGCTGCTCGGCCCGAACCGGGCCAGGGAGCTGCAGCGCCGGGTCGAGTCGCTGGCGGAGAGCCGCAGCGAGGTCGTCGACGCGGCGGACGCCGAGCGGCGCAGGATCGAGCGGGATCTGCACGACGGCGCCCAGCAGCGGCTGGTGTCCCTGGCGATGAACCTGGGGCTGGCCCGGCGGATGCTCAAGGGACTCCCGGCGGACGTACAGGCGCCGCGCGCCATGGAGGCGCTCGAGGAGGCGCACCGTGAGGCGCAGGCGGCCATCGTCGAACTCCGGGACCTGGTCCGCGGTCTGCACCCGGTGGTGCTGGAGGACCGGGGCCTGGACGCGGCCCTGTCCGGCATCGCCGCCCGCGCCCCGCTCCCGGTGCGGCTGACCGTGGAGTTGAAGCAGCGGGCGTCCCCTGCGGTCGAGGCGGTGGCCTACTTCGTGGTCTCCGAGGCCCTGGCGAACACCACCAAGCACGCGCACGCCTCGCGGGCCGAGGTGTCGGTGCGGCAGAGTGGCCCGCGCATCGTGATCACCGTCCTGGACGACGGGATCGGCGGTGCGGACCCGGCGAAGGGGACCGGACTCTCCGGGCTGCGGCAGCGCGCCGCCTCGGTGGACGGGACCCTGGCCGTCAGCAGCCCCCCAGGGGGCCCCACCACACTCACCGTGGAGTTGCCGTGCGTGCTGTGATCGCCGAGGACTCGGTCCTGCTGCGGGTCGGACTGGTCAAGGTGCTGGAGGCGGTGGGCTACGAGGTGGTGGCCGCCGTCGGAGAGGCCGAGGCGCTGCTGGCCGCGGTGGCGGAGCACAGCCCCGACGTGGTGGTGACCGACGTCCGGATGCCGCCCGGATTCACCGACGAAGGCGTGCGAGCAGCCCTGATGATCCGTCAGCAGTGGCCCTCGGTGGCCGTTCTGCTGCTCTCCCAGTACGTGGAGGAGCGCTACGCCGCCGACCTGCTGGTCGGCAACGTCCGGGGCGTCGGCTATCTGCTGAAGGAGCGGGTGGCCAATGTGGACGACTTCCTGGACGCGCTGGAGCGGGTCGCGGCCGGCGGCACCGCGCTCGACCCCGAGGTCGTCTCGCAGCTGCTGCTGCGCCGGCAGAGCGGCCCGCTGGACTCGCTCACCCCGCGCGAGCGCGAGGTGCTGTCGCTGATGGCGGAGGGCAGGTCGAACGCGGCCATCGCGCAGTCCCTGGTGGTCAGCGAGAGCGCGGTGGCGAAGCACATCAACAACATCTTCATGAAGCTGGCGCTCTCCCCGACCGAGGGGGAGCACCGCCGGGTGATGGCGGTCCTGCAGTTCTTGGATCAACGCAGCTTGGATCAGCGCAGCCTGGACCAGCAGTCATGACCGACCGACCGTCGGAGTCGCTGAAGCGGTCGCTGTGGTGGGTGGTCGCGCTGCTCACCGCGCTGGCGGTGGCCTTGACCACCGGGCTGGTGCTGGTCGGCAAACTGGCCCGGCGGGACGCCACGGAGACGCGGTCCTTCAGCCGGCCGATCTCCCGGCTCAGGATCGACGCCGCCGGGGGCGCGTTCGAGGTCGACGGCGGCTCGACCGGCGGCCGGGTGACGGTGCGGCAGGACGTCGGCTGGATCACCGCCAAGCCGGTCGTCACCTACTCCTGGGACCAGGACACCCTGGTGGTGTCGGTCTCCTGCTCGGGTGGCGCCCTGCTGGGATCGTTCAACTGCCAGGCCGATGTGCGGCTGCAGGTTCCGGCGGGCATCGCCGTCGACGCGGAGACGGGTTCGGGCGCCGTCGTCGTCAACGGGGTGTCGGGTGCGGTGAGCCTCCGCTCGCACTCCGGTCCGCTCACCCTCAGCAAGGTCAGCGGACCGGTGACGCTGTGGTCCGGTTCGGGGCCGATCGAGGCCGACGGGCTGCGCTCGGCCACCGTGACCGCCCACAGCTCCTCGGGTCCGCAGTCGCTGAACTTCGAGAGCGCGCCGCAGTGGGTCAAGGCCGAGTCGACCTCGGGCCCGATCGACATCGCCCTGCCCCGGAACACCCACTACCGGGCGACCGCCAGTTCGCGCAGCGGGCCGCCGCCCTCGGTGGACAAGGGCCTGGACGACCCGAGCAGCACCGGCACCGTCAGTGCCACCAGCCGCTCCGGCCCGGTGGACATCGCCTACCGGTCAGGAAGCTGACGGCAGCGTGCCGGTCCAGGGATCCCGGGACGTCAGGCAGTACGTCCCGCCGGCCGGATCCCGCATCACGGTCCAGAGCCGTTCCCGACGGACCTCCTCGGCCCCGAGCCGCACATGCAGCGCGGTGGTCGCCGGGACGTCGGCGCAGGCCAGATCCAGGTGGGCCGAGGTCGGACGCTCCTCGTCCAGCCGCTGCAGCAGGATCCGCACCGGGAGCCCGGCCTCCGCCGGGGGCCGCACCACGTGGAACTCCGGCAGGGCGCCCCGGTACGAGCCCCAGCCGGTCAGCCCGGCCCAGAACTCCACCTCGGCGTCGAACACGCTCGGCGCGAGGTCGATCGCCACCTGGTCCAGGCGCACGCCGACATCGGGCTCGGGACGTTCGGCCCCGCCGTCCCAGGGCATGACGCAGAACAGCTGGCCGCCGGGGGAGCGCAGCACGACCCACCCGCCGTGGTCGTCCACGACGACGGCGCCCGAGGCGACCGCCCCGGCCCGGAACGCCTGGTAGTCGTCGACGTCCAGATCCAGATGCGCGCCGCCGACCCCGTCGACGCCCTGCAGCTTCAGATAGGCGTCCCCGCCCGCCCGCTGTGGCAGCAGCGTCACGAACTCGCCCCGCTCACCGCGCGTCGGTGACAGGCCGGTCCCGGTGACAGCCGTCCAGAAGGCGCAGCTCTGCTCGAAGCGGTCGAGCGGCCGGTCGATGAATGCGTACATCCAGCGGATCACTGCGCCAGCCTTTCCCGTGCCTCCATCAGCGCAAAGCCCAGCAGGTTCAGCCCGCGCCAGCGCGCCGGGTTGCCGGCCCGCTCGTCGTCGGCTGCGAGCCCGATCCCCCAGACCCGGTCCACCGGGCTGGCCTCGACCAGCACCCGCCCGCGCGTGCCCAGCAGGTACTCGCGCAGCGCCGGATCCTGCCCGAACTTGGCCACATTGCCGTCCACCACCAGCTCGAACCGCGCCGCCGTCCAGGCCGCATCGTCGAAGCCGCGCACCAGCCGGCCCCGCTTCTTCGCCTCGGCGGGCGTCCGCGCGGCCAGGATCCCCGGCACCGACTCCTCGTCCCCGAACAGCCGTGCCTTGCCGGCCATCATCCAGTGCTCCGCCGAGGCATACGCCACGCCGTCCACCTCGAACACCGACGGCCACCACTGGCTCAGCGCCCCGGCCCCCACCGACCCGTCCTTCTGCGCCTGATGCCCCCAGAACATCAGCTTGTTGTGGCTGGGGGCCGCTGACCTGCACTGATCCCGCGAAAGGGGGTCTGACGTGCGGAAATGCCGCTCAGTAGTTGCCATAGTTTCGCACCGTTATTCGTTGGCTTGTGCCCGCGTTGTGCCCTGGTGTGCCCGGGGTCCTCCGGCCGTCTCGCTCTCTCCCGAGCTGGACGGCGCCGCCCGGTGGTTGCACACCGAACGGCGCCTTGATCCGCACCCCTTCCGATCAAGGAGTCAGACCCGTGCAGAACCCTATCGATCCCGCGCAGGCCGACGGCATCACCGCGGTTGCCCCGGAGTCGCTTGTGCTGTCCGCGCACACCGTGAGCATCCTCGCCCGTCACGTAGCCGGACGACTCGGCAACGACCAGGCGGCGCGGGCCTTCCGCGCCACACTGGAGGACGCCGCGGCGTTGGCGGAGGCGTGGGTGTCGGCGCAACTCGACGCCCTCGCCACGCCGCCGCACGCCTCGGCGCGAGCGACCACGCCCCCGTTGGTTGCGGCCTCTGCGCAGCCTGGCGCAACACCGGCCGTACCGCCCGCAACCGGCGCGCAACTCCTGACCGCAACAGCTGCGGTCCTCGCCGCAACAACCCAGCTCAGCGAGGGCGCGACCGCGCGCGACATCTCACAGCATGTCGCAGCGCAACACCAACTCGACGTCTCCCCGGGCACCGTCCGCGCGATCCTGTCCCGCCACAACCGCGAGCAGGCGCAACAGGCAGCGCAACAGCCCGCAACACTCCCCTTCGGCTTCGGCCAGACCGGAGGCACGCGGCCGTGACAACCACCGCATTCGAGGCCTGGTGCGCCGTCGGCGTCGTCACCCTGCTCACCTCCAGCGGCCTCCAGCTGCACCCGCGCGACCACATCCGAGCCCTGCACCGCCTCGACTGGATCATCGGCGTCTGGCTGTTCACCGGCCTGCTCTCACTCGGCCTCGGAGGCCAGCTGTGATCCTCGACCTGATCTACGCCTGGATCGCCGCCGGCACCGCCCTCGGCGCCGTCGCCCTCGCCGCACCCCGCCGCATCAGCACACCCACGAGCTGGGTGTTCGTCGGCTGGCTCTACGTCGGCATCATCGGCCTGCTGGTCTGGGAGGTCCACTGATGGGCGCGCACTACGTCACCGCCGGCTCCGTCCTGGTCGGCCTGCTCCTGGTCGGCGCCCGCGGCATCACCTGGTACCGCAAGCACGGCCGGAAGACCGGCGGCAAGGGCGGTGAAGGTGGCGGCAAGCGCAAGCTCGGCCCTCTCGGACCGTTCCTGTGGACCATGACCCTCGGCACCCTGTCCGCGCTCGCCGCTGGCGGCATCCTCGGCAAGACCGCCCAGGGCGTAGCCACCAGCAGCAACAAGTTCGGCGACCAGCTGCTGAGCACCATCGCCGGAGCCAACAGCCCCAGTGTCACCCGCCCCGGCATCCAGATGCTCGGCCCCGGCGGCTCCGTGCTGCTGATCGTGCTGCTGTTCTGCTGCGTGGCCTGGTTCTGGATGCACGGCTGGCGCATCCGAGTCGAGATGGTCGGCGGCTACATCGCAGGCGTCACCCTCGGCCCAACGGCCGGCCTCGCCGGCATCGCAGGCGTCGTCCTGGCGCCGATCTTCAACTACAGCGGCAACTACATCACCGGGCTGGGCTTCCATGGCTGAGCAGCAGAACGACACCGTGGCAGCCTGGCAGCAGACCGTCACCCGCGCCGTGATCGGCACCGGGCAGATCGGCAGCCGCCGCCTGCACTGGATCTGGGAGACCGAGGACGGTCGTCGTCGCCTCGGTCGGATCATCGCCCGTGGCCTCGGCAGCGCCTTCGTGGTGTACGCGATCGTCCGGCTCGGCACGTACTGGCCGTGGGTCGGCGTGGTCGAGCTGATCGCCCTGCTCTGGTACGGCCACGCGAAGGCCCGGCTGGAGGAGACGCCCGAGTTCGCCGAGGACGAGCTGGAGACGGAGCTCACCGCAGAGGAGCAGGTGCTCGGCATCATCGTCGGCATCATCGGCGACGCCTCCGGCATCCACCTCGACACCCTGCTGCCGATCCTCCAGCAGGAACCCGGCTGCGAGGAGATGACGCGCGATGATCTGCGCCGCGTCCTGGACGCCGTGGGCTGCCCCATCCGGCGTGCCCTCCGCGTCGGCACCCGCACCGGCATCGCCGGGGTCCACCGCGACGACGCCCAGGCCGCGCTCGATGCGCTGTACGAGGCGACCGAGCCACTCCCCCGACCGGTCGCCCCTTCCGAGCTGTAGCCACGGATGTAGCCGCAGGTCGTAGGACGTGCCGCAACCGCTGTAGGCCCCCTGTAGGGCCCCTGTTGGACCCCATGTAGACCACCTGTAGGAGCAGCCATGCTGACCACTCTCCGCCGCCTCACCGCGGCCCTTCGCCAGTACCTCACCTGTGCGGTCTGTGGCTTCTGGTACGACCCCGACAAGGGGCACGCCTGCGTCCCCTGCTAACGCTGTGCCGCTACCGCCTGCGCCAGCTGCTGGCCGAGCTGGCGTAGGCGTGCGGCGTGGGCTTCGAGGCCGGCCGCCAAATTCTCGAGTTCGTCGGTACCCATCTCGGGGAAGTCCGCGCCGAGGTCGACGGCGGCGTAGACGTCCCGGCGCCCCACCACAGCGTTTGGGTACTGGCACAGGAAGGCCTCCAGGACGGAGACCGTGCCGCGGCTGGTGGGCACGTCCAGAGTGATCGATGCCGACTGGTGGCCCTGGTCTACCGGGTCTTCCTCGGCGCCGGGGTGGATGCCGCCGCACCAGGCCGGGCACGGGCCGAGCACATCGACCATGGCGCCTCCAGGGCGTGGTGTGGGGGCCGTCCGGGGCGCCTGGGGGGCATGGATTTCCCCGGACGGCCGTAGTGCCCCGCCCGGCTGCGGCACCACCGCATGGGCCAGCCGGGCGGGAGTCGTGCGGGCCTTACTCCTGCGCCCTCTCACGAGTCGCCTGGAGCATCCGCGCAGCCGCACCCTTCGCGATGAGCGCGCCGACCTCCCGCGCGACTGCCGGCCGGTCCACCTGCGCCTGTAGGCGCCACCCCATGCAGCGGCGGCAGTAGCGCGACACCGGGACGTTCGGATAGCCCTCGTCCTCCACCTCCGTCACGCGCCTGTCGGCCGGCTGGTAGGCGGCCGGGCAGGAGTGGCAGCTGCCGTCGATCCACGTCAGCGCGTTCAGCTGGTCAAGCACTTCAGGAGACAGGTACCTGCTCATGACTCGACCGCCAGGTGCTCGGGGCAGGCGACGACGGGCCAGCCGTAGCGGCCTCCGTCGCCGTCGCCGGTGTAGACGTGGCCGGCGGGCAGCAGCGGGCCGGTGGTGTTGCCGCAGTTGAAGCACGCCAGGGCGTGCAGTCGGGTCAGGGTGTTGTCGTCCACGGGCAGCAGCCGAACCTCAGGCTGCGGCGCCGCCAGAGCCGCGAGTTCCGCCATGACCAGCACCGTAGAGCTGGCCGATTCGTCCTTTGGGGGCTGATTCTCCGATATTCGAGACAGCAGCCCAGCATTTCGCCGCGATTCTCACTGGCCTTCGAGAGCCGCTCTGGCTCGGGCGAGAAGATGTTGCGCGAGGTGGTCAAAGACAGCTGTCTCGTTGAGCCACTCCCACGCCCTGGCGTACAGCGCCACGTCAGCCGCGTCATCGAGCCACATCTCGGCGTTGATCGTCTCCACGATGACGAGCCGCTCGTCATAGATCCAGAAGCCGTGTGCCGGAGTGCGCTTCAACCGGGTTGCGAGCGGGATGATGCCGATCTCCACCGAGTCCATGCCCACGAGCCCGGTGAGCCGGTCCAGTTGCGGGATCATCACCGCGGGCGGCCCGACCTGTGCGTACAGCGCGGCCTCCCAGAGCACGAACCGGAAGCGGCGGCCGGCCTCGTACAGCGACTCCTGACGCTTCATCCGGGCCCGCACTGCCTCTTCGACGTCACGGGGCGAGTCGGCGAAGTCAGCTGCCATGGTGAGCAGAGCGCGGGCGTAGGCGCTGGTCTGCAACAGGCCGGGGATGCGGCTGGACTCGAAGGCACGGATCACGCTGGTCCGCTGGCTCTCTTCAATAGCCGCGTCCTGCCGTGCTCGGTGGCCCCCGGCCAACTGGCGCCGCCACGACCGGTAGGCCGTCTCTGCGCCAAGGAGCCGAGCCTTCAGCTCGGTGGCGGCCGAGGGGTTACCTGCGGCTTCGGCCCAGGCGGTGAGGTCAGCGACGGTGGCGGTCTGCTTGCCGGACTCCAGCTTGCTGACCTTGCTCTGTGGCCATCCCATCCGTTCGGCGAACTCGCGGCCGGTATGGCCGCCCTCGGCGCGCAGCTCGCGGAGCCGGACGCCGAGGGCGATTCTCGCCTGTTGGAAATCGGTCGTCACATGGCTGACGGTACCGCCGTGTTGAACTCCCTGGCAGGGACTGCGAAGTGCTGAGCTGCATCACGCACCTGGCAGGCTCGGAGTACCTCACTGGCGTCCTCGATCAGCACTACGCCGAGCGTGCGGTCGGTGTCCTCATCGAAGACCAGGCGCACCAGGGTCGCGGAGTCGAACAGCCAGAAGTCCTCCCGTGGTAGGTGCAGCTGGTCCGCCCGGGTGCGCGGGAGCATGCGGATGTCCTCCGGGCTGTCGAGTGCAGTGGCCAGCAGGAAGCGCTGATTGTCGGTCAGCGGGTCGTCCACGACGCGCACGCGCCCGAAGGTCTTCCCTTGGCTGAGCTGGGCGCGGATGTTGACCTGCCATGGGTGGCTGGGGTCGGCCGGCACGCCGCCGGTCGCCAGGAACCGCGCGAGTCGCTCGCCGGTCAGGTCCGACGCGTATCCGCGCCTGCTCTCCAGCCTCCAAGCGGTGTGCTGGAAGTCCTCGAAGAGGTGGCCGATGTCAGCGAACGGGATGATCTCGACCACGTCACGCCCTCGGCGCGAAGCGGGTGAGCAAGTCGCGGGGGATGACGACGAAGGTCTCCGAGTCCTTGACGTCGCGCAGCTGCTCCAGCGCTTCGGGGTCGGTGAGGCGGTCGCCCTGGACGACGATGCGGCCGTCTTCGGTCTCGTACAGCGTGGGGCAGTCGCCGTGCTCGGACGTGGTGCCGAGGAACGTGAGCTTCATGGTGATCACCTTTCGCTCGTGCCCGATCGGTTGCCGGGCTGCTGCGCACCGTAGCGCCGACCGGGCGCGAATCAGAAGACCGCCCGGCCGGCACTCGGTTGTCGCTCCGCTCAGCCCCTTCCGTGTACGCCGAGGGCCGCCTGGACGTTGCCGCCCAGGTTCCTGATCGTCTTGCGGATGGGGTCAAGCACGGCCTCGCCCATGTCCTTGCCGCCGATGGACACGTGCACGTGGATCGGTGCCGCAGAGGCGGCCGAGCCCCCGGACCGGGCGACATTGCCGCCCACCGAGCCCGAGCGGCCGAGTAGACCCGGCGTCAGACCCGGGAGGGAGTCTGTGAGGCCAGCGAGTTGCCGGTGCAGGTTGGGCTTCTCGTTGTCGATGCCGGCCATGAAGCTGCGTAGCACCAGGGCGCCGTTGGCGGTCAGGATCTTGGCATCCACGGCTGGCGGACCCTTCCAGCTCGGCAGCAGAGACGTCAGGTTCGACAGGGTGTTCTTGACGTCATCGAACCCCTGCTCGATCCCGTGAATGAAGCCCTTGACGATGGAGCCGCCAGCCCCCAGCAGCAGGCTGCCGAGGTCGCCGAGGGCGTGCAGCAGCATGGACGGCAGGTTGCGCATCCAGGTGATCGCGGGCTGCATCCACGCGACGATTCGCGCTGGGAGGGCGACGAAGATGCTGGCCAGGAAGGAGATCCAGCCGGACACGGCCTGCCGGACGTAGCCGAGCGCCTGCGAGAAGTGGCCTTGCAGGAGCGCGGTCAGGGCCATAATCGCGGGAATGATCACGCCCGTGATGTATTTGGCCAGGGTGCCGGACAGGATCGTCGCCAGCTTGCCGATGATGCCGATGACCGGTGTGATCACCGGGACCAGTACGGAAAGGCCGCGGCCGATCAGCACGGCCAGCTGCTGAATCAGCGGGGCCACGGCCACGAGCAGTGCGGCGAACGTCCCGGCCAGGATGCCCAGACTCGGGGACAGGGCGACGACCAGCTGCGTCAGGATCGGCAGCACTGCCCCGGTCAGGGTGGTGAACACCGTCATCAGGGGCGCGATGATGGACGGCAGCGCAGAGAGGATCGGCGCCAGCGTCGTCATGATCGCCTGGCCAAGAGCCAGGACCAGCGGAGTGATCTGCCGCCAGTACGTGCCCATCGCCGCGAGGATCGGCGTCAGGATCGGGCCCAGCAGGGCGATCAGCGTGCCCGCCATGGGCAGCAGCGGCGCCCACACGCCGAGCAGTTGGCCGAAGGACTGGGCCGCTGTCAGGAGCACCGGGCCAAGGGCTGTGATGATCGGTGCGAGGCCCTGGCCGAGGGCGGCGATGACTGCCTGCACGGGCGGACCGAGGGCGGTCAGCACGGGGGCGATGACGCCGAGGGCGGACATGAGCAGCGGAGCCGCCTGCGTGGCCAGCGAGTTCATGACGCCGAACAAGGCCTTAAGCGCCGATTGGACGGCCGGGCTGGCGAAGGCCTTCGCCAGGGTGCTGCTGATCGTCTTGAGGACGTCCAGGAAGCTGCCGCCGCTTGCCGAGGTGGCCTTGAAGACGGACATCAGGATCGAGCCGACGTTCGCGCCGACCGAGATCAGTTCCTTGATCAGGGACACGGCGTCGCTGATCGCGGTCTGGAGACCACCCGAGGCGAACGCCTTGCCCAGGGATGCGCCGATCGAGGCCGCGCCGGATGCCACCGAGGCGGTGAGCTTCTGGAACGTCGGCCCGGCCGCGGCAGCCAGCTGCCCGAAGGCCGTGACGACCAGGCCGGGGATGCCCACCAGGTTGTGCAGGCCGGCCGAAGCGCTGCCCATCGCCTGACCCAGGACACCCGAACTGGCCAGGTTTCGGGCAGCGCTGAGGACGCCGAGGCCCATGGCGTTCATGGCCCCGGCGGAGGAGACGAGGTTGGCGCGCAGGACGGGCAGTACGGACGTGGCTGTCGAGGCGAGGGCCCCCGCCAGGCCGAGGAACAGGCGCTGCTGCACGTCCAGCTGGAGGCTGTGCCAGGCCGGTTTGAGGGCGATGACCTCGCGCACGAATGCTTGTGCGGATGGGGCCAGCTTCGACATCGCCGACGCAAGGGCATTCGCGGCCCCGGCGCTGCTGACCATGGACTGCTTGAGTGCTTCCTGGGCCTTCTGGATCGACTCCAGGCCCTGGGCTGCGGTGCGGGCCATGGCCTGCTGTGCGAGCTGCACAGCCTGGACCTGGTCCCGGATGTTCTGCTGGCTCTTGGCGACCTGGGACTGTGCGGAGACCACTGCGGCCGAGCCGTTCACCCCGGCCTTGTTCGCCGCCGCGGTGTCCGACTGGAGCCGCTGGACCGTGATGCCCTGCTCTTTCAGGTGCTGCTGGGCTTGGTCGTAGGCGAGCTGGTCCTTCTGGATCTGCTCGGCGGTGACCGCGCCGCCCTTCATCCGGTCGGCGTTGAGCTGGGCGAGCGCGTCCTGGACGTCCAGGACGGCCTGACGCTGGGCCTGCTGGGCGTCGATCAGGTTGTTGTTCTGGTCCTGGAGATCGCGCGCGGCCTGCACACGGGCGGCGTTGAGGGCCTTCTGCGCTTGCGTCGCCTGGATCTGGGCATCGGTCAGGGCGCGTTCGGCGCTGGTGACCGTGCGCGCCGCGGCGGCGTTGGCGACCGCGGCCTGCGCGGTGGCGTCCCGGACGGCGCGCTGGGCGTCCGCGAGCTTCTGGGCGGAGTTGGCCGCAGCTCCAGCGGAACTGGCGGTGGTGGAGAAGGCAGCCTTGAGTGCCGAGCCGATACCAGCCGAGCCGATCTTGAGGGCAGCCCCGGCCTGAGCGACCGCGAGCAGGGCCGTCGCCGCGACGGAGGCCGCGGGCACCATGTTGACCAGCGCACCGATCAACCCCGCCACGGCGGGCACGATGGAGCCGAAGGAGCCGGCCATCATGCCCGCCTGCGAGGCCACCCCGCCGATGGTGCTGGCGAGCTGCCCCATGCCGGTTGCAGCCTGGCTCGCTCCCCCGCTCTCGCCGAGCGCATCCTCCTCATGACGGACGGCAGCCAGGGCAGCGATGGCCGAGGGGGCGTTCGAGTCGATGTGAATGTTGGCGCGAGCGTGGTCAAGGTCGGCGACCGCGCGCCGAGCCGTCTCCAGAGTGACCAGCGCGTCGGCCGCGTTGGTCTGGATCGCGATGTCCGGGTGCGAGTCAACCAGGGACTGGAGCCCGGCGCGGATCTCCGTGATCTCCCGGTCCACGCCCTCCACCGGGGCATCGACATCGATCGTGGCCGACAGGAGCCGGATCCGATCCACCAGCCGGGCCACATCGGCATCCGCCGGGCGGCTGTCGGCGTCGACCGCAATCTGCGGGTGCAGATCCGCCAGCGACGCATCCAAGTTGGTGCGGATGCCGGCGCCGATAGCCTGCCCGATCTGGGCCGACTGCCGAATCACGTCGCCCTGCGTGTTCCGCAGGGTCCCGTTGATGTCGCGCCGGAGTCCGGCGACCGCCAGCTCTGCCCGGGTGATGCCGGCGGCGGCCCCGGAGTCGTCCAGGTCGAACGTGGCCACCAACTCGCCAACGGTCATCGCCATGGCTGGCCCCTAGACGTTTCGGGGCGGCCAGGCGGCGCCCTCGGGCTTGCGGCCCTGCTGGTTGGCGTTCTCATGCCCGGCGTAGTCCAGCGCGTCCCACTCGGCCGTGGTGAGCGTCAGCGGCGCCGCGAGCTGCGGCAGCTCGGCTATGGCGCGGCGGACGATGGCCTGTCCGGCGGTCAGCTCCTGGGCCAGCTCCCCGATGTCGGCGGGCATCGTCAGGCCCGCTGCGGCGAATGCAGCGGCAGCGACCAGGACGGCAGGGCGCACAGCGGTCAGCGGGTGCGGCTGGTCGGCGAGGTGGAGCACGTTGACGTTGCTGTGCACGCCGTGGCGTACCCGCGCCAGGCCGGGCACGCCAGCCTCGTTGAGTTCTCCCTCGATGTCGCGCAGGGCGAAGCCGACTTCGCGGATCCGGTCGTGCCGCTCGGCTGCCAGACGGCCCAGGTGGCTAATGGCGTCGGCTGCCGCGGTGAAGGCGTCGACCAAATCGTCTGTGGGCTCGGCGGCGAGCTTGCGGGCGCGCTCTGCCTGCTCGGCGGTCCGGGCGTGCAGATCGGCCTCAAGCGCCGCAGTCAGGCGCCGCTCGGCGGCGGTGATCCGCAGGGCAGCGAAGCGCGCCGTCTCGTGTGCACTGGCGAGCTGCTGGGGGGTGATGTCGTCCTGGCCGGCGCGCACGCGCTCTTCGAGAGCGGCGGCCAGCTGCTCGGCGTCGGCCTTCTCGGCGCGGGCTGTGGCGATGCCCTGGCGGGCCTGCTGCGGGGTGAGGACGTCGGCGACCGGGGTGCTCAGGGTGATGGTCACTGGGCACCGCCAGCGGCGCGGGCACCGGTCAGGGCGCGGTGCTGGACCAGCTGCCGGCGCATCGGCGGGAGCGCGTCCCACGCGGGGCCGCCGAACAGGGCGGCGTCGGCCTTGATGCCAGCCTCGAAGGCGTCGATGTCGCCCTGGCGCGGATCGGCGACAGCGGCGGCGTAGGCGCCGATGGCAGCGTTCAGGGTGGGCCTGGTGGTGTCGGTCATGGTCGCCCGGCCCGTCAGTGGTAGTTGCGGGCGTTGGGGGCGAGGCCGTCCTGCATGGCGACCGCGGGCTGCACCACGTGCCTGGCCTGCGCGCGCAGGCTGGTGACGGCGGCCTGGTGCTCGGGCGGCGTGCCGTCGGGGGCGTCGATGACCGTGTAGCCGGCCGTCTCGAAGTAGGCGAGCTGTGCGGGGTCGGCGGTGTACGCGATGCCGTCGACCCACCACACGGTGTCGGGGTTGTCAGGCTGGCCGGGGCCATGGACCTTGGCCCCGGCCGGGGCGAGGATCTGCTTCATGGACTGCTCCGAGTCGGTAGCCGTCCAGGGACGCCGCGTTGATGAGCCAGGCCCATCCCGCGCGGCGACCGCTGACACGGCCGGTGGCGACCAGGCGGCGCACGTGGCGGGGTGTGCACTCCAGCAGCGCGGCAGCCTGATCAACGGTCAGTTCCACACTGGGCTGAGCTGATCCACTACTTCCGAACTCGGACATTGTGAGGAGAGCGTCCTGCCCGTCCAGGTACCGCACGTTGGCGTCGTGCAGGGCGAACAGCAGGCTGCGGGCGGCAGGTGACAGCTCGCCCCCATCGGCCCGTACGCGCACCGTCAGGCCGAGTTCCACCAGTCGCAGCACGTCCCCGGCAACGGCCGGCGGGACCAGCACGGCGCCGTCGGGCCGCATCAGCGACCCGAGAGCGACCGGCGGGCGACCGGTGGTTGTCACTCGGTCGCTCCGTCGGCCATCGCCTGGAGGACGAGCCGCCGCACCGCCGCGGCATACTGCATGCGCATGTCTGCCGCGCCCTCCCAGTCGAGCGGGATCGTGTTGTCGAGGATGTGGCGGACCAGGGCGCCGATGATGTGGCCGAGTTCCTCGAAGCCGTACTCGTCCAGGAGCGGCCCGACGTCGGTGATCCGGCCTTCGGCGCAGGTGGCCAGCAGGATCAGGGCCCGGGCATCCAGCTCGGCGGCAGTGAAGCCAGCCATCAGGCACGCTCCTGCGCCGCGAGCATCCTGACCGCAGAGGCGTTGCCCGCAGCGGCGGACCTGCGCAGCACCTTGTTCAGCTTCGCCTGCTCCTTGGAGAGCATCGCCCGGTTGCGCAGTGAGTTGTCGGCCGCCCGATCGGCCTCGACCGCCAGCCGGTCCATCTGCTCGGCCGCGGCCTGGACGATCGGTGCGATCTTCGCTGCGGTCTCCGGGTCGCGCAGGCCCTCGCGGGCGAGCCTGGCGAAGGCCTTCCGCATGCGCATGTTGGACCGGTCGAGCTGGGCACGCCCGGGGTAGCCCTTGTGACTTCGGGGGCTGAGCTGCTGGGGCAGCACGGTGGGTTCGATGCTGGCGGGGTCGATCATGGGGTTCTCCGTTCCTCGTACATGTACGTGCGTAGAGCCGAATTCACCGAGGCGACCGGTTGTCGGTCGCGGGATCAGTAGTGGCCTCGGCTGGGTCGTGGCTGGGCTCCAGGCGGCGACTGGGAGGGCGCTGGCGGCTGTCTGCTGGGACGGCTGGGGCCCAGGTGGTGGCCGGGCCCCAGAGCGCGGTCAGCGAGGCTTCTGACGGCGGCGGTCGTTGCCCTTGAGGGTGATGCGCGTGCTCATCTCGGCAAGGCGGGAGGAGACTCGTTCCCCGAGTCGCTCGCGCAGTACGTCCCCGGGGACGTTGCTGGTGAAGATCGTGGGGAGGCACTGCTCGTACCGGTGGTTGATCAGCCGGTAGAGGATTTCCTCGGTCCACTCCGTGTCCTTGGAGGCGCCGAGGTCGTCCAGCAGCAGCAGCGGGGTACTGGCGTACTCGCGGTACTTGGCTTCGCTGTCGCCGCCGGCGCTGGGGCGAAGAGCGGCATAGAGGTCCGCCTCGGTGGTGGCCTTCCACCTGGGTGCGCGCCGGGCCCCGGTGCTCATGACGGCGACGATGACGGCCTGGATGGTGGAGTAGGCCCGGTGGGTCTTGCCGGTACCAGTGGCGCCGAGGATGAGTTGTGAGCGCGTGTTCCGGGGATCCTTGGCGACCTGCTGCGCCCACTCGACTACATCGGCGTCGGTCACGCTGACGTTGTGGTACCTGGGGGGCACCTCGTGGGTGAACTGGGCGATGGCTTGGAGGGTTCGCTGCCTGACGGCCTGCTCGTGTGCGTAGCGGACGAACTCGGCCTCGGCGGGCAGCAGCTGGTCATAGCGGAGTTCGCCCTGGATGTAGTCGTCGATGCGGATGCGGGCTTCGACGTCGCCGGGGTAGTCGGCGGCGTGGATGTCGATTGAGATATGGGCCTGCGGGTTGGCGCTGAGTTCGGCCTCGGGCCTCTGGATGGTCATGTCAGATGTCCTTTTCGTAGGCGGATTGATCGATGGGATTGCGGTATGCCTGGTGGCTACTGGACGGCCGGGAAGGCTGGAGTTCGTCCTCGTAGCTGCCCTTGCGGAGCCAGGTCGCGGGATACGGCACGTAGCCGGACTGTCGACCTTCCGCTGTCCAGTGCTCGCGGTGCTTGATCGCTGCGGTGACGAGCTGCCCGCTGTCGACGCCGGCCTTGATGGCGGAGGCGTACGCCTTCCGCGCGTCAGCCTTGGCGGCCTTGCGGGGGTACTCCGCCCAGAAGGCGTCGAAGCCGTCCGAGACAGGTGCCGGTGCAGCAGCGCGAGGTGTCTCTCGCTCCGCCTGCGGCGGGGCAGCGAAGAGTGATGGCTCTTCTGGTGGTTCACCTGATGGTTGGGCTGGTGGTTCCGGCGCATCTGACGGCGTTACAGAACGCTGTTCAACGGCGTTACGTATCTCGTTAGACGGCGTTACTTCGGCGTCTGACGGCGTTACACCGTTACCCGTAACGCTGTTCAACGGCGTTTCAGTAACGCCATCCGACGGCGTTACCTGCCTGGCCCGGTGCCTACGGACGCGCTCGGCTGTAGCGGCGCGCCGCTTCTCCGTTTCATCGCTCAGCTGCTCCCAGTCAGCGGCCGGGCGCTTGCGCCTCAACGAGAGCGTCCAGTTCGTGCAGGAGTGTTTCGTCCCCATCGCGGTGATGAGCCCCGCCGCCTCCAGTCGTCCAAGGGCGTCCTGGACGGTGCGACGGTTGAAGCCGGTCTTGTATTGGATGCGCGGAACTGACGGGTACGAGTTGGTGCCGTCCACATGCGCGTGCTCGGCCAGAGCTGACAGCACGAAGCGCGCCGTGGTGTCGGGCCTGCCCTTCTCCGTGAGCAGCATGGGAGCGTCGTCCATGGCCCACTTCACGGCTTCGACACTCACGTGCCGCTCCTACCGCCGGGCAGCCCGAAGGCCCCGCCGCGGCGGGGTCCTCGGGTGGTTGTGCCGATCACAGGCGTTCCTCGGGGTGGTGGCTCGGTGGTGGGCTACGCCTCGGCGGCGAGTTGGGCGCGCAGCTGGTGCAGCACCTGGAGCTGCTGCTGAAAGTCGCCGATGAACTGGTCGAGCGCGGAGAGGTCGAACTCGTGGCCCTCACCGAGGTACTCCAGGACGGCCTTCGGCTCGGAGCCCCAGCTGCCGTAGGGCTCCTGCTGGATGCGGCCGGAGATGAGGACCTCGGTCATGCCGTCGGCGTTCGTGACGGTCACCTTGTGGGTGTCGCCCTGGTGGGTGATGTCGAGCGGGTGCATCGGGGCGTCCGCGTCGTGGTCGTGGGTGCAGAAGGACGCGCGGCACGGGACGGTGATCGATGTGCCGCCCCAGACCTTGATCTTGCAGACGCGGACGCGGGGGTTGGCGGCGATCTCGGCGGCTGCCTGCTGCCGGACCTCCCAGGTGTTGGCGATGCGCTTTGCCTCGGCGGCCTGCCGCTCGGCGTCGACCTCGGCAAGCAGGTCGTCCAGCACTCGCGCGGTGACCTGTGGCCGGCGGGTGGGCTCGGCAAGGGCGCGACGCAGCCCCTCGTTCATGTCGGGGTCGCTGTCGGTGGCGATCACGTTGAGGGTGGTCTTAAGCTGCACGGGAAGCTCCTTTCGACGGCGGCGCAACGGGTGTAGGGCCCGCGCCGCCGTTTCGGCTGTTCAGGGATGGATGGCGGGTGCTTCGGGCCCCTGCTCCGGACGGCAATCCAGAGCGGGGCCCCTCTCGTTTCAGGCGCTGATGGTTTGCGAGTCGAGCCACCGCTCAACGTCGGCCCAGCGGGCCCGCAGATGGCGGCCGACCTTGATGAACGTGGGGCCACTGCCCCGGCTGGACCAGGCGTAGACGGTGGCCAGCGGCACGCCGCAGTAGTCAGCGACCTCCTGGGCGGTGGCGAGCTTGCGCCGCTGTACCGCGCTGACCTGCGGAAGGTTGACACGAGTCATGCGCGATCTTCCCTCGTCTCGTTTTCCGGATCGATACGAATTCGAGCCGCAGCATGAGTCTGCACCCGATGGATTGTCGAGTCAATACGCAAGCTGGTGGGGACTGGTGCGTTGTGAGAACGCGCGTCGTATGTCACTCTGTTGGGCATGACGGATGAGCAGGAAGTCCCGCCGACTGTCGGGAATGTGGTCGGTGAGAATCTGCGCCGCATCCGCTTGGCGCTGCGCCTGACTCAGGGCAAGGCGGCTGACCGGCTGGCGAGAGCGGGTCTCAACTGGAAGCGGACGCAGCTCTCTGACTTGGAGAGCGGCCGGCGGGAGAGTCTTGACGTCGGCAGCCTCTTCGTTCTTGCTGCAGCCTTCGAAGTTCAGATGCCCGCACTCTTTGAGGGTGATGGGGACGTCCTACTGACTCCGCGTGCCGATTTTCGCGAGTACGGAGCAACAGCCACCCGGGCGCAACTGCGCAGTTGGGTTGCCGAGGTCGAACCTGACACCGTGGGGACGGGGACCCAGACCGCCAAGGCGGCCCTTGACCACCTTCGCTGGCACGGGAGATCGATCCCCATTGCCGCCGATCAGGTTGTGGCCGAGAAGCTTGGCGTTGATGTTCAGCGCGTCGTCGAAGCGGCCGAGCAGATTTGGCACCGCGGTCTGACTGAGCAGCGCGATCTGCTGGTGGCCGAGCTGGGCGACCTTGATGTTGGCGAGCGTCAGGCCAAGCAGGGCCACATCACCAGGCAACTCACGGGCGTGCTCCTGAAGTGGATGGGCGCCGAGGGGGAGGCGGAGGATGGCTGACGTCTACGACCGGTGGCACCTCTCGCGGCCGAAGAAGGACGCGAAGCCCTGTACCGAGCACTCCAGCCGGACCCGCATGCTGGTTGCCAGCGCCGAGCACGGGGCGGGGAAGCGCTGGCAGGTCCGCTACCGCGACCACGACGGCAAGCAGTGCAAGGAGAACTTCGAGAAGCGCAGCCAGGCCGATGCGCGCGCCGCCGAGGTCGAGACAGATCTCAACCGCGGCACGTACATCGACCCGAAGGCCGGCAAGGTCACGCTGAGGGAGTTCGCCGAGGACTGGCTAGCGGCGCGCACCTCGGACCCGTCGACCATCGCCGTGCAGGCTCGACACCTGCGGCTGCACATCCTGCCCGTCCTGGGTTCCAGGCCGCTGCGCGCACTGCGCCCGTCGACTGTGCAGGCGTGGCTCTCCGGGCTGGTGGCCACGGGGATGCAGCCGACCTACGCGAACGGCATCCTCGGAACCCTGTCGTCCATCCTCGGGGCGGCCGTTGACGACGAAGCGATCAGCAAGAACCCGTGCCGGGCAGCATCGGTCAAGCCACCGAAGGTCGTCAAGGCGAAGATCGTCCCGTGGACGGTCGAGCGCGTGACCGCAGTCCTGGCCGCACTGCCGGGCCGCTACACCTGCATGGGCATTCTCGCGGCAGGGTGCGGCCTGCGGCAGGGCGAGATCCTGGGCATCGGACCGGACGACATTGACTTCCTGCGGGGCGTCGTCCACGTCCGGCGGCAGGTGAAGCACGTCGACTACAAGCGGGTGTTCGCGCTGCCTAAGGGCAAGAAGGTCCGGGAGGTGCCGCTACCGCCCAAGGTCGCCGCCGCCCTGGCCGCGCACATGAAGGCGTATCCGGCCGTCCGGGTGGTGCTGCCGTGGGCGACGCTGGACGGCGAGCCGACACCGGTGTCTCTGTTCTTCACTACGGTGGAGAGCGCCAACGCGCTGGACTCCAACAGCTTCAACTCCCGCATCTGGAAGCCCGTGCTCGCCAAGGCCGGCGTCATCCCGACGCCGAAGAAGGGCGAGCGGTACGCTGCGGCCGACGAGGACGGCATGCACGCGCTGCGGCACCACTTCGCCAGCGTGCTGCTGGACGGCGGCGAAACGATCACAGCCCTGTCCGAGTACCTGGGCCACCACGATCCGGCGTTCACGCTGCGGACCTACGCCCACATGATGCCGACAAGCGAAGGACGAACCAAGCGGGTCATCGACGCCGCGCTCGGTGCGTCCATCGACGCCCTAATTTCGGGGCCAAGTGCCCCGGATGTGCCCTCCCTGGCCTTGTCCACCTAGACATTGCTGGTCAGCGAGTTTTGCCCCCAGAACATCAGCCACTTCGGCCGCGCTCCCGCCGCCACCAGCCCAGCGAGATCCTCCCGACTGCGCGCCCGCGCCGGGTGCCCCAACTCACTCGTCGTCATACCGGAGATCCTTCCACCCGCCACCGACACCCGGCGAAGCAGTTTCCGGCATGCGGCAGGCCCCCTGCCGAGCGGACTCGGCAGGGGGCCTGGTGGCTACGGACCGCTCGGCGGGTCAGCCGATGCGGCGGGGGAGGCGGGTGGAGAGGGCGATGACGGCCAGGGTGAGGACGAACTGCAGGGCCAGCACCAGGGTCAGCGCGTCGTGCATGCCGTGGGTGGGGGAGAGAGTGAGGAAGAGGGTGCCCAGGGTGGCGACGCCGAGGGCGAGGCTGGACTGCTGGGTGGTGGCGAGGATGCCGCCGCCGACGCCGGCCCGCTCGGCCGGGATCTCGGAGAGGATCAGCCGGATCAGCGGGGGCATCACCAGGCCCTGGCCGGTGCCGGCGACGACCATGCCGGGCAGCAGCACCAGCGGGCTGAGGCCGGACCAGTCGGTGGCCACGGTGACCGCGAGCACCAGCAGACCCAGGGCCTGGATCACCGCGCCGGTGCGGATCACCTTGCTGCCGTAGCGGGTCAGCAGCCGCGGTCCGGCCAGCGAGGCGACGAAGAAGCCGACGGCCATCGGGACCATGGCCACGCCGGAGGCGATCGGGCCCTCGTGCAGGCCGACCTGCAGCGCCACCGCCATCACCACCATGAAGCCGCCGAAGCCGGTGAAGAAGGGGACGGCCATGGTGAGGCCGGTGCGCAGGCCGTCGATGCGGAGCAGCGAGAGCGGGATCAGCGGGATGTTGCCGGCCTGCTCCGAGCGGCGCTCGGTGCGGACGAAGGCGTAGCCGAGGAAGGGGGCGGCGGCCAACAGGGTCCAGGTCCACCAGGCCCAGCCGACGGCGCGGCCCTCCATCAGCGGGATCAGCAGCGCCAGCAGCGTCGCGGCCAGCAGGCCGGTGCCGGGCAGGTCGACCTTGGCCGGGTTGGCCGAGCGGGTCTCCGGGACGGAGCGCAGTGCGAGCACCGCGGCGACCAGCGCGACCGGGACGTTCACCAGGAAGATGAAGCGCCAGCCGGTGCCGAACAGGTTCGCCGAGAGCAGCACGCCGCCGAGGACCTGGCCGATGACGACCGAGATCCCGCCGACCGCGCCGTAGATGCCCATGGCGCGGGCCTTGCGCTCGCCCTGGGTGGCGGACTGGATGGTGGCCAGCGCCTGCGGCAGCATCAGCGCCGCCGCCGCGCCCTGCAGCACCCGGGCGCCTACCAGCGCCAGCGCGGTCGGGGCCAGGCCGCAGGCCAGCGAGGTGAGGCCGAAGGCGAGAGAGCCGGCGATGAACAGCCGGCGGCGGCCGAAGAGGTCGCCGAGCCGTCCGCCGAGGACGAGCAGGACGGCGTAGGCGATGCCGTAGCCGGCCACGAAGAGTTCCAGCGTCGCCGGGCCGGCGACCAGGTCCTTGTCGATGGTGGGCAGGGCGACGTTGACGATGAAGAAGTCCAGCATCGGCAGGAAGGCGCCGAGCAGGACGGTGAAGAGGCCCAGGGTGCTGAGCCGGGGTGCGGCCGGCGCAGGCTTGGGGCCGGTGCTCGCGGCGCTGCCGCCGAGCCTGGTGACGGTTGGCAGGACGTTCGCCCGGGTTGCGGGTGCGGTCAGTGGAGTAGCCATGGCCACTACTTTCCGCTCTCCTTTACCCTGGTACCAGTGTCTACTTATCCAGGTATCAGGAGTACCTGGCACAGGGATGCCGAAAGGCGCATCCTGGTAGACATGGCCACCCCATCAGCTTCCGCCGCCGCCCCCCTCGAACTGGTCCCCTCCGTCGCCCCCGAGGACGTCCGCCGTCGCGAGCTGGCCGGGTTCCTCCGCAGCCGGCGCGAGCGGATCTCGCCCGAGCAGGTCGGTCTGCCCGCCGTCGGCCGCCGCCGGACGCCGGGGCTGCGCCGCGAGGAGGTGGCGCTGCTCGCCGCCGTCGGAGTCACCTGGTACACCTGGCTGGAGCAGGCCCGGGACATCCAGGTCTCCCCACAGGTGCTGGACGCCATCGCGCGGGCGCTGCTGCTGGACCCCAACGAGCGCAGGCACCTCTTCATCCTCGCCGGAACCGCGGACCCGGCCCCCGCCGCGAGCTGCCCGACGGTCACCCCGTCGGTGCAGGCGCTGATGAAGCAGCTGGAGCCCTACCCCTGCGTGGCGGTCAACAACCGGTACGACGTCCTCGGCTACAACAGCACCTACCGGCTGCTGATCACCGATCTGGACGAGATCGCGCCCGAGGACCGCAACCTCATGCTGCTCGCCTTCACCCACCCCGACTGGAAGCGCGGGCTGGTCGACTACGAGCTGGCGACGTCCCTGATGGTGGCCAAGTTCCGCAGTTCCATGGCCGACCATGTCGCCGAGCCGGCCTGGAAGGCGCTGCTGAAGCGGCTGCGGCTGGCCTCGCCCCGGTTCGACGCGCTCTGGCAGCAGCACGAGGTCGGCATGTCCGGCAACGGCGACAAGCGCTTCCTCAACCCCCATGTCGGCCTGCTGCACTTCGACTTCACCACGCTGTGGCTCGGCCCGGGCCCCAGCACCCGGCTGATCAGCTACACCCCCTCCGACGAGGAGACCCGGGAACGGATCGAGCGGCTGCACAAGCTGTCCACCGGCGGCTGACGGAAAGGGCCGACGGCCCGGGGTGGGACAATGGGGGGTCCGCCCAGTGATCAGGAAGAGCCAGAGATGACCACGACCGTCGAAGCCCCCACCACCGCCCCGCTGAAACTGGGCGGCATCCAGGTGTGGCCGCCGGTCGTGCTGGCGCCGATGGCGGGCATCACCAACGCCCCGTTCCGCACCCTCTGCCGGGAGCAGTCCGGCGGCAAGGGGCTGTTCGTCTCCGAGATGATCACCACCAGGGCCCTGGTCGAGCGGGACCGCAAGACCATGCGGCTGATCGGCTTCGACGCCTCCGAGACGCCCCGCTCCATCCAGCTGTACGGGGTGGACCCGGTCACCGTCGGCCGCGCCGTCCGGATGATCGCGGACGAGGACCTGGCCGACCACATCGACCTCAACTTCGGCTGCCCGGTGCCAAAGGTGACCCGCAAGGGCGGTGGCTCCGCGCTGCCGTACAAGCGGAACCTGCTGCGGGACATCCTGCGCCAGGCGGTCGGCAACGCCAGTGGGCTGCCGGTCACCATGAAGATGCGCAAGGGCATCGACGACGACCACATGACCTACCTGGACGCAGGGCGGATCGGCGCCGAGGAGGGCGTGTCCGCCATCGCCCTGCACGGGCGCACCGCGATCCAGCACTACAGCGGGGTCGCCGACTGGTCCGCCATCGCCCGGCTGCGCGAGTCGGTCCCGGACCACGTCCCGGTGCTGGGCAACGGCGACATCTGGTCGGCCGACGACGCGGTCCGGATGGTCCGGGAGACCGGCTGCGACGGCGTGGTGGTCGGCCGCGGCTGCCTGGGCCGCCCCTGGCTGTTCAAGGAGCTCGTCTCGGTCTTCGAGGGCGAGACCGAGTACGCGCGGCCCGACTTCTCCTACGTGGCCGGCGTGATGTACCGGCACGCCCAGCTGCTGGGCGAGTGGATCGGCGACGAGAAGCACGGCGTCGTGGACTTCCGCAAGCATGTGGCCTGGTACACCAAGGGCTTCTCGGTCGGCTCCGAGCTGCGCCGCGCGCTGGCCCTGGCCTCCTCCCTGGACGAGCTGGCCGAGCACCTCGCCGCCGTCGACCAGGACCAGCGCTGGCCCGAGAGCGCCGACGGCCCGCGCGGGCGGACCTCGGGGGCCAACCGGGTGGTGCTCCCGGAGGGGTGGCTGGACGACCCCTACGACTGCGCCGTACCCAGCGCCGACGCCGAACTGGACACCAGCGGCGGCTGAGGCCCAGCGCTCCAGCTTCCCGGGGGGCGACCCCCGCGTGAACCCGCAGTGGCGGGTCTGGCGTCTACAGCTTCCCCTCGGTGAGCCGCAGGAAGAGTACGTCCGACAGGTGGCCGGAAGGGTGCGGCGGCACGTGACTCTGGCCACATTGGCGCTCACTTTGCGTCAGAAGGACGTAAAAGCGCAGGTGGCCCGGGGGGTGAAACGGCTTCCGAACGTGCACGCGTCATCGAGAGGCGATTTCGTCCAGACAATCAAGCCAAGGCAACGGCACGGATACCGATCATGAACGCAGAGTAGCGCTCGCGTGATCTTGCGGTTTCGGTCCGTTCAACCTTTGAAGGCGGGCTAACGTCAGGCCGACGATTTCAGTTTCCTAGGCGAAGGCCGATCCGGTGCATTCGATCTACTGGGTTACCGGTGGGTACAAACCACCGACGGCCCAACGGGGGCGCTGAAACGCCTTTGATCTGGGTATGTTTCCGGTCGTCAGGGCAACCGTGCGGCAGGAGACCAGACCCGTGTCGGCAGAGCAGAAATTCGTTTACGACTTCACCGAGGGCAACAAGGATCTGAAGGACCTGCTCGGCGGGAAGGGTGCGAACCTCGCCGAGATGACCAACCTCGGCCTCCCCGTCCCTCCCGGGTTCACCATCACCACCGAGGCCTGCAAGGTCTACCTGGAGACCGGCGACGAGCCGGCCTCGCTCCGCGGCGAGGTGAGTGCGCACCTCGCCGCGCTGGAGCAGCAGATGGGCAAGCGGCTCGGCGACTCGGCCGACCCGCTGCTGGTCTCGGTCCGCTCGGGCGCCAAGTTCTCCATGCCCGGAATGATGGACACGGTTCTCAACATCGGTCTCTCCGACGCCTCGGTGAGCGGCCTGGCCGCCCAGGCCGTCGGCGTCGACGGCCATGGGGACCGCTTCGCCTGGGACTCCTACCGCCGGCTCATCCAGATGTTCGGCAAGACCGTGCTGGGCGTCGAGGGCGACCTGTTCGAGGAGGCGCTGGAGCGGGCCAAGCAGGCCAAGGACACCAGCGACGACCTGGACCTGGACGCCGCCGACCTCAAGTCGATCGTCGAGGACTTCAAGGCCATCGTCCGGGACCACACCGGCCGTGACTTCCCGCAGGACCCGCGCGAGCAGATGGACCTCGCCGTCCACGCCGTCTTCGACAGCTGGAACAGCGACCGGGCCAAGCTCTACCGCCGCCAGGAGCGCATCCCCGGCGACCTGGCCACCGCCGTCAACATCTGCTCGATGGTCTTCGGCAACCTGGGCTCCGACTCCGGCACCGGCGTCGCCTTCACCCGCGACCCGGCCAGTGGCCACGCCGGCGTCTACGGCGACTACCTGCAGAACGCGCAGGGCGAGGACGTGGTCGCCGGCATCCGCAACACCATGCAGCTCGCCGAGCTGGAGGGGCTGGACAAGGCCTCCTACGACCAGCTGATGTCCATCATGGACACCCTGGAGAACCACTACCGGGACCTCTGCGACATCGAGTTCACCATCGAGCGCGGCAAGCTGTGGATGCTGCAGACCCGGGTCGGCAAGCGCACCGCCGCGGCGGCCTTCCGGATCGCCGTCCAGCTCGTCGACCAGGGCCTGATCGACCTGGACGAGGCCCTGCACCGGGTCAACGGCGCCCAGCTGGCGCAGCTGATGTTCCCCCGCTTCGACGAGCGGACCAAGGCCGAGCGCGTGGCCTGGGGCATCGCCGCCTCGCCCGGCGCGGCCGTGGGCAAGGCCGTCTTCGACTCCTACACCGCGGTCAAGTGGTCCCGCTCCGGCGAGCAGGTGATCCTGGTGCGCCGGGAGACCAACCCGGACGACCTGGACGGCATGATCGCCGCCGAGGGCATCCTCACCTCCCGCGGCGGCAAGACCTCGCACGCGGCCGTGGTCGCCCGCGGCATGGGCAAGACCTGTGTCTGCGGCGCCGAGGAGCTGGAGGTCGACACCAAGAAGCGCCGCTTCACCACCGCCGACGGCAAGGTGGTGGAGGAGGGCGACCTGATCTCCATCGACGGCTCCACCGGCAAGGTCTACCTGGGCGAGGTCCCGGTCGTCCCCTCCCCGGTGGTGGAGTACTTCGAGGGCACCCTGCACGCCGGCGCCGACGAGGAGGGCGGCCTGGTCCAGGCGGTGCACCGGCTGATGGCCCACGCCGACGTACGCCGCAAGCTCCGAGTACGGGCCAACGCCGACAACGCGGACGACGCCAACCGCGCCCGCCGCTTCGGCGCCCAGGGCATCGGGCTGTGCCGCACCGAGCACATGTTCCTCGGCGAGGAGCGGCGCAAGGAGGTCGAGCACCTGATCCTGGCCGACAACGACAAGGACCGCGAGTCGGCCCTGGCGACGCTGATGCCGCTGCAGAAGGGCGACTTCGTCGAGCTGTTCCAGGCCATGGACGGGCTGCCGGTGACGGTGCGGCTGCTCGACCCGCCGCTGCACGAGTTCCTGCCCGACATCACCGAGCTGTCGGTGCGCGTCGCCCTCGCCGAGGCCCGCAAGGACCCCAACGAGAACGACCTGCGGCTGCTCCAGGCCGTGCACAAGCTGCACGAGGCCAACCCGATGCTGGGCCTGCGCGGGGTACGCCTCGGCCTGGTCATCCCGGGCCTGTTCGGGATGCAGGTGCGGGCCATCGCCGAGGCCGCCGCCGAGCGGCGCCGCGGCGGCGGGGACCCCCGTCCCGAGGTGATGATCCCGCTGGTCGGGACGGTGCAGGAGCTGGAGATAGTGCGGGACGAGTGCGAGCAGGTGCTGCGCGAGGTCCAGGCCGCGACCGGCGTGAAGCTCGACATCAAGCTCGGCACGATGATCGAGCTCCCGCGCGCCGCGCTCACCGCCGGGCAGATCGCCGAGGCGGCGGAGTTCTTCTCCTTCGGTACCAACGACCTGACCCAGACGGTGTGGGGCTTCTCCCGGGACGACGTGGAGGCATCCTTCTTCACGGCCTACCTGGAGAAGGGCATCTTCGGGGTCTCCCCCTTCGAGACCATCGACCGCGACGGAGTCGGCGCCCTCGTCAAGCACGCCGTGAAGGAGGGCCGGGCGACCCGCCCCGACCTCAAGCTCGGCGTCTGCGGCGAGCACGGCGGCGACCCGGACTCGGTCCACTTCTTCCACGAGGCGGGGCTGGACTACGTGTCCTGCTCGCCCTTCCGGATCCCGGTGGCGCGCCTGGAGGCAGGCCGCGCCGCCATCGAGACCGCGGGCAGCGACTCGCGCTGACGCACCCTCATCGGAGCCCCTCACTCCGGTGTCAGCGCGAGGCAACCCCCTCCCAACACCCCCGTCCCCGACCAAGGATGAGGGCCGGGAGGGGGGCTGCCCGCCCACCCGTCGCCCGCCGCCACCCTTGACTGGCGCGCTGCGCGCGACACCCCCTATGCACGGCGGCGCTCGGCGCAGAGTCCCCGCCGTACGGGCCGGGGCGGTGGAACGGACAATGGCGTCCGTTCCACCGCCCCGGTTTCTTTTTGCCCTTGTGTGCCTTTACGCCGAGATGAGCGGTCTGGACGGCTCGACCGTGAGCCGCGGGGTGGAGACCCGCAGCTCCAGCTGGACCCGGGCGGTCGGCCACTCCTCGTCCAGGATCGAGTAGAAGGCCGTGCCCCTGACCAGGCCGTCGAGCCCGCGGGTGTGGGCCCGGTGCACGCCTTCCAGGACCGCGCCCAGGCGCTCGATCGCCGCGCGGGAGCGCGCGTTACGGGCGTCGGCGCGCAT
Organism: Streptomyces sp. 846.5; assembly: GCF_004365705.1. Classification (NCBI taxonomy): domain Bacteria; kingdom Bacillati; phylum Actinomycetota; class Actinomycetes; order Kitasatosporales; family Streptomycetaceae; genus Streptomyces; species Streptomyces sp. 846.5. Next base: position 110,640 of record NZ_SOBN01000003.1, read on the forward strand.
GGAGACCCGGCGCACGCCCCAGGTCTCGAAGGCATGACGCAGCATCAGCAGCTTGGCCTCGGTGTTGATGCCGGTGCCCTGCGCCCGCGCGGACAGCCAGGTGGCGCCGATCTCGGCGGCGTCCGGGATCGCCGACAGCGGATCGTCGCCGACCGGGCCGCGGGGGGCTGGCGGCCAGATCACCGGGCCCTGCCAGTAGTCCAGCTCGCAGAACCGGGTCGAGCCGACGACCGTGCCGTCACTGACCCGCACGGTGGCGAAGGGCACGGCCCGACCGGCCTCCTGGGCGGCCAGCGCGTCCGCGACGTAGCGGGCGGTCGCCTCGACGCCGTTCGGGACGGGGGTGAAGGCGTAGCTGCTGCGGTCCTCCGCGGCGGCGGCGGCCAGCGGTTCGATGTGACGTACTTCGAGAGGCTCCAGCCGCACCGAGCGGCCGAGGAGGGAGACAGGTACGGGCACGGGCCTTGTGTCCTTCAGGCGGCGGGACATGGGGGTGCGCCCAGCGGTTCCGGGTACGGCGACGGAGCGCGTCAGCCGTGGCGGCGCGGGGAGCGGGGGGACAGTGTCTGTCCGGGAGATGGCCGAGGAAGGAACGAGTACGCGAAGGACAGCGGGCGGCCAGGTGAAGGCAAGGTGCGATACGAGGGTGCTGCGGGGTCGTGCGAGGGTACAGCTGTGGCAAGGTCTGCGGACGGCAGCGATGCAGGCAGCGAGAGGACCATACCCGCAGTCGCCGCCCAAGTCACTCCGGCTCGCGGCGCGGCAGGGTTGACCCTTTTGGGGACGCCGGCGGGAGGCGGGTTTGCGTGGGGGTACGGGGGGTCGCTCCCCGGGCGGGTGGAGTACTCCGGCCCGCGGCGTCGGGACGGGAACGGCTCCGGGAGAGCTCGGATTCGGGAATACTGCGCTGGTCGGGGATGCTGGTGGCTGTGTAGTGGAGTTCGCCCGCAGTGGGGTGCTGACCTAGGGAGATTGGGTTCACCGTGCTTGATCCGAAAGCGCTGTACGCATTCGAGCCGCAGGCCCTGGAGGCCGTCGAGGCGGCTTTCGGCGCGGGCGCGCACGCGGGCGCGGGGGAGAGCTCTGGCACCGGACCCGTGCTGCTGCACTTCTTCGAGGGCTTCATGGACGCCGGCGAGGTCGGCGAGCAGGTCGTCGACCACCTCCTGGAGGACCCCGAGAGCAAGCTGCTGGTCCGTTTCGACGCCGACCGGCTGGTCGACTACCGGGCCAGGCGGCCCGCGATGGTCTTCGACCGGGACCGCTGGACCAGCTACGACGCGCCGGCCCTCGACCTCTACCTGCTGCACGACTCGGTCGGCGCGCCGTTCCTGCTGCTGAGCGGCCCGGAGCCGGACGTGGAGTGGGAGCGCTTCGCCCTCGCCGTGCGCGAGGTGGTGGAGCAGCTGAAGGTGCGCCTCTCGGTGAACTTCCACGGAATTCCCATGGGCGTCCCGCACACCCGTCCGGTCGGGCTGACCCCGCACGGCAACCGGGAGGACCTGCTCGGCCTGTACCCGCGCTGGTTCGAGAAGGTCCAGGTCCCGGCCAGCGTCGCGGCGATGCTGGAGTTCCGCCTGGCCGAGGCCGGGCGGGACGTGCTGGGCTTCGCCGCGCACGTCCCGCACTACCTGGCGCGCACCCCCTACCCGCAGGCCGCCGTGGCGGTCCTGGAGGCCGTCCAGGCGGCCACCGGGCTGGTGCTGCCCGGGCTCTCGCTGCGGGCCAAGCTGGACGAGGTCCGCGCCGACATCGACCAGCAGATCGCCGAGGGCGACGACGAGCTGCGCGGCGCCGTCGTCGGCCTGGAGCAGCAGTACGACGCCGCGGCGGGCGCCGCCGACCGGGAGAACCTGCTGGCGGAGCCGGCCGACCTGCCCTCGGCGGACGAGCTCGGCCGCGCCTTCGAGGCGTTCCTGGCCGAGCAGGGCGACACCCCGGGGACCTCCGACTAAGGCCCCGACTTGGCCCCCTGCCTAGGGGTGGCTCGGCAGGGACTGCTTGGGGCCGGGCTTGGGCTTCGGCTTGGGGGCCGGCGCCTTTTTGGGCGGGGTGGGGACGCGGGGCGGGTCGAGGTGGCCGCTCATCCACTGGAGCTCGGTCGGGAGCAGCCGCGCCCAGGTGTTGGTGTTGTGGCCGCCGGTGGCCAGCACCAGCGGTTCGGCGACCAGGGTCGGCGGGATCGCCACTCGTTGCAGCGCGATCAGGTTGGACGGCGGGCTGAAACGGTCCTTCGCGGCGGTGCCGAGGAAGATCGAGACGCTCGGCCACCTGGCCGCCAGCTGGAGCGGGCTGTTCTGCCGGCGCAGGACGGGGTCGGTCAGCACCTGGGGATCGCCGGCGAACGAGTCGGGGCTCATCGCCGCCGCGGTGGCGAACAGGCCCGGGAACTGCATGGCGAGCTTGACCGAGCACAGGCCGCCGGTGGAGAAGCCGATCAGCCCCCAGGCCTTGGCCTCGGGGAGGACCCGGAACTGACTGTGGATCAACTCGGGCACGTCCTTGGCCAGCCAGGTGGCGTTCTTCCTGGTGGGGGTGTCGCTGCACTCGGTGTCGATGCCACCGGGGTCGATCACCGGCATCACCACGACGGCGGGTCTGACCTGGCCGGAGGCCATGAGCCTGGCGATGGTTCCGGGCATGCCGAGACCCTCGACCCAGGACAGCGGCGAGCCGGGGACGCCGTGCAGCATCATGATCACTGGGAAGTGCACATTGCGGAACTGCGGCTCGTCGTACTGCGGCGGGGTCCACACCAGGACCTGGCCGGAGAGCTTGGAGTGGGTGCCGTGGACATAGGTCTCCAGCAGGCCGTTGCCGGAGCGGGTGAACATCGCCCGACCCGGCGGCGGCCCCGGCATCGCGGCGGTCTGGGTGCCGTTGTCGCGTCCGAGCAGGTCGTTCCAGTCGGTGTAGAGGCCGTAGCTGTTGTTGATCCACACCGCCACCACGGCGATCGCGGTGAACTGGCAGATCGCGATCATGAGGATCCTGGTCAGCCAGCGGACCGGGCGGGGCCCGCGTACGGCACCCCAGGCGAACAGCGTGGCCAGCATGGCCAGTACCGTGGCGGCGATGAGGACGTAGAAGAAAGCCGTCCCGGTCAGGCTCATGGGTTCAGGCTCCCTGCGATGTCGACCCGTCGTATTGGCACCTTAACCGACCGAAGTGGGCCAATTGTCCAGGAACGGTAAGAGTGCGTGCCCGTGGCTCCTGGGGCCCGGCGGACGAGTGCGGCATAATGCCGGAAACAGGGGCACGGAAGCGGTTTATGACGGCTCGTTGCCTTACCTCGGTCAGGAAGTCGGCCGTGGCGTTCCGGAACGGTGTACGAGTCGGCTGCTGATGCATATCATCCGACCCATTAGTTTGTTCGGAAAGGAGCACACCACGTGACCCGTCCGCAGTTGCGTGTGCTCACCCGCATCGTAGGGCTGGTCGCCTTCACACTCTGCTTCGCCCTGGTGATCGAGTACAGCCAGGGCAGGACGGGCTCGGCCACTCCCGCGGCCCCGCTGCCCGCGCCCGCCGCCGACGCGTCCGTCGCGGTACCCGCGGTCCTGGCCGGGCCGAGGACCGGCGCCACGGCCGGGACCAGCGTGACCTTCGCCGGGCTGCCGAGCGTCGGCGCGATCTTCGGCGCGGACGGGGCGAGGGCTTCGGACGGCCACCACTTCTGTACGGCCAGCGTGGTCGACAGCCCCAGCGGCAATGTGGTGGCGACGGCGGCCCACTGCGTGGTGACGCCGGGCAGCGGCACGCCCGCGCCGGGGTCGGTGGTGTTCGTCCCCGGCTACCACGACAAGCAGGAGCCCTACGGGGAGTGGATCTCCTCGCGGATCCTGGTCGACCCGCGCTGGACCGCGAACGGGGACCCCGACTACGACGTGGCCTTCCTGGTCGTCGCGCGCGACCACGACCCCTCGGCCCGGCTGGCGGACTACGTCGGCGCCCAGCACATCGCGTTCGGGACCCAGCTCCCGCAGCAGGTCGGCGTGATCGGCTACCCCTCGGCCGCGGAGGAGCCGGTGGCCTGCCACAACACGCTGAAGGCCTACTCGGCCACCCAGTCCGAGTTCGACTGCCCGGGGTTCACCGACGGCAGCAGCGGCGGCCCGATGCTGACCAGCATCGACGCGCGGACCGGTCGGGGCACGCTGATCGGCGTCATAGGGGGCTACGAGCAGGGCGGCTACTCGGACTCGGTCTCCTACGCCAGTTCCTTCGGCGACGCCGTCCAATCCCTCTACCTCCAGGCCACCGCCACCACGGGCTGACGCCCGCTGCTGACGCTGGACTGCTGACGCCCGCCCCTGCCGCCCGTGAGGGCGGGGCTGCGTTCTCTCGGGGAGCGACCCCCCGTACCCCCGCGAAACCCGCGGTGCCTGCTGTCTCCGCTGCTGACGCCCGCCCCTGCCGCCCGTGAGGGCGGGGAAACTCGGTGTGACGGGGGTGCAACTGGCTGGAAACACCCGTCCGGCAGGCTGGCGACATGACGCCGACCGACTCCACACCCGACGAGGGCCCGCTCGGCAGCAGCCATGCCGAGCTGATCGCGGAGATCGCCCACCGCTTCACGCCCCGTCCTCCGGACCCGCACCGGCACCTCCGCGCCCTGCCGGCCAGGTCCCCGCGGCGGTCCGCGCGACCCGTGCTGGTGGCCGTGGCGCACGGCTCCCGCGACCCCGCCGCGCTGACGACCGCGCTGCGACTGCTGGACCAGGTCCGCGCGCAGCGTCCGGGGCTCGACGTCCGGCTGGCCCACCTGGACCTGAACGAGCCCCGGCTCGACGAGGTCCTGGGCGACCTGCCCCGGTCGGGCCGGAGCGAGGTGGTGCTGGTCCCGCTGCTGCTGGGGCGCGGCTTCCACGTACGCCACGACATCCCCGAGCAGCTGGCCCGGCACCCGCACCTGGACGCCGTCGTCGCCCCGCCGCTCGGCCCGCACCCGCTGCTGGGCGAGGCGCTGCACCTGCGGCTGGCCGAGGCCGGCTGGGACGAGCCCGAGACCGTCAGGCTGCGCCGCCGCGAGGCCAGGGACGCCGTGGTCCTCGCCGCCTCCGGGTCCAGGGACCCGGCTTCGGCCAAGGACGCGCAGACCCAGGCGCTGCTGCTGGCCGCCCGCCTGCACGTCCCGGTCGTACCCGCGTTCGTCTCGGCGGCTGCGCCGACCGTGACGCAGGCGGTGGCCGCCCTCTGCGCCCGGGGCTACCGGCGGATCGCCGTCTCCTCCTACTTCACCGCCCCCGGCGACTTCGCCCGGCTGGCCGCCGGCGCCGCGCCCTGGCTGGTGGCGGCCCCGCTCGGAGCCCAGGAGGCGATGGCCGCGCTGGTGCTGGAGCGCTTCGACCGGGCCGCGGCGGGGGACCGGCTGATGGCTGCCGCGCAGGCGGTCTGACGACCTATCCGGAGGCGTGTCCTGCGGTTTCTGTCGTACCCGCCGGATACGGTTGCCGGATATGGACGACAAGGAACAGGTCAGCGCCGGTTACACCGCGGCGGCGAAGGCCCGCTGGGTGGAGGAGCCGGACAAGCGCCCGGGCCGGACCGCCTTCCAGCGCGACCGCGCCCGGGTGCTGCACTCCGCCGCGCTGCGCCGGCTGGCCGGGACGACCCAGGTCGTCGCCCCGCTGGCCAGCGACTTCCCCCGGACCAGGCTCACCCACTCGCTGGAGTGCGCCCAGATCGGCCGGGAGCTGGGCGCCGCCCTGGGCTGCGACCCGGACCTGATGGAGACGGCCTGCCTGTCCCATGACATCGGCCACCCGCCGTTCGGCCACACCGGCGAGGCGGCCCTGGACCGGGCCGCCGCGAGCTGCGGGGGCTTCGAGGGCAACGCCCAGAGCCTGCGCATCCTGACCCGGCTCGAACCCAAGCGGTTCGACGACCTCCCGGGCCACGACGGCCGCAGCGTCGGCCTCAACCTCACCCGGGCCGCGCTGGACGCCGCCACCAAGTACCCCTGGACCAGGGGCAGCCACCCCGAACTGCCGCTGAAGTACGGCGCCTACGCCGACGACCTGGCCGTCTTCAGCTGGCTGCGGGAGGGCGCGCCGGAGCGCCACCGCTGCTTCGAGGCCCAGGTGATGGACTGGTCCGACGACGTCGCCTACTCCGTCCACGACGTCGAGGACGGTCTGCAGGCCGGGCATGTCGCGCCCGCCGCGCTGCACTCCGCCACCGAGCGGGCCGAGCTCTTCACGGTCGCCGGGCACTACGCACCCGGTGCCGACGAGGCCGAGCTGGCCGAGGCGCTGGACCGGCTGCAGGCCGAGGAGTGGTGGCCGGACAGCTATGACGGTTCGGCCCGGGGCCGGTCCGCGCTCAAGGACGCCACCAGCCAGCTGATCGGCCGCTTCTGCACCGCCGCCGAACAGGCCACCCGGGCGCGCTACGGCCCGGGCCCGCTCAGCCGCTACAGCGCCGATCTGATCGTCCCGCGCGGGGTCCGGCTGGAGTGCGCGGTCCTCAAGGCCGTCGCGGTCCGCTATGTGATGCAGCGTGACGACCAGGGACAGCTGCGGACCTGGCAGCGCGCGGTGATCGGGGAACTGGCCGAGGCGCTGGTCGCCGCCGCACCGGTCGGCCTGGACCCGGTGTTCCGGGCGCTGTACGAGGAGGCCGCGGACGACGCCGGCCGGCTGCGCGCGGTGGTGGACCAGATCGCCACGCTGACCGACGCCTCGGCGGCGGCCCGGCACCGGGAGTTCGCCTCCGGGTAGGCGGGCAGATGTGCGGGTGTTTGCCTGGGCTTTGCCGCGGCCTTTTGCGCGGGGCACACCAGGCGCTATGAAGGGTGCGGGCCGAACTGACAAAGGAGACCACGATGGTGGACGCACACGAGACCTATGTCATCGTCGGAGCCGGGTTGGCGGGGGCCAAGGCCGCCGAGACCCTGCGCGCCGAGGGCTTCACCGGCCGGGTCATCCTGGTCGGCGAGGAACGCGAGGCCCCGTACGAACGCCCCGGGCTGTCCAAAGGGTTTCTCACCGGCACCGCGTCCCGGGCCGATCTCTTCGTCCACGACTCGCACTGGTACACCGAGCACGACATCGAGCTGCGGCTCGGAGCACCGGCGACCCGGCTGGACCGCCCGTCCCGGACGCTGCACCTCGCCGACGGCACCGTGCTCACCTACGACAAGCTGCTGATCGCCACCGGCTCGGCGCCGCGCACCCTGGACGTCCCCGGGATCGACCTCGGCGGGGTCCACTACCTGCGCAAGCTGCCCGACGCCGAGCGGCTGCGGGCCTCGCTGCAGACCCTGGGCCGGGAGAACGGCCGACTGCTGCTGGTCGGCGCGGGCTGGATCGGCCTGGAGGTCGCCGCCGCGGCGCGCGGCTACGGGGCCGAGGTCACCGTGGTCGAGCCGCAGCCGACCCCGCTGTACGGGGTGCTCGGCCCCGAGCTCGGCGAGTTCTTCACCCGGCTGCACGAGGACCGCGGGGTGCACTTCCACTTCGGCGCCGGGGTGACCGAGATCGAGGGCGAGGACGGCATGGTGCTGGCCGCGCACACCGACGACGGGGACGAGCACCCGGCGCACGCCGTGCTGATCGGCATCGGCGCGGCCCCGCAGACCGCCCTGGCCGAGGCCGCCGGTCTCGCCCTCGCCCCGCGCGAGGAGGGCGGCGGCATCGACGTGGACTCCGCGCTGCGCAGCTCCGACCCGGACGTCTTCGCGGCCGGTGACGTCGCCTCGGCCGAGCACCCGCTGTTCCACCGGCGGCTGCGGGTCGAGCACTGGGCCAACGCGCTCAACGGCGGCCCGGCGGCCGCCCGGTCGATGCTGGGGCAGCCGGTGGTCTACGACCGGGTCCCATACTTCTTCTCGGACCAGTACGACCTCGGTCTGGAGTACTCCGGCTACGCCGCCCCGGGCTCCTACGACCACGTGGTGGTACGGGGCGACGCGGGCAAGCGGGAGTTCATCGCCTTCTGGCAGGACCCCGAGGGACGGGTGCTGGCCGGGATGAACGTCAACGTCTGGGACGTGGCCGGCGGCATCCAGCAGCTGGTCCGCTCCGGGCGCCCGATCGACCCCGACCGGCTCGCCGACCCGGCGATCCCGCTCGCCGAACTCTGATAGCACCCGGGACCGCTTGCGCACCGTCCGGCACTGTCGGCCCCCGGGCATACACTGCACGACGTGGCAGGTCGCATCAAGGACGAGGACGTGGACGCGGTTCGGGCCGCCGTCCGGATCGACGCTGTCGTGGGGGAGTACGTCCAGCTCACCAATGGCGGCGGTGGTCAGCTCAAGGGTCTCTGCCCGTTCCACGACGAGAAGTCCGCGTCCTTCTACGTGAACCCCAGCAAGGGCGTCTACAGCTGCTTCGGCTGCCAGGAGAGCGGCGACACCCTCGGCTTTGTGATGAAGATCGAGCACCTGTCGTTCGTGGAGACGGTCGAACGGCTGGCGCCCACCGTCGGGATCACCCTGCGCTACGAGGGCGGCGGCTACCAGCCGGGCCAGCAGAAGGGCGAGCGGACCAGGCTGCTGGAGATCAACAGGATCGCCGCCGCCTGGTTCACCGAGCAGCTGAGCAGCCCCGAGGCGGAGATCGGGCGCAGGTTCCTTAAGGAGCGCGGGTTCGAGGCCGAGGCCGCCGCGCACTTCAGCGTGGGCTACGCCCCCGGCGGCTTCGAGCACCTCACCCGCTTTCTGCGCGGCCGCGGCTTCTCCGACCGCGAACTGCTGCTCTCCGGCATCTGCTCGGAGGGGCAGCGCGGCCCGATGGACCGCTTCCGTGGCCGGCTGGTCTGGCCGATCCGCGACATCACCGGCGAGGTCGTCGGCTTCGGCGCGCGCAAGCTGCGCGAGGACGACAACGGCCCCAAGTACCTGAACACCCCGGAGACCCCGCTCTACAAGAAGTCCAACGTCCTGTACGGGATCGACCTGGCCAAGAAGGACATCGCCAGGACCGGCCGGGCGGTGGTGGTCGAGGGCTACACCGATGTGATGGCCTGTCACCTCGCGGGTGTCACCACGGCGGTGGCCACCTGTGGCACCGCCTTCGCCGAGGACCACATCAAGATCCTGCGCCGGCTGCTGATGGACACCTCCGCCTACCGCGGCGAGGTGGTGTTCACCTTCGACGGCGACGCGGCCGGGCAGAAGGCCGCGCTGCGGGCCTTCGAGGACGACCAGAAGTTCGCCGCCAGGACCTCCATCGCCATCAGCCCCGGCGGGATGGACCCCTGTGAACTGCGGCTGGCCCAGGGCGACGAGGCGGTGCGCACCCTGATCGAGCACCCGGTGCCGCTGTTCCTGTTCGCCATCCGGGCCGCTGTCGCCAGCCACAACCTGGAGACCGCGGAGGGCCGTTCGGCCGCGCTGGAGCAGGCCGCGCCGATCGTCGCCCGGATCAAGGACGGCTCGATCCAGCACGACTACGCGGTCCAACTCGCGGGCATGGTCGGCATCCTGGACGAGCAGTTCGTGGTCCGCCGGGTCAACCAGCTGGCCCGCTGGCAGCGCGAGCGGGACCAGCAGGCGGCGCGCTCCGGCGTCCGCCGCCAGGGCCAGCAGCAGGGGGCTCCCGCCGCGGCGGCGCCGATGCGCCCGGCGTACCGGCTGAACCCGCGCGACCCGGCCCAGTTCGTGGAGCGGGAGCTGCTGAAGCTCGCACTCCAGCACCCCGCGCTGGTCGCCCCCACCTTCGACTTCTACGCCCAGGACGAGTTCCCCACCCCGCCCTACGGCGCGGTGCGGGCCGCCATCGCCGCGGCCGGCGGCGTCGAGGCGGGCGCCGCCGCCCCCGACGCCTGGTCCGGGCTGGTCCGCGCGGCCGCGCCGGACGACGGCGTGCGCGGGCTGATCACCGAGCTGACGGTGGAACCGGTCCGCACCCGCCGCGCCGCCGACGCCGTCTACGCCGGGGAGTTCCTGGTCAAGCTGCGGCTCCAGGCGGTGGACCGCAGGGTCGCCGACTGCCGGGCCCACCTCCAGCGGCTCGGGCCCCGGGCCACGCCGGAGCAGCTCTCGGCCGTCCAGGGCGAGCTGTGGGCGCTCCAGCAGTACGGCCAGTCGCTGCGCGAGCGCGGCGCCGCAGCCCTGTAGCAGGCCGCCGGAGCGCTGCGCCGGGCACATGCCAGTCACCGTGCGTACCGAGAAAGTCCGCGCACACGTCTCTGCCTGAGCGTCAGCGCAGGAGCACACTGGGTTGCGGTGCCCGACTCATCAGAGCGCGAGACCGTCGAGCCCGGCGGAATCTCGCCTACCGTGTCCCGGACGGAGGGCGGCGAGGCCCCCGCCGTCCCGATTCCACCTGCTCCGCCGCTCACCTCCGGGCTCCACAGTTCCACGAACGGTCCCAGCCCCGGCCAGCAGGCGTCGGCCCCCTCGTCCGCAATGCGACATCCGGCGCCGGAAGGGAAGGACGTGGACCTCGCCACGGCCATCCGCCCAGCCCAGCAGGACAGTCCCGAGCAGGACGCGCAGGTGCGGCTCACTGCGCCGGACCTGCCGCCGCCCGACCTCCTCGCCGACGAGGACGCCGAACCCGTCATCGATCCCGTCGACGAGCCCCTCCTCGATCCCGTGCAGGCGGACGAGCGTGCCGACGACCGCTCGGACGCCCCCCTCCCCTCCCTGGACGACACCGCCGGCCCCTCCGCCGACCTGTTCCGCCAGTACCTGCGCGAGATCGGCCGGATTCCGCTGCTCACCGCCGTCGACGAGGTGGACCTCGCGCGCCAGGTCGAGGCCGGGCTGTTCGCCGAGGACTACCTCAACTCCCGTCCCGGCCTGGACGACGACCTCCTGGTCAGCGATCTCGACAAGCTGATCGTGCTGGGCCGGATCGCCAAGCGCCGCCTCATCGAAGCCAATCTGCGCCTGGTCGTCTCGGTGGCGAAACGGTACGTCGGACGCGGCCTGACCATGCTCGACCTGGTCCAGGAGGGCAATCTCGGTCTGATCCGCGCGGTCGAGAAGTTCGACTACGCCCGCGGCTACAAGTTCTCCACCTACGCCACCTGGTGGATCCGGCAGGCGATGAGCCGTGCGCTGGCCGACCAGGCCCGGACGATCCGGGTCCCGGTGCATGTGGTGGAGCTGATCAACCGGGTGGTCCGGGTGCAGCGACGGCTGCTCCAGGAGCGCGGGTCCGAGCCCACCCCGGCCGAGGTCGCCGCTGTGCTGGAGCTGCCGCCCGAGCGGGTGGTCGAGGTGCTCAGGCTGGCCCAGGAGCCGGTCTCGCTGCACGCGCCGGTCGGCGAGGAGGACGATGTCGCCCTGGGCGACCTGATCGAGGACGGCGACGCGACCTCCCCGGTGGAGTCCGCCGCGTTCATCCTGCTGCGCCAGCATCTGGAGGCGGTGCTCTCCACTCTCGGCGAGCGCGAACGGCGGGTGGTCCAGCTGCGCTACGGGCTGATCGACGGCCGGCCGCGGACCCTGGAGGAGATCGGGCGGATGTTCGGGGTCACCCGCGAACGGATCCGCCAGATCGAGTCCAAGACCCTCAACAAGCTGCGCGACCACGCCTTCGCCGACCAGCTCCGCGGCTACCTGGACTAGGAGGGTGTTGGGGCAGCGTCAGCCCAGCTCCGGGTGCGCCTGCGTCCGTACCGCGGCGAACTGCTGCCGGATCGCGCGGCCCACGCTGACGTCCTCGCCGGGGTCGATGGTGACCGCGTCGCGCAGCGGCCACGCCGGCGGCAGGGCGGTGTCGGCCAGCGCCCAGGCGGCCTGGCGGGCGGCCCCGATCGCGGCGTAGTCGCCCGGCGCGGGGACCACCACCGGCACGCCCAGGACCAGTGGGGCGATGCTCTGCACGGCGGCCAGCCGCCCGGCGGAGCCGGTCAGGAACACCCGACGGACCGTCACCCCGTGGTCCCTGAGCACGTCCAGCGCGTCCGCGAGCCCGCACAGCATGCCCTCGACGGCCGCCCTGGCCAGGTGCTCCGGACGCATCGACTCGATCCGCAGTCCGGCCAGGGTCCCCGCGGCGTGCGGCAGCCTGGGGGTGCGCTCGCCCTCCAGATAGGGGAGCAGCACCAGCCCGTAGGAGCCGGGGGTGGAGCGCAGCGCCAGATCGCTGAGCCCGGACGCGTCGGTGCGCAGCAGTTCGGCGGTGGCCTGCAGCACCCGGGCCGCGTTGAGCGTGGTGACCTGCGGCAGATGCCGTCCGGTGGCGTCGGCGAAGCTGGTGACCATGCCGCTGGGGTCGATCACGGCCTTGTCGTGGACAGCGTGGATGGTGCCGTTGCTGCCGAGCGAGACCATGGCGTCGCCGGGTTCCAGGCCGAGGCCGAGCATGGTGGCCATGGTGCTGCCGGTGCCGGCCGAGATCAGCAGACCCTCCGGGCTGTGGCCGGCGGCCTCGGAGGGGTCCAGCACCTCGGGGACCGCGGCCTCGTGGCCGAGGGCCAGGGCGAGCAGGTCGCCCCGGTAGCGGCCGGTCGCGGACGACCAGTAGCCGGTGCCCGAGGCGTCGCCGCGGTCGGTGGTGCGCCGGGCCGGGTGGCCCAGCAGCTGCCAGACCAGCCAGTCGTGCGGGAGCAGCACCTCGGCGACGCGGTGGGCCGACATCGGCTCGTGCTCGGCCAGCCAGCGGAGCTTGGCGACGGTCGATCCGGTGCTGGGCACCCCGCCGACGGCCTCGGCCCAGGCGGCGGGTCCGCCGAGCTCGGACACCAGGTGCGCCGCCGCGCCGGCGGCGCGCGGGTCGGCCCGCAGCAGTGCCGGGCGGACCAGCACCCCGCCGGCGTCCTGGACCAGCACGCCCTGCTGCTGGGCGCTGACCCCGATCGCCCGGACGCCTTCGAGCATTCCGCCGTCCGCAGCGGCGCCGAGCGAGCGGAGCCAGGACTGCGGGTCGATCTCGGCCACGGAGCTTCCGGCGGCGGCCGCGCCCGGGTGCGGGGCACGGCTTTCGCGCAGGACAGCGCCGGTGTCGGTGTCGCAGACAACGATCCTGGTGTTCTGGGTGGAGCAGTCGATGCCAGCAGAAATCGCCATGGAACGAGATCATGCCGCACCCGGGGGGCCGTCAGCACCACCCCGGCACGGGGGGACACCACGGCCGTGTCGGGGGCGACTACGTCCCGGTGCTGCCCCAGGCGTCGTTCTTCGCGGCCGCGGTGCGTTCCCGCAGGTAGGGGACCCGGTCGGTGACCGAGGTGGGCAGTTTGTCGCCGACCCTTCCGGCCACCGCGTCGGCGGCCTTCCCGGCCGCGTTGCCTGCCGCGTCCTTGGCGCTGCGGGTGGCGTTCTGCACGGCCGGCGTCTGCGAGAGATCACGGGCGGTCTTGCGGAGCTGCTCGTAACGTTCGCGCCCGGCGCGGGTGCCGAGCACATAGCCGAGTGCCAGACCCGCGAGGAACGTGAGTTTGCGCATGTCGCCTCCACCTCTCTCCGTGCGGAGGGCCCGCGTGCTCCGTCCGGGTCCGCACCGCATCCTGCTTCGGAGCCTACGGGGCTCGTCCGGGCTCGCCTACCCGCCACGACGGAGGGCGAACCAGGCAGGTGCGGGCGGGGGCGGGCGCGGGCCGGGGTCAGGTCGGGGGCGGGCCCGGGTAACGATTGGCGGAGCACCCCCCTACGTGCGCTAATGTATGACCCGCAGCAAGCGCGGCCCAGCAGTCCGACCGAGTCGGGGCGACGGGTCCTCGCAGCCGCACCTTCCCCCATAGCTCAATTGGCAGAGCAGCCGACTGTTAATCGGCAGGTTATTGGTTCGAGTCCAATTGGGGGAGCTGCCGGAAAGCCAGACCGGCATTGCGAACGATCCTCCATAGCTCAATTGGCAGAGCAGCCGACTGTTAATCGGCAGGTTATTGGTTCGAGTCCAATTGGAGGAGCTCCACACCAGGGCCCCGACCACGGTCGGGGCCCTTGCCGTTGCGGGGCGCAGCCGGGAGGGACCCGGGATGACGCAGGCTCAGATACTGGAGATTCTGGCCGCCGTGGCGGTCGCGGTGGCCGGCGCCCTCGGCTACGGGGGAGCCCGCAGGCGCCGGCGCGGGTCGTCGCGTCCGACCCCGGCGGGGCCGTCCAGGACCGCTCCGTCCCGGCTGCCGCAGCCCCAGGAGATCTGGTGGGCGGACGTTCCGTTCGAGGACGGCCCCGGATCCAAGGACCGCCCCTGCCTGGTGCTGCACCGCGGCGCCCGTACCGCCACGGTGCTGAAGATCACCAGCAAGCACCACACCGAGCGCCCCGGCGTCCTTCCGCTCCCACCCGGCAGCGTGGGCGACCGCGACAAGCGAGCCAGCTGGCTGGAGACCGACGAGCCGCGCGAGGTCCCGCTGGACCACTTCCGCCGCCGGGTCGGCGCCGTCGACGGCCGGCTCTGGGCCCGGGTCCAGAAGGCCCTCGCCTGAGCCTGCCCGACTGTGCTCTGTGCTTGACCTGGAGCGCGCTCCAGCAAGCAGACTCCCTGTCAGGGCCCGCAGGTGACGGGCCGTGACCAGAGGAGTCCCCATGCGCAACCGTACGATCGGCACCGACCCCGCCACCCGTCGTGACGTCAGCGTGCTCAGCCTCGGTGCCATGCTCTTCGGCAGCCGCACCGACGAGGCGACCTCCTTCGCCGTCCTGGACCGCTACGTCGAGGCCGGCGGCAACTTCATCGACACCTCCGACAACTACGCCTTCTGGGACGACGGAAGCCAGGGCGGCCAGAGCGAGGAACTGCTCGGCCGCTGGCGCCGCAGCCGTGGCATCGGGGACGAGATCACCATCGCCACCAAGCTGGGCGCCCGTCCGCTGGCCCCCGGCACCGGCTACATCGACAACCCCGAGGGGCTCTCGGCGAAGGTGATCCGCGAGTCCGCCGAGCGCAGCCGGGAGCGGCTGGGCCTGGACCGGCTGCCGCTGCTCTACGCCCACATCGAGGACCCGCGGGTGGAGCTGCGGGAGACCGTCGAGGGCTTCGCCGAACTGGTCGCCGAGGGCACTGTCGGCCTGCTGGGCGTCAGCAACCACTGGGCCTGGCGGGTGGAGCGGGCCAGGAGCATCGCAGCGGCGGCCGGACTGCCGGGCTACGAGGTGCTGCAGTACCGCCACACCTACCTCCGCCCCCGCGCGGACCTGCCGGGCCAGCTCTCCCTGGACGGCGACCACGGCCTGGTCGGCGCCGACCTGCTGAGCTATCTGCGGGAGCACCCCGAGCTGACCATGGTGGCCTACTCCCCGCTGATCGCCGGCGGCTACACCCGCACCGACAAGCCGCTGAGCCCCGCTTTCGACCACCCCGGCACGCAGGTCAGGCTGGCGGCCCTGCGCCAGGTCGCGGGCGAGACCGGAGCCACCGTCAACCAGGTCGTGCTCTCCTGGCTCATCGGCGGCGAGGTCCCGATCCTCCCCCTGGTCGGCGCCTCCTCAGTTGCCCAGCTGAACGAGTCCCTGGCCGCCGTCGACCTGGACCTGACACAGGACCAGCGAGCCCGCCTGGACGCCGCGCGCTGACGGGTCGGGGACGAGGTCGGCAGATGGACCCGTTCGAGTGGAAAAGGGCCCCGCGATGCATGCGTCGCGGGGCCCCTCAACTAACGTAGTGGCTGATAAAGCCCTACTGCCTGCGGTGGGGCGGGTGGGACTCGAACCCACGACCAAGGGATTATGAGTCCCCTGCTCTAACCGGCTGAGCTACCGCCCCCTGGCAACCCGGTCGGCGGACCGTCCGGGGTCCCTTGTACTGACCAGTTCTGGACATTCTGACTGATCGTCGTACAGCAGGACGAGCGGCTCTGGTGAGCACCGCTCGCCGCAGCATAGCTGGTGAGACGCGCTGTTCGCGCGGGGGGTTCCTATTAGGTGGATCTTTCCAGGGGTGCGAGCGGGCATTCCCGTTGCGTCGGCAGCACCGCCGTGAGCCGCAGTTCCGCCGCGTGCCGGCAGCGCAGCAGCCGGGTCAACGCGACCCCGAGCAGGAGCAGGCCGAACAGGGAGTAGACGGAGGAGAGCGGCTGCTCCCAGGAGCGCAGCCGGAGGCTGGCGTCGGGGCTGTGCGGGGTCAGCCACATGCTGCAGGCCAGGAAGCAGACCAGGGCCCCGCCGAGCACGATGCGCCAGCGCAGACGGCGTGGACCGTGCGGGCGGGACTGCTCCGCCGCGGCCTCGGCGCCGAGCAGGACGATGATGGGGACGCACCAGACCCAGTGGTGGGTCCAGCTGATCGGCGAGATCAGCAGCGCGGTGACGGCCGCGCAGAGCACGCCCCAGGCCTCGGCACGGGGGAGGTGCTGCCGGTTGCGCACGATGGCGGCGGAGATGCCGAGGCCGGCCAGCGCCGTCAGCCCGGCGAGGATGGCCCAGGACAGGGTGGGGTCGGGCTCGTGCAGCAGGCGGGCCAGGGTGCCCCGCACCGACTGGTTGTCGGAGATCTGGGTCCGCCCGACCCGGTGCGCGTCGTAGAGGTAGTGGGTCCAGAAGTGCCAGGAGTCGTTCGGCAGGGCGATCCCGCCGAGCAGCACGGTGCCGAGGAAGGCGGCGAAGGAGGTGAGCGCGGCCCGTGGGCGGCCGGTGAGCAGCAGGTAGACGCCGAAGAGGCCGGGGGTGAGCTTGATCCCGGCGGCGATGCCGATCAGCAGACCCTTGCGCCGCGAGCCGTCGGGCCGGTTCAGGTCGGCCAGGACCAGGCAGGCGAGCAGCAGGTTGATCTGCCCGTACCTGAGCGTCGTCCACACCGGCTCCAGCCAGACGCCGAACCCCACGGCGGCGACCACGGCCTGCGGCCGCAGCGAGCGCCGGGGCCAGCCGACGAGCTGGAAGGCGAGCCGGGCCAGCGTGCCCAGCAGGGCGACGTTGCCGACGGTGACCAGCACCCGAAGCACCCCGACCGGGATGAGCGAGGTGGGGACGAACAGCAGCGCCGCGAACGGCGGGTAGGTCGCCGAGAGGTTGAACTGCGGTACGACCATGGCGTAGAGGTCGCGGCCCTGGCGGACGGTGTCGCCCTCCGCGCGGTAGACGACCATGTCCACCATGTCGACCCGGGTGAAGTGCCGGACCAGCGCGTAGCCGAGCAGGGAGAGCACGGTGCCGCCGATGACCCAGCGGGTCGCGCGGGGCGTGCCGGGCCGGTTCAGGCTCTGGTTCCGGTTCGGGGATTCGTCCGTACGGCCGAGCCGCAGGCCGCTCCTCGGACGGCTGTCGCGGTCTTCGAAACTCTGGGTGGCCGTGCTCTGTTGACTGCCGTCTACTGCCACATCCCCCGCCATGTCCCCCGTTGGAATCGTGCGTCCGACGGGTCCCCTGTCGACTCGTCATCCGCGGGAGTCTAGCGGTTGGCTCACACGGGGAACGTCCCCCCGGGCGGGTGGGCAGAAGTCATCCTTTTGGACCACAAAGTTCTCTGATCTGCGCTTTTTCGTGCACCAACGCAGCCGCGTCGGAGTCAGCGCGGCTGCTGCGCACCCTCGACGATGCGCTGCAGCAGATCCCGCAGCTGCTCGCGCTCGTCCGGCTCCAGAGCAGCCAGCGGCGCCCGGGCGAAGTTCAGCGACTCGCGGAGCTCCGCGGAGGCGGCGCGGCCGGCCTCGGTGGCGGCGACCCGCTTGATCCGCCGGTCGTCGGGGTCGGCCTGACGGGTGACCAGGCCGCGCAGCTCCAGCCGGTCGACGATGCCGGTGATGTTGGACGGCTCGCAGCTCATGGTCTGCGCGATCTGGCGCATCGGCATCGGTCCGCGCCGCAGCAGGGCCAGCACCTTGGCCTGGGCGCCGGTGAGCGAACGGGCCGAAGCGGCCTCCTCGTACTCCTTGTGGAAGAGCGCGACCAGGTTGGCCATCAGGTCGACGACTTCGAGGGAGAGCGGATCCAGCTGCTGCGACATACGCTCAGAGTAGCTGAATATTTGACATGGTTAACCTTTCTGGTGCAGGTTTACTTACTGATCTCAACTAAAGATGTAGTCAATGAACGAGAGAGTGAAGGAACCCGTCATGGCGCAGCAGACCCTCCCCGCGACCGCCCGCGAGTGGCACCTGGCGGCCCGCCCCAGCGGTTGGCCGACCCCCGAGGACTTCGCGCTGGTCGAGGCGCCGGTCCTGGCGCCCGGCGCGGACCAGATCGTGGTCCGCAACGAGTTCCTGTCGGTCGACCCCTACATGCGGGGCCGGATGAACGACGTGAAGTCGTACGTCCCGCCGTTCCGGCTCGGCGCGGTCATGGACGGCGGCGCGGTCGGCCGTGTGGTCGCCTCCGAGGCCGAGGGCTTCGCGGTGGGCGACGCGGTGCTGCACGGTCTCGGCTGGCGCGAGTACGCCACCCTGGACGCCGCCAAGGCGGTCAAGGTCGACGACTCGCTGCCGCTGCAGTCCTACCTGGGCGTGCTGGGCATGACCGGGCTCACCGCCTACGCGGGGCTGCTGGAGGTCGGCTCGTTCAAGGAGGGCGAGGCGGTGTTCGTCTCCGGTGCGGCCGGGGCGGTCGGCAGCATGGTCGGCCAGTTCGCCAAGCTGCGCGGCGCCTCGCTGGTGGTCGGCAGCGCGGGCTCGCCGGAGAAGGTGCGCCGGCTGGTCGAGGAGTTCGGCTATGACGCGGCCTTCGACTACAAGGCGGGCCCGGTCGCCGAGCAGCTCGCCAAGGCCGCCCCCGAGGGCATCGACGTCTACTTCGACAACGTCGGCGGCGAGCACCTGGAGGCCGCGATCGGCGCCCTCACACTCAGGGGCCGCGCGGTGCTGTGCGGCGCGATCGCCCAGTACAACGAGACCGGCGCCCCGGTCGGGCCGCGCAATCTGGCGCTGGCGATCGGCAAGCGGCTGCGTCTGCAGGGGATGCTGGTGGGCGACCACTTCGGGCTGCAGCCGGCCTTCGCCGCCGAGGTCGGCGGCTGGCTGCGGGAGGGGAAGCTGCGGGTGGAGGAGACCGTGGTGGACGGCTTCGAGCACAGCGTGGACGCCTTCATCGGCATGCTGCGCGGGGCCAACACCGGCAAGATGCTGGTGCGTGTGGAGGTCTAGACCCCTTCCCGGCTGCTGCGGCGGCCGGGCTGTCCCGCACCCCGGCCGCCACCCTCCACGTCGGAGGGCGGCGGCCGGGGTGCGCCGGCGGGGCGAAAGGGTTTCGGCAGCCCGTTTACTTCTGCGCAATCTATTGACGCTGCCCGCATGTGAGCGTTAACAATTGACCACGCCGCCAGCACGGAGGGGCCGGCGGACCCTCGGATCCGTCGGAAGAACCGCTGCGACGGCCCCTGTATGCCGTCTGTAACCTGTCCCGCTGGGATTGCCGCTTCCTCGGAGAGCCAATTGTGAGCGTTAACATCACCACCCCCGTCACTGTGGGCATCGACTTCGGCACGCTCTCCGGCCGGGCCGTCGTCATCTCCGTCGCGGACGGCACCCAGCTCGCCGACGCCGTCCACGAGTACCGGTACGGCGTGATCGACACCGTTCTGCCGGACGGGACGACCACGCTGGCGCCGGACTGGGCCCTCCAGCTCCCGGAGGACTGGCGGGACGTGTTGCGCAACGCCATTCCCAGGGCGTTGGAGCTCGCCGGGGTCACCGCGGACCAGGTCGTCGGCATCGGGACCGACTTCACCGCCTGCACCGTGCTGCCGACCACCACCGACGGCACCCCGCTCTGCGAGCTCCCCGGCCTGGCCGGCCGCCCGCACGCCTACCCCAAGCTCTGGCGCCACCACGCCGCCCAGCCGCAGGCCGACCGGATCAACGCGCTCGCGGCCGAGCTGGGGGAGCCCTGGCTGGCCCGCTATGGCGGGAAGATCTCCAGCGAGTGGGAGTACGCCAAGGCGCTCCAGCTGCTGGAGGAGGACCCCGAGCTCTACGCGGCCGCGGACCGCTGGATCGAGGCGGCGGACTGGATCGTCTGGGAGCTCACCGGCCAGGAGAACCGCAACCTCTGCACCGCGGGCTACAAGGGCATCCATCAGCCCGACCTGCTCCCCGCCGAGGACGGCGGCCGACCTGGCGCCGAGTACCTGAGCCGGCTCAACCCCGGCTTCGCCGGCTTCACGGCCAAACTGGACCACCCGCTCGCCGCCCTCGGCGACGCAGCGGGCACACTGACCGCCCGGGCGGCGGTGCTGACTGGGCTCAATGAGGGGACCCCGGTCAGCGTGGGCAATGTCGACGCCCACGTAACCAACGCCGCCGCCCGGGCTCTCGACCCCGGGCACATGCTCGCCATCATGGGCACCAGCACCTGCCACATCCTCAACTCCGACGTCCTCGCCGAGGTCCCCGGCATGTGCGGGGTGGTACGCGACGGCGTCGTCCCCGGCCTGTGGGGCTACGAGGCCGGGCAGAGCGGGGTCGGCGACATCTTCGCCTGGGCCGTGCGCACCGCGGCGCCCGAGTCCTACGCCGTCGAGGCCCGCGAGCGCGGGCTGAGCCTGCACGAGCTGCTGACCGAGAAGGCCGCCGCCCAGCCGGTCGGCGCGCACGGCCTGGTCGCCCTCGACTGGCACAGCGGCAACCGCTCGGTGCTGGTGGACCACCACCTCTCCGGCCTGGTCCTCGGCCTCACCCTGGACACCCGTCCGGAGGAGATCTACCGGGCCCTGCTGGAGGCCACCGCCTTCGGGACCAGGGTCATCGTCGAGGCGTTCGAGCAGGCCGGTGTCCCGGTGACCGAGTTCACCGTGGCCGGCGGGCTGCCCAAGAACCACTTCCTGATGCAGATCTACAGCGACGTGCTGCGCCGCCCGGTCAATGTCATCGGCTCCGAGCAGGGCGGGGCCCTGGGCTCGGCGATCCACGCCGCAGTCGCGGCCGGGGCGTACCCGGACATCCGTACCGCCTCGGCGGCCATGGGCCGGATCAACCTCGCCGTGCACACCCCGGACGAGAAGCGCGCCGACGCCTACGACCAGCTCTTCGCCGAGTACCGCGAACTGCACGACCACTTCGGCCGGGGCGGCAGCGACGCGCTGCACCGGCTGCGCGCCCTGCGCGACGCCGCGCGCACCGCGGCCCAGGCCGCCGCCGGTGCCGCCGGCACTTCCGGTGCTCCCGGCACCGACCCCGTTGACCCCGCTCTGTTGCTGGAGGAAGCCCGATGACCACCCCTCTCGACCGGCTGAAGGCAGAGGTCTGCGCCCTGCACGCCGAACTGCTCCGTTGGGGACTGGTCGCCTGGACCAGCGGCAACGTCAGCGGCCGGCTCCCCGGCACCGAGCTGATGGTGATCAAGCCGAGCGGGCTCTCCTACGACGAGCTGACGCCCGAGCAGATGATCGTCTGCGATCTCGACGGCAAGGTGATCGAGGGCGAGCTGTCCCCCTCCAGCGACACCGCCGCCCACGCCTACGTCTATCGCAACCGCCCCGACGTCGGCGGCGTGGTGCACACCCACTCCCCGTACGCCACCGCCTGGTCGGCGGTCGGGGAGCCGATCCCCTGCGCCATCACCGCCATGGGCGACGAGTTCGGCGACGACATCCCGGTCGGCCCGTTCGCCCTGATCGGCGACGACTCCATCGGCCAGGGCATCGTGGCCACCCTGGACGGGCACCGCTCGCCCGCCGTACTGATGCGCCAGCACGGGGTCTTCACCATCGGCAAGGACGCCAAGTCCGCGGTGAAGGCCGCCGTGATGTGCGAGGACGTGGCCCGCACCGTCCATCTGGCCCGCCAGCTCGGGCCGGTGAGCCGACTGCCGCAGCAGGACATCGACCGGCTCTACGACCGCTACCAGAACGTCTACGGCCAGGCCAAGGCCCCGGCCCCGGATGAGGCCCAGGCTCAGGCCCCCGTGACTGTCGGCTCCAAAGGAGACCACGCATGACCGCCTCCACCCCGTTCCCCACTCGCCAGGTCTGGTACCTCACCGGTAGCCAGGGCCTGTACGGAGAGGAGACGCTGCGTCAGGTCGCGGACCAGTCCGGGGAGATAGCCGCGACCCTGGCCGCGGGGCTGCCGGTGCAGCTGGTCGTCAAGCCGGTGCTCACCGACGCCTCGGCGATCCACCGGGTGATGCTGGAGGCCAACGCCGACGACGCCTGCATCGGCGTGATCGCCTGGATGCACACCTTCTCGCCGGCCAAGATGTGGATCGCCGGACTGGACGCGCTGCGCAAGCCGCTGCTGCACCTGCACACCCAGGCCAACGTCCAACTCCCGTGGTCCACCATCGACATGGACTTCATGAACCTGAACCAGGCCGCCCACGGCGACCGCGAGTTCGGTTACATCCAGTCCCGGCTCGGAGTCGCCCGCAAGACGGTCGCCGGCCATGTCAGCGACCCGGTGACGGTCGCCAGGGTGGCCGGCTGGGTCCGCTCCGCCGTCGGCCGCGCCGAGCTGCGCACCCTCAAGCTGGCCCGCTTCGGCGACAACATGCGCGATGTCGCGGTCACCGAGGGCGACAAGGTCGAGGCCCAGCTGCGCTTCGGCCTCTCCGTCAACACCTACGGGGTCAACGATCTGGTCAAGGTGGTGGACGCGGCCACCGACGCCTCCGTCTCCGAGCTGGTCAAGGAGTACGAGGACCGCTACCGGGTCGCCCCCGAGCTGCGCCAGGGCGGCGAGCGGCACGAGTCGCTGCGGTACGCGGCCCGGATCGAACTCGGCCTGCGCAGCTTCCTCGGCGAGGGCGGCTTCGGCGCCTTCACCACCAACTTCGAGGACCTGGGCGGCCTGCGGCAGCTCCCCGGCCTGGCCGTGCAGCGGCTGATGGCCGACGGCTACGGCTTCGGCGGCGAGGGCGACTGGAAGACCTCCGCGCTGCTGCGCACCCTCAAGTCCATGGCGGTCGGGCTGCCCGGCGGCACCTCGTTCATGGAGGACTACACCTACGATCTGACTCCTGGTCAGGAGCTGATCCTGGGCGCCCACATGCTGGAGGTCTGCCCCACCATCGCGGTGGACACCCCCAGCGTGGAGATCCACCCGCTGGGCATCGGCGGCCGGGAGGACCCGGTCCGGATGGTGTTCGACGCCGCGCCGGGCCCGGCGATCGTCGTCGGCCTCGCCGACCTGGGCGACCGCTTCCGGCTGGTGGCCAACGAGATCGACACCGTCGCCCCGCCGGAGCCGCTGCCGGAGCTCCCGGTCGCGCGTGCGGTCTGGCGCCCGCGCCCGGACCTGCGCACCTCCACCGAGTCCTGGCTCACCGCCGGCGGCCCGCACCACACGGTCTACTCCAGCGCGGTGGGCGCGGAGGAGCTCGCCGACCTCGCCGAGATGACCGGAACCGAACTGGCCCTGGTCGACGCGGACACCACCACCCGCAGGCTGACCCAGGAGCTCCGCTGGAACCAGGCCTACTACCGGCTGGCCCAGGGGTTCTGACGGGGCAGTGCCCTATCGTGCGTGGCGTGGCCCCTGCCCTGCGGGCCGCGCCGCGCAACAGGACCAGGTGCGGGGCCTTGAACCGATCCGACGGGCCCCGCACCCGCCGCACCTCCGCACTTCCCGAAAGGCAGCCATGCCCAGCGACGCCCGTCTCGTCCTCGACCCCGCGTTCTCCGTCGGCACGGTGGACCCCCGCCTCTTCGGCTCCTTCGTCGAGCATCTGGGCCGCTGCGTCTACACCGGAATCTACGAGCCGGGCCACCCCACCGCCGACGCGGAGGGCCTGCGGACCGACGTCCTGGACCTGGTGCGCGAGCTGGGGGTCACCGCGATCCGCTATCCCGGCGGCAACTTCGTCTCCGGCTTCAAGTGGGAGGACAGCGTCGGTCCTGCGGAGGAGCGGCCGCGTCGGCTGGACCTGGCCTGGCGGTCCACCGAGACCAACCGGTTCGGGCTCTCCGAGTTCATGGACTTCCTCCGCAAGGTCGAGGGCACCTCGCCGATGATCGCCGTCAACCTCGGCACCCGCGGCGTCCAGGAGGCTCTGGAACTCCAGGAGTACGCCAACCACCCCGCCGGTACCGACCTCGCCGACCGGCGGATCGGCCACGGCGACAAGGACCCCTTCGGGGTCCGGCTGTGGTGCCTGGGCAACGAGATGGACGGCCCCTGGCAGATCGGCGCCAAGGACGCCGACGAGTACGGCCGTCTGGCGGCCCAGACCGCCCGCGCCATGCGCATGATCGACCCGGACCTGGAGCTGGTCGCCTGCGGCAGCTCGTCGCAGTCCATGCCCACCTTCGCCGCCTGGGAAGCGACGGTGCTCCAGCACACCTACGACGTCGTGGACTACATCTCCATGCACGCCTACTACGAGGAACTGGAGGGCGACCGCGACTCCTTCCTGGCCTCGGCGGTCGACATGGAGTCCTTCATCGACAACGTGGTGGCCACCTGTGACCACGTGGGGGCGCGGCTCAAGTCGTCGAAGAAGATCAACATCTCCTTCGACGAGTGGAACGTCTGGTACCTGACGAAGACCCAGGCCGCCGAGCCGCTGAACTGGGAGGAGGCACCGCGGCTGCTGGAGGACGTCTACTCGGTCACCGACGCCGTCGTCTTCGGCTCGCTGCTGATCGCGCTGCTGCGCCATGCCGACCGGGTCACCGTCGCCTGCCTGGCCCAGCTGGTGAACGTGATCGCCCCGATCATGACCGAGCCAGGCGGCCCCGCGTGGCGGCAGACCACCTTCTACCCCTTCGCCCAGGCCTCGGCCTACGGCCGCGGCCGCGTGCTGACCGTCGACGTCGACAGCCCGACCTACACCACCGCCAAGTACGGCGAGGTCCCACTGCTGCACGCAACCGCCACCATCGACGACGAGACCGGCGCGGTCACCGTCTTCGCCGTCAACCGCAGCCAGACCGAGGCCCTCCCGCTCACGGTGGACCTGCGCGGCCTGAACCACCTGACTCAGGTCATCGAGCACTCCGTCCTGACGGACGCCGACCCCGACGCCCGCAACACCCTCGACCAGCCGAATCGGGTCACCCCGACGGGGGTCGAGGGAACCGCGCTGGTGGAAGCGGGGTCGACGCTGAACGCGGTGCTCCCGCCGCTGTCGTGGAACGTGATCCGGCTGGGGTGACGGCGGGCGGTCGGGGGAGGCGGGGCGTCGTCCGCTGGCCGTGGCGGGGTCCGTCTCGCGGCCGAGCCCCCGTCCCGACGCCGTGTTTGACGTGCGCGTTCGCTCCCGCTGGCCGTTCGTCGCCTCCGTGGGGCACGTTGGTCTGTTGCGGGCTGGGGTGGCTCGCTCCGCTCGCGGCAACCACGACGAGGGGGAGGTCGGCGGGGCGTGCGTTGCCGGGTGCGCGCCGGTGCCGGGGCCGCAGAAACGTTCCTCCCGCGTGTCTTGGCTGAACCGAGGTCACTTTTCGTACGCCGGGTCACTTTCGGTACACGAATCTCGGGATGAATCGGGCATAACGGCAAGATCAAGTGCCACCTTGTCCCAAAAGTGACCCCGGTTCGCCCGGTATAGACGGTTTTGGGGTCACTCGACCTACTTTGGGGTCACTCGTCCGACAATTTCTGCCCGCTATGTCCGATATGGCGTCGAAAGAGTGACCCAAAGTAGGTCGAGTGACCCCAAATCGGTGAACTCGCCCCACCCCGCGCCCCCGCCGCACGCTCCGCGCCGGACCCGGGCCGCCCCCGGCCCTTGTCGCGCGGCGAAGCCGCTTCTGTCCGGGCGGAGCCCGGGAGACGGCGGGCGACTCGCCCCACCACACGCTGCCGTTGCAACCGTGGAGCGCCACTCCCGCCCACCGCGAAACGCTCCGCACCAGAGCGCCCCACCCCCGCCCCAGTCGTCGGCGCGAAGCGCCTTCTGTCCGGGCGGAGCCCGGGAGACGGCGGCCAACTCGCCCCACCCAACGCTGCCGTTGCACGCGTGGAGCGTCCCCGTGCTGGAGCTTCGCTCGGCAATGCACGTCTCGCCCTGGATCCCGTCCCCTCCGCGTAGTTGGCGCCTTGCGGCGGAGCCGCGAGACGGTGGGTGCGATCGCGGCAGGGGTAGTGTCGTTGCAGGCGTGGGGCGCCACCAGCCAGCCGGCGCCGCTCTACCGCCGCTGCTCCGCCAGGACCTCGCGGATGATGCGTCTGGCCGTCGCCATGAGTACCGGGTTGGTGTTCCAGTAGTACGGCATGATGATCAGCGCGATGGACAGTGCCCAGCCGCGTCCTCGGGTCCAGGTGGCCTCGTCCGCGTCGACGGCGTCGCGGAAGGCGGAGCGGGACTCACCGGAGAAGAGGGCCCAGGCCGGGAGCATGTCGACGGCCGGGTCGCCGGTGCCCAGGGCGCCGAAGTCGATGACGGCGCTGAGGCGGCCCTGCTGGGCCAGGAGGTTGCCGGGGAGCAGGTCCCCGTGGAGCCAGACGGGTGGTTTCTGCCAGGCGGGGGCGTGCAGGGCGTTCGCCCACACCTCGGTGAGCGTGTCCAGGTCGTCCTGGGGCAAGCGTTCCCGCAGGGCGGCGAGGGCCTCGCGGGTGGGTGGGTCGCGGCGGGGCAGGGGTCTGCCTCGGCCGGCGGCGGGGGCGTCGGTGGGGTCGATCCGCCGTAGCGCGGTGATGAACCCGGCCAGCGCGGTCGCCGCCGCGGTGGGGTCCGCGAAGCGGGTGTCGGTCAGGGTCTCTCCGTCGAGCCAGCGGCAGACCGACCAGTGCCACGGATAGCCCTCGCCCGGTTCGCCGACCTCCAGCGGGGTGGGGATGGCCAGCGGGAGCTGTGGGGCGAGGCGCGGCAGCCAGTGCGCCTCCCTCTGCGCCTGGCCGGTGGAGCCCGGGATCCGGGGGAGCCGTACGGCCAGCTCCGGGCCCAGCCGGAACAGCGCGTTGTCCGTTCCGGCGGAGGGGACCCGGGAGAGGGGGAGGCCGGCCCACTGCGGGAACTGCTCCCTGACCAGCCGCTCGACCAGCGCTGTGTCGATGGTCGCCTCGTTGGCGTGCATCTTGTCGACGGGCATGTGTGCCTTTCGGGGCAGGACCGGGCCTGACGGGCACTCAAGCAGTCAGCCGGGTATGGGCGCCACGGGTTTTCCGCGGGTCCCCGTGGGTGCGCTCCCAGGTAGCCGAAATGTGACCTGCGCTACCCGTTGACGCGTTGTCATGTGAGCGTTAACAATGCAGTGTCGGAAACGGCGAGGAAACAGATGCCGTACCTTGTCGAACAGTCCCGAGTGCTCAAGAACGCCGTATAGGCGCAGGTCGGAGTGAGGAATTCATGGGAGCAGCGAACACCGTCAACGGGCGTCAGCCGGTCATGGCCGACGTCGCGCGGCTGGCGGGCGTCTCGCACCAGACGGTCTCCCGAGTGCTCAATGACAATCCGCACGTCAAGGAGGAGACCAGGGAGCGGGTGCTGGTCGCGATCCGGGAGCTGGACTACCGTCCGAACTCGGCCGCGCGCACTCTGGTCACCCGCAGGTCGCAAACGCTCGGAGTGGTCAGCTTCGACACCACCCTCTACGGACCGGCCTCGATGCTGTACGGCATCGAGCAGGCCGCCCGCAGCGCCGGGTACTTCGTCAGCATCGCGAGTCTGCGTTCGCTGGACGGCCGGTCGGTGCAGGAGGCCGTGGACCGGCTCAGGGACCAGGCGGTGGAGGGTGTGCTGGTGATCGCGCCGCAGACCTCGGCCGTCGGGGCGCTGGCGCAGGTCCGCAGTGCGGTCCCGGTGGTCGCCGTCGGTTCGGGCACCCAGGCCCGGGTGCCGGGGGCCGCCGTCGACAACGAGGCCGGGGCGAGGGCGGCCACGCAGTACCTGCTCCATCTGGGTCACCGCACGGTGCACCATGTCGCGGGACCTTCGAACTGGCTGGACGCCCAGGCCCGACGCGCCGGATGGCGTGCTGTGCTGGCGGACGCGGGCGCCCCGGTGCCCGAGGTCGTCAGCGGGGACTGGAGCGCCAGGTCCGGCTACGAGGCCGGGCTGCACCTTCTGGAGAACCCTGAGGTCACGGCCATCTTCTGCGCCAACGACCATATGGCGCTCGGGGTCCTCCGGGCGCTGAACGAGGCCGGTCGCGGTATCCCCGCCGACATCAGCGTGGTCGGCTTCGACGACATCCCCGAGGCCTCCTACTTCACTCCTCCGCTCACCACCGTGCGCCAGGACTTCGGCGAGCTGGGCCGCCGCGGGCTGGAGCTGCTGGTGGCGCAGGTCGAGGGCGAGGCCGGCTCCAAGGATCGGGTGCTGGTCGCCCCTGAGCTGGTGCTCCGGGGGAGTACGGCGGCGGCACCGCGCGCCGCCGGCTGAGGGCCGGCCGTACCGCACGCAGGTACGGCAGTACGGAAAGCACGGCAGTACGGAAGTACGGAAGCACCTCCGCACACGCTCGAATGCACGTTGCACTTGTTCAATTGTTAGCTGTCGTCTGCTCAATTGTTAGCGCAAACAATTCTGGCGGGGTGTTCGCTCCGCCGTGCCTGGAAACCGATCGAGAGGACCACCACCATGCCGTCCGCACTCAACTCCAGCAGCACGAGATCCAAGAAGCTCGCCGTCGTGGGCACCGCGCTGCTGCTCGCCCTCGGTGCCGCAGCCTGCAGCAAGACCGGCGCCGCCGGCGGCGGTACGTCGGCCGCGGCCTCCGGCGGGACCAGCTCCGCCCCGGCCGTCACCCTCTCGGGTGACATCTCGTTCAACGACGCCAACCTCACCAAGCTCGACGCCGCGATCAAGGCCGCGCTCGCGGGCAAGGACCTCTCCAAGCTGGACGAGGCCATGGTCGTCAACGTCGCCGTGGACTACTGGAACGCGGGCAAGGTCGGCTTCAACAAGGGCCTGTCCGACCTCGGCATCAAGGGCACCTTCCAGGCCCCGGCCAACGGCCGGCTGGACCAGCAGCTGTCGATCATCCAGACCCTGCGCGGCCAGGGCATCACCGGCTTCACGGTCTCCGCCATCGACCCGACCGCCATCAAGGCCCCGATCGCCTCGGCCAACTCGGCCGGGATCCCGGTGGTGGCCATCGACTCCCCGCTGCCCGCCGAGGACGGCTCCGCGCTCTACCTCGGCAGCCTCAACGAGCAGTTGGGCGAGAAGGCCGGCGAGGCCATGAAGCAGGTCCTCAACAACCAGGGCGAGGTGGTGATCCTCACCGGGTCGCTGACCGCCTCCAACTCGCTGGAGCGCATCGCCGGGTTCAAGAAGGCCCTGGAAGGCTCCAACATCAAGATCACGCAGACCCTGAACGACGCCACGGACGCCTCCAAGGCCCTGTCCAACGCGTCCACCTCGTTCCAGACCGACCCCAACGTCAAGGGCCTGTACGGGGTCTACTCCTACGACGGCCCCGCCGCCGGGCAGGCCGTGCAGTCGGCCGGCAAGACCGGTGCGATCAAGGTCATCGCCTCCGACAGCGACGCGCAGACGCTCAAGTTCATCCAGAGCGGTGTCGTCCAGGCCACCGTGCTCCAGCAGCCCTACCAGCAGGGCTACACCGGCGCCTATCTGCTGGCGGCGTTCAAGGTGCTCGGCAAGGACGCGACCCTGGCGCTGGTCAAGCCCTACCTGGAGAGCGACGGCACCAGCCTCAGCACCGGCGCCGGCGTGGTGACCCAGTCCAACATCACGGCCTACCAGGCCATGCTGACCCAGCTCGGCATAGGCTGAGGTAAACGACATGACAGCCGTGGAAGCACGGACCGCAGGGGACACGGCGGCTCGCGCCGCCGTGTCCCTTCGGGGAGTGAGCAAGAGCTACGGGCCGGTCAAGGTGCTGGACATCCCGGAGCTGGAACTGATCAGCGGTCAGATCGTGGGCGTGGTCGGCGAGAACGGCGCCGGCAAGTCCACGCTGATGGGGGTGCTCTCCGGCACCGTGGCCGCCAGCACCGGCAGCATCGTGATCGACGGGCAGGAGCTGCACAGCGGTCGCCCGGACCACGCCCAGAGCCTCGGGGTCAGCCTGGTCGCCCAGGAGTTCCCCCTGGTCGGGCAGTTGAGTGTGGCCGAGAACCTGCTGCTGGGCCGCCGTCCCACCAGCAGCGAGGGCCGCCGCTTCGGCAGCTGGCGCTACGACCGGGCCGGCACCAAGGCCGAGGCCCGGGCGCTGCTGGCGGACGTCGGGGTCGAGGGCGTGGACGTCGACCGTCCGGTGGAGCGGCTGCCCGTTCCGGTCCGGCAGATGATCGAGATCGCCAAGGCATGGGGCCACCACCCGCTGGTGCTGATCCTGGACGAGCCGACCTCCTCGCTGGGACCGGTGGAGGCGGACAAGGTGCTCGCGCTGGCGCGCCGGCACGCCGAGTCCGGCGGAGCGGTGCTGTTCATCGGGCACCGGCTGGACGAGGTGCGTTCGCTGGCCGACCGGGTGATCGTGCTGCGCGGCGGTCGGCTGGTCGCCGACCTGACGCCGGACGAGGCATCCGAGGAGCGGCTGATCCGGGAGATGGTCGGCAGCGAGCTGGCCAAGGCCGACGTCAGCCCGCCGCCCTCGGTCGAGCGCGAGGTGGTGCTGCGGACCGAGGGTCTGACGGCCGACGGTCTCGGCCCGGTCGACCTGGAGGTGCGGGCGGGGGAGATCCTGGGCGTGGCCGGGCTGATGGGCTCGGGCCGCAGCCGGCTGCTGCACACCGTGATGGGCGCCCAGCCCAGGACCGGCGGCACCGTCGAGTTCAAGGGCGAGCCGTTCCACCCGCGCCATCCGGCCGACTCGGTCGCGGCCGGGATAGGTCTGGTGCCGGAGGACCGCAAGGAGCAGTCGCTGGTACTGGGCGCCTCGGTGCGCTGGAACATCACCCTGGCCACCCTGCGCCGGATCAGCCGCCGCGGGGTGCTGACCCCGCGCGCCGACCGCGAGCATGCGGCCCGGCTGGTCCAGGAGCTGGGCGTGCGGCTGCACTCGGCCGAGCAGCCGGTGGGCGACCTGTCCGGCGGCAACCAACAGAAGGTCGTCTTCGGCCGCTGGCTGGCCACCGAGCCGAAACTGCTGCTGCTGGACGAGCCGACCCGCGGCGTGGACGTGGGGGCCAAGGCGGAGATCTACGGGCTGATCGACGAGGCGGCCAAGGAGGGTCTGGCGGTGGTCGCGGCCTCGTCCGAGCTGGAGGAGCTGCTGTGGATCTGCCACCGGATCGTGGTGATGGCGAACGGCCGGGTGGTCGCCGACATCCCCAGGGAGCGGTTCAGCAAGGAACTGATCATGACGGCCGCGGCGGGGACGCAGAGCACCCAGTCCTCGGAAGCGCAGGCCGCAGCGAAAGAGGCGATGGCATGAGCAGCAGCACGGACACCGCGCCCGCACCGGCGGCGCCGGCCGCCGCGCCGAAGCCGGGCGCAGGCCTGCTCCGGCGGCTGGTGGAGACGCCCGAGGTGGGCGTGGTCGTGGCCTGCGTGGTGGTGTTCACCGCGCTGGCGATCGACAAGTCGACCTTCGCAAGCGCGGTCAATCTGCAGGGCATGGGCTTCGACCTGGCCCAGTACGGACTGATCGCCATCGGTGAGTCGCTGGTGATCCTGACCGGCGGCATCGACCTCTCGGTCGGGGCGCTGCTGGGCACCAGCGTGATCCTGGCCTCCTGGTTCAACGTCAGGGCCGGGCTGCCGGCCGGGGTGGCGATCCTGTTCACGCTGGCGATCTGCGGCACCGTGGGCCTGATCCACGGGCTGGCGGTGACCCGGCTGAAGATGCCGCCGTTCGTCACCACCCTGGTGACCTACACCGTCGCCCAGGGCGTGACCCTGGCCATCACCTCCGGCACCTCCATTCCCGGCATCTCCGGCTTCTTCGCGAACCTCGGCCAGAGCTACCTGGCCCAGATCCCGGTGCCGCTGGTGCTGTTCGTGATCGTGGCGGTGGCGGCCTGGTTCTTCCTGGAGCGCACCTACCAGGGCCGTCAGGTGTACGCGGTCGGCGGAAACGCCGAGGCCGCGCGGCTGGCCGGCATCCGGGGCAACCGCCGGGTGGTGTCCATGTACGTCACCAGCTCCCTCCTCTCCGGGCTCGGCGGCATGCTGGTGCTCGGCCGGATGGGCGTCGGCTCCGCGAGCGGGGTCGGCGTCGGCTGGGAGCTCTCGGCGATCGCCGCGGCGGTCATCGGCGGGGTCAGCCTGATGGGCGGCCAGGGACGCATCGTGGGCATCGTCGCCGGCGCGGTTCTGCTGGAGCTCATCAACAACGGCCTGACCACCCTGCAGATCAACTCCAACTACACCCAGATCGTGCTGGGCACGGTGCTCGGCATCGCCATCACCGCCGACCGGCTGCGGGCACGCCGACTGGCCAAGCGACGCTGAACAACCGTCCGAACAACTGACTGACCGTCTGGCAGCGGAGAGCTGACTCGGGTCGGCGACGGGGCATCCCGGTCGCCGACCCGCGCGAGCCCTCGGCTCGGCATGCCCAGGCCCCTGGCTCGACCCCCACATCAGCACCGTACGGATCGGGATCCATCGTCAGCTGAGAGGTGTCATGTCCATATCACGCATGAGACGGGGGCGCGGCCGCGCCGTCGCTCTCACCGCCACCGTCGCGATGCTCTTCGGCGGCCTCACCACCGCCATCGGCAGCGGCACTGCGGGAGCGGCCACCACCGCCCCCAGCCTCGCCGCGCACCTGGCCCTGGACGAGGGCAGCGGCAGCAGCGCCGCCGACTCCTCCGGCAACGGCCACACCGGCACCCTCGGCAGCGGCGCCAGCTGGAGCGCCGGCCAGGTCGGGGCGCACGCGGTCAGCTTCAACGGCACCGTCAACGGCAACGTCGACATCCCCGCCCCGGTTGTCGACACCACCCAGAGCTTCACCGTCTCCGCCTGGGTCAAGCTCAACAACACCTCCGGCTACCAGACCGCCGTCAGCATCGACGGCACCAACGTCAGCGGCTTCTACCTGCAACTGCGCGGGGACACCGGCGACTTCGCCTTCACCCGGCTCTCCTCCGACAGCACCTCCGCCGCCACCTCGGCGATCGCCACCGACGGCACCGCCCCCTCCACCGGCACCTGGTACCACCTGGTCGGCGTCGACGACGAGAGCGCCGGCAAGCTGCACCTCTACGTCGACGGCGCGGCGCAGACCGACGCCGCCTACACCGGCGGCGGCTGGAAGGCCGCCGGGCACACCCTGATCGGGCGCGGCCTGTTCGGGGGCAACCCGGTGGACTTCGTCAACGGTTCGGTGGACGACGTCCAGTTCTACCAGGGGGCACTGACAGCCGATCAGGTCTCCGCGATCAACACCTCCGCGCACTGGGGTCTGGACGAGGGCAGCGGCAGCAGCGCCGCCGACTCCTCCGGCAACGGCCACACCGCCACCCTCGGCAGCGGCGCGAGCTGGGCCACCCCGGGCCGGGTCGGCGCGCACGCGCTGACCCTGGACGGCACCGCCAACGGCAACGCCACCGCGACCGGCGCCGTGGTCGACACCCGGCAGTCCTTCTCGGTCTCCGCCTGGGTGAAGCCCACCACCGTCAGCGGCTTCCAGACCGCGGTCAGTGTCGACGGCGGCACCATCAGCGGCTTCTATCTGCAACTACGCGGAGACACCGGCAAGTTCGCCTTCACCAGGCTGGCCTCCGACTCCGACTCGGCGGCCGTCGCCACCGTCCCGGCCACCGCCGCGCCCACCGCGGGCCAGTGGTACCACCTTGTCGGGGTGGACGACGTGGCGGCGGGCAAGCTCTCGCTCTACGTCAACGGCGTGCTCCAGGGCAGCACCGCCTACACCGGGAACTGGCAGGCCACCGGGGACACCGTGATCGGCCGGGGCCGCTACAACGCCACGCCCGCCGACTTCTTCGGCGGCGGCGTGGACGACGTCCAGCTGTTCGACCACGCGCTCACCGCCGACGAGGTGCAGACCGTGGTCGGCACCTCCGGCGGCACCCTCAGCGTGGACGCCGCCAACCCGGCCCACGCGCTGCCCTCCACCTTCTTCGGGGTGATGACCGAGGACATCAACCACTCCGGCGAGGGCGGCCTCTACGCCGAGCTGATCCAGAACCGCTCGATGATGGCCAGCAGCACCAGCCCGGTCGACTGGTCCGCGGTCGGCGACTCCGCCATCGCCCTGGACACCGCCAACCCGCTCAACACCGCGCTGACCCAGTCGCTCAAGGTCTCGCTCAACACCGCCACCAAGGACAGCCGGGCCGGGGTCGCCAACTCGGGCTTCTGGGGCATCCCGGTGGCCGCCAGCCGCAGCTACAAGGTCAGCTTCTTCGCCAAGGCCAGCGCGGGCTTCAGCGGCCCGCTCACGGTCGACGTCGAGGGCGCCGACGGCACCGTCTACGCCAAGGGCCGGATGGACGGGGTCGGCACCGGCTGGAAGCAGTTCACCACCACCATCAGGACCGGCGACGACGCCCCGTCCACCGCCGCCGCCCGCTTCGTGGTCTCCGCGCAGACCGGCAGCGGCGCGACCCTGTGGCTGGACGACGTCTCGCTGTTCCCGCCGACCTACGGCAACGTCAAGAACGGTCTGCGCACCGATCTGATGACCAAGATCGCCGGGCTGAAGCCCTCGTTCATCCGCGAGCCGGGCGGCAACTACCTGGAGGGCAACACCCTCGCCACCCGCTTCGACTGGAAGAACACCATCGGCCCGGTCTGGACCCGCCCGGGCCACCAGGACGACGCCTGGGGCTACTGGTCCACCGACGGCATGGGCCTGCTGGAGTACCTGGAGTGGGCCGAGAGCCTCGGCGCCCAGCCGCTGCTCGCCGTCTACGCCGGCTACAACCTCAACGGCAGCCATGTGGACGTGAGCCAGCTCGGCCCCTACGTCCAGGACGCCCTGGACGAGATCCAGTACGCCACCGGCTCCACCACGACGGTCTGGGGCGCCAAGCGCGCCGCCGACGGCCACCCCAAGCCGTTCAGCATCGGCTATGTCGAGGTCGGCAACGAGGACCAGTTCGACGGCTCCGGCAGCTACGACGGCGACAACGGCCGCTTCGCGCAGTTCTACGACGCCATCAAGAAGGCCTACCCCGCCATCAAGGTCATCGCCACCACCACGGTCAAGTCCCGCACCCCGGACGTGGTGGACGAGCACTACTACGAGACCCCGGCCTGGATGAACAGCCACGCCAACCTGTACGACTCCACCTCCCGCAGCGGCCCGAAGATCATGGTGGGGGAGTGGGCCTCGCAGGAGGGCAAGCCGACCCCTGACCTCAACGCGGCGCTCGGCGACGCCTCCTGGCTCACCGGCCTGGAACGCAACTCCGACGTCGTCACCCAGGAGGCGTACGCGCCGCTGCTGGCCAATGTCAACAGCGTGCAGTGGAACACCAACCTGATCGGCTTCGACGCGCTGACCAGCTACGGCTCGCCCAGCTACTACGCCCAGTCGATGCTGGCCCAGCACCACGGGGACCAGGTGCTCAGCGCCGCCTATGCGGGAATCGGCGGCCTGAACACCGTGGTCACCAAGGACTCCGCGACCGGCCGGATCTACATCGCCGTGGTCAACCCGGGCGGCACCGCCCAGCCCGTCACGGTCGACCTGGCCGGCGCCGGCACGGTCGCCGACACCGGGAGCCAGACGGTGCTCAGCTCGGCCCACCCGACCGACACCAACACCATCAGCGACCCCGCCCATGTCGTCCCGGTGACCAGTCCGGTGCACGGGCTCGGGACGACCTTCACCCGGACCTTCGCCGCCTACTCGCTCACCATCCTGACGGTGAACTGAACCGAACTGAACCGAGCTGAACCGATGCCCCGTCCGACCGCTCGGACGGGGCATCGTCATTCGGCAGACAGCAGACGAAAAGGCAATTAATAGGACATGAGTAGTCGTCACATTGCTGGGTGATTGTTCGTTGACAGCACGTCAGTACCTCCTGAAGGATGAGCACCTTCTGACCTTCTATTCACGGGATTGGTTGGTTCCAGTGGGGGATCGCATCGTGCGATGGCAGCGGGTGGTGAGTGCGGGAACCGCACTGCTGCTCGGGGCCGTGCTGGTGCCGCTGTCGTCGAGTACGGCGGCAGCGGTGAGTTGTGGAAGTACTCCGGAGTTCGGGCCGGTCAGGCCCACCAATCTCCAGGTGGCCGGGCTGGCCACCGGAGCGCCGGTCCTGTCGGGAATCGTGTCCTCGGACCTCGGCACCGGACTGGTGACCGGGAACATCTTTCTGACGGACTCCACCGGGGCAGCGGTCGGCGGTACGCCGACGGCCACCGGCACGGTGCCCAGCGGCAGCCGCGTCAGCTGGCAGGTGCCGTCCGGTGCGCTGACGGCCGGGGCCAGCTACAACTGGAAAATGACCTCGCCCCGCGGCTGCGTCCAGGAGACGACCCTGGGCACCGGGTTCACGGTTCCCGGCGGCTCCGGCGGCACGGGGTCGGGCAGCACCGGCCCCTCCTCGGTCACGCTCAGCGGTGCGTCCCTGGTCGCCCAGACCGCGATCGCGGGCGGCTCGGGTGCGGTGGCCGGCGGTGCGTTCAGCGTCGGCGGCGACGGGACCAACCAGTGGGTGTCCTCGCTGAAGGCCGACCTGTCGTCGATCCCGACGGGTTCCTCGATCAACAGTGCCACACTGAACCTGACCCCTGCGGCCTGCCTCGGCTCCTGCTCCGCAGACAGCCTGACGATCACTCAGGCGACCTCGGACGTGGCCGCCGCGAGCACCGGTTCGGCGCTCTCCTCGGTGGGCGGCGGGATGAGCTTCACCGCGTCCGAGACCGCCTCCGCGGACGACATCAGCACCCTGGTCGGCGCCTGGTTCGCCGGGGACGTCCCCAACGACGGTCTGCTGCTGACCGGTTCGGCGAGCGCGGCGTCCGGTGAGAGGTACAGCGGCGCGAGCCTGACCGTGAACTACACTCCGCCCACTGCGGCCACCGCGCCGCAGACTCTCACCCTGACACCGGGCGACGGCGGGGTGATCGCGGGATGGGCCGAGCCGTCCTCGACCGGCTACATCGACGCGTCCGCCGGTACCGACGGCATCACCTCGTACACCGCGACCGCCACGGATCCGTCCGGGAAGGTGGTCGCCACGGCCACCACCACGGACACCTCGGCCGTGCTGTCCGGACTGAACGACGCGACATCCTACCTCGTCTCGGTCACCGCGACCAACCCGGTCGGGGTCAGCCCCGCGGTCACCGGCAGCGCCACCCCGGAGGCGGTCCCGGGCGGGAAGCAGCAGTACATCGACGCGGTGTCGCAGTTCCTCAACGCACGGAACGCCCTGCAGATGGGGGCGGCGACGACCGCCTCCGCCGCCACCGCGGCGGACACCCAGAAGGCGGCGATCACCACCTGGCTGGGCAACGAGGCCAGTGCGGACACCGCTGTGGCCGCCTACGCCACGTCCAACGGCCAGCAGGACACCAACGATGTGACCACCCTGACCAACGTGCTGGCCGCACTGGACCCGACCGGCTCGACGGTCAACGTCTACGCGACCGCCAACGAGTCGTTCACGACGGTGGACACCAGCACCGGTACCGCCCAGTCGATCCCCGGTAGTGAGACCGACCCGGTCGAGTACAGCTTCTCGGTCGGCTCCAGTCCGGTGGTCACCAACTTCACCGACGCGAGTGCCGTGGTCGTGCCGGTCAGTGCGAAGACCTCGAGCACGGCCTACTCGGCCGCGCTGGACGCCCCCGCGCCGACCGCTCCGGCACCGCTCACCGTGGACTCCACCGGTGACCACTTCGCCGCGGTTCCCAGCGGCACCGTGCAGCCGATGTACCACTACGGCAACCTGAACGGTATCGTCAACTGGGCCAACAACAACTGGAACGGCACCTCCAACGGCTTCGGCGACGACTGCACGGACTTCGCGTCCCGTGCCATGCACTACGGCGGCGGCATGCCGGAGAACGTGGCCCCCGCTCCGATCCTGCAGTACACCAATGACGCCTACTGGTTCCAGTACACCTACTGGTACGGCCTGACCAAGACCAGCTACTCCTGGGCCGGCGCCTGGCACCTGTCGGACTACCAGTACCATCAGGGCGCCTGGTTTGTCCCCTATGTCAGCTGGGCCGCCGCGGGCGACCTGATCTGGCCGAACTGGTCCGGCGGCGGGTGGACCGGGATCAGCCACACCGGGATCGTCGCCTACAACTCCGGCAGCAACCTCTACATCGACCAGCACACCAACAACCGCTACCACGAGCCGTTGTGGAAGGTCGCCGGCCAGCAGACCTGGCAGGGCAGCAATCCGCATCTGAGTCTGTGGGTGGCGCAGCCGTACGAGAAGAACTGAAGCGCCGATGAGTCTTCGTGGAACGGTGTCGGCGGTCGCCCTGGTGGCGGCCGTCGGCACGGCGATCGCCGGTTGCGGCTCCAGTGCCTCGAAGCCGCAGCACACCCCCTACGTCGAGCTGAGCAGCGGCAGCTACCAGGGTTCAGCCTGGCAGCTGTTCGCCTGGCAGCAGGACGCCCAACTCTGTATGGCACTGCTGCCGGGCGGCGCGGACCCGGACCACCCCTCGCCGTCCTCCGGCGGCTCCTGGGCCGGCGCGGGAGGCGCCGGATGCGCCTTCAACAACCATGACTCCGGCACCGGCTACTACGCGGGCTCGACCGGCCCGGCCGGGAGCCGCTTCGCCTACGGTCCGCTCCCGGAGACCGCCACCCAGATCCGGGTGGCGGCGAACGAGATACTGACCACGGCACAGCTTCCCGGCGGCAAGGGACTGCCCGCCGGGCGGTACTGGATCCACCTGATGGCCAAGGACTGGCCCTCCGCCACGGACGGCGCGGCCCTGGACACCCCCCAGCCCCTGGACGCGCGCGGCGGGAAGGTCGCCTTCCAGGATTTCTGACGGGTAATTAGGTTAATCATCCAAACCGATGAATGCGATCGTCCGACAAGCACGCGCATTCCACCCTTCCGGGGTGGGATGCGCGTGCTTTTGGGTGGTTCCGATGGAGCGTCACCCACGGCGGGCCGTGGCGCGGTACCGTTTCCTCAGCATTCCGATGAGCGCTCAACTTCTTGATGGATCGACCGAATCGGGCCGATTTTGGCCACGGCGAGTGAGCCTCTGTCCGATTTGTTGAGATAATTGACTGAGTAGTGTTTACGGAACGTCACTTCGGGTAGCCATCCCCATCGTGACGTGTTGACATCATGTCGACATCTGGAGTTCTCGGACGTGGCAACGAGGCCGCTGGGGAAGGCGCCCCTCGCACCACACTGGAGGTCCCGGTGACGACTCGTGGAGTTCTCTATCTGCACTCCGCGCCGCGTGCGCTCTGCCCGCATGTCGAGTGGGCCGCCGCCGGCGTGCTCGGCGTGCGCGTCAGTCTCGACTGGATTCGCCAGCCGGTCGCCCCCGGCACCTGGCGTGCCGAATTCTCCTGGCAGGGCGAGCCCGACACCGCCTCCCGGCTCGCCTCCGCGCTGCGCGGCTGGCAGTTGCTGCGGTTCGAGGTGACCGCGGAGCCCTCGACCGGCCTGGAGGGCGAGCGCTACTGCAGCACGCCCGATCTGGGCATCTTCCACGCCGTCACCGGTGTGCACGGCGACATCCTGATCCCCGAGGACCGGCTGCGCTCCGCCCTGCTGCGGGCCCGGATGGGCGAGGGGGATCTGGAGTCCGAGATCTCCCGGCTGCTGGGCAAGCCCTGGGACGACGAGTTGGAGCCCTTCCGGCATGCCGGCGAGGGAGCTCCGGTCCGCTGGCTGCACCAGGTCGTCTGAGCTGCTGGGGACAGGCCGCCGGAGGATGTGCGGAGGGGGCGCATCCGCATAATTCTGCGCCGGGCGTCGGCGCCGTGATCCAACTGATGGCCGCAACCAGGTCGGCCGACCATCATGTCCGGGTATATCCCCATCACGGAACCTCGAAGCGACCGCCCAGGGGATGAGGGGCACCGCCCCTGACCCGCAGTTGTCCGATAATAGGCGCATTCCGCACCCATGGCGGACCGTCAGATGTCGCCTGTGTAAATCCCCCGTTGCATCCACTCGGCGTGGTGGCAGGTCTGGAATCAGTTCTCGCTAACCCCTTGCGCCACAATTCTTGACCCGTGTACACATCACAGGGGTATTCCGAACGGGCGTTCACGCGGGTCGCTCGGTCCCCCATGTCCTGACGGACCCTCACTCCTGGAGTCGTCATTACCGATAACCAGTCCACACGCGGGCGGCGTACTCGCATAGCCACCGCGGCGTTCGCCTCCATGGCTCTGGCCGGAGGCACGCTCGCGCTCGCTGTGCCGTCCCACGCAGCAACGGTCACGCCCACGGCCAAGACCCTCACGGGCAGCCACCCGGCCTGGGCCACCGCCAAGGCGGACCAGGGCGCCGTGGCCGCGGACACCGTGACCTCCGCGACCGTGTACCTGGCCGGCCAGGACCCGGCCGGCCTCGCCGCGTACGCGAAGGCGGTCTCCTCACCCGGCAGCGCCACCTATGGGAAGTTCCTGACGGCCGCTCAGGCCAAGGCCAAGTACCTGGCCACCCCGGCCCAGATCCAGACCGTGAAGGACTGGCTGACCTCGGCCGGCCTCACGGTCACCGGCGCCACCGACCACGCGGTCAGCGTGAGCGGCCGGACCTCGGCGATCCAGAAGGCCTTCAACACCCAGCTGCACCAGTACTCGGTGAACGGCAAGAAGGTCGACGCGCCGACCAAGGACGCGGTCGTGCCGGCTTCGGTCTCCGCTCTGGTCAGCGGCGTCGTCGGCCTCAGCGGCACCGCGCCCACGATCAAGCCGCAGTCGGTCTCGGTGAAGACCGCCGCAGCGGGCGCCGGCTCCACGTCGAGCGGCAGCCTGCCGACCGTGGCGACCTGCTCCGACTACTGGGGACAGAAGACCGTCAAGGGCGGCCCGACCGGTTACACCAAGAAGACCAGCTTCGACGAGTGCTCCTTCCAGCCCTCGCAGCTGCGCAAGGCCTACGGCATCACCGCCTCCGGCCTGACCGGCAAGGGTGCGACCGTGGCCATCGTGGACGCCTACGGCTCCACCACGATGGAGGCGGACGCCAACCAGTTCTCCACCAACCACGGTGACAAGGCCTTCAGGACCGGCCAGTACACCGAGGTCGTCACCCCGGCCCAGTGGAACAACCAGGACGCCTGCGGCGGTCCGGCCAACTGGGCGGGCGAGGAGGCCCTGGACGTCGAGATGGTGCACGGGCTCGCGCCCGACGCCAACGTCGTCTACGTGGGCGCCAACTCCTGCACGGACGCCGACCTTTCGGCCGCGCTGGCCAACATCGTCGACAACCACCTCGCGGACGTCGTCTCCAACTCCTGGGACGGCCTGATGCACGGCACCTGGGGCGACGAGCCCGCCGCGCAGGTCGCCGCCTACGAGCAGATCTTCGAGCAGGGCGCGATCGAGGGCATCGGCTTCGACTTCAGCTCGGGCGACTGCGGCGACAACTC
This sequence comes from Streptomyces sp. 846.5, assembly GCF_004365705.1. Lineage (NCBI taxonomy): Bacteria > Bacillati > Actinomycetota > Actinomycetes > Kitasatosporales > Streptomycetaceae > Streptomyces > Streptomyces sp. 846.5. The sequence goes on from NZ_SOBN01000003.1 coordinate 151,732, forward strand.
GCCGGCCGCGGCGGCCACCGGTGCCAACTGCGACGGCACCACCACCCGCGCCCAGACCGGTTTCCCCAGCGCGGACAACTGGGTCACGAGCGTCGGCGGCACCGCGCTGGCGGTCTCCAGCAAGAAGGGCACCTACGGCTTCGAGACCGACATGGGCACCCTGCGCTCGGTCCTGTCGGCGGACGGGACCTCCTGGTCGCCGTTCCCCGGCAAGTTCTACTTCGGCGGCGGCGGCGGCACCAGCGAGGACTTCGCCCAGCCGTGGTACCAGAGCTGGACCGTGCCGAGCTCGCTGTCGCACACCCTGATGACCGGTGCGACCAGCAAGACCGCGCAGCGGGTCACCCCGGACGTCGCGATGAACGGTGACCTGTACACCTCGGTGCTGGTCGGCATGTCCAACGGCTCCCCGTACAGCGAGGGCGGCTACGGCGGCACCAGCGTCTCGGCGCCGGAGTTCTCCGCGGTCCAGGCCGACGCCATCCAGGCCCAGCACGGCCGTGCGATCGGCTTCGCCAACCCGGAGATCTACCTGAAGGCCGGCAGCAAGGCCTTCACCGACGTCGTCAACAAGACGACCGCGCCGGGCAAGGAGCCGCTGAACGCGGTGTACGACGGCGGCATCGTCAACGGATCGCTCAAGATCCGTCTGGTCGCCTACGGCCGGGACTACGGTCTGGCCGCCACCAAGGGCTACGACGACGCCACCGGCGTCGGCTCGCCCACCGAGGCCTACCTGGACTCGTTCAGCCACGGCTGGTAGGTAGTGCTTCACATCTGAGCGGTACCGGTACTCCAGGCACCGGGGCCGGGCGGAACGTTCCGCCCGGCCCCGGTGCTGTTCGTTGCACGCGTCCTGCGCCGGACGACCAGGAACAGCACCACCCCGGCGATCAGCAGCAGTACGCCCGGAACGAGGAACAGCCAGGGGCTCCACTCGTCCGTGCAGCTGCCGCCCTCCGGGGTGCCGGAGCAGACCGTGCCAGGACCGCCCCGGTTGAGGTTGGCGATCCAGAGCAGCGGCAGCGCCGGACCCGACAGCGCCCCCGGCAACCCCACCAGCGCACCTCGGCGCGTGGCCAGCAGCACGGTCGCCGCCGCGGTCAGCGCCAACACGAAGACGCCGATGGTCAGCAGGGAGGCCAGCGCCAGCGCATAACCGCCGCCGACCAGTACCCAAGCGCCGAACCAGAGCCACGAGCGGTCGAGCTTCACCGAACTCACCTGCGCTTTCGTTTGCTCCAGCTTCCCGGGGAGCGACCCCCCGGACCCCCACGCCGTGCTGCTGCGGTGGAATTTCACCCTGGTGACCTGCGCTTTCGTTTGAAGATGTCCAGCAGGGAGGCGATCTTCCCGGCTCGGTCGAACAGGGCCAGTGCGGGTTCGCGCTCGCCCTCCAGGTTGGCCAGCAGCTCCAGCCCCAGGTACATCGCCACGATGCCGTGGGCCAGTTCGTCGGGCGGCAGCAGCCGGGCGGCGGGGGAGCCCGCCAGGGCGTCGCGCACCGTGCCGGCGGCGAACTCGCGCCAGGGCCGGATCCGGGCGGCGACCTCGGGGCGCAGCTCCGGGCTGAACTGGGCGGCGGCGATCATCTCGACCAGGACGGTGACATGGCCCTGGTCCAGGTCCTCGTCGAAGACCGACCTGGCCGCCCGCACCAGCCCGGTCAGACCCTGGGCCTCCGCCACCATGGCCCGGTAGCGCTGGTCGCGGGCCTCGCTGACGTGGTCCAGGGCGGCGAGCTGAAGCTTGGCCACCGTGCCGAAGTGATAGAAGATCAGAGCCTGGTTGCAGCCCGCCCGTTGGGCGATCTCACGGGCGCTGGCCCCGGCGAAGCCGTTCTCCCGAAGCGCCGCGACGGCCGCCTGGACCAGTGCCGCCCTGGTCTGTTCCGCCTTGCCCACGCCGGCTCCCGTCGCGCTGTTCCTTTTGAGCAGTCGCTCAAATTGAGCGACTGCTCAAAGAATAGGAGTCGTCGGGACCGGGTGACAAGATGTCAGATCGAGCGGAGTCACTGTGACCTGAATCACTGGAACCCGGCGCGCCCTGCGGACAGGACAGGCTGTGGAACACTCCCAACGCGCCCGGATCCGGGCCGGCGACGCCACGGCCTTCGCCGAGCTCTTCGATGCCCACGCCGGGGCCGTCTACCGCTACGCGGTCCGCGGCAGCGGTGACTGGGCTACCGCCGAGGACGTCGTCTCGCTGACCTTCCTGGAGGCCTGGCGGCTCCGGGAGAAGCTGCGGCCGGAGGGCGGCAGCCTGCTGCCGTGGCTGCTCGGCATCGCCACCAATGTGTTGCGCAACGCCGCCAGGGCGGCCCGCAGGCACCGCGCGGCCCTGGCCCGGGTGCCGGTCCGCGACACGGTCCCCGACTTCGCCGACGAACTGGTCGGGCGGATCGAGGACGCCGAGCAACTGGCCGCGGCCCAACGGGCGTTGGCCGCGCTGCGGCGCGGCGACCGCGAGGTCTTCATGCTCTGCGTCTGGTCGGGGCTCGACTACGCCGCCGCGGCCGAGGCGCTGGGCGTGCCGGTCGGCACGGTCCGCTCCCGGCTCTCGCGGGCCAGGGCCAGGCTGAGGGAGCTGGCGCAGAAGGAACGCGAAGACCGCGAAGACCGCAGGGAACCGCACCGGCCGGGCGGACAGCACCGGGTGGGACGCGTCGAGACGTCCCGGTCGACAGAGGAGAGGCACTGATGAGCGCCGATGAAGAACTGGCCCGGCTGCTGCCGGCGCCCGGCGACCCCGAACTCCCAGGCGACCGCCATGCCCTGCTGAGGGAGCACCTGATGCGCGAGATCCAGTCCGACACCAGCACCGACACCACCCCTGCCCGCGCCCCGCACCGCCGTCCGGTCCGCCGATTCCTGGTCACGGCGGGGACGCTGACCGCGGCGGCCCTGGTGGCGGCGCTCGTGGTCGACCTGGGCGGGGCCTCCGGGCCGTCTCGGCAGGGCGGTTCGTCCGCCCCGGTCGTCGGCGTCGTGCCGGCCGGCAGTCATGAGCAGGCGGTGACGCTGCTCACCAGGATCGCCGAGGCCGCCGACACACAGTCCACCGGCGGGGTGAATGACCGTCAGTTCGTCTACATCGACAGCAAGGTCGCGTTCATGGGCACCTCGGTCGGCTCCTCCGGGACCACGGTGACCCTGGCGACGCCGCACGACCGCAAGGTCTGGCTCTCGGTGGACGGCTCGCAGTCGGGGCTGCTGGAGGAGCCGCAGAACGCGGGCATGGCGCACCAGTCCCTGGGCGGCAACGCCCGTCCCGGCGTGGCCGACCCCACCTATCGCTACCTGGCCGGGCTGCCGACCGATCCGGCCGCGCTGCTGAAGCTGATCTACGCCCAGACCAAGGGCGAGGGCAGCGGTCCGGACGCGGAGGCGTTCGTGACCATCGGGGACCTGCTGCGCGAGTCGCTGGCGCCGCCGAAGGTCAGCGCCGCGATCTACCGGGCCGCCGCGCTGATCCCCGGAGTCGTCGAGGTGCCGGACTCGGTGGACGCCTCGGGACGGCACGGCGTGGCCGTGGCCAGGGTGGACCCGGCGGACGGCGTGCGCACCGAATGGATCTTCGACAAGAAGACGCTCAGCTATCTGGGCGAGCGCGAGGTGCAGGTGGCCGACACCAAGGAGATCAAGCCCGGCACGGTGCTCGGCTATACGGCCGTGATCACCCGCGCGGTGGTCGACCAGGCCGGTCGGACGTCCTGACGGACTGACTTCCTGACAACGCACAGCGCCCGGTCGCCGCAACTCCTCTGCGGTGACCGGGCGCTGCCGGTGTGTCAGTTGACGCTGTGTCAGCTGGTGCTGCGGAAGGCCAGCACCACGTTGTGGCCGCCGAAGCCGAACGAGTTGTTCAGCGCCGCGATCCGTCCCTCGGGGAGCTTGCGGGCCTCGCCGGTGACGATGTCGGCGTCGACCTCCGGGTCCAGGTCGTCCACGTTGAGCGTGGGCGGGGCCTGCCGGTGGTGCAGGGCCAGCACGGTGGCGACGGTCTCGATGCCGCCGGCGCCGCCGAGCAGGTGGCCGGTCATCGACTTGGTCGCGGAGATCGCGATGTGGTCGACGTGGTCGCCGAGCTCCTTGCGCAGCGCCTTGATCTCGGCGACGTCGCCCTGCGGGGTCGAGGTGGCGTGCGCGTTGAGGTGCACCACCTCGGCCTTGTCCAGGTCGGTCGACTCGAAGAGGTGCGCCAGGGCGCGGGCGATGCCGGCGCCGGTGGGCTCCGGCTGCGCGATGTGGTGGGCGTCCGAGGACAGGCCCTGGCCCACGGCCTCGCAGTACACCCGGGCGCCGCGGGCGGCGGCGTGCGCGGCGGACTCCAGCACGATCACGCCGGCGCCCTCGCCCAGGACGAAGCCGTCACGGGCCTTGTCGTAGGGGCGCGAGGCGGCCTGCGGGTGCTCGTTGTTCTTGGACATCGCCATCATGTTGGAGAAGGCGACGATGGGCAGCGGGTGGATGGCCGCCTCGGTGCCGCCGGCGACCACGACATCGGCGCGGCCGGTGCGGATCATCTCGATGGCGTAGCCGATGGCCTCGGCGCCCGACGCGCAGGCGCTGACCGGGGTGTGCACACCGGCCCGCGCGCCGATCTCCAGACCGACGTTGGCCGCCGGGCTGTTGGGCATCAGCATCGGCACGGTGTGCGGGGAGACGCTGCGGACGCCCTTCTCCTTCAGCACGTCGTACTGGTCGAGCAGGGTGGTCACGCCGCCGATGCCGGAGGCGACGACCGCGCCCAGGCGGTCCGGGTTGACGGTGGACCCGGGGGCGGTGGCCGCGGCCTCGAAGCCGGCGTCGGCCCAGGCCTCGCGGGCCGCGATCAGCGCGAACTGCGCCGAGCGGTCCAGGCGCCGGGTCTGGTGCTTGGGGATGACGTCACCGGGCTCCACCGCCGTGCGGGCGGCGATGCGCACCGGGATGTCGGCGGCCCACTCCTCTTCCAGGAGCCGTACCCCGGAGCGCCCGTTGACCAGGCCCTCCCAGGTGGAGGCGGCGTCACCGCCGAGCGGCGTGAAGGCGCCGACGCCTGTGACGACCACGGTGCGGCTGTCGTTCGTCACTGCAAATCTCCCACGTGTACGTCTGCTGGTTGACTTCTGGATCGGGCCGGCGGAGGGGGCGGGACGCCCCGGCCCGATACCGGACCGGGGGCGACCCGGGTCGAACCGCTGAGGCTCGGCTGCTGGTGCGACTCAGCTACTGCGACTCAGCTGTTGGCGAGGATGAAGTCCACGGCGTCGCCGACGGTCTTCAGGTTCTTGACCTCGTCGTCCGGGATCTTGACGCCGAAGCGCTCCTCGGCGGCGACGACGACCTCGACCATGGACAGCGAGTCGACGTCCAGGTCGTCGGTGAACGACTTGTCCAGCTCGACGTCCTCGGCCGGGATCCCGGCGATCTCGTTGACGATCTCCGCGAGACCGGAAAGGACCTCGTCCTTGGTGGCCATGTCGGCACTCCTTCGTGTTGTGCACTGTCCGTTCCCCGCCGGAATGCGGGGCACGGTCGTCATTTTCACAACCCCAGCAGGCCGGAGCCCGCGGGGGACTACTAGGGGAGGGTAACGACAGCGGCTGCGTACACCAGACCCGCCCCGAACCCGATGATCAGGGCGAGGTCGCCGCTCTTGGCCTCCCCGCTCTGCAGCATGCGCTCCATCGCCAGCGGGATGGAGGCCGCCGAGGTGTTGCCGGTCTCCGCGATGTCGCGGGCGACCGGAACGCTCTCGGGCAGCTTCAGCGCCTTGATCATGGCATCGATGATCCGCATGTTGGCCTGGTGCGGAATGAACGCGCCGAGTTGGTCGGCGGTGATCCCGGCGGCGTCCAGGGCCCGCTGTGCGGCCTTGGCCATGTCCCAGACGGCCCAGCGGAAGACCGCCTGACCCTCCATCCGCAGGGCCGGCCACTTCACCTCGTCGCCGGTGCCGTTGACGGCGTCCGGCTTGGCGAAAGCGGTGTCCCAGGCCTGCGTCTGGCTGATGACGTCCTTCTGCGAACCGTCGGAGCCCCAGATCACCTTGCCGATGCCGGGGGTCTCGGACGGGCCGACCACGACCGCGCCGGCGCCGTCGCCGAAGATGAAGGCCGTCGAACGGTCCGTCACATCGGTGAGGTCGGACAGCCGCTCCACCCCGATGACCACGACGTACTCGGCGCTGCCGCTGCGCACCATGCCGTCGGCCAGGCTCAGGCCGTAGCCGAAGCCGGCGCAGGCGGCGGAGATGTCGAAGGCCGGGGCGGTGCCGCAGCCGAGCCGCTGGGCGATCTCGGTGGCGATGGCCGGGGTCTGCTTGAGGTGCGAGACGGTGGCGACGATCACGCCGCCGATCTGCTCGGGGGCGATCCCGGACTGGGCGATGGCCTTGGCCGCCGCCTGCACCGACATCTCGGCGACGCTCTCCTCCGGCCCGGCCCAGCGGCGCTCGGTGATCCCGCTGCGGGTGCGGATCCACTCGTCCGAGGAGTCGATCCAGTTCAGCACCTCGGAGTTGGGGATGACCCGGACCGGGCGGTAGCCGCCGACGCCCAGGATCCGCGCGAACGCGGCACCGGTGCTCGGGGTGATAGCGGGAACAATGGTCATGTAGCGGCCCCCTCGGGTGCGGCGTGCTCAGCGATCAACTCGCGGGCCTTGTCGAGGTCGTCCGGAGTCTTCAGAGCGAGGGTAGCCACCCCCTTCAGGTTGCGCTTAACCAGGTTGGTCAGCGTCCCAGCAGGTGGGACCTCGATCACACAGGTGGCGCCCAGCCGCTCCAGAGCCTCCATGCAGAGGTCCCAGCGGACCGGGTTGGAGACCTGCGAGACCAGCCTGCTCAGCACCTCGGCGCCGCTCTCCACGGTCTTGCCGTCCGCGTTGGAGACATAGGCGGTCAGCGGGTCCCGCACGGTGAGGCCGGGGGCGAGCTTCGCCAGCCGCTCCACCCCGGCGGCCATGTGCGCGGTGTGGAAGGCGCCGGCGACCGAGAGGGCGATGATCCGGGCCCTGGCGGGCGGGTCGGCCTTGAAGGCGTCCAGCTGTTCCAGGGTGCCGGCGGCGACGATCTGGCCGCCGCCGTTGTTGTTCGCGGCGGTCAGGCCGTGCTCGGCGAGCTTCGCGGCCACCTCGTCCGGGTCCCCGCCGAGGACCGCGCACATCCCGGTCGCGGTCTCCGCGGCGGCGCCGGCCATGGCCAGGCCGCGCTGCCGGACGAAGGCCATCGCCTGCTCGGGCGACAGCACCCGGGAGAACGCGGCGGCGGTGATCTCACCGACGCTGTGCCCGGCGACCGCGCCCAGTCGGCCCGCCGACAGCGGTCGGGAGGCGGGGAACAGCACGGAGCCCGCGGCCATCCCGGCGGCGACCAGCAGCGGCTGGGCGACGGCGGTGTCCTTGATCGTCTCCGCGTCGGCCTCGGTGCCGTAGTGCACCAGGTCGAGCCCGGCCACGGCGGACCACCAGTGCAGCCTGTCGGCCACACCGTCGACCTCGAGCCACGGGGCGAGGAAACCTGGAGTCTGGGCACCCTGTCCGGGAGCAACGATTACGAGCACAGAACCAACCTTCTCTCGCCGGACCTACCGGACGCGGGTGGGGACGGCGACCAATAACCGCAGTCGTCGTTGTGGATTCCCTACAGTTGGGCGTTTGCCCAGGTCATGACGGCTGGAGTCGGCCCAGGGCCAGGGCGATGCGCAGGGTGAAGGCAGAACGGACGTCGCTGGGCGCATACCCGGTGACGTCGGTCACACGCCGCAGCCGGTAGCGGACGGTGTTGGGGTGCACGAACAGCATTCGCGCCGCGCCCTCCAGCGAGGACGCCTGCTCCAGATAGACCGACAGGGTGTCCAGCAGCGCGGACCCGGCCTCGTCCAGCGGGGTGTAGATCTCCTCGACCAGCTGCGCGCGGGCCGCCTGGTCCCCGGCCAGGGCCCGCTCCGGGAGCAGGTCGTCGGCCAGCACCGGACGGGGCGCGTCGGGCCAGGCGGCGCAGGCGCGCAGCCCGGCGGCGGCGGCCTGGGCGGAGCGGGTCGCCGACAGCAGGTCGCCCACGGTGGGGCCGATCACCACCGGACCCGCGGCGAACTGTCCGATCAGCGCGCGGGCGGCCGGGACCGGGTCCCAGACCCGGTCCGGGTTCTTTCCGCCGTCGCCGACCACGACGACCAGCCGGGCCCCCAGCACCCCGGTCAGCACATGCAGCTTGGCGTGCCGGGCCGCCCTGCGGATGGCCTCGACCACCAGCTCGCTGTCCCCGGCGGGCGCGCTGCCCATCACCACCATCACCCGGTCGGGCGATCCCCAGCCGAGCGCCGCGGCCCGGGAGAGCACGCCCTCGTCGGCGTCCCCGGACAGCAGCGAGTTGACCACCAGGGCCTCGAGCCGGGCGTCCCAGGCGCCGCGCGCCTCGGCGGCCTGCGCGTACACCTGCGCCGTGGCGAAGGCGATCTCCCGGGCGTAGACCAGCACCGCCTCGCGCAGCCCGTCCTCGCCGCCGGGGGCCGCGACCTCGTCGATGGCCTCCTCGACCACCTCGATGGTGGTCCGGATCATCTCCACGGTCTGGCGCAGCGTCACCGCCCGGGTCAGCTCGCGCGGGGCCGTCCCGAAGACGTCGGTGCTGATCGCCTGGGGGGCCTCCGGATGGCGGAACCACTCGGTGAACGCGGCGATACCGGCCTGGGCGACCAGGCCGATCCAGGAGCGGTGCTCCGGCGGCATGTTGCGGTACCAGGACAGCTGCTCGTCCATCCGGGCGATCGCCGCGGTGGAGAGCTTCCCGGCCGCCTTCTCCAGCCGCTTGAGCGTGGCGGCATGCCGCTCGGCCCGCTCGGCGGCGGTCCGGCGCTCTATCGCCGTCCCCCGGGGCGACCCCCGGCGCTCGGGCTCCGGCTCGGGGCCGTCCGGCGGCGCGGCGGGCGGCGTCGCCCGGGCTGCGGCCTTCTTGGCGGACTTCTTCGCTGGCTTATCGACTGGGACGGCTGGCACAGGCACAAGACTGCCCTACCTACGGCGGGATGCGCGCCGAGCAGCAGCTTCCCGGTGCGTGGCAACGGTCACAACCGGGGCACGGTAGCGTCGGTCGCGTGTCCGAGCAGCCCGCCCCCGCCCTCACGGTCCACCTCGCGTTCGAGCGCTACGCCTCCGCGCCGGAGCCGGGGGTGATGACCCGGCACGCGTTCTCCTTCGCGGGCCACTACGACCCTGCGAACACCCATTTCGGGGCGCTGCTGGCCTGCAACGAGGAGAGCCTGGCGGCCGGCGCCGGGTTCGCCCCGCACAAGCACCGCGACACCGAGATCCTCACCTGGGTGCTGGACGGGGCGTTGGCGCACCGGGACGACCACGGCCACGCGGCCGTGGTCAGGCCGGGCCAGGTGCAGTACCTGGGCGCGGGCAGCGGAGCCGTCCACAGCGAGTCCAATGTCGGCGGCGCGGCCGGGCCGGTGCGCTTCGTCCAGTTCTGGCTGCAGCCGGACGCGTTCGGGACGGAGCCGCGCTACGCCCTGCGACCCGCGCCGACCGGCGCCGGGCTGCTCACCCTCGCCGACCTGGGCGAACTGCGGCGCGCCGACGCTGCGCTGCACCTGCTGCGGGTCGGGCCGGGCGCGGCGCTGCCGGCGCTGCCCGCCGCCGACTACCGCTATCTGCATGTGCTGCGCGGCGGCCTCGGCCTTCGCACCGCGGGCGGGCCGCGCGGGGTGGGACGGGAGCTGGGCCCCGGCGACAGCCTGAGGATGACCGGGGCGGCCGGGCCGGTCGACCCGGTGGCGGGCCCGGAGGGCGTGGAAGCACTGCTCTGGGAGATGCACTCTCCGCTGCGCTACGGCTGAGCCGGCGGATTCTGTCTCGGATCGTAGTGGGCTGGTCGCGCAGGTCCCCGCGCCCTACGGTGCCCAGGGGCGCGGGGAACTGCGCGAACAGCCACGCACACGCCGCACGTCAGACCCCCCGTTCAGCCGGCCAGCTCCCGCAGCACCGCGTCGGTGAACGGGGGCCACAGCTCCGCGGCCCAGGTGCCGAAGGGACGGTCGGTGAGGGCGACGCAGGCGGCGCCGGCGACCGGGTCCACCCAGAGGAAGGTCCCGGTCTGGCCGAAGTGGCCGAAGGCGGTGGGGGCGCTGTGCAGGCCCATCCAGTGCGGCGCCTTGTGGCCGCGCAGGTCGAAGCCGAGGCCCCAGTCGTTGGGCCGCTGGTGCCCGAACCCCGGCAGCACGCCGTCCAGCCCGGGGAAGGCCACCGTGGTCGCCTCCGCCAGGGTGGACGGGTGCAGCACCCTGGGCGCCTGCAGCTCCGCGGCGAAGCGGGCCAGGTCGGCGGTGGTGGAGACGCCGCCCGCGCCGGCCGGGCTCTTGGACGCCGGGTCGATCAGGGTGTCGGCCATGCCCAGCGGCTCGAACACGGCCTCCGCGGCGTACTGCGGGAAGGGGATGCCGGTGGCCTTCTCCACGGTCTCGGCCAGCACGTCGAAACCGGCGTTGGAGTAGAGCCTGCGGGTGCCGGGCGCGGCCATCTGCCGGTGCTCGTCGAAGGCCAGCCCCGAGGTGTGGGCCAGCAGATGACGCACCGTCGAGCCCTCGGGGCCGGCCGGCTGGTCCAGCTCGACCGCCCCCTCCTCGACCGCGACCAGCACCGCGAAGGCGCTGAGCGGCTTGGTGACCGACGCCAGCGCGAAGGCGTGCTGCTGCGGCCCGCGCGCCCCCGCCAGGGTGCCGTCCCGCAGCACCACGGCGGCGGCCGCCGTCGGCACCGGCCACTTGTCGATCATCAACAGGCTGTCCATGCCGGACAGCCTATCCACGACCCCACTCGGCCGGTGACCGCCGTCAGCCGATGACCGCGGTGCCGGTGGTGCCGGTGGTGGCGGTGTCGGTGGCGCTCGCCGAGGCGGTGGCGCTGTCCGTGGCCGCCGGGCCGGTGTGCTTGCTTAGAGCGCACTCAAAGTCGGTAGGTTCGAAGCATGTCACTGGCGATGGCCGCAGAACCGGCAGAACCGACGGAACCCGACGACACCCCGCGCCACACCATCGGCGAGGTCGTCGCCCGGACCGGGCTCACCGCGCACACGCTGCGCTGGTACGAGCGGATCGGCCTGCTGGAGCATCCGGCCCGCTCGCACTCGGGCCAGCGGCGGTTCAGCGAGCGCGACCTGGTCTGGCTGGAGTTCCTCAACAAGCTCCGGCTGACCCAGATGCCGGTGGCGGACATGGTCCGCTACGCCGAGCTGCGCCGCGAGGGCGAGCACACCGCCGCCGCCCGCCAGGAGCTGCTGGTCCAGCACCGCGACGAGGTGCGCCAGCGGATCGCGGACCTGCAGGCCACGCTGATGATCATCGACTGCAAGATCGACCTTTATGCGGAGAGGCAGACGCAGGTATGAGCAGCAACAGCACCATCCCGACCACCACCCTCGGCACCGGCGGCCCGGTGGTCGGCGTCCAGGGCCTCGGCTGCATGGGCATGAGCGACTTCTACGGCGAGACCGACACGGCCGAGGCACTGGCCACCCTGGACCGGGCCCTGGAGCTCGGTGTCACCTTCCTCGACACTGCCGACATGTACGGCCACGGCGAGAACGAGAAGCTGATCGGCCCGTTCGTCCGGGCCAACCGGGACCGGGTGGTGGTCGCCACCAAGTTCTCCATCGAACGCCGGATCGACGACCCCACCTACCGGGCCGTGCGCAACGACCCCGCGTACATCCGGCAGGCCGTCGACGCCAGCCTGGGCCGTCTCGGCGTGGACGTCATCGACGTGTACTACATGCACCGCCGCAACCCCGAGGTGCCGCTGGCCGAGTCGGTCGGCGCGATGGGCGAGCTGGTGACGGCTGGGAAGGTCAGGTACCTGGGCCTGTCCGAGGTCACCGGCGCGGAGCTGCGCGAGGCGCACGCGGTGCACCCGATCACGGCCCTGCAGTCGGAGTGGTCGCTGTTCTCCCGGGACGTGGAGCGGTCTGCCGTGCCGGCGGCGGCCGAGCTCGGGGTGGCCTTCGTGCCCTATTCGCCGCTCGGCCGGGGGTTCCTGACCGGGGCCTTCGCCAACGCGAGCGAGCTGGGGGCGGCCGACTTCCGCAACTACCAGCCCCGCTTCACCGGCGACAACGCCGCGCAGAATGCTGCGCTGCTGACCCCGGTCCACAAGATCGCCGCGGCCCACGGAGCGACGGCGGCGCAGGTTGCTCTCGCCTGGGTCCAGCAACAGGGCGAGGTCCACGGCCTCGCGGTGGTGCCGATCCCCGGCACGCGGCGTCGGAGCCGGCTTGAGGAGAACGTGGGGGCGACGGCGCTGCACCTCAGCTCCGAGGAGCTGGCTGCGCTGGAGCCGATTGCCGCCGCGGTGGTGGGCGACCGGTATGCGGATATGACCGGGACGTCGGCCGCGCGCGAGTAGGCGTTTGGTTACCCGCGCAGTTCCCCGCGCCCCTGCAGGGGCGCGGGGAACTGCGCGACAAGCCCACCACTGAGCTGCACCCGAGGTCAGAGCCCCGAAATGCACCCGCCGTTGTTGTTCGAACAGACCACATCCGCATAGCGGTCCAGCGCGATGTCCGCGAAGTTCCGCAGGCTCGCCGTCCCCGCGGACAGGTACCCGTTGTGCCCGCTGGCCCCGGTCGAGGCGATCACCCGGGAGCCGAAGTCCGTGCTGGTCGGATCGGCCCCGTGGCCGAGCCCGGCGACCTCCAGGTACGGAACGTTGCCGATCCAGTCGCCTGGGTTCCGCGCCGTCGCCCACAGCCGCACGCCGGTGCCGAGCGCCGCCGCGTCGGGGACGTCCATGCCGGGGCTGCCGAAGACCACCATGTCGGTGACCCCCTGCGGCGCGTCGATCTTCGGTGCGGCGATCCCGCACACCACCGAGCCGTAGGAGTGGCAGTACAAGGACGGCGCCGTCTCCGGGTGCGAGGTGATCTTGAGCCCGTCCAGCAGGCTCTCCAGCCGCGGCGCGGCAGCCTGAGCAAGGCGGGCCGTGGCCGCGTCCGCGCCCAGGCCGACCGGGGTGACATAGCCGGACCACGCTATGACCGCCGTGCTGGTGTCCGGCGAGACCTTGGCCTCCTCCGCGCGCAGCGCCTCCGCCATCCCGGCGGCGCCCTTGAGCGGCTGGTCGGTGCGCACGAAGTGGGCCAGGTCCATGTCGGAGCCGGGGACCACCACGGACACCCGCTGCGCGGTGGACAGGTTGCCGAAGACCTCGGCCACCAGACCGCGTCCGCGCGGGTCGAAGGCCAGGATCTGGCGGTCGGGGGTGAGCAGGGTGTTCAGGATCCCGGCCCGTCCGGCAGCCGTGGCGCGGTCACCGGCGCTGAGCGAGGTGTCCGCGGCGCGGGCCTTCTGGGTGGCGAGCTCCTGCTCCATGGCGATCGCGTTGGCCTGGTAGCGCAGCGCCAGCGGCGCGCCGTCGAAGTTGCCGACCACCAGCGGATAGGCGTGCACCAGACGCTGCTGCTGGGCCCTGGTGAGCGAGGCGAAGAACGCGGCGACCTCGGTCGCCGTGGCCTTGGCCGGGTTCGGGAGGTCGCGGTCCAGCGAGTGGTCCTGTGTCCAGGCCTTGCTGCCGGCCGGCGGAGTGGTGATCGCGATCTGCTCGTCGGAGACCGCGGCTCCTGCGGCTGCCGCCCCGGTGCCCGCGAGAACAGTGAAGGACACCATCGCAGCTATCAGCGTGCGCCTGAACCGCATACGCGTGATTCTCCTTGGGCGTGGGGCGACCGTCAGACGGGCCGTGCCCGGAGGTCTTGCTGAGATGTTCTGCGTCAGCCTAAGCGCAATACCGGTCTGCGTACGCCGTACTCGGCGTAACCAAACTGCGACAACCGTCACAACCAGCGCCAATCGGCCCACAGATTCACGGCTGCTTCACAGATTGGGAACCAGGTCGGGCCCGTACTCCCAACCGGGGGTACGGGCCCGACGCAGTGGAGCAGTGGAGCAGTGGCGCTGGGGTCAGCTGTGCTTCCAGGTCACGGTGAAGGCGTTGCCGCCGGACAGGGCGGAGGTGGTGGCCTTGGTGGTGGAGCCGGAGACCATGTTGATCTGGTCGGGGGAGTAGTTCCCGATCGGCTGGCCGTTGGCGGTGGCGCTGGTGAACGACGCGGTGCCGAAGTTGGTCAGCGGCAGCACGCCGGAGCTGCTGGACGGGGCCTCGGCGATGACCTCGGCGGAGGCCAGCGCGGCGCTGCTCAGGGTCTTGGTGACGGTCCTGGTCCAGCCCTGGGTGCTGTCCGTGAGGACCAGCTTGAAGGAGTGGCTGCCGCTCTCGGTGACCGAGGAGGTGAAGTGGTCGCCGGGCTTGACCGTGTTGGAGAAGTTCACCGGGTAGGCCGGGTACATCTCGTACCACGCGTAGTACTGCGGGGAGCCGCCGGAGCAGTCGACCTCGCTGCCGGTCTGCTCCACCGTGCTGCTGCCGTCGCCGTCCAGGCCGATCCAGAAGCTGGAGTAGGTCGTGGCGCTGGTGCACTTGCCGGTGGGCTGCACCCAGCTGGCGCTGACGCTGGTGAACGTGGCGCCGGTCGCGGCGTAGCCGGACCAGTTGGAGGAGGAGCTGTTCCGGACTCCGCCGACCTGCGCGACCATGTGGTGACCGGCGGGGGACGACAGCTGCAGCGGCGCGTCGCCGAACGCGGGGGCCGACGCGGCCAGTCCAGGGGCGGCGGAGCCGAGGACGGCCAGCAGGCCGGCGGACAGAGCGGTGACGCGACGGGTTGTCGACATGGTGCTCCTTCTCGCGATGGGGATCCCGATGTTGTCGGAGTACGGACAACGTAGCGGCTGCTGACACCCCGCACAGTGGTTTAACAGAAAGTCACAGCAAAAAACCTCGGCCCGGCGACTGGTGAAGTCGCCGGGCCGAGGCCGGGTACTGCGGGGGAACTACCGGGGCTGACTGCCGGTCAGGCGTCGCCGCCGGCCGCGCCCGGGTGGGCCGCCGAGACGTCCAGCAGCTGGTAGCGGTCGATGGCCGCCTTCAGTGCCGAACGGTCGATCTTGCCCTGCTTGGCGAGCTCGGTGAGCACACCGAGGACCACCGACTGGGCGTCGATGTGGAAGAAGCGACGGGCCGCGCCACGGGTGTCGGCGAAGCCGAAGCCGTCCGCGCCCAGCGACTGCCACTGGCCCGGGACCCAGCGCGAGATCTGGTCCGGCACCGCGCGCATCCAGTCCGAGACGGCCACGAACGGGCCCTCGGAGCCGCTCAGCTTGCTGGTGACGTACGGGACGCGCTGCTCCTCCTCCGGGTGGAGCAGGTTGAACTCCTCCACCGCGATGGCGTCGCGGCGCAGCTCGGTCCAGGAGGTCGCGGACCAGACGTCGGCCTTGACGTTCCACTCCTCGGCGAGGATGCGCTGGGCCTCCAGGGCCCATGGCACGCCCACACCGGAGGCGAGGATCTGCGCCGGGATCTGGCCGCCGGTCGCCGGGGCGTACTTGTGCAGGCCCTTGAGGATGCCGTCGACGTCGACGTTCTCGGGCTCCGCGGGCATCAGCATCGGCTCGTTGTAGACCGTCATGTAGTAGAAGACGTCCTCGCCGTGCGGGAACTCGGCGCTGCTGCCGTACATCCGGCGCAAGCCGTCCTGCACGATGTGGGCGATCTCGAACCCGAAGGCCGGGTCGTAGGCGACCACGGCCGGGTTGGTCGAGGCCAGCAGGTGGCTGTGGCCGTCGGCGTGCTGCAGGCCCTCACCCGTGAGGGTGGTGCGGCCGGCGGTGGCGCCGAGGACGAAGCCGCGCGCCAGCTGGTCGGCCATCTGCCAGAACTGGTCGCCGGTGCGCTGGAACCCGAACATCGAGTAGAAGACGTAGACCGGGATCAGCGGCTCGCCGTGGGTCGCGTAGGAGGAACCAGCGGCGATCAGCGAGGCGGTGCAGCCGGCCTCGGAGATGCCGTCGTGCAGCATCTGCCCGTTCGGCGACTCCTTGTAGGCGAGCAGCAGTTCGCGGTCCACCGACTCGTACAGCTGGCCCTGCGGGTTGTAGATCTTCGCCGAGGGGAACAGCGAGTCCATGCCGAAGGTGCGGTACTCGTCGGGGGCGATCGGCACGAAGCGCTTGCCGATCTCCTTGTCCCGCATCAGGTCCTTGAGCAGCCGGACGAAGGCCATGGTGCTGGCCATCTCCTGCTTGCCGGAGCCCTTCTTGAGCAGCTTGTAGGTGTCGTCGCCGGGGAGCTCCAGCTTGACCGGGCGCACCTTGCGGGTGGGCATGTAGCCGCCCAGCTCGCTGCGCCGGTCGTGCATGTACTGGATCTCCTCCGAGTCCTTGCCCGGGTGGTAGTAGGGCGGGTAGCCCTCGTCCAGCTGCTTGTCGGTGATCGGCAGGTGCAGCCGGTCGCGGAAGCGCTTGAGGTCCTCGGTGGTCAGCTTCTTCATCTGGTGGGTCGCGTTGCGGCCCTCGAAGTTGGGACCGAGGGTCCAGCCCTTGACGGTCTGCGCCAGGATCACGGTCGGCTGGCCGACGTGCTCGCGGGCCGCCTTGAACGCCGCGTAGACCTTGGCGTGGTCGTGGCCGCCACGGCCCAGGTGCTGGATCTGCTGGTCGGTCAGGTCCTCGACCATCTTCCGCAGCCGCAGGTCGCCGCCGAAGAAGTTCTCCCGGATGTACGCGCCGGACTCGGTGGCGTAGGTCTGGAACTGGCCGTCCGGGGTGGTGTTCAGCTTGTTGACCAGGACGCCGTCGCGGTCCTGCGCCAGCAGCGGGTCCCAGTTACGGTCCCAGATCAGCTTGATGACGTTCCAGCCGGCGCCGCGGAACTGCGACTCCAGCTCCTGGATGATCTTGCCGTTGCCGCGGACCGGGCCGTCCAGGCGCTGCAGGTTGCAGTTGACCACGAAGGTCAGATTGTCCAGGTTCTCGCGGGCCGCGAGGGACAGCTGGCCCAGCGACTCGGGCTCGTCCATCTCGCCGTCGCCGAGGAAGGCGTAGACGTGCGACTGCGAGGTGTCCTTGATGCCGCGGTGCTGCAGGTAGCGGTTCATCCGCGCCTGGTAGATCGCGCCCAGCGGGCCCAGGCCCATGGAGACGGTCGGGAACTCCCAGAAGTCCGGCATCAGCCGCGGGTGCGGGTAGCTCGACAGGCCGTAGGGGGCCTTCGACTTCTCCTGGCGGAAGGAGTCGAGCTGCTGCTCGCTCAGCCGGTCCAGCAGGAAGGCGCGGGCGTAGATGCCGGGGGAGGCGTGGCCCTGGAAGAAGATCTGGTCGCCGGACTCGCCGTCGGCGTCCTTGCCCCGGAAGAAGTAGTTGAAGCCCACGTCGTAGAGGGACGCGGAGGAGGCGAAGGTGGCGATGTGGCCGCCCACGCCGATACCGGGTCGCTGCGCGCGGGAGACCATGACGGCCGCGTTCCAGCGGGTCGCGTTGAGGACCTTGCGCTCGATCTCCTCGTTGCCGGGGAAGAACGGCTCGTTCTTGGTCGCGATGGTGTTGATGTAGTCCGTGCTGCGCATCTCGGGCACGGCGACACGCTTCTCGCGGGCGCGCTCGATGAGCCGCAGCATCAGGTAGCGGGCGCGTTCACGGCCCCGCTCGTCGATGGCGGCGTCGAGCGATTCCAGCCACTCGCTGGTCTCCTCGGGATCGAAGTCCGGGACCTGGCTGGGCAGGCCGCCAATGATGATCGGGTTGCGATCGGATCCGGAAGCCACGCTGTTCCTTCACTGTCGGTCGAACTGAGGTGGTGTCGCGCCGCCTCCATCGTGGACCGCAGGTCGAGAAACGTCATCTCTACCAGTGGGTAACCGGTTCGTGCCCTGGGATGTCTCCATCCAAAAGCTCCCCATTAGGGTGAAACCGGCCCAGCTGTTGCAGTCGGAACCCTGGGTGGGGGTCCTGGCTGCGACTTGGCGGCCGACCGAAACCACGACGTTGTGGTGGTAGGAGGCTGGGGAGGGCCAATCAAGAACTGTACGCCCGGAGCGGGAGTGCTCTGGAACGGGTGTCCTGGGAGTGAGCAGGCGGCGTTGGGGGTACATCAGACGGCAATCCGCTGCGCGGATCCGCCGCACCGCTTGATACTGGGGCAAATGGGCGTGATGTGTGTCACGCTCGGCGGCGTGTCGCGTTGCGGCGCAGCATCGCCGGTACGGGATCGGGCAGCGGGTACTTGCGCTGAACGCCCCGCCCGTGTGGACTACGGCCACAGCCCTGCCTTCAGGAGGCAGGGTCGGATATAGGAGGCAATTCCCGTGAGCGCGACCGCGGACCCCGCGGAGGACAGGACCAACCCGGCAAACCGGTTGGGATTCCAGCCCGGACAGGTGGTCCAGGAGCTCGGCTACGACGACGACGTCGACCAGGATCTGCGTGAGGCCGTGGAGGACCTCACCGGAAGCGAACTCGTCGACGAGGACTACGACGACGTCGCGGACGCCGTGCTGATGTGGTTCCGCGAGGACAGCGAGGACGGCGACCTCACCGACGCCCTCGTCGACGCCCAGGAGTACCTGGTGGAGGGCGGCCTCGTCTGGCTGCTCACCCCCAAGACCGGGCGTACCGGGCACGTCGAGGCCAGCGACATCGCCGAAGCGGCGCAGACCGCCGGCCTCTCCCAGACCAGCACCGTCGCCGTCAGCAAGGACTGGCAGGCGGTTCGGCTGGCCACCCCCAAGGCCGCCAAGGCAGGCCAGCGCTGATCAGCTGACGGCGTAACAGAGGGACCGACAGCTCAACACGGTGACGGCTCGCCGTACCGGTCGCCCGGCTCCACGGGTGCGGCCGGTACGGCGGGCCGTTGCGTTCTGCAACGGGCAGAATGCTGGGATGGACCATCATCGCGGCGTCGCCACCGGGCCGCCCGCAGCACTCGCGGAGCGGACCCTGGGGGCCTGGGACGCGCTCCTCGACCTGGCCGCGACGGCGCCGCCCGGGGCTGTCGGCCGGCTGGCGGAGCTGGGCTCCTGGCCCGAGCGCCCGGTGCTGGGTCGGTTGATGGCACAGGCCAGGGGCTTTACTCAGGAGGAGGCGCCGCGGCGGGACCACTCGGGCGAGCTCCGGCCGGGGGTGCTGGCGGCGCTGGGCGAGGCCCGGCGCAGGGTCGCCGAAGCGCTGGCGGAGATCGCGGAGCAGCCCGGGCTGGGCCTGCTGGAGCTGGACTCGGCGCTGGGGCCGCTGCCGCTGCTCACCCAGATCCACGCCTCCGCCCATGAGATCGCGGTGGCGGCTCTGGGCTGCTTCCCGGACCGCGCCGCCGCCCGGTCCGGGCTGGACCGGGCGGTCACCGACGCCGGGATCGCCGCGCTGGTGGACGTGGTCGGGGCGCTGGCGTACCGGCAGGGGGTGCGCGCCGAGGCCGGGGTGTGGGGGGCGGGGACCGGCGGCTGGGTGTTCCACGCCGATGCCGACGGCTGGCGGACCGAATCGGGGAGCGGGGGCGTGCCGGGCATCGAGGGCGCCGCGGTGACCGTGCTCGGCGTACCGACCGGGCGGGCGGCGCTGCCCTCGCTGCTGGCCAAGGGGGAGATCCGGCTGCACCGGATCGGCGGGCTGATGGCGCTGGCCCCGCTGGTGGAGCAGGTGCCGGGGCTGCCGGGGGGCGCGCTGCTGCGGCGTGCGGTGGGTGTGGTGGGAATGCTCGGGCGGCTGCCCGGGCTCCGGTGACTTCGGGGCGGGTGGCAGGATGAGCGCGGGCACGACGACCGACAGGGTTCCGCGGCGCTGAGCCGGGGGCCCGCGACCATCTCTGAGAGGTAAGCAATGGCTATCGAGGTCGGCACCGAGGCTCCGGACTTTGAGCTCAAGAACCAGCACGGCGAGCTGGTCAGGCTCTCCGACTTCCGCGGCGAGAAGAACGTCGTGCTGGTCTTCTACCCCTTCGCGTTCACCGGTGTCTGCACCGGCGAGCTGTGCAGCCTGGAGAAGGACCTGCCGCAGTTCCAGAACGACGACGTGCAGATCCTGGCCGTCTCCAACGACTCGCCGTTCACGCTCCGCGTGTTCGCCGAGAAGGAGGGCCTGGAGTACCCGCTGCTGTCGGACTTCTGGCCGCACGGCGCCGCCTCCCGTGCCTACGGCGTGTTCGACGAGGAGAAGGGCTGCGCGGTGCGCGGCACCTTCGTCATCGACAAGGCCGGCGTGGTCCGCTGGACCGTCGTCAACGGCCTGCCGGACGCGCGCGACCAGCAGGAGTACCTGAAGGCGCTCGCCGCCCTCTGAGCGGCGACGCCCGGAATTCCCGGGTAAGACCCCTCCGCGGTGCGGCTTGCGGTATGCGTGATCCCGACATTTTAGGGAACTGGCCACTACGATCGATCCGTTGGCTGGACAGAAACCGCAACCGCACCAACGGGGGCACGGTGAAGTGCTCCCCCTGCATCTGGAGGACTCGTGGGTGTCAGCCTCAGCAAGGGTGGCAACGTCTCGCTCAGCAAGGAGGCGCCCGGCCTGACCGCGGTCCTCGTCGGCCTGGGCTGGGACGCTCGTACCACCACCGGCGCAGACTTCGACCTGGACGCCAGCGCCATCCTCACGTCCGAAACCGGCAAGGTCGTCTCGGACAAGGACTTCGTCTTCTACAACAACCTCAAGTCCTCGGACGGCTCGGTCGAGCACACCGGTGACAACACCACCGGTGAGGGCGAGGGCGACGACGAGGTCATCAAGGTGAACCTGGCGAGCGTCCCCGCCAATGTCGCCAAGATCGTCTTCCCGGTCTCCATCTACGACGCGGAGACCCGGCTGCAGAGCTTCGGCCAGGTCCGCAGCGCCTACATCCGGATCGTCAACCAGTCCGGGGGCCAGGAGATCGCCCGCTACGACCTCACCGAGGACGCCTCCACCGAGACCGCCATGGTCTTCGGCGAGCTGTACCGCAACGGGACCGAGTGGAAGTTCCGCGCCATCGGCCAGGGCTACGCCTCCGGGCTGCGCGGCATCGCCCAGGACTTCGGCGTCAACGTCTGACGTCGGGCCTGGTTCCCACCGGCTGCCCGCGGCGCGCCGCGGGCAGCCGACTCGCCCCACGTGTTCGGCAGTACCTGCTTTCTCAGCAGTAGATGTCCCAGGGAGGGAAGAACAGATGGGTGTCACGCTCGCCAAGGGCGGCAACGTCTCGTTGTCCAAGGCCGCCCCCAACCTCACCGCCGTGCAGATCGGGCTGGGCTGGGAGGCGAGGGCGACCACCGGTGCCGACTTCGACCTGGACGCCAGCGCCCTGCTCTGCTCCAACGGCCGGGTGCTGGGGGATGAGTACTTCATCTTCTACAACAACCTCAAGAGCCCCGAGGGTTCGGTCGAGCACATGGGCGACGAACTCGTGGGCGGTACCGGCGCGGACGACGACGAGGTCGTCAAGGTCAATCTGACCCAGGTCCCGCCGCAGGTCGACAAGATTGTTTTCCCGGTTTCGATCTATGACGCCGAGGCCCGGCTGCAGAACTTCGGCCAGGTCCGCAATGCCTACATCCGGGTGCTGAACCAGGCCGACGGCGCGGAGTTGGCGCGCTACGACCTCTCCGAGGACGCCTCCAACGAGACCGCGATGATTTTCGGCGAGCTGTACCGCTACAACAACGAGTGGAAGTTCCGCGCGGTGGGGCAGGGGTACGCGTCGGGGCTTCGGGGCATCGCCCTAGACTTCGGAGTTAACGTTCAGTAAGAAAATCTTGCGGGCAGGGCGGGGATTGTCGGGGATCGCTCCCACGGCGTGACGGACACGTCGTGAAGGGCGGTCCCCGCGACTGTGGCTGCGCGCGCTACAGAAAGGTTCAGGCCCTTCCGTGCTCCTCCGTACCTTCGGGTGGTCCTTCGGGATCACCCTGATCGGCCTCGCGGCTGCCGCGTATTTCTGGGGGGCGGACGGCTTCGGCGTCGTCCTGATCCTCTCTGTCCTTGAGATCTCGCTGTCCTTCGACAATGCCGTCATCAACGCGACCATCCTCAAGCGGATGACGCCGTTCTGGCAGAAGATCTTCCTCACCGTCGGCGTGCTGATCGCCGTGTTCGGCATGCGCCTGGTCTTCCCGCTGCTGGTGGTGGCGCTGACCGCGCACATCAGCCCGGTCAGCGTGGTGCAGCTGGCACTTGACTCCACCAAGACCCAGGCCGGGCTGACCTACGCCCAGCACCTGGACGCGGCGCATCCGGCGATCGCCGCGTTCGGCGGGATGTTCCTGCTGATGATCTTCCTGGACTTCATCCTCGGTGAGAAGGAGATCCAGTGGCTCGAGTGGCTGGAGAAGCCGCTGGAGAAGATCGGCAAGCTGGACCAGCTGTCGGTGGTCGTCTCGCTGATCGTGCTGATGCTCTCCGCCCGCTTCTTCGCCGAGGGCGGCGCGGAGACCGTCCTGCTGGCCGGCGTCGCCGGACTCACCACCTACCTGGCCGTGGGCGGCCTGTCCAACCTCTTCGAGAGCGCAGGCGAGGACGACGAGGACGAGGAGGACGACGCGGAGGAGGCAGCCGTCGCGACCCCGCCGACCCGCAACGGCAAGCCGGCCATCCTGGTCGCCGGCAAGGCCGCGTTCTTCCTCTTCCTCTACCTGGAGGTGCTGGACGCCTCGTTCTCCTTCGACGGCGTCGTCGGCGCGTTCGCCATCAGCCAGGACATCTTCCAGATCACCCTGGGCCTGGGCATCGGCGCCATGTACATCCGCTCCCTGACGGTCTACCTGGTCCGCCAGGGCACCCTGGACGACTACGTCTACCTGGAGCACGGCGCGCACTACGCCATCGGCGCGCTGGCCATCATCCTGATGGTCTCCATCAAGTACACGATCCCGGAGATCGTCACCGGCCTGATCGGCGTAGCCTTCATCGGCCTCGCCCTGGCCTCCTCGATCCTCCGCAACAAGCGCCTGGCCGCCGCGGGGGACGTCCCCCCTTTGTAGCCGGGGACAACCCCGTCACGAGTCCAAATCTCGTAGCCTCCGCAGATCCCCGAGGGCCCGCACCGTTCCGACGGAGCGGGCTCTCTGCGTCGCTGGAGTGCACCCTGGCGCTCCAGGTCCTTGCCTATATGCTCGACTATCTATACAGTCAGCTATATGGACGATGGCTGGGAGATCGAGATCGAACCGGAAGTCCGCCACTGGCTGGACAACCTGTCCGACCGCGACTACCTCCAGGCTGAGCATGCGGCTGAACGCCTGCTCGACGCCCCGACCACCCTCTCCGAGCCGTACTCGCGACACCTTGGTGACGGGTTACGTGAACTACGGTTCACACTTGGCCATGACAGCAGTGCCATTCGTGGGTGGATCGCGCGAAGCAGGCCAGAAAGGTCTGCGAAGCCGAGCGCCACGCCGCGCATGACGAGTTCACACGCGATGTCACGAAGGGAGAAGGCTCATGAACCACACCCAGTGGAAGCTTGCCCGTGACCGGAAGGCCCTCGAGGGTTACACCGAGGCGCCCGAGGTCGAAACGATGCGAACCGAGATCCGTATGGCCTTCGATCTCGGTCAGGCGGTCTACGACCGCCGCGTCGAGCTGGGCATTTCTCAGACAGAACTGGCCAAGCGAGCCAACATGACCCAGCCTCAGGTCTCGAAGCTCGAACTCGGCGGCACTGTTCCTACGCTCCCCCTGCTGGCCCGCCTTGCCAAGGCGCTGGACGCATCGCTGAACATCGCTCTGGATGGCGACACCTCCACGGTCGCCTTCATCGCGCATGCTGCATGAGTCCGTTGCTCGACCCGGACAAGGAGGGGAGCTTGGCCAGGTCTTCGAGTAGCTCGGGCATGGCGCCGGGGCGAGCTGTGGTGCGGGGGTCAGATGATCACCTCCTCTCCTGCCGTCCTACGGTCTGCGGTGGCCTGGGGTGGCGAAGCGGAGGGTGAGGATTTGTTCCAGGGCGGCGCGCGTGGCTACGGAGACTGCGCCGGTGAGTACGGCGGCGTCGCCGAGGGCGGAGACCTCGATGCGGGGTGGGTAGGGGACCCGGGCGGCCAGTCGTTCCCGGATGCGGTCCAGCAGGAGGTCGCCGTTGAGGCCGATGCCGCCGCCCAGGACCACCAGTTCCACGTCCACCACGGCGGCGACCGGGGCCAGGTAGCCGGTGATGCGCCTGGCCTCCTCGTCCACCACCGAGCAGGCGCCCGGGTGGCCGTCCCGGGCCAGGGCGAAGACCTGTTCGGTGGTCAGCGCGCCCCGGGCGGCCTCCTCGGGGAGCCGGGTGACGGCGTAGCGCAGCAGTGAGGCGGCGCAGGGGTCCTGGTCGTCGAAGTCCGCGGGCTCGACCGCGCAGTCCAGTTCGCCGGCCGCGCCGGCGAACCCCCGGTGCAGTTCGCCGTGCAGGACCAGGCCCGCGCCGACGCCGGTGCCCACCGAGAGGAAGGTGAAGCTGTCGGCCGCCGTGCCGTTGCCGCGGCGCTGTTCGCCCAGCGCGGCCAGGTGGATGTCGTTCTCCACGGTGGCCGGCATGGAGAGGGCCTCCTCGAACGCCTCCTGGACCGCGAAGCCGTCCAGGGAGGGGATGTTGGCGCCCTGCCAGATCCGCCCGTCCCGGCGGTCGACGACCCCGGGCACGCCCACGGCCGCGTGCTGCAGCGCCTCGCGGGGGATACCGGCCTCGGCGCAGAGCTCCTCGGCGAGCTCGGCGCCGGTCTGCACGATCCGCGGCGCGTCCAGGCCCTCGACCAGGACGTCGCGGCGGATCCTGATGGTGCCGTCCAGGTCGGCGACCGCGCCCCGGAGCCGCCGGGCGCCGACGTCCAGCGCCAGCACATAGGCGGCCTCGGGGCGCGGGGCGAAGAACAGCGCGCCGTAGGTGGGCCCGAGTTCGGCCCGGACCGTCTCCGACACCAGGCCCATCTCCAGGAGGTCCTGGAGCAGAGCGGAGACGGTCGGCTTGGAGATTCCGGTCCGCCTGGCGATCTCCGCACGGGAGACCGGGGCCTCGGCGCGGATCACGTCCAGGACGGTCCGAAGGTTGATCTCCTTGAGCGTGGAGGAGGTCGCGGGCCTGGCAATCATGCACACACTTTAGTGCCCCCGGCCCGCGTCCCTCCCGGTCGGTGGATCATCAGCCGAACTGCCGGCTCAGCCGAACTGCTGCTCCAGGTCCTTGAGCTTCTTCTCCAGCGAGTCGAGCCGGGGCAGCGGCGAGTCGCCGTCGTCCGAGCCGGTCGAGGACATCGGGGCGGTGCTCTCCAGCGCGTCGTGCCGGCGGCGGCGCGGCAGCACGCCGCGGGTCGAGGCGGGCTCCAGCGCGGCAGCGGTCTCGGAGCTGCCGGACGCCTCCAGCGTGGTCAGCTCGCGCAGCGGCGCGGACCGCGAGATGGCCTTCAACTCGGCACGCTCGCGCCGGTTCTCCATGCGCTGCCGGGCCGCGGCGGCCTCGCGCTCGCGCTTGTCCTCGCGAACCTCCTCGACCGCGTCGTCCAGCGTGCGGACGTTCTCCAGCAGCATCAACGACCAGGCCTGGTAGGTCTCGACGGGCGCGCGGAGCCAGCGGACCATGCGGATCTGCGGCAGCGGACGCGGCACCAGGCCCTGCTCGCGCAGCGCCGCCCGGCGGGTCTGCTTCAGCGCCCGGTCGAACAGCACCGCGGCCGACAGCGACATGCCGGCGAAGAACTGCGGGGCGCCGTTGTGGTCGCCGCCGCGCGGGGCGTGCACCCAGTTGAACCAGGCGGAGGCACCGGCGAAGAGCCAGACCAGCATGCGGGAGCCGAGCGCGGCGTCACCGTGGCTCGCCTCGCGGACCGCGAGCACCGAGCAGAACATCGCGGCGCCGTCGAGGCCGAAGGGGACCAGGTACTCCCAGCCGCCGGAGAGGTTCAGGTTCTGCTCGCCGAAGCCGACCAGCCCGTGGAACGACAACGCGGCGGCGACCGAGGCACAGGCGAACAGCAGGACGTAGGACGCGCTGCCGTAGATGGTCTCCTTGCGGCGGCGGCGTGCCTCGCCGCGCTCCCAGGAGTCGGCGGGCTCGGCGGCGTGCTTGGGCTTCTTGGTGCGCAGCAGGCCCATGACGACCGCGATGACCAGGGCGATCGCACATCCAACGGCCAGCCACACCAGCTGTATGGAGGAAAGGTTCATAAGCGGGATAGCCTCGGCTTCGGGTCGGGCGGCACGGGGGGCCATGGACTGGGGGGACGGGGTCGGGCAGCGGTGCGACGACGGTGTCCCCCGGAGGCGGCGCAGTTGACGCCTCGACACGCGTGCGTGCATGACGATATCGCGTCAGCAGAGAACGCATCGTACGCCTGAGCCTGTTGTGACCACTAGTCAGGGGTGCGGGAAGGCCGGTGGATGGGTAATCGGCTGGTTGGGTGCTCGGGAGAAGTGCGGAGGGGTGGGGACATGGCGGGTATTCGGGACTTCATGCGCAGGACGGACCAGACCTTCGGTCCAGGGGTGGACCGGCTGACGCTCACCAAGGGCTCGCCCCGGGTGTCGCTGAGCGATCTGGGGGCGGTGAACGGGACCATGCAGGTCAATCTGCACTGGACCGCACGGGAGGCGGAACCCTCGGCCCGGCCTGCGGGGGAGCGGCTGCGGGGGCTGCTGCGCCCGACCTTGTTCCGGCCGATGACGATGCCTCAGTCGGCGAACCAGATCCTGGCCGTGGACCTCGACCTCGGGGCGCTGTACGAACTGGCCGACGGCACCAAGGGGGTGGTGCAGCCGCTGGGCAACTTCTACGGCGATCTGCAGCACTCGCCGTACATCCGGCTCAGCCGGGACGACCGCTCCGGGGCTCCGTCCGGGGAGATGCTCTACATCGACCTGGAGAAGAAGGACCACTTCAAGCGGATCCTGATCTTCGTCTACATCTACGACGAGACCCCGGCCTTCGACCGCACCCACGCGGTGGTCACCCTGGCGCCGCCCGGCGGCCGGCCGATCGAGGTGCGGCTCGACCAGCGGGCCTCGCAGGCCCGGTCCTGCGCGGTGGCGCTGATCGAGAACAAGGGCGGGAACCTGACGGTCCGCCGGGAGGCCCGGTACGTCTACGGCTTCCAGGCGGAGCTGGACCGGCTCTACGGGTGGGGGATGCAGTGGCAGCGGGGCTACAAGCCGGTCGGTGCATGACGCCTGCGGCGTGTGCCTGGTTTGTCGCGCAGTTCCCCGCGCCCCTAGTAGGGCTTTGTTAGGTCCTGTGGCGTGGTTCTGGCGTCGGCGCGGGTTGGCCGCATATGGAGCAGGCGCCGGTCCAGGTGGCCAGGAGTGCCTGGAGTTCGCGGAGGACCGCGTACAGGGTCAGGCCGGCGCAGGGGCTTTTGGGTCGAGTCGCAGGAGGGTGCAGAAGGCCTGGGCGAGGGCGGCGAGGGTGACGTGGCGGTGCCAGCCGGGGTAGCTACGTCCTTCGAAGTGGTCCAGCCCCAGGCCGTCTTTGAGTTCGCGGTAGTCGTGCTCGACTCTCCAGCGGATCTTGCAGATGCGGACGAGTTCGCGCAGCGGCGTGTCGGCGGGAAGGGTGGAAAGCCAGTAGTCGGTGGGCTCGGCTGCGTCGTGCGGCCATTCGGCGATCAGCCAGCATTCGGGCAGGGTGCCGTCGGCGGCGCGGGGGATGTCCCGGTTGGCCGGACGTACCCGCAGGGCGGTGAACTGGGAGCGCATGTCGGCGGTGGGGTTGCGCCTGCCGGTCCTGGTTCCCTGGCGCCAGGTGACGGTGCGGCGTGCTGATCGTCCTGCTTCCAGGGCGAGTTGGCGCAGGGAGCGTGGCTTGTCCGGGTAGCCGGGGACGGGTGGGCGGCCGCGGCCGCTGTAGGGCGCACGTACCGGTTCGGCGGTGCCGGGATGGGCGGTGGTCGCGGACTTGACGGCCACCGCGTAGGTCAGTCCGCGTTCGGTCAGGCCCTGGCGGAAGCCGGTGGCGTCGCCGTATCCGGCGTCGGCGGCGACCGGCAGGTCGGGCAGGCCCCAGTCCTCGCGGGCCTCGTCGAGCATGTCCAGGGCCAGGCGCCACTTCTCGCGGTGCCGCACGTCTTGGGGGATCTTTGCCCGCTCGCGCCGGCGCGCGATCGCTGCGGCCAGCAGCGGATCGTCGGCGTTCTTGGTGTCGTCCCAGCTCTCGGGGATGAACAGCCGCCAGTCGATCGCCGAGGACGCCTGCTCGCTCGCGAGGTGGACGCTCACCCCGATCTGGCAGTTGCCGCGCTTGCCCAGCGCACCGCAGTACATCCGCGCCACGCCCGGCGAGTCCATGCCGTCCTTCGGGAACCCGGTGTCGTCGATCGTGTACGCCTCGGGAGCGATATGCACGTTCGCCCACCGGGCCACGTTTCGGCGTACCTGCGCATAGTCCCAGGTCGACGAGGAAACGAACTGCTGGAGTTGCTGGTGGTCCACGCCCAGCCGCTCGGCCATCGGCTGCATCGACTTGCGCTTGCCGTCCAGCATCAGCCCACGCAGATACAGCTCGCCCTTGGCCCGCTGGTCACGACGCGCCAGCGGGCCGAGCATCTCCTCCGCGAACGCCTCCAGGCGCGGGCGGACCTGTTCCATCTCCTCAGGTGTCACACCTGACAGAAGATCACAACATACCCCAGCAAAGAGAACTGGGGTACCTAACAAAGCCCTACTAGGGGGCTGCAACTGGGCCAGTTGCACTAGCTGGGGGCGCGGGAAACTGCGCGACAAGCCCCCTACGGTCCGCACCCGAAAACGGACCTAGCGCTGGCCCCCCTGGAACTGCGGACCCTGAAGCGGGAGGAC
Source organism: Streptomyces sp. 846.5 (assembly GCF_004365705.1). Lineage (NCBI taxonomy): Bacteria > Bacillati > Actinomycetota > Actinomycetes > Kitasatosporales > Streptomycetaceae > Streptomyces > Streptomyces sp. 846.5. The sequence continues at coordinate 180,329 of NZ_SOBN01000003.1, forward strand.
GAAGCCCTCGGGTTCGGGGAGCAGCGCCGGCTGGTACGGCGGCGGGTAGCCGTACCCGTGGGAGGCGGCCGGAGCCGCAGGCTCGACCGCCGGTTGGGGCTTCGGCGGCGTCGGCGGGTGGCTCGGCGGCGGGGGGATGACCAGCTCCGGCTCGGCCGCGGCCGCCGCAGGCGGCTCCTCGACGGCCGGCTCGTCCTCGTCGATGGTGATGCCGAAGTCGGTGGCCAGTCCCACCAGCCCGGACGAGTACCCCTGCCCGATGGCCCGGAACTTCCAGCCCCCGCTCCGCCGGTAGAGCTCGCCGCAGAGCAGCGCGGTGACCCCGCCGGTGTCGGCGATGTCGAAGCGGGCGATGGCCTCGGCCCCGGGGCCGCCGGCGATGTCGAACAGCAGGATCCGCAGCTCGGGGATCTCGTCGAAGTCGCCGTGCTCGACCGAGCCGCCCACCACCACCCGGTCGATCTCGGTGGGCAGCAGCGCCAGGTCGATGTCGATGGTCTCGGTGACGTCCTCGCCGATCCTGGCCTTGGACCGGTGCCGGACCAGCCCGGACGGGTGCCGGGGCTGGTTGTAGAAGACGAAGTCGTCGTCCGAGCCGACCCTGCCGTCCACGCCGAGCAGCAGCGCCGACACGTCCACGTCGGGAGCGCCGGGGACGACCCGCCAGCGCAGCACCGCTCGCACCGCGTCCACCTTGGTCAGCGGAGTGTTGGAGCCCTTGGGCATGACCTTGGTCATAGCTGGTTGACGCTCTCCCTCTGTCTCAGCGCTGCTGCGGACGGCACGGGCGGGAAACCTTCGACGGGCACCAGGGTAGGCGGCGGGGAGGCACCGGCGGAACTGGCCCGGGCCCGCCCGCGCGCCGGTCTGTCGCTGCCGGGTTGCCGTTCACCAGGACGGCGAGCAGTATGGCCGAGAACCGACGTGTACGACCGGTGCGGGAGTTGATCCGCCGGTGTGCCCGGGCGATGTGTTAACCGGATGCCACGCTTCCAAGAACAGCTCGTTTCCTGACTGGATTCTTACCGCTGGATCCGTACGATTACCGTCACGGCCTCCGTGGTCCCGGACGTCCCACTCTCCGCAGCAGAGAACAACCGTGCTGTCACGCCCAGGAATCCCGAGGAGGGGCCATGCGCCATTTCAGTCAACTCGACGCCGAGACCCGTGAGCGCCTCTTCCTCCGGGAACCGGCTGAATTCGATCGCTCCAGCGATCCCTCCATCCTGTCGACCGCGCTGGGCGCCACCCTCTACTCGCCGGCCACCCGGCCCCGGCTGTACGACGACGTCCGCAAGCAGGCCGCCAACGGCGTGGTGTCGATGGTGCTCTGCCTGGAGGACGCGATAGACGACAACGAGGTCGCGGCGGCCGAGGACAATCTGGTCCGGCAGCTGCCGCTGCTGCTGGAACGCGTCGAGGCCGGGGAGCAGCTGCCGCTGCTGTTCGTCCGGGTGCGCCGTCCCGAGCAGATCGTCGACCTCTCGGCGCGGCTCGGCCCCGCGCTGGCGGTGCTGTCCGGCTTTGTGATGCCCAAGTTCACCGAGGAGAGCGGCCTGCCGTTCCTGGAGGCGCTGGAGCAGGTCCGCAGCGCCACCGGGCGGCGGCTGTTCGCGATGCCGGTGCTGGAGTCCCCGGAGCTGGCGCATCTGGAGACCCGCAGGGAGACCCTGGCCGGGATCTCGCTGGTCCTGGAGAAGCACCGGGAGCAGGTGCTCGCGGTCCGCCTCGGCGTCACCGACCTCAGCTCCGCCTACGGGCTGCGCCGCCCACCGGACCTCACCGCCTACGACGTCCAGCTGGTCGCCTCGGTCATCGGCGACGTGGTCAATGTGCTGGGACGGGCCGACGGCACCGGCTACACCGTCACCGGACCGGTGTGGGAGTACTTCCCGGTCCAGGAGCGGAAGTTCAAGCCGCAGCTGCGCTCCACCCCGTTCGCCGGGACGGAGCCGCCGACCGAGGGGGTCCGGCAGAAGCTGATCGAGCACGACCTGGACGGGCTGATCCGCGAGATCGAACTGGACCGCGCCAACGGCCTGCTCGGCAAGACCTGCATCCACCCCAGCCACGTCCCCGCCGTGCACGCACTGTCCGTGGCCAGCCACGAGGAGTGGTCGGACGCGGCGGACATCCTGCACCAGGACCGGGCCGGCGGCGGGGTGATGCGGTCGGCCTACACCAACAAGATGAACGAGGTGAAGCCGCACCGCGCCTGGGCGCAGCGGGTGATGCTGCGGGCCTCGGTGTTCGGTGTGGCGCGCGAGGGCGTGACCTTCGCGGAACTTCTGGCTGCCTGTCTGTGCCCCTGACGAGGGCTGCGGGACATCTGACGGTCACTCCCCCGTGATGGACTGGGGGAGTGGACAGACATGCGCATGTGCACGGTTGAACGATCGACGAAAGCAGGACGATGACGGCTGAGCAGCAGACCCAGGGGCGGAAGAGCGGCACCGTATGGCCGGGGGAGTGGGTCGAGCAGCGGCTCGGCGTCCGGTTGCCGGAGCCCTCCGTGCGGGAACTGCTGGGCCTGGCGCTGCGGCAGAATCCGCGCCGGGCGCATCTGCTGGTCTCCCAGGTGCTGGGCAAGCATGTGCCGCAGCGGCCCGAGGTGGTGTACGGGGCCGGCTACCGGCTCGGCGAGGCGGTACGGGAGCTGCTCGGCCCGCAGGCGCGGCCGGTGGTGCTCGGCTACGCGGAGACGGCGACCGGCCTCGGCCACTGCGTCGCGGACGGCCTCGGCGGCGCCTCCGGGGCGGCCGCCCCCTATCTGCACTCGACCCGCCGTCCGGTCGCCGGCGTCGAGGCGGTCGAGTTCGAGGAGGAGCACTCGCACGCCACCTCCCACCTGCTGCTCCCGGCCGATCCGGGCTTCCTCGGCGGTGACGGGCCGCTGGTCCTGGTCGACGACGAGCTGTCCACCGGCCGCACCGTGCTGAACACCGTGGCCGCCCTGCACGGGCGCCACCCGCGCGGCCACTACGTGGTCGCCGCGCTGATCGACACCCGCAGCCCCGAGGACCGCGAGGCGTTCGACAAGACCGCCGCCGACCTGGGCGTCCGCATCGACGTGGTGGCCACCGCCGGCGGCTCGGTCGAGCTCCCGGAACGGGTACTGGAGCGCGGCGCCGCGCTGGTCGCCGCCGAGGAGACCCGTCAGGGCTGCGCGGTGCCCGAGGCCGGGCCGCTCGCCCCGCTGGCCCGGGTCGAGCTGGGCTGGCCGGCCGGGCTGCCGGACGGCGGCCGGCACGGCTTCACCGCCGCCGACCGGGAACGGCTGGAGCAGGCGCTGCCGGAGATGGCCGCGCGGCTCGCGGAGCAGCTGTCACCGGGGCAGGCGGGCGCGCGGCAGTCGGACGGATCGCCGCGCCGGGTGCTGGTCCTCGGCCAGGAGGAGCTGATGTACGCGCCGCTGCGGCTCGCGGGCGCGCTCGCCGAGCGGCTCGGCGCCGCCAGCGAGGTCCGCTTCTCCACCACCACCCGCTCCCCGGCGCTGACCGTCGACCACCCCGGCTACGCCCTGCGCACCCGTCTCGCATTCCCCTCGCACGACGCCCCCGCCGACGGCGAGGGCCGCCGCTACGCCTACAACGTCGCCCCCGGCAGCGACCCGTCCCGGCGCTTCGACGCGATCGTGCTGGTCGTCGACGACCACGGCGACCGGGCGCCGCTGCACGCCCCGGGACGCGGACTTCTGGACCGGCTGCGCGGCGTCACCGACCGGGTGCTGCTGGCCGTCGTGCCCGCACACCGCCCGCGCCGGGCGCCCGCGCCCTCCACCGCGCCCGCGCCCGCAGGCTCGCTCCCTCAGCCGCTGTACGGGCCCGCCTTCTCCTCCTACCGCGCCGAGGAGGTCTCCTGGCTGCTCAAGGACCTCTCCGAGGTCACCCTGGAGGCCCCCACCGAGGAGCGCGAGGAGGCCATCCAGCAGGGCGGCGCCCACTACGCCGAGTCGCTGCCGGTCGAGTACCAGCCCACCGCCGCCTACCAGGAGCTGTTCCAGCAGGCCCTGCGCGAGTCCGCGGGACGGATGGCGGAGGCCGTGGCCGTGGTCACCGAGACCGTGCTCGCCGAGCGCGGCCGCGGCGTCGTCCTGGCCTCGCTGGCCCGCGCCGGAACCCCGGTCGGCGTGCTGATGCGGCGCTGGGCGCAGTACGCGCACGGCATCGACCTGCCGCACTACGCCGTGTCCATCGTCCGCGGCCGGGGCATCGACGCCGTCGCCCTGCGCTATCTGGCGGACCGTCACAACGCCGCCGACGTGGTGTTCGTCGACGGCTGGACCGGCAAGGGCGCGATTACCCGCGAGCTGGCCGAGGCACTGGCGGGCACCGGGTTCAACCCGGAGATGGCGGTCCTCGCCGACCCGGGCCACTGCGTGCGGACCTTCGGGACCAGGGAGGACTTCCTGATCCCCTCGGCCTGCCTCAACTCCACCGTCTCCGGGCTCATCTCCCGCACCGTGCTGCGCTCCGACCTGATCGGCCCGGACGACTTCCACGGCGCCAAGTTCTACCGCGAGCTCGCCGACGGAGACGTCTCCGAGCAGTTCCTGGACGCGATCACCGCTTGCTTCCCCGATGTCAGCGCCACTGCCGCCGCCGACAGCCCCGACCGCGAACCCGACTGGTCCGGCTGGGCCGCCGTGGAGCGCATCAGCGAGGAGTACGGCATCAACAGTGTGAACCTGGTCAAACCAGGGGTGGGCGAGACCACCCGGGTCCTGCTGCGGCGGGTCCCCTGGAAGGTACTGGTCCGGCGCGGGGCCGAGGCCGAGCTGCGCCACGTCCGGCTGCTGGCCGAGCAGCGCGGCGTACCCGTCGAGGTGGTCGACGGCCTCCCGTACAGCTGCGTCGGACTGATCCACCCCCGGTACACCCGGGGCGCCACCGGAGACGAGGGCACCGCGGTATGAGCGTCCCCCTGCACGGAAGCGACCGCTACCTGGTCGGCAGCGACCTGGACCGGACCCTGATCTACTCGCCGCGGGCCCTGGCCCTGGACATGTCCGACGAGACGGCGCCCCGGCTGCTGGCCGTCGAGGTCCACAACGGCAAGCCGCTGTCCTTCATGACCGAGCACTGCGCCGAGCTGCTGACCGAGCTGATCAGCGCGGCCGAGTTCGTCCCGGTGACCACCCGCACCCGGGCCCAGTACCAGCGGGTGCACCTGCCGGGACCCGTCCCGGGCTGGGCCCCCCGCTACGCCATCTGCGCCAACGGCGGACGGCTGCTGGTGGACGGGCTGACGGACGAGGACTGGACCGCGCACATCGCGTCCACCCTGGCCACCAGCTGCGCGCCGCTGGACGAGATCGTGCACCACCTCGCGCTGGCCGCCGACCCGGAGTGGACGCTGAAGCGGCGGGTCGCCGAGGAGCTCTTCGCCTACCTGGTGGTCGAGCGGGAGCAGCTGCCCGAGGGCTGGGTCGCCGAGCTGACCGGCTGGGCCGACGAGCGCGGCTACACCGTCTCGCTGCAGGGCCGGAAGATCTACCTGGTCCCGCAGCCGCTGACCAAGTCGGCGGCGCTCGCCGAGGTCGAGCGGCGGACCGGGGCCTCCACGGTGCTCACCGCGGGGGACTCGCTGCTGGACGCTGAGCTGCTGCTGGCCGCGGACGCCGGCTTCCGGCCCGGGCACGGCGAGCTGGCCGACACCGGCTGGACCGCGCCGGGCGTCACCGCGCTGCCGCAGGTGGGCGTGGCAGCTGGCGAGGAGATCGTCCGGCGACTCCTCGCCCGGGTCCGGGTGCGCACACCGGTGCGCTGACGTCTCGGCGGGTTCTGCGGAATCTGTGGGCTCTCGGCTCTACGGGGTCTCAGCCGCAGCAACCGCCGCCGCAGCAACCGCCTCCGCCGCCCTGGGCGGGGGCGGCGCTCGCGCTGCCGGAGGCCGTACCGGTCACGGCGACCATGGACATCAGCTTGACGGCGTCGTCGTGACCGGCCGGGCACATCGCCGGGGCGTCCGACTGGGACATCGGGCGGCGGAGTTCGAACGTGGCACCGCAGGTGCGGCAGCGGTAGTCATAGCGAGGCATGCCGCCAACTCTACGGCCTGCGGGCCTGCCGGTGGTGGCTACCGGTGTCCCGCTCCGCGCTCCTCGCGGATCGCCTGGACCACCTGGGCCGCGGTCTCCCGTACCGCCGCCAGCTCGGTCAGGAAGTGCCAGTAGTCGGGATGACGGCCCGTCAGCGCCTCGGCGGCCCGGTCCAGCCGCTCCACGGCGGCGTCCAGCGGACCGGCATGGCGCGGATCGGGCGCGCTGCGCCCGGCCATCGCCAGCCGCTGGGCGTCCCGCAGCGCGAAGCGGGTGCGCTCGATCTCGGCCTGGGGCGCGCGCTGGGCCTCGTTGAGGGAGTGCAGCCGCTCGTTGACGGTGGCCACGGCCCCGTCCGCGGTGTTCAGCAGGGTGCGGGTGGTCGCCAGGATGCTGACCGCGTCCGGCCAGCGCTGCTCGTCCCTGGCCTTGGCCGCCTCGGCCAGCCGCTGCTGCGCGTTGCGGACCGCCGCCTCGGTCTGCTCGGGGACGTTCTGCAGGTCCACCCAGCAGGCCGAGCTGAAACGGCGGCGCAGCTCGCTCAGGGTGGGCCCGATATTGCCGGCCCGGGTCTCCAGCGCCTGGGTGCGGGTGCGCAGCGACGCCAGCCGCTGGTCGATCTCCCGGGCCTGCTCCGGCAGCCGCTCGGCCTCGGCGCGGATCGCCTCGGCGCTGCGCTGCACGTCGGTGGCGGTACGGAGGACCGCCTGCACGCCGTGCTTGCCCGCTCCCTCGCCGAGCAGCGTCAGCTGCGGGCCGAGCGCGGCCAGCCGCCGGGACAGGTCGTCGGCGCCGATCCGGGCGGCCTTGACCGCGTCCAGCGCGTTGCTGGCGGCCAGCCAGGACTGCTTGGCCCGCTGCACGGCCGGGCCGACCTGCGCCAGCTGGGTCTCGGCCGCGGCGACCAGCGGCTGCAGAAAGCCGGCGAAGCGCTCCAGCTCCGTCCGCACGTCGACCAGCTGCTGCCGGGCGTGGTCCAGCTGCTGCCGGGCCTGGTTGGCGGATCCGTGGTCGAGGTCCTCGGCGTCCAGGTCATGGGCGTCCAGGGCGGTGATGTACTCGCTGCTGACCTGGTCAATCCTGGTGCCCAGCGCGGCGAAGTCCGCGATGGCCCGGCGGGCGTTGGGGGAGTTGTCGGAGGCGGCGACCGCCTCCACCGAGATCCGCACGTCCCGCTGGACGGTGTCCAGCTCCAGGAACGCCTGCGCAGCCGCGTCCTTGGCCGCCTGCGCAGCCGCGCGCCCAGCATCGCCACGCCCCCATCGCGCTGATCCCGACGCCACGTCTTCTCCCGCTCCACGTGCCCTGCCATCAGGCCACGTCGGCCCGTCGCCCCCATCCTCGCACCCCGGCCCACACCCCCGCACTCACCCTGACACGCCACGAACACCGCCCCGAGCCCGCCCCCGTCCCGGCCCCTAGGACCCCCACCCGGGCCCGGCCTCCGCCCCGAGCCCCGCCCCGACACTGGGCACCCGCCGGAGCAGGTATCCTTAGCTCTCGCACGGGCGCATAGCTCAGCGGTAGAGCGCCGCCCTTACAAGGCGGATGTCGGCGGTTCGAAACCGTCTGCGCCCACAAGATCATGTAAACCTGCAGGTCGGACGATTGGCCGAGTCGCAAGGCGAGACTCGGTCATTGTGCCGTACCTAGCGACTCACTGTGCCCGGCGCCTGCGAGGGCGCTGTGGCTGTTCAGGGCTGAGCCTGGGCATACTGGGCGCATGGAGTCGCGGGTGCGGTATGGGGAGATCCGGCCCTACACAGTTCCGGAGACGTTGGAGGAGCTGGCCGGTCCGAGGGACGGGATGGTGGTCCTGCCGACTGTGTTGGACTGGACGCCGAAGCGTGTCTACGACCTGTCGGACGACGTTGACTTGCGCATGCTCTACGAGACGGTCATCCGTGAGGCCATGCACGTGGAGGAACTACAGCAGTTCCTGGACCTTGCGCTTCTCTCGGACGTGTGGCAGAGGCTGTGGCTTCCGCCGCGCGTGCGGTTGATGTGGGAAGGGCGGTTCCCGCAGCTGGCTCGCAGGGCTGCGTAGTATTCGCCTGTATGGACCCGTTTCATGCGCGACTTGCCCGTATCGGCCTTGGAGCTGCCGCGAGATACGGGTTCGTCCTGGCCGGCGGGTACGCGGTTCAGGCGCACGGGTTCCTGGAACGACTGTCGGATGACGTCGACCTCTTCACGAACATCGCCGACCCGGTTGCCTTCTCCGAAGCCGTCGGTGCGGTGGCCGCGGCCTACCGGTCAGCGGACCTGACCGTCGAGGTGGAGAAGTCCGGCGGGGTGTTCGCGCGGTTCGCGGTCGCCGATGAACAGGGGCACGCGGCGAAGGTGGAGCTCGGGTGTGACTGGCGGGCTCACCCGCCTGCCGTGCTGGAGATCGGTCCGGTCCTGCACCCGGATGACGCGGTGGCCAACAAGGTGACCACGCTGTTCGGACGGGCAGCGCCACGGGACTACCTCGACGTGAATGCCGCGCTCGCCTCCGGGCGGTACTCCGGTGAGCGGCTGCTGCAGTTGGCGTCTGAGCACGACGCCGGGTTCGAACCGCACTACTTCGCCCAGGCGCTGCGGGCGGTCGACCGTTGGCCGGACCGGGAATATGAGGCGTATGGCGTTGATGGCGGCCAGGTGGAGGACATGCGCCGACGGTTGCGCGCCTGGGCTGTCGAGATCCTTGATGAACGGAGCGTCGAGAGATGACCCGGTCGGCGGAGTAGACCCTGGGATCCGGCGGCCTGGATCGGGGCCGGGATGCCCGTGCGTGCGATTTCGGCGGTGGGTCCGATGCTGGGCTATCCCCAGCTCAGCTCACTGTTTGACGCGGCGTCGGATGGTGCGGTCCGAGTAGCCGTGGCGGCAGTGCATGTCCGCCCGGGAGCTGGTTTCCTGGCAGCAGGGTGCGCGCCGGCCGCCCCACGGAGTCAAGGAGGTGCGGGTCGATGGCGAAGCCTGTGCCCGTGGAAGAGCGATTCGCCGACCTCGTCGACGCCTTCAGTCGTGTCGAAGGCGTGATGCTCCCCGTGGACGAGCCGGGGCGCAAGGGCAGGTTCGGCGGCGCCGCGCTGAAGTTCAACGGCAAGATCTTCGCGATGCTGGTGCGCGGCCGACTCATCGTCAAGCTGCCCCGAGGCCGGGTGGAGGGGTTGATTGCCGCCGCCGAGGGCGAACGCTTCGACGCGGGCCGAAACCGCCCCATGCGCGAGTGGTTGTCCCTGGCGCCGGACTCGGAGCTGGACTGGCAGCTGCTGGCACAGGAGGCATTGACGTTCGTCGGCCGCGATCAGGCGAGTCCCGCACGCGACTGATCCGTCCAGCCCAATGGTCCAACTGGCCTGCGACCCGGACGACGTGGGAGGCCCCTTCCCCCGGCGCGTGCGCAAGGGGAAGGGGCCCGGGTGTCGTGCGGTTGGCGTGGTGCGTCAGGAGACGGTCACGTTGTCGTAGTAGGTGTAGGTCGGGTCTCCTGCGTAGTTGTCGTCCTTGCTGGTCAGGGTGAGGGTGTAGGAGTGGCCCGCGGTGATCGTGGCGGTCTTGGTGATCCAGCCGGAGGAGGACACGCAGGTCTTGGCCAGCACCGTGGTGGTGGTCCCGGAGGTGTTGTCCTTCAGCGTGGCGGTGGCCCAGTCGTAGGTCACGGTGTCGGGGCAGGTCACGTTGTAGTCGAAGGACAGCTTGGTGCTGCCGGTGGGCGCGGTGAAGGTCTGCGCCGCGGTGGAGGTGTTGGAGGGGTTGGTGGAGCCGAGCATGGCGCCGTAGCTGCCGCTGTGGGCGGACGCGCTGGTCACGGTGGCGCTGCCGCTGGTGGTCCAGCCGGACAGGGTGCCGGTCTCGAAGCCGCCGTTGGTGATTCCGCCGGTGACCTTCGCGCCCACGGTCCAGCTGAAGCCGGTGCTGCCGGAGGCTGTTCCGGAGGATGCGGTGACGGTGACGTTGGAGGTGCCGGTCGTGGTCGGGGTGCCGGAGATCAGGCCGCTGGACGAGATGCTGAGTCCGGCCGGAAGGCCGGTGGCGGTGTAGGTGAGGGCGTTGCCGGCCGAGTCGGTGCCGGAGATCTGCAGCGAGGCGGCGGTGCCGACGGTACCGGTGCGGCTGCCCGGGTTGGTCACGGTGACGGTCTCGGTGCTGCTGCCGCCGGCGGTGAAGGCGGCCAGGCCGTTGGGGGTCCCCAGGCCGGTGGGACCGTCGTAGCCGACGCCCGCGGTGCACAGGTAGCTCGGTGAGCAGCTGCCGTTGGAACCGCTGGTCACGTCGTTGAGCGACGAGGTGTGCTGGTAGGGGTACTTGGACGGGTAGTCGCTGGTCCCCGGGGTGCCCGCGTCGGCGTAGACGCCGGCGATGATCGGGGAGGAGGCGCTGGTGCCGCCGTAGACCTGCCAGCCGGAGGCCTGGTAGCTGTCGTAGACCGCGACACCGGTGGCCGGGTCGGCCACGGCCGAGACGTCGGAGATGGTGCGCTTGGAGCAGCCGGTGTCGGTCTGCCAGCTCGGCTTGGCGTCGTAGGCCGAGCAGCCCGAGCCGGTGCCTTCGGTGCTGCTGGTGTTCCAGACCGACTCGGACCAGCCGCGGGAGTTCGACGCCCGTGACAGTGCGGTGCCGCCGACCGAGGTGACGTACCGGGATCCGGCCGGGTACTGCGCGCCGTAGGCGGAGTCACCGGCGGAGACGGTGATGGCCACGCCCGGGTGGTTGAAGTACTGGCTGTCGGAGGAGAGGTCGGTGGAGTCCTCGGGGCCGCCGTAGCTGTTGGACACGTACTTCGCGCCCAGGCTCACGGCGGTGTTCACCGAGGTGCCCAGGTCGCTCATGTTCGCGCTGGTCGCCTCGACCAGCAGGATGTGGGCATTGGGGGCGACCGCGGAGACCATGTCCAGGTCCAGCGAGATCTCGCCGGCCCAGCCGGAGTCGGCGGTGGGGTAGCTGGTGCCGCCGTTCTGGTCGACCTTGCTGAAGCAGCCGTTGGCGGTCGTGCAGGCGGGCAGCCCGTACTGGCTGCGGTAGGCGGCCAGGTCCGACTCCGCATTGGGGTCGTCCAGGGCGTCCACGATGGCGATGGTCGCGCCCGCGCCGCCGTTGGTGGGCAGGTTGTACGCGCTGCGCAGATCGGTGGGGCCGTAGCCGGAGGGGGTTGCCAGTGGCGAGACCGCGTTCATGACCAGCGCGTGTGGCTGGCTGACGTCGGTGCGAGCCAGTGCCAGGCAGGACGCCATGTGCCGGTGGGCCGGTGCCGCGCACAGTCGCTTCACGTGGACCGAGTGGCTGGTGCTGGCGTCGGCTGGGGCCGCTGCCGAGACGAAAGCACCGGTGGCTATGGAGAACGAGACGAGGCCGGTCAGGGCGACTCGTCTCACACGGCCGTGGGCGTGGGGGGTACCCATGGTTGAGGGTTCCTCTCTCATACCGGTGACCCGCACGCCGGTCGGCGGCGGGAAACCACGTACATGGACAAAGGGACCGAAAGATGCCCCGTTTGCGGCACTGACCTGTCCGGTGCCTCCATCACGGAAATATCCGCACATCCGAAGAGAAGGCATCCGAATGCAACTCCGGAAGCGCTCGGGGGGATTTCCCGGGCGGCCGGTGAGAGGCACCGCGAAGCGGTGCCTCTTCTCGTTGTAGAAGGCTGTGGCGCTGGTCAGGGAGCGGTCAGGGGAAACTGAATGACTGTCACCACCTGGCGGGGTGCTCCATCGGCTGCGGTGAAGCAAAGCAGGGTCGGTGAACATTGGTCAACAGCTGATTCACAGGTCCGTTGCCGTCGGGTGTTTCCTGCTTGTAAAAGGCGCAGCTGGGCGAGGTCATCGTAGTTGCCCCACCAGTCGGCGGTAATTCTCACCCCGAATGGGGGTTGTGCCGGATTACCTGGATCTGCAGCACCGTCGCAACAGCCCTCAGGCGACGTCGAATTCGTTGCCCTCGGGGTCCTGCATGGCGGCGCCATAGAGCCCCGTGTCCGGCTCATTCCTGATCCGCAGCACGGTGGCACCAGCTTTGACCAGCCGTTCCACCGTAGCCTTGACCCGCTGTGCGCGGACGTCCACCGGGACGTCTCGGCCTCCACCGACCATCAGGTCGAAATGACACCGGTTCTTGGCGACCTTCGGCTCCGGAACCTGCTGGAACCACACCCTCGGTCCACGTCCCGCGGGATCGATGATGGACTCCGGAACATCCCCGGCCCCGGCCGGCAACTCTGCCTCGGGCACCCCAACCGCCGCCCAGTAGGCACGCCACGTGGTATGCCCACCCGGCGGAGGCTCAGGCACGTAGCCCAGGGCCTCGGCCCAGAAAGCCACCATTCTCTGCGGATCGGAGCAGTCGATCGTCAGCTGCACTGTCATCTCCATGGTCGGAGCATCCCAGGCAGGTCCGACAGAGACGGTCCACCATCGCGCTGGGATCCGCTCCCGTGGCGATGAAGTCGATTTCGTTCAGCCGAGTTTGCTGCGCCCGGTCTTGCCGCGTGCGGTCGGTGCCGTACCCGCGCGCTTTGGTCCCCGGGACCGGGGGTTGGCCATGCCGTCGGCGAGGTTGAAGCCGGCGCTGGCGGCCAGAGCCGGGGAGTGCTCGGGCTGGCAGGTGGCGCAGAAGATCTCAGAGGCCGGACCGGTCGGGTAGGTCATGTCCGCCGGCGGCAGGTAGTGGTTGCCGCAGTCCTGGCACACGAAGATCCCGCGGCTGATGTCGTCGCTCATGCGATTCTCCCGGTGCCGCCGCAGCTGCTGCAGGGGCCGTAGACATGGTGGGCTACAGGGACTTCGTTCCCATTGGCGTCGCGCTCGTAGGTGTATTCGATTTTGGTCGTCTGGCCAGTTCCATCACAGGCCGAACAGGGCCGATCGGGCACGGTCGCCGCCGAGGGTCGAGGCCTACGCCCACGGTAGCGGGGTGGGCACACACCGTGGAAGAAGTCGAGGCCTTCGCTGAATCAGGCCGATCGCCTGCGATTCGAACATAAGGGCCCTGAGGGGCACGAGATCTCGTGCCCCTCAGGGCCCTTGCTGATGAGAGGTCAGGCTACGTACCCTGCGGTCAACTCGGGCTGACGCGGTACCTGTCTGCCGGCACGCCGGCCCCCATGAGCAGCGCAGACAGGGTGATCACGTCGGCAAGGACGACGTGGATCTGCAAGGCCGGAATCACCAGGATCACGATGACGATGATGACCGTGATCGGCCAACGTACGAAAGAAACGGCTGGCCGCGGCGCTGCGCAATGGGGCAAACTCATGGCGGACCTCCTTGGAGGCTTCATGGCCCGTTCGTATCGCGCTGCTGTCCAGGCTGGAGCGGTACGGGCGGGCCTGTTTCGTCTTGGCTATGCGAGATGGTAACGCCAGTGCGCATGCACGTGCAGGTGCTTATGCAAGTGCACGTGCATGCACGCGCTACGAAGAAAGCCGACTTTCTCTGAAGTCCGTTTCAGTGATCAGCATTTCTCTTCATAGTTCTATAGAGACTGCTAAGGCAGGACAAAGTGCCCCGCGCGGCACCGTGCCGACGAGGAGACCTGGCATGACGATCCAGCGCATGGACAACGTCCTCATCGTTGTCGCCGACCTTGACGCCGCCATTGCGTTCTTCGTCGAGCTCGGCATGGAGTTGGAGGGCAGGGCGCCATTCCAAGGACGGTGGGCGGAGCGTGTCATCGGGCTCGACGACGTCCGGCAGGAGATCGCCATGCTGAGGACTCCGGACGGCCATGGCCGGGTTGAACTGGCGATGTTCCACACGCCGGAGGCGATCAGCGCCGGGCCGAAGGACGCGCCGGTGAACACGCTGGGCATTCGCCGGATCATGTTCGCCGTCGACGACATCGAGGACGTCGTCGCCCGCCTGCGCACCCACGGTGCCGAACTCGTCGGTGAGGTGGCGCAGTACGAGGACAGCTATCGGCTCTGCTACGTCCGCGGCCCCGAGGGCATCATCGTCGGACTGGCCGAGCAGATCGGCTGAAGACCGCCGAAGGGATCGAACGGTTGCTGGTACTGGCCGCCCCATCGGGGCACAATCGAACACATGAACGAACGATCCTGGCGGCCGGCCCCTGACGACTGGCCCACCGCTCTGCCCTCACCCGAGAGTCGCGACCTGCCCCGAGCCGCCCTTGCCTGGCTCTACGAGACCATGCCGACCGACCGGTGGCTGCACGCGGTCCTCCGTGACCAGCCCTGGACCCTGGCCGTCATGGGCACATGGCGCATCGACCGGGAGATCGAGATCCACCGCGCATCCCGGCGCTACGTCGCCGACACATGGCCCGACGTCCTGGGGCCGGAGGTCATGGCGCAGCTCCTCGCGGCCCACGATGACGAGGCCGAACGCCTGACCGTGCTGGGGCGCCAGCTGCGGGCGGTGGAGACCGTGCTGTTCCAGGGCGGAAATCGGCCCTGGTAGGCGGCTGTGTGCTGATGTGAGAAAACCATTTCTCCACGGGCTGCGCCTCGTCGGCCGCCGAGATCCTCCCCAGCTGGAAGGGAGGAAACCTCTCCTGTTCGATCCCTTGACTGGCACCAGGGCGAGCCCTAGCTTCATGCACGGCAAAGGGTTTCCTCATATTTCCCTTGATTCACAGAGCCGTTCCATGATCTGACGTTCCATCGGGGCGTGTTTGGCATGCCCGCGATTGTTAGCGCTAACACGAGATATCCGCTGCACGCCGAGACCACCGCGACCGTCCGCGCCGCCGACGCCGCCTCGGCTCGCACGAAAAGGACAGACATGAACAGACTTCCCCGTCGGAGACGGGCGGCCTGCCTCGTCGCGGCTGTTGCGCTGACCACGGCGACCGCCGGATGCGCGGCGCTGGGCGCCGGCGGCTCGGCCAAGGGTCAGTACGTCGTATGGGATCCCTATCCGCAGTTCGACGCCGGTTCGCCCTGGGCCGCCCTGCTCGACAGTTGCGGGGCCCAGGCCGGGGTGAAGGTGGTGCGCAACACCTTCGACACCGGGGAGATGACGGGCCTGCTGGAGGCGGCTGTGGCGCAGGGCGCACAGCCCGACGTGCTGATCGTCGACAATCCCGCCGTCGCCGACCTGGTCGGCCGGGGCCTGCTGACCACCACCGAGCAGAGCGGGATCGCCACGTCGGCGGTGCAGCCGAACCTCCTGGCCGCCGGTCAGGATCACGCGGGCACCTACGGCACACCGATCGGCGCGAACACCCTGGCGCTGTACTACAACAAGAACCTCCTGCGCACCGCCGGGGTGGACATCTCCACCGTCAAGGACTGGGCGAGCCTGACCGACGCGCTGGCCAAGGTCACCGCGTCCGGCAAGCAGGGCATCACCTTCGTCGGGGCCGCGTCGGAGGAGGAGACCTTCCAGTTCCTGCCGTGGTTCTGGGGCGCCGGGGCGCATCTCACCCAGCTCGACTCCGCGCAGGCCCGCTCGGCCCTCTCGCTGTGGACGGACTGGGTCCACCACGGGTACACCACCTTGGTCGCCAACTCCCCGACTCAGGGAGACAGTTGGAAGAACTTCCAGAGCGGGCAGGTGGCCTTCGCGGAGAACGGCACCTGGGAGCTGCCCTCGGCGAAGCAACTCCCCTTCGGCTACGGCATCATCCCGGTGCCGGCCGAGGGCGGCGGCGACGCCCCTGTGCCGCTTGGCGGAGAGTTCGTCACCATCCCGGTGCAGAAGAACACCGCGCGCTACGCCGCCAGCAACAAGATCGTCACCTGTCTGACCAGCGCCGACAATTCATATGCCACCGACCGGACGCTGTCCTACATCGCGCCCACCACCACGGTCCAGGGCAAGCAGGTCACGGCGGACCCGAGCCTGGCTGTCTGGCGACGCGCCGTCCAGGACGCCAAGGGGCGCACCAGCGACAACCTCGGCAGCAAGTACGCGGGCATCTCCCAGGCCCTGGCGAACGCCGTCAGCACCTCGCTGAGCGGCAACAAGACGCCGCAGGCCGCGCTGCACGCGGCGGCGCAGACGGTCGGAGCCGCCAAGTAGGGAGGACGGCCAGGGCAACGTGTTTCTCGGTTGATTATCGCATTCTCAATTGCAGAGAGGTATCCTCTCCCCGACTTCCGGAACACTTCTCGATGGGGAGGCCTCCTTGGCCGGCACTGTGCAGGGGAAGGTCGCTGTGGTCAGCGGCGGCTCGACCGGGGTCGGCCGGGCGGCGGCGAAGCTGCTGGCGGAGAACGGGGCCCAGGTGGTGCTGCTGGCCCGGCGCGCCGACCGGCTGGAGGCGGCCGCGCGCGAGATGGACGGGTCGGTGCTGACCATCCCCACGGACGTCAGCAGCGGCGACAGCGTCCGGGCGGCCTTCGCCGAGGTCGAGAAGCGGTTCGGCCGGGTGGACATCCTGCTCAACAGCGCTGGTGTCGCCCGCATCCGCGCCATCGAGGAGACCCAGGACGAGGACATCCGGGTCTGCGTCGGCACCAATCTGCTGGGGCCGATCCACACGACCCGCTCCGCGGTGCCACTGCTGCGCGCGGCGGGAGGCGGCGACATCCTCAACATCTCGTCGGAGATCACCCTGGACCACATGCCGCTGATGGCGATGTACGCGGCGAGCAAGCACGGCCTCAACGGCTTCACCGCCGCGATGCGGCGGGAGCTGCGCGGGGACGGGATCCGGGTCGGCCTGGTGATCCTGGGGTCGATAGCGGACAGTGCCTTCGTCGAGAACTTCAGCGACGAGGACCGGCGGCGCGCTCACCCGGTGTGGGTGGCCGACGGCTATCTGACCAGGGTGGGCGCCGCGAAGCCGCTCACCTCGGCCACGGTGGCGGGCTTGCTGTACGGACTGCTGACCAACCCGCGGGAGGTGGGACAGGACGTGGTTCACATCCGCCCGTCGGGCTGAAGAGACGGCTCGCCGTTGGAATCCGGTCGGCAAAGCTGGTGGTATAGGACGATGGACACCGCCCTCGCCCTGACCCCGGCGCTCAGCCGCACCGATCTGCTGGCGCCGCCGGTGGCCGCCGCACTGCGCGGCTGGCCGGAGGGGCGCGCCGACCAGGTGGAGGTCGCCGGGATCGATCCCGAGCTGGCCGACACTGCAGCCTTCTGCGAGCGCTACGGCGTCGCCCTCGCCGACTCCGCCAACTGCGTTGTGGTGGCGGCCAAACGCGGCGGTGTGACCACCTACGCAGCGTGCATGGTGACCGCGACCAGCAGGGCGGACGTCAACGGGTTGGTCCGCAGGAGGCTGGAGGCCCGCAAGGCGTCCTTCGCACCGGTTGAGGCGGTACTGGCGGCGACTTCGATGGAGTACGGGGGCATCACCCCGATCGGGCTCCCGGCCGACTGGCCGGTGCTGGTCGACGCCGTGGTCGCGGCGCACCCGCGGGTGGTGGTGGGGTCGGGAATCCGGGGTTCCAAGCTGTGGCTCCCCGGAGCCCTGCTCGCCGAGCTTCCGGGAGCCCAGGTCGTCGACGGGCTCGGCGTCCCGATCGGCTGACGAGGACTCAGTTCTGCGGGCGCAGGGCGGCGAGCTGCTGGTCGAAGGGGAGGAAGTCGAGCTCCTCCTCGTCCGCGGGGGCAACCGGCCGTGCGTGGCCCAGCAGCGCGGTGAGTTCGCCCGCCGCGCGGGAGATCCGTCCGGGCAGGCTGTCGGTGAGGGCGGAGTCGCCGGAGCCCCAGTCCTCCGAGGCCGCGTAGACGCCGGTGGGCAGCACCACGGCGCGCAGGTAGGAGAAGAGCGGGCGTAGCGCGTGGTCCAGCACCAGCGAGTGGCGGGCGGTGCCGCCGGTGGCGGCGATCAGAACCGGCTTGCCGGCCAGCGCGGTGTTGTCGATGACGTCGAAGAAGGACTTGAACAGCCCGCTGTACGAGGCGCTGAACACCGGGGTGACCGCGATGATCCCGTCCGCGCCGGTCACCGCCGCCACGGCGTCGCGCAGGGCGCTGCCGGGGAAGCCGGTGACCAGGTTGTCGGCGATGGCGTGCGCCAGCTCCCGCAGCTCGACCAGCTGGATCTCCACCTCGCGGCCCTGTTCGTCCAGGCCCACCCGGACCGCCTCGGCCAGGCGGTCGGCGAGCAGCCGGGTGGACGAGGGCTGGCTGAGGCCGGCCGAGACGACGGCTATTCGGACGGGGGCGGTCACGGTTTCCTCCAACGACTTTGATCGGGACGACTACTGAGCTGGCGTCAGACAGCAGTGGCAGCGGTGGCGGCAGCGGCGTCCGCCTCGGCGGCCTTCGCGGCGACCCGGGCGGCGTGCGTGGGCGCGTCCGGGACGTCGGCCGGGCGGCCGATCGCGAACTCCTTGCGGAGCACCGGGACGACCTCCTCGCCGAGGATGTCGAGCTGCTCCAGGACGGTCTTCAGCGGCAGCCCGGCGTGGTCCATCAGGAACAGCTGGCGCTGGTAGTCGCCGAAGTGCTCGCGGAAGGCCAGGGTGCGCTCGATGACCTGCTGGGGGCTGCCGACCACCAGCGGGGTCTCGGCCATGAACTCCTCCATCGAGGGGCCGTGGCCGTAGACGGGGGCGTTGTCGAAGTAGGGGCGGAACTCGCGCACCGCGTCCTGCGAGTTCTTGCGCATGAACGCCTGGCCGCCGAGTCCGACGATGGCCTGCTCGGGAGCGCCGTGGCCGTAGTGGGCGAAGCGCTTGCGGTAGAAGGCGATCAGCTTCTGGTAGTGCTCCTTGGGCCAGAAGATGTTGTTGGCGAAGAAGCCGTCGCCGTAGTAGGCGGCCTGCTCGGCGATCTCGGGGCTGCGGATGGAGCCGTGCCAGACGAACGGCGCGACGTCGTCCAGCGGGCGCGGGGTGGCGGTGAAGCCCTGCAGCGGGGTGCGGAACTTGCCCTGCCAGTCGACCACGTCGTTGTCCCACAGCTGCCGCAGCAGGGCGTAGTTCTCGACGGCCAGGTTGATGCCCTCGCGGATGTCCTTGCCGAACCACGGGTAGACCGGGCCGGTGTTGCCGCGGCCCATCACCAGGTCGACGCGGCCGTCGGCGAGGTGCTGGAGCATCGCGTAGTCCTCGGCGATCTTCACCGGGTCGTTGGTGGTGATCAGCGTCGTGGCGGTGGAGAGGATCAGGTTCTCGGTGCGGCCCGCGATGTGGCCGAGCATGGTGGTGGGGGAGGAGGGCACGAAGGGCGGGTTGTGGTGCTCGCCGGTGGCGAAGACGTCCAGGCCCACCTCCTCGGCCTTGAGCGCGATGGCCACCATGGCCTTGATCCGCTCGTGCTCGGTCGGCTTGACCCCGTTGGTGGGGTCGACGGTGACGTCCCCGACCGAGAAGATCCCGAACTGCATGGCGGTCATGGCTGGCTCCTCCAGTAGTTGATGGTTCAACTATACAGGCCGAACAACGGGCGGCACAGGTGATCTATTCCTGTGCCGCCCGTTGCCCTATTTGCCCTGCTTTGCCCGGATGGACGTTAGTCCAGCAGCGCGGTCACGTTCCCCGCGCCGACCGTACGGCCGCCCTCACGGACCGCGAAGCCCAGGCCGGGCTCCAGCGGGACCGGCCGTCCCAGCTCGACGGTCAGCTCGACCGTCTCTCCGGGGCACGCCACGCCCGTCTCCTGGTGGACGCCGCCCAGCGTGACGTCGCCGACCACGTCCCCCGTCCGCAGGTAGAACTGCGGGCGGTAGCCGCTGGTGACCGGCGTGCGCCGGCCGCCCTCGGCGGTGCCGAGCAGGTACACCCGCGCGGTGAAGCGGGTGTGGGTGCTGATGCTGCCCGGCGCGGCGACGACCTTCCCGCGGCGGACCTGCCCCCGCTGCACCCCGCGCAGCAGCAGCGCGACGTTGTCGCCGGCCTCGGCCGACTCCATCGTCTTGCCGAACGTCTCCACGCCCGTGACCACCGAGGTGAGCTGCTCGCCGCCGAGGCCGAGCACCTCCACCCGGTCGCCCATCCGCACCCGGCCGCGCTCGACCGCCCCGGTGACGACCGTGCCGCGACCGGTGATGGTCAGCACGTTCTCCACCGGCAGCAGGAAGGGCGCGTCGGTGTAGCGGACCGGCGTGGGCACGGCGGTGTCCACCGCGTCCAGCAGGTCGCCGATCGCGGCCGTCCACTGCGGGTCCCCGTCGAGGGCCCGCAGCCCGGACACCCGCACCACCGGGAGCCCGGCGCCGTCGTACCCCTGGGCGGTGAGCAGCTCGCGCACCTCCAGCTCGACCAGGTCCAGCAGCTCGGGGTCGCCGGCGTCGGCCTTGTTGAGCGCGACGACGATGTGCTCGACCCCGACCTGGCGGGCGAGCAGCACGTGCTCCGCCGTCTGCGGCATCACCCCGTCCTGCGCGGAGACGACCAGGATCGCCCCGTCCAGCTGGGAGGCGCCGGTGATCATGTTCTTGACGAAGTCGGCGTGCCCCGGCATGTCGATGTGGGCGTAGTGCCTGGTGGCGGTCTCGTACTCGACGTGGGAGATGTTGATGGTGATCCCCCGGGCGGCCTCCTCCGGGGCCCGGTCGATCCGGTCGAACGGCACGAAGCTGCCGCTGCCCCGGTCGGCCAGGACCTTGGTGATGGCGGCGGTGAGGGTGGTCTTGCCGTGGTCGACGTGACCCATGGTGCCGATGTTGAGGTGCGGCTTGGTGCGCAGGTAGGCCTGCTTGGACATGATGCTTCCTGGTGGTGACCGGCCCGACGGGCCTGGCGGGGTGGGGACCTCAAGGACGGGCCGACCTTCCCCGTCCGAGGTCCCGGGACATCCCGGGGAAGGTCAGCGTCGCGCGCCGTCGAAGGCTGCTGCTGCGGCGGCGGTTGTCGGCGCGAGTGCCAGTGCCAGGTCGAGTGCCAGGACAGCGGTCATCGCGCCCGCGACTGCGGGCTTGAGGGCGATGACGTAGCTGGACATGTCGAGCATCATGCAGGGTCGGCGAGTCGGAACGCGAATGGTTTTCTGGAGCGTCCGTCGCCGCGACGGCGTCAGGCTGCGGCACTGCACAATGATTGCCTTGAAGATCTGCATCAGTCCGTATCAGGGGGAGTCACCAGGATGAGCCAGACCACCAGCGCCGCGCCCGTCACGCTGATCACCGGCGGTGCCACCGGCATCGGCGCCGCCACTGTCGGGCAGCTGCTCGCCGCCGGGCACCGGGTCGGTGTCACCGGCCGGGACCAGCAGCGGTTGGAGCGGTTCGCGGCCGGGATCGGGGCGGGCCGGGAGGTGCTGCTGCCGGTCGCCGCCGACGCGACCGACTACGCCTCGGTCAGCCAGGCCGTGGACGCCACCGTCAAGGAGTTCGGCCGGCTGGACGCGGTGATCGCCAACGCGGGCTTCTCGACCCACGACAACCTCGCGGACGGCGACCCCGAGCAGTGGCGGGAGATGCTGCTGGTCAACGTCCTCGGCCCGGCCGTGCTGATCAAGGCGGCGCTGCCGGAGCTGACCCGCAGCGGCGGGCGGGTGGTGCTGATCGGCAGCACCGCCGGGATCAAGAACACCCCGGGCAACATGTACTCGGTCTCCAAGTCCGCGCTCACCTCGCTGGCCGAGAACGCGCGGGTGCTGGTGACCGGCGCCGGGGTCGGGGTCACCCTGATCGCCCCCGGCCGGGTGGACACCCCGTTCTGGAGCAGCCACCCCGGCCGGGAGGTCCCCGCCGGACCGGTGCTGACACCTGATCAGATCGCCGACGCGGTCCTGTGGGCGCTCCGGCAGCCGGCCGGGGTCGAGGTCAACACCGTCGTCGTCCGGCCCACTGGCCAGGTCCACTGACGCCGTGTTGGGATGGCCCGCATGACGACACAGCGGATACGCCAGGGCTACGCCGGAACCGGCCCGGGGCCGATCACCCCGGACGGCTGCGCGGTGGAACTGTACGAGCGGCTGCAGGTCGGCAACGAGCCGGACGTGATCGAGCAGGCGATCCCGGCCGGCGCCCGCGTCCTGGAACTGGGCTGCGGCGTCGGCCGGGTGACGCATCCGCTGCTGGAGCGCGGATTCACCGTCACCGCGGTCGACGAGTCGGCGGAGATGCTGGCGAGGGTGCGCGGCGCCCGGACCGTGTGCAGCCCGATCGAGGAGCTGGACCTGGGCGAGCGGTTCGATGTGGTGATCCTCGGTTCCTTCCTGGTGCACGCGGGGGATCTGGCCGTGCGCGACGGCTTGCTGCGCGCCTGCCGCCGCCACGTCGCTGACGACGGGTGCGTGCTGCTCCAGCGGGAGGGCGAGGGCTGGCACGACAACGTCCCCTGGGAGCGCGAGAGCCAGGGCGGGATCTTCCGGCTGGCTTCGTCGGAGCCGGTTCGACGCCTACCTGACCGAGGACCGGACCTGGGTGCGGGCCCGGCCGATTGTCAGTGGCCGGAGGTAGCGTGATGGGCACAGCGGCTTGAGAGCTTGAAGGGGGTCGCGCCCGTGTCTCTTCCCACTCCGTTCATTCCCAGTCGGTCCATCCCCACTGCGTCCATTCCCGTTGGCACCGGTTCCGCGGTGTCCGTGCCCACGTCCTGGTTCGGTGTGCCGACGCCGTTGCCCAGCGGTCCGGTCCGGGTCGGGATAACCGACGTCGGTGTGGTCGCGGCGAGCTTCGGGGACAGCGGGGCGGACGCGGTGCGGGCCGGCGACGAGGAGAAGGCGGCCCTGGTCACCGAGCGGATCGGGGAGTTCTTCGCCGGGCGGCGACGGTCGTTCGACCTGCCGATCGACTGGCGCTCGACGGCTGCCGGGCCGCAGCGCGCCGTGCTCCAGAAGCTCCAGCGCACCGTCCTCTACGGGGTGACCATCACCTACGGACAGCTGGCGGTCCGCAGCGGCGTCTTCGACGATGTGCTGGACCAGGGCGGGCTCGCCGCGCGGGCGGTGGGCTCGATCATGGGTTCCAACCCGCTGTTCCTGCTGGTGCCGTGCCACCGGGTGGTGGCCGCGGACGGCATCGGCGGGTTCGGCGGGGGAGCCGTCGGCATGGAGGTGAAGCGCTGGCTGCTGACCCTGGAGGGGGTGCTCGCGCCGACGCTCGACTGGGCCGGTCCCGGCTGAGGCGTGATCTCGGACGGCCGGGGGCCGGTCAGCCCACCGTCGCGGCTTCGGCCGGCTCCGGGATCCCGCTGGTCGCGGCCTGCCGGGCGGCGCCGTCGCGCAGGGTGAAGGCGTAGAGCGCCGACACCACGGAGATGGCGGCCAGGACCAGATAGGCGTTCTGGTAGGTCGACACCGAGGGGCCGACGCCGCTCGCTCCGGCCGCGCCGGCACCGCCCGCGACCAGCAGGGTGGTGACCACGGCGGGAGCCAGTGCGCCCGAGGTCTGGCGGACCACCGTGTTCAGGGTCGAGGCCTGTCCCATGTCGGCCTTGGAGACGGTGCTCAGTGAGGCCACCGTGGTCGGCATGAACACCGCGCCCATGGCGACGCCGAGCAGGAACATGTAGAGCCGGAAGGTCCACAGGCTGGTGTGCAGATCGCAGGTGGAGAGCAGCAGCAGGACGACGGCCACTCCCAGCAGGCCGCCGCCGATGATCGCGCGCGGTCCGATCCTGGCGTAGAGCGCGCCCGCCACCTGCACGGTGAGCAGCACGCCGAAGGCCTCGGTGAAGGTGCTGGTGCCCGAGTCCATCGCGCTGCCGCCCAGGGCGTCCTGGATGAACAGCGGGCCGAGGAACATCGCCCCCAGGATCGGGATCAGCCCGATCAGCGAGATCAGGTTGCAGTCCCGGAACAGCCGGTCGTGGAACAGCCGGAGCCGCAGGATCGGTTCGGCGGTGCGGAGTTCGACGAAGACGGTGGCGGCGAGCAGGACGGCTCCCGCCACGAGGGAGAACACGATGGCGGGGGAGGTCCAGCCGTGGTCGGATCCTGCGCAGATGCCGTAGGTCATCGCGCCGAGGCCGCCGGCCGAGAGCAGCAGTCCGGGCAGGTCGAAGCGCCGGCTGCGGCCGTGCTGCTCGGGCTGGTGCGGGTCGAGGAAGGCGAGGCCGAAGAGGATCGCGGCCAGCCCCAGCGGCAGGTTGACGTAGAACACCCAGCGCCAGGAGAGGCCGTCGACCAGTACCCCGCCCAGGATCGGGGCCACGGCGGGGGCGATCTGCTGAGGGAAGATCAGCACCCGGGAGGCGCGGACCCGTTCCCGGGCCGAGAAGGTGCGGAACAGCAGCGCGCCCGCGACCGGGGTGAGCAGCCCGCCGGCCAGGCCCTGCAGGGCCCGGAAGACGACCAGGGCGCCGAGACTGCCCGCGGACCCGCACAGGGCCGACGATGCCGCGAACAGGGCCATGGACACCAGCATCAGGCGCTTGCCGCCGAAGCGGTCGCCGAGCCAGGCGGAGGCGGGGACGGCCACCCCGACACAGACCGGGTAGACCACGACCACGGCGTCCAGCTGGGCGGGCGCCAGCTGGAACTGCCGGGCGATGGCGGGGAGGGCGACGGTGGTGATGGCACCGTCGACGATGACCATGAAGACGGTGGCGACGAACATGACGGGGACGACGACGCGCTGGCTGAGGCGGCGGTGAGCCATGGGAAACGGTCCTGTGGGCGCATGGTGGATGATCGTGACGGCAGTGTCAGCGCAGGAACTTGGTGGACCGTCGGTCCTTGTGGGAACGGCGGTCGGGGCGGACCGGTCCCGACCGCTCGGGCCTTCCGCACATACTGAGCATACTCACTATGTGTGTGCTCACAAGAATTGCGGGCGAAATTGCGGACGAACAAGAAGGGCGTGCGGATGAAGGCACCCGGCAGCAGCGACATCCTGGTGGACGAGCTCTTCGCCACCACCGTGCGGCTCCGCGCCTTCACGGACGCGCGGCTGCGCGAGTGCGGCGCCTCGGTGGCCCGGGTCCGGGCCATGCGGATGCTGGCCGCCTCCCCGGAGCCGCTGCGGATGCGGGATCTCAGCGAGATGCTCGGCGTGGCGGCGCGGACCACCACGACCATCGTGGACAGCCTGGAGCGGGAGGGGCTGGTGGAGCGGATCCGTCACCCCGTGGACCGCAGGGCCTTCCTGCTGACCCTGACCCCGCTCGGACGCGAGCGGCACCAGGAGGCCGAGGCGGTGGACCGGGAGGCTCTCGCCGAAGCCACCCGCGGGCTGGACCAGGCGGACCGGGCCCGGCTCCGGGACCTGCTCGCGGTGATCCGACAGGCCGTCAGCGAGCAGGCCGTCAGTGAGCAGGCCGTCAGCGAGTAGCGCCCTCCCGGGCCGCCGCCAGGATCTTCGCCGAGGTGTGGAAGAACCGGGCCGTGAGCTTCACGCCGAGGGTCTTCTCGATCGCCGCCATCGGATTGCCGTGCATCCGCCCGTCCGGCAGATGCAGCACCACGAACAGCTCGCCCCGGGTCGCCCCGAGCACCTCCCAGTCGTCCTTGGGCGAGCGCAGCGGGAACTGAAGGCCGGTCAGCGGCTCCGAGCTGAAGGCCAGGCTCAGCCGGATCTCCGGGGTGAGCTCGATCCCGTCGAACGGGGCCGCGGCCAGTGCCGACTCCAGCTCCGAGGCGGTCCTGACCATCACCGGCACCTCGAACCCGAGCCCCTCGGCCAGCCGGGCCTCGATGGCCGAGGTCAGCGCGGGCCGGTCGACAGGGACGTCGTCGCCGCCGGGCGGCCGGAAGAAGACGTTGCCGCTGGCGATGTAGCTGCGGACGTCCTCCAGCCCGAGCCCGGCGAAGAGCTCGCGGACCGTGGCCATCGGCGCCTTGCGGCCACCGACGTTGACCGCTCGCAGGAAGGCGATGTAGGGCTCGGCCACGGTGTCAGCTCTTTCGCTCCAGGAGGAACAGGGTCATGCCGGACACATGGTGCGTCGCGCTGACCGTGTACGCGCCCGAGGCCAGCAGGGCGTTCTCGACCTTGGCGTCCTCGCCGGTGGGCCGGGACGGTCCCATCACCAGCCACACCCGGGCCGGAGCCCTGGCGACACAGGCCGCCAGGTCCGTGCAGTAGGACGGGCCGTAGCTGCTGTTCTGGTACTCGGTCTCGGTCGTCAGGAACTGGTTCAGCTGCAGCCGGCCCCTGAGGTAGTACGCGACACCCGGGCCGACCATGTAGAGGTGCGACGCGCCGTAGTAGACGCCGTCCCCGGCCTGGGCCTGGTGCAGCAGGGTCTGCGCCGCCGGCTGGTAGCCCCAGGAGCCCCAGAACGAGCCCATGGGGTAGTTGGACCAGCTGTGCGAGGCATAGGCGCGTACGGCCACCTGGTCCGAGTAGCCGGTCAGCACGGCGAGCGCCACGCCCAGCGCGGTCACGGCGGCGAGGACGCGCCGCCGGGCCGGGCCGGCCCCGAGGGTCGGCCGACCCGCGGCCAGGCCCGCTACGGCCGCCCGGGCGACGGCGACCAGCCCGGCGCCGGCCAGCACGGACCAGGCGGGGAGGGTGAAGAGCATGTAGCGGCCGAGCCAGTAGGACGTCTGTCCGACCAGCGAGATCACGAAGATCGCGGTGATCGGCAGGACCACGCTCGCGATCAGGAAGAGCACCGAGTCGCGGTGCCGGCCCCAGAGCAGCAGCGCGCACAGGCTCAGCACGCCGAACAGCCACGGATAGCCGCTGGAGCAGAACATCGGCTGCAGCATCGACGTGATGGCGTTCGCCAGATGGTTGGTGTCCGGCGGCTTCAGCCAGAAGAGCTGCCCGCCCACCTCGGACTGCCCCAGGATCACCAGCGGCGACAGGGCGCCCAGGGCCACCACGACGCAGCCCGCCCACCAGAGGAACGCCCGGTGCGAGCGGGTCCGTCGCCAGTGCAGCAGCAACAGCACCGCATGCCCGGCCAGGCTGGCGAGAGCGACGATGTGGCACAGCCCTATCAGGACGATCGAGGCCCCGTAGGCCACCCAGCGGGCCTTCGGCGTCGCCGGCCGGACGCCCTCCTCGGCCTGCTGCTCGCCCGCCTGCTCCCTCCCGGCGTCGAGGGCCCGCACCAGCAGCAGCGTGGCCAGCGCGACGGAGCAGACGACGAAGGCGTAGGCCCGCGCCTCCTGGCCGTACCGGGTGACGCTGGGGACGAGTGCGAACAGCAGGCCGCCGCCGAAGCCGGCCCAGCGTCCGAAGAGGCGCCGTCCGGTCAGCGCGACGCAGGCGGCGGCTCCGGCCATCGCCAGCGCCGAGGGCATCCGGAGCATGGTCAGCGAATTGCCGAAGACCGCGGTCCAGAAGTGCAGCACGACGTAGTAGAAGCCGGTCGACGCGTCGGTGTTGCCCAGCAGGTCGAACAGCTGGCTGAGGCTGCGGCCCGAAGCGCTGACGCTCGCGAGCTCGTCCCGCCACAGCTCCGGGTGGGACGAGCGGAACACCCCGAGCAGGAGGGCCACCACGGTCGGAAGCGCCCAGACAGCCGTCCTCACCCACCCCGAGACTGGTCGCGGGCTGATCTCCGCCCGGACCGGGTGACTGAGACTTGCTTGCTGGGGCACGTGCCACCTCGTTGGTCGTCGAAATGCACCGACTCACGGCGTAGGCGGGCGTGGGGGATCGTACCAACGAGAAGATGTCATCGCGGTGTCAACCAGCTGTGGGCGGCTCGAGCAAACGCCGGAGCCGGCCTCATACTGGCTGCTCCGGCGCTTGCACAGTGCCGCTGCCGGTCCGGGTGCTCTTACCGGTTTCCTGTGGCGGCTTCGGGTGTCGTCGTCACCAGGCGTAGTCCTCCGGGGCGGGGCGGTGGCCCGGGAAGATCTCGTCGAGCCGGTCCAGGTCGCTCTGCTCCAGCTTGACCTCCAGCGCCTTGAGCGCGGTGTCGAGCTGGCCCGCGGTGCGGGGGCCGACGATCGGAGCGGTGACGGCCGGCTGGTGCAGCAGCCAGGCCAGGGCGACGGTGCCGGGCTCCTGGCCGAGCTTGTCGCAGAAGTCCTCGTACGCCTGGAGCTGCTCGCGCTCGGTGGCCGAGAGCCGCTTGGCCCGGTCGGCGCTGCGGCCGCCCTCCTCGCCGGCCTTGCGCAGGACACCGCCGAGCAGCCCGCCCTGGAGCGGGGACCAGGGGATGACGCCGAGGCCGTGGTACTCGGCCGAGGGCAGCACCTCCAGCTCGACGGTGCGCGCCAGCAGGTTGTAGAGCGACTGCTCGGCGACCAGGCCGAGGAAGTTGCGCCTGGCCGCAGCCGCCTGCGCGGTGGCGATGTGCCAGCCGGCGAAGTTGCTGCTGCCCACGTAGAGGATCTTGCCCTGGGTGGTCAGCACCTCCATCGCCTGCCAGATCTCCTCCCAGGGGGTCGCCCGGTCGACGTGGTGCATCTGGTAGAGGTCGATGTAGTCGGTCTGCAGCCGCTTGAGGCTGGCGTCCACGGCCCGGCGGATGTTCAGCGCGGACAGCTTGTCATCGTTGGGCCACTTGTGCGCCTCGTCGGCGGACATGCTGCCGTAGAGCTTGGTCGCCAGGACGGTCCGCTCCCGGCGGCCGCCGCCCTGCGCGAACCAGGTACCGACGATCTCCTCGGTGCGGCCCTTGTTCTCGCCCCATCCGTAGACGTTGGCGGTGTCGAAGAAGTTGATGCCGTCGTGGTGGGCGGCATCCATGATGTGGTGGGCGTCGGCCTCCGTGGTCAGCGGGCCGAAGTTCATCGTGCCGAGGCACAGACGGGACACGGACAGACCGGTACGGCCGAGCGATGTGTACTCCATGCCCTCAGCCTCACCCTTGGGGGCATGGATTGTCGAGGGTGTTAAGCAGCCGGGAGTGTCAGGTAGGCTTGCCGCTGATCGAAGGGGAGTAACCCCCTACCGGACCGTCGACATACCGGCAGCTCGCGTGACACGCGGGCCGCCCGGCGCCCGGGGCACCGTCCAGCGTTCGGCTCGGCATTCAGCCCAACGTCGCAGGGTGCTGGTGAGACCTTCGGCCGCGCAGTCACTCCAGGTTGTACGTCGCCGTCGCGCGTCGACGTACTTCGGCCCAGAGTCCTGCCGGGCCGAAGCGATTCCGGGAACGGATCATGAAGCCACGGCAGCGCTCATGATCTCCCAAGGACGCTTACCACGTGAACATCACCATCATGGCGATCACGTTCGGCATCATCTTCCTCGCCGAACTGCCCGACAAGACGGCCCTGGCCAGTCTGGTCCTGGGCACCCGCTACCGAGCGAGCTACGTCTTCGCCGGGATCGCCGCCGCCTTCGCGGTCCACGCCGCTCTGGCCGTTGCGGCCGGCAGTCTGCTGACCCTGCTGCCGCACCGCTGGGTGGAACTGGTCGTCGGCCTGATGTTCCTCGGTGGCGCACTGATGCTGCTGCTCCAGAAGGAGGAGGACGAGGACGACGAGTCGGTGAAGGAGCCCCGGTCGACCGGCTTCTGGCGGGTGGCCGGGGCAGGCTTCCTGATGGTGCTGATCGCCGAGTTCGGCGACCTGACCCAGATCACCACCGCCAACCTGGCCGCGAAGTACGCGGACCCGCTGTCGGTGTTCCTGGGGTCCTGGCTGGGGCTGTGCGCGGTGGCGGCGATCGCGATCGTGGGCGGTCAGAAGCTGATGAAGCACGTCCCGCTGCGGGTGATCACCAAGGTCGCCGCCGTGATCATGATCGTGATGGCGGGCTTCAGCCTGTTCGGCGCGGCCGGCGGGTGACTGGCGCTTGGGCCCCTGCCGTCACTGGGCCTGCATCTGCTGGGCCATCTTGGCCTGGGAGTTCGGCCCGTACACGCCGCTGGGGTCGCCCTGGACGTTGAACCAGATCTGAAACGTCGCCACATCGTGCTCGGTACGGGCGTCGTAGATGCCGTCGGACGTGAGGCTCGAATCGACCCACAGGGCCCGCAGCTGCGACTGGAGCGTGGCCACGGCTGCGCCGGTGTCGCCCAGCTGCAGGGTGGTCGAGGCGGTGGCCACGGCGGCGGACGCGGCGGCGGATGCCGATGGCGTGCTGCTGGGTGTGGCGCTCGTCGAGGGACGGCTGCTGCTCGACGAGGGTGAGGGCGTGTGCGACGCGCTCGGGGTCGGTCGGACGCCGGCGGAGGTCCGCGCCGCCGCGGCACGCCGGGTCGCGGCGGTGGACGCGGCGGCCGACTGCGATGTGGCGGCGGTGGTCGCCGGGGCCGGCGTCCCGCTGTCCGGACCCGAGGAGGCCATCGCCACGGTCACCCCGGGCGCGGGCAGCGACTGGTCCGTGGCACCGCCGTTGAACATGTGCGGGAGCGCCGCCGCCACGGTGCCGAGACCGGCCACCGCCAGCGTTCCCGCGGCGATCAGCAGGCCGCGCCGCCTGCGTCGGCCCGCCGCCCGGGGCAGGGCACGGTGCCGGACGGCCGGCGGCGGGGCGGTGCCGCGCAGCACCGGCAGGGCATTGCGCTGTTCCGGCAGCCGCGCGGTGGCCGGGAGGTAGCGGGCGGCCGGGAGCAGCGGTTCGTTCGCGGCCTCGGCCGGGTCCACCGGGCCGGAGGCGTCCGCCGGGTGGACGTACGGACGGACCAGCTCGGGGCCGCCGATCACCGGCAGCACCGCCGTCTCGGCGTCGTCCGGACGGCAGCCGCAGCCGCCGCTCGAAAGCGCCAGGCCGCATTTGCCGCAGATCTGTCCCACCATCAGCTCCCCTGTGCCTAGTCGAACAGGGGACGATTATGCAGGACATCAGTTCAGAGTGGCAGCAGTGTCCACCGGGAACCAGGGAGGATCGAGAGCTGCTGGTGCCGTCAGTTCATCACCCGACCAGGGGCGTCCATCGAGTTGTCCGCCAGCACCCTGAGCATCGCCACCAGTTCGGCGTGCTGCTCAGGGGACCAGCCGTCCAGCTTCTCGTTGAGCAGGGCCAGCCGCGCCTCGCTCAGCTTGCCGACGATCTCCTCCCCCTGCGGGGTCAGCCGGATCATGTCGTCCGCGTCCGTGTGGATCCGGCCGGCCTGCTCCATAGCCGCCAGCTTGGGCCGGATCTCGTCCGGGCTGAACTTGTTGCGGCGACAGATCTCCTCCAGCGTCACCGGACCGGCGCGGTGCAGCCGGAACAGCCCGTAGGCCGCGGGCACGCTGATGTCGATGCCGGATCTCTCGATGGCCCGGCCGTAGCGCTCCCAGACGTTCTCCCGGCTGGAGAGCCGGGTGACCATGCCCTCGATCTCCTCGGCCGAGGTACGGAAGGTCGGCGGGCCGGCCGCCTCGCCCTGCTGCGACGTTCGGGTCGAGGTACGCAGCGGCACCTCGCGCAGGAACAGCGAGAGCAGGAAGGCGATCACCGCGATCGCGGCCGCCACCAGGTAGACCGTCTGCAACGAGATCGCGTAGATGTGCAGGAACGGCTCCAGCAGCGGCTGCTGTGCGGCCGGGGCCTTGCGCACGATGGTCGGATTGGCCAGCACCTCCTTCACCGGGAACTGCGCCGACAGGGTGCCGTTCGCCTGGGCCGTGCTGATTCTGTGGTTCAGCTGGTTGTTCAGCACCGTGCCGAAGATGGATGCGCCGAAGGAGCCGCCGATGGAGCGGAAGTAGGTCACCCCGGAGGTCGCGGTGCCCAGGTCGGAGAAGTCCGAGGCGTTCTGCACCGCGATGATCAGCACCTGCATCACCAGGCCCAGCCCCATGCCGAGCAGCAGCATGTAGGCGCCCATGACGGTGTCGCTGGTGGTGTCGTCCACCTGCGCCAGCAGCACCAGGGAGATCGCGGTCAGCGCGGTGCCGATGATCGGGTAGATCTTGTACTTGCCGGTCCTGCTGATCAGCTGGCCGGTGCCGATCGAGGTGATCAGCAGGCCCGCCATCATCGGCAGCAGCCGCAGCCCGGAGACGGTCGGCGAGTTGCCGTTGACCACCTGCATGTACAGCGGGATGTAGGAGAGGGCGCCGAACATGCACAGGCCGATGACGAAGCCCATGCCCGAGCAGACCGTGAAGACCGGGTTGCGGAACAGCCGCAGCGGCAGCACCGGCTCGTCCACCCGCTGCTCCACCGCGACGAAGGCGAAGATCAGCAGGGCCGCGCCGAAGGCGCAGCCCCACACCTCGACGGAGTTCCAGGACCAGGTGGTGCCGCCGAGGCTGGTGATCAGTACCAGGCAGGTGGAGGCGGCGGCCAGCAGGAAGGTGCCCAGGTAGTCGATCTTCGGGCGGACGTCCGGGTTCTTGGCCTTGAGGGCGGTCGCGATCACGAACAGTGCGACGACGCCGACCGGCAGGTTGACGTAGAAGACCCAGCGCCAGTTGAGGTTGTCCACCAGGAAGCCGCCGAGCAGCGGTCCGACCACGGAGGAGACACCGAAGACGGCGCCGATCACGCCCTGGTAGCGGCCCCGGTCGCGGGGCGGCACGACGTCCGCGATCACCGCCATGGCCAGCACCATCAGCCCGCCGCCGCCCAGGCCCTGCAGGGCGCGGAAGGCGATCAGCTGGAGCATGTTCTGCGACACGCCGCAGAGGGCCGAGCCGATCAGGAAGATGACGATGCAGATGATGAAGACGTGCTTGCGGCCGAAGAGGTCGCCGAGCTTGCCCCACAGCGGGGTGGTCGCGGTGGCGGCGAGCAGGTAGGAGGTGACCACCCAGGAGAGGTGGTTGGCCCCGCCGAGGTCGCCGACGATGGTCGGCAGCGCGGTGGAGACGATGGTCTGGTCGAGGGCGGCCAGGAACATGCCCAGCATGACGCCGAGGAAGACCAGCCTGACCCGTCCGGAGCTCTCCTGGTTCGGTTCTGTGTCCGGCGGCCCTGCGGTCGCCTGCTGCTGGGTCATCGACCCTCCGCTGTCTCCGCCGTCTGTCTGATGGAATGGACTGGTCATCAGGTTTTCAGTGGAGCGGCGGGGATGCCTGTGCTGGAGGCCGAACGGGGGAGCGCGACGTTCTTCGGCTGCGGCGTCTGCATGGTTGGTCGCGCAGTTCCCCGCGCCCCTATGGGTCTGCAACTGGCCCAGTTGCAATTGGTCAGGGGCGCGGGGAACTGCGCGACCAGCAATCTGCGGTCCGCAGCCGAGGTCCTGGCTACGCGTACTGGACCGGGAGTTCCTTCACCCCGTTGAGCCAGGCCGAGCGCAGCCGGCGGGGCCGGCCGGTCAGCCGGATCGAGGGGACGGTGTCGGCGATGGCGTTGAAGATCAGGTCCAGCTCCAGCCGGGCCAGGTTCGCGCCCAGGCAGAAGTGCGGACCGCCGCCGCCGAACCCGAGGTGCGGGTTGGGGTCGCGGAGGATGTCGAACCGCTCGGGGCGGTCGAAGACCTCGGGGTCGTTGTTGGCCGAGCTGTAGAAGATGCCCACACGCTGACCTGCGGTGATGGCGACGCCGCCGAGCTCGGTGTCCTGGGTCGCGGTGCGCTGGAAGGACATCACCGGGGTGGCCCAGCGGACGATCTCGTCGGCGGCCGTCTGCGGGCGGCGCTCCTTGTAGAGCTCCCACTGCTCGGGATGGCTGAGCAGGGCGTGCATCCCGTGGCTGGTGGCGTTGCGGGTGGTTTCGTTGCCGGCGACGGCCAGCAGCAGCACGAAGAAGCCGAACTCGTCCGAGCTGAGGTTGCCCTGCCCCTCGGCGCTGACCAGCTGGGTGACGATGTCGTGGGCGGGACAGCCCTTGCGCTCCTCGGCGATGCCCATCGCGTACATCATCAGCTCGAACGCGGACTGCATGCCGACGTCCTGGGTGACGGCCAGCTCCGGGTCGTCGTAGGCGACCATCTTGTTGGTCCAGTCGAAGATCCTGGCCCGGTCCTGCTGCGGTATCCCGAGCAGCTCGGCGATCGCCTGGAGCGGCAGCTCGCAGGCGATGTCGCGGACGAAGTCGCCGGTGCCCTCCTTGAGCGCGGAGGCGACGATGCGCTCGGCCCGGTCGCGCAGCGCCTGCTGCATGGCGTTGATGGCGCGCGGCGTGAAGCCGCGCTGGACGATCTGGCGCAGACGGGTGTGCTCGGGCGGGTCCATGTTGAGCATGATCAGCTTCTGGCCCTCGAAGCCGTCCTGGGTGATCTCCGGGTTGAAGCGGATGATCGCGGTGTTGGTGGAGGAGGAGAAGGTCTCCGGGTGGACCGACACCTCCTTGACGTCGGCGTGCCGGGTGACGGCCCAGTAGCCGCCGTCGTCGAAGCCGGTGGTGCCGTGCGGCTGGGCGATCCAGTGCACCGGGGTGGTGCCGCGGAGCAGGGCGAACTCGGGCAGCGGGACCCGCTGCTGGTTGAGCTCGGGATCGGTGAAGTCGAAGCCGTCGGGCAGGACCGGGCAGGTCATCGGGGCCTCCAAAGCTACCGACGGTCAGCCGCTGGATTAGCTGACGGAGCGTCAGATCTGCCTTAGACCGTAGTAACGGGTTCTAGTCCGCGCAAGAGCCTTGCGTGACAGTGCTCACGGCGAATACAAAGGGGGCCAGAACTAGAACGCGTATCAGTTCTCTTCGGCGTCCCACGGACGCTGGAGCTTCCGGAGGGCGAGTCATGGCCGCTGAACCCGTCATCGTCGAAGCAGTGCGCACCCCCATCGGTAAGCGAGGCGGAGCCCTCGCCAACCTCCACCCCGGCTATCTGCTCGGGGAGACCTTCAGGGAACTGCTCGCCCGCACGGGTGTGCAGCCGGACGTCGTCGAGCAGATCGTCAGCGGGACGGTCACCCACGCCGGCGAACAGTCGATGAACCCCGCCCGCACCGCCTGGCTCGCTATGGGCCTGCCGTACGAGGTCGCCGCCACCACGGTCGACTGTCAGTGCGGCTCCTCGCAGCAGGCCAACCACATGGTCGCCAACATGGTCGCGGCGGGCGTGATCGACGTCGGCATCGCCTGCGGCGTCGAGTCCATGTCCCGGGTGCCGCTCGGCGCCGCCTCCGCGCACGGGCCCGGACGGCCGTTCCCGGAGGAGTGGAACGTCGACCTGCCCAACCAGTTCGAGGCCGCCGAGCGGATCGCGCGGCGGCGCGGGCTCAGCCGCAGCGACCTGGACCGGTTCGGCGTGGCCTCGCAGCAGCGCGCCGCCAACGCCTGGGCCGAGGAGCGGTTCAAGCGCGAGACGTACGCCGTCCAGGTCCCGACCACGGAGGCCGAACAGCTCGCCGGACAGGGCATGTGGCGGCTGTTCGACCGGGACGAGGGCCTGCGGGACACCTCGCTGGAGGCGCTGGCCGGGCTGCGCCCGGTGCTCCCCACCGCCATGCACACGGCCGGCACGTCCTCGCAGATCTCCGACGGTTCGGCCGCGGTGATGTGGGCGTCCCGGCGCGCGGCGAGGGCGCTGGGGCTGACCCCGCGCGCCCGAATCGTCGCCCAGGCGGTCGTCGGCACCGACCCGCACTACCACCTGGACGGCCCGATCGACGCGACGCGGGCCGTCCTCGGCAAGGCGGGGATGAAGCTCTCCGACATCGACGTGGTGGAGATCAACGAGGCCTTCGCGTCGGTGGTGCTGTCCTGGGCCCAGGTGATGGAGGCCGACATGGACAAGGTCAACGTCAACGGCGGCGCCATCGCGCTGGGGCACCCGGTGGGCTCGACCGGCGCCCGGCTGATCACCACGGCACTGCACGAACTGGAGCGCACGGGGAAGGAGTTCGCTCTGGTCACCATGTGCGCGGGTGGCGCGCTGGCGACGGGGACGATCCTGCAGCGGATCTGAGGGGTTGGGGCGGGTTGGGGCGGGGCGGGGTGGCTGTTGGCGGGTGTCGGCGGTTATCGGGAGGCGGCAGCCTTGGCCGGGCCCTTCAGGTAGGTGGTCAGGGCGGCGTTGAACTCCGCCGGGTACTCCAGGTTGGGCATGTGGCCCGCACCGGCGACGACCGTGAGGGTGGAGTCCGGCAACTGCCGGTGCATGAACTCGGCATCGCTGACCGGGGTGTAGACGTCGTCCTCGCCGACCACGACCCAGGCCGGGACGGCCGTCCGGGTCAGCAACTCGCAGTAGTCGGGCCGCTCGGCCCTGCCCCGGAGAGCCGCGGCTGCGCCCTCGGGCGAGGTCGAGCGCATCATCCGCAGGACGTGGGCCGCGACCTCGGGCCGCGCGGCGATGGTCGCCGGCGCGACCATCTTGTCGATCACCTCGTCGGCGTAGCCGTCCATGCCCTCCTTCAGCAGGCGGTCTGCGAGGCCGTTGCGGAAGACCTTTCCCTCCGGGGTCTCGGCGCGCGGGAAGGTGTCCGCGAGGATCAGCCCGCTGACGCGCTCCGGGTGGAGGCGGCAGAACTCCATGACGATCTGACCGCCCATCGACAGTCCACCGACGACGGCGGAGGCGATGCCGAGGTGGTCGAGGAGCGCGGCCAGGTCGGCGGCGAACACATCGAAGGTCGTCACGCCGGGAACGACGCTGCTCCTACCGTATCCGCGCAGGTCGGGCGCGATGACCCGGTACCCGGCCGCCACGGCCGGCTCCAACTGCGGCTCCCACATGGAGCGGTCGAACGGATGACCATGGACGAGGAGGAGCGCGGGGGAGTCGTGGTCCCCGAGGTCGGTGTAGCTGACGGTGATGCCGTTCAGGGAAGCGGTCGCGTTGGCCATTCGGTGATCATAGGGAGGCGGCGGCGTGCGGGGCGCACGGAATTGGTCGTGCGGCTGAGCCCCCGTCCCGACGCCGTGTTTGACGTGCGCGGTTGCTCCCGGTGGCCGTTCGTCGCCTCCGTGGGGCGCGTCGGTTGGTGCCGGGCTGGGGTGGCTCGCTGTCGCTCGCGGCCAACTGCGCGGAGGGGAGGGGGTGGTGGGGCGTGCGTTGCCGGGTGCGCGCCGGTGCCTGGTGCTGCCCCCGGCCCTTGTCGTGCATGGGGTATCCCCTGCACGAAGTGCTTGGGGAGGAAGCCGCTTCTGTCCGGGCGGAGCCCGGGAGACGGCGGCTGGCGCGCCCCGCCGAACGTTGCCGTTGCAGGCGTGGGGCGTTCCCGCGCGGGCGGTTCGACTACTGCGGTCTGCGGCGGCGGGTTTGCCAGTAGCCGGCTCCGGCGAGGGCGGCGAGGAGTACGGCGCCGATGATCCAGCCGGCGGTCTTGGAGGACTTGGCGGGGGCGGCCTTGCTGGTGGCCTTGGGTGCGGCAGTGGTCGTGCCGCCGGCAGCCGTGCCGGTGACGACCACGCCGCAGCCGGTGGTCGGGTAGCCGCCGACGGCGCACAGGATCCCGTTGCTGTCGTACCGGAGCGGGGGTGCGACCCGGGCCAGGAGTTGGTCCGAGGTGGCGTCGGTGGGGAGGACGGCGCAGGCGGTGAAGGGGGTGGGGTGCGGGAGGGTGGAGCCGGCGGGGACGTCGCCGGCGACGCCGTAGTCGATCACCACGGCGACCCGTTTCTTGCCGCTGACCGCAGGGGTGTCGGCGCAGGCCGTGGCGAAGTCGGGAGCCGCGCCCGGCTTGGCCGCGGCGGCGCTGTTGACGTTGATGCCGAAGCGCCATCCGTCGACCGAGCCGTCGGCCGGCCGGTTGGCGTTGGGAGCCGACTGCTGGAGGGTCCAACCGCCGGCGGAGCCCTGCCAGAACGACCAGTAGCGGTAGCTGCTGGCGGAGGCCGGGGTCACCGCTGCCAGGACCAGGAGGAGCGCGGTGGCGAGCAGGCCGGCCACCGCACCGATGCGGCGTGGTCTCATGCCTGCCGCCCGTTCCGGTTGGAGCCGATGTAACTGATGTAGCTGGCCGGGCCGGTTAGGGCAGCGGGCGCGGGTACGGCCGTGCCGGTGCGGGCGGCGGCGGTGGGCATGGGTGGTGCCTTTCGGGGAGCGGTTGGCGACCGT
Source organism: Streptomyces sp. 846.5 (assembly GCF_004365705.1). Classification (NCBI taxonomy): domain Bacteria; kingdom Bacillati; phylum Actinomycetota; class Actinomycetes; order Kitasatosporales; family Streptomycetaceae; genus Streptomyces; species Streptomyces sp. 846.5. The sequence goes on from NZ_SOBN01000003.1 coordinate 217,843, forward strand.
GGACCTCGACGGTGCCGCTCGCGTCACTGTATCCGGACCGTGCGGCTTGTCCCGTCGTCACCCCGTGGCGACGAAGCGCTGCGGTTCGCCGGAGCCGTTCTCCTCCGCCAGGCCGGTCTTCACCAGCCGTCGGACATGTGCCGCCGCCTCGGAGAGGGCCAGGTGGCGGGCGACGAAGGTGAGCTCCTCCCAGGGGCGGTTCCAGTGCATCCGCTGGGCGCACTCCCAGAGTGTCAGTGGCTCGTGCTTGAGTTGGGTGTGCAGGTTGGCCAGCCGGACGGCGTGGTGGTCCAGCAGGTCGCGGACACGTCCGGGGGCGTCCGCGAAGCGGTACTGGTGTGCGGGCAGGACCTCCTGGGGCGCGAGTGCCGCGATCCGTTCCAGGGAGTCGAGGAAGTCACCGAGAGGGTCGGCGGGCTCGTCGCCGGGGTTCTCGGGATACAGGCTGACGACCGGGCTGATGGTGGGCAGCAGGTGGTCGCCGGAGAGCAGCCGGGTGGGCCGGCCCGGCTCGTCCAGGTAGAGGCAGACGTGCCCCGGTGTGTGGCCGGGGGTCCACATGACCCGGAGCCCGCGTCCGGGCACCCCGGCCGGTTCGCCGTGCACCAGCTCCCGGTCGGGGAGGGTGTCGGCGAGCGGCGCCCCGGAGCTGCCGAAGTGGCCGAGGCCGTCGAGGTGCTCCTGGGGGACGCCAGAGCCGCGCATCAGCTCGGCCATCCGGCCGATCCAGCGGCCGGAGCTGTTGTTGTGCAGCGCCCGGACGATCGCGGCCTCGGCGGCGTGCATGCCGATCCAGGCGCCGGACTGCTCGCGGACGTGGCCGGAGAGGCCGTGGTGGTCCGGGTGGTGGTGGGTGACCAGCACGCCGTGGACGTCGGAGAGGGAGTGGCTGGCCGCGGCGAGGCCCGCGGCGAGGGCCTCGCGGCCGGTGGGGTCGTCCCAGCCGGTGTCCACCAGCACCGGTCCGCGGTCGCTCTCCAGCAGGTAGACCAGGGTGTAGCGGAGCGGGTTGTCAGGGATGGGGACGGTGATGCTCCATACCCCGCCGCCGAGGTCCTGGGTCGGCGGTGCCGGGGGCTTCTCCGTGGGGGGCATGCTGCCGTCCTCTCCGGGCCAGCTGTATAGAACGTGTTCTATGTATAGGACAACTAGTTGGGCAGCCTACTGCACGACCGTTGCCCTCAATAAGTAGAACTGATATCAGTTCTATCAACCGCCATAAGTGACGGGGCGTCAGAACATCCGACGTTGCGTTGATCGTCGATCCGGAGGACGGCATGGCCGAGGTAGTGGAGTACGGCGAACTCTTCATCGGCGGCGAGCTGGTCGCCCCCGCCGGGCATGACGTCATCGAGGTGGTCTCCCCGCACACCGAGGAGGTCATCGGCCGGGTGCCGCACGCCTCCCGCGAGGACGTCGACCGGGCCGTCGCGGCCGCCCGGAAGGCCTTCGACGAGGGCCCCTGGCCCAGGCTGCCGCTGGCCGAGCGGCTGGCGGTCGCCGAGCGGATCAAGGACGGCATCGCGGCGCGGGCGGACGAGATCGCCCGGGTGATCAGCTCGGAGAACGGCTCGCCGTACTCCTGGAGCATCCTGGCCCAGGCCTACGGTCCGATGATGATCTGGGACGCCGCCATAGGCACGGCGAGGGACTTCTCCTTCGAGGAGCACCGGTCCGGTGTGCTGGGGCCGATCCTGGTGCGCCGCGAGCCGGTCGGCGTGGTCGCCGCCGTGGTGCCGTGGAACGTGCCGCAGTTCGTGGCCGCCGCCAAGCTGGCCCCGGCGCTGATCGCGGGCTGCACGGTGATCCTCAAGCCCTCGCCGGAGACCCCGCTGGACTCCTACATCCTCGCCGAGATCGTCCGCGAGGCCGGGCTGCCGGAGGGGGTGCTCAGCATCCTGCCCGCCGACCGCGAGGTCAGCGAGTACCTGGTGGGGCATCAGGGCGTCGACAAGGTCTCCTTCACCGGCTCGGTCGCGGCCGGCAAGCGGATCATGGAGGTCGCCTCGCGCAACCTCACCCGGGTCACCCTGGAGCTGGGCGGCAAGTCCGCCGCCATCCTGCTGCCGGACGCCGACATCCCGGCCGCCGTCGCCAATCTGATGAGCTCGGCCTACATGAACAACGGCCAGGCGTGCGTGGCGCAGACCCGCATCCTCGCCCCCAGGGCGCGCTACGACGAGATCGCGGAGCAGTTGGTCGCCGCGGTGGACGCGTTGGTGGTCGGCGACCCGCTGGCCGAGGCCACCCAGCTCGGTCCGCTGGTGACCCGCCGTCAGCAGCAGCGGAACCTGGACTACATCCGGATCGGCCAGGAGGAGGGCGCCAAGGTCCTCACCGGCGGCGGGGTGCCTGCGGCGCAGCCGAAGGGCTGGTACGTCGAGCCCACCCTGCTCGGCGGCGTCGACAACCGGATGCGGGTCGCCCGCGAGGAGATATTCGGCCCGGTGGTCTGCCTGATCCCGTACGAGGACGAGGCGGACGCGCTGCGGATCGCCAACGACTCCGACTACGGGCTGTCGGGCTCGGTCTGGTGCGCGGACGTCGAGCACGGCATCGAGGTGGCCCGGCAGATCCGTACCGGGACGTTCTCGGTGAACACCTTCAGCCTGGACTTCAAGGGTCCGTTCGGCGGCTACAAGCAGTCCGGGATCGGCCGCGAGTTCGGCCCGGAGGGGCTGGACTCGTATCTGGAGGCCAAGACGATCCATCTCCCGCAGGGCTACACCGCGCCCGCGGCCGCCGTGCAGGGCGGGGAGGGCTGATGGGGGACCGCTGGCAGGTGGAGGTGGACCGGGCGGTGTGCATCGGCTCCGGGCTGTGCGTCGCCTCCGCGCCGGACGGTTTCCGGCTGGACGGGGCGCGGCAGTCGCATCCGGTCGAGGACGAGGCGGACGCTGCGGAGTCCCTGCTGGCGGCGGCGGAGAGCTGTCCGGTCGAGGCCATTCGCCTGCGGCTGGCGGGGAGCAGCGAGCCCGTTTTTCCGCCGGACTGACGGTCTGTTCTTCGGGTGCGGCGTGTGCCTGGCTTGTCGCGCAGTTCCCCGCGCCCCTGGGGGGCTGCAACTTGCTCGCAGTGGGTTAGTTGCAGCCCCCCAGGGGCGCGAGGAACTGCGCGACCAACCATGCAAATGCGGCACCCTACTCCGCCAGCAGCTTGCAGGCCGTCTCCAAATCGATCCGCACCTGCGCGATCGAGGCGCGCCCGCTGAGCCAAGTGACCAGCGCGGAGTGCCACGTGTGCTCGATCACCCGCACCGCGGCCAACTGGTCGCGGCTCAGCGGGTGGTCCAGCGCCATGGCCTCGGTGATCAGCACCGCGGTGAGCCGGCTGACCTGGTCCACCTCGGCGCTCACCGAGCGGTCCGCGAAGGTCAGCGCCCGCACCATCGCCTCGGCCAACTGCGGCTCGCGCTGCAGCCCGCGGAACGTGCCCATCAGGGTTTCGGCCACTCTGGCACCGGGCTCGGTGGCCGAGGGCGGGTGCTTGCGCAGCTGCGACTGCATCAGTTGGAGCTGGTCCTGCATGGTCGCGACCAGCAGGTGCACCTTGGAGGGGAAGTAGCGGTAGAGCGTGCCCAGGGCGACGCCGGAGCTCTCGGCGACCTCGCGCATCTGGACGGCGTCGAAGCCCCCGCGGGAGGCGAGCTGGGCGGCCGTGTGCAGGATCCGGCGGCGGCGGGCCTCCTGCCGCTCGGTGAGCGGCGGCGCGGCCGGCGGCCTGGGATTGGTGGTCAGGTCGCTCACCCCGTCTGATGTGGTTCCGTCTCCCGGCGCTCCGAATGATGGCGCAGACACCACGGGTGGCGCGAATCACCAGCCCTGCCCCGAAGCGGATAGCTACGGGCCGGTAATCTCAGGGACTCCATACGCTGCATCATTGGAACGTGTTCTAGATTACCCTGACCGAGGCAGCCGTTGACAGAGGAGAAGAATCCAAGGTGACCAGTGCCGTGCGAGGCCTCGCGCCCGCTGACCGGCCGCTGCGGATCGCGTTGCTCTCCTACAAGGGCAACCCCTTCTGTGGCGGACAGGGCGTCTACGTCCGCCACCTCTCCCGGGAGCTGGCCCGGCTCGGCCACGACGTCGAGGTGCTCGGGGGCCAGCCGTACCCGGTGCTGGACGAGGTGGAGGGGCCCGGCAGGCTCGCCTTCACCGAGATCGCCAGCCTGGACCTCTACCGCCAGCCCGACCCCTTCCGTAATCCCCGGCTCGGCGAGTACCGCGGTCTCGCCGACGTGGTCGAGTACGCGACCATGCGCACCGGCGGCTTCCCCGAGCCGCTGACGTTCAGCATGCGGGCCCGCCGGCACCTGGCCCGGCACCGCGGCCGCTACGACGTCGTCCACGACAACCAGACCCTCGGCTACGGCCTGCTCGGCCTGGAGCGGATCGGCTTCCCGCTGGTCACCACGGTCCACCACCCGGTCACCGTCGACCGGGAGTTGGACCTCGCCGCCGCCGAGGGCCTGCTCAAGCAGCTCTCGGTGCGCCGCTGGTACGGCTTCACCCGGATGCAGCGGCGGGTCGCCCACCGGCTGGAGTCGATCCTGACGGTCTCGCAGAGTTCGGGCCGTGAGATCAGTGAGCATCTGGGCGTGCGTCCCGAGCGGGTCCATGTGGTGCCGATCGGCGCCGACGTCCGGCTCTGGTCGCCGGACACTTCCGTGCCGGTGGTGCCGGGGCGCATCGTCACCACCTCCAGCGCGGACGTCCCGCTCAAGGGCCTGATCCATCTGGTCGAGGCGCTGGCCAAGGTCCGCACCGAGCGTGAGGCGCATCTGGTCGTGGTCGGCAGGCGGCGCGAGGACGGCCCGGTGGCCGACGCGATCCGCAGGCTCGGTCTGGAGGGCGCCGTGGAGTTCCGCGGCGGCATAGACGACCAGGAGTTCGTCGACCTGGTGCGCAGCGCGGAGGTCGCCTGCGTCCCGTCCCTGTACGAGGGCTTCTCGCTGCCCGCGGCCGAGGCCATGGCCACCGGCACGCCGCTGGTCGCCACCACCGGCGGTGCCATCCCCGAGGTGGCCGGCGCGGACGGCGAGACCTGTCTGGCCGTGCCGCCCGGCGACGCCGGGGCTCTCGCGGTGGCGCTGGGACGGCTGCTGGACGACGCCGAGCTCCGCGCCCGGATCGGAACCGCCGGACGCGAGCGCGTGCTGGCGCGGTTCACCTGGGAGCGCGCCGCCGAGCTCACCGCGGAGCGCTACCGCGAGGCCATCGCCACCGGGGCCGGGCAGCGCGCCCGGGCCGGCGACGGGTGGAGGTACGTCTAGTCCGCAGCAGGACCCGCGCCCCGGCAGCGCATCCGCCACCGCCACTGCCCCCGCCTTCTGACTTCCCGTCCTGACCTTCCCACGTGACTGACGCCCGACCGCCCGACGCGGTCGGCGTCGACGACGCGAATGGAGCCCCGCGACCGTGCTGACCGTCGACTTCTCCCGCTTCCCGATCGCCCCCGGCGACCGGGTGCTCGACCTCGGCTGTGGTGGCGGCCGGCACGCCTTCGAGGTCTACCGGCGCGGCGGCCGTGTCGTCGCCCTGGACCGCAACGCGGAGGAGATCCGCGAGGTCCAGCGCTGGTTCTCGGCGATGGAGCAGGAGGGCGAGGCCCCGGCCGGCGCCTCCGCCGTGGCGATGGAGGGGGACGCGCTGGCGCTGCCCTTCCCCGACGACAGCTTCGACAAGGTCATCATCTCCGAGGTGATGGAGCACATCCCGGACGACAAGGGTGTGCTCGCCGAGATGGTCCGGGTGCTCAGGCCCGGCGGCTCCATTGCGATCACGGTGCCGCGCTGGCTCCCCGAGCAGGTCTGCTGGGCGCTCTCGGACGCCTACCACGAGGTCGAGGGCGGCCATATCCGCATCTACCGCGGCGACGAGCTGGTCGGGAAGATGCGCGAGGCCGGCCTGCAGCCGTACGGGCAGCACCACGCCCATGCGCTGCACTCGCCGTACTGGTGGATCAAGTGCGCGGTCGGCGTGGACAACGACAAGGCGCTGCCGGTCCGCGCCTACCACCAGCTGCTGGTCTGGGACATCGTCGGCACCCCGGTGATCAGCAAGCTCACCCGGGCCGCCGAGAGCGCCCTGAACCCGCTGATCGGCAAGAGCTTCGTCGCCTATGCGACCAAGCCCCACGCCGAAGCGCTCTCGCTCTCGCAGGAGCTCGGGTGACGGCGGGCACCGGGCCCGGGCCCGTCGCCGTCCCGGACGTCCTGGTCCTGCCGGGCGTGCTGGACGCCGAGCAGGCCGCCGCCACCGTCCGCAGCATCCTCGCCGACCAGCGCGCCGACGGCGGGATTCCCTGGTTCGCCGGGGGGCACCTCGACCCCTGGGACCACACCGAGGCCGCCATGGCCCTGGACGTCGCGGGCGAGCACGCCGCAGCCGAGGCCGCCTACCGGTGGCTGATGAGGCATCAGAACCCGGACGGCTCCTGGTACTCCGCGTACACGGACGGGGCGGCGACGGACCGGAACCGGGAGTCCAACTTCTGCGCCTACATCGCCGTCGGCATCTGGCACCACCATCTGGCCACCGGCGACGACACCTTCCTGGAGGAGGTCTGGCCCACCGTCGTCCGCGCGGTCGAGTTCGTCCTGACCCTGCAGCGGCCCGACGGCACCGTCGCCTGGCGCCGCGAGGAGGACGGCAGCGCGCCCGACGAGGCGCTGCTCACCGGCTGCTCCAGCGTCCACCACGCGCTGCGGTGCGCGCTGGCCATCGCCGACTGCCTGGAAGAGCCGCAGCCCGACTGGGAGCTGGCCGCCGGACGGCTCGGCCACGCGGTCACCGCCCACCCGGAGGCGTTCCTGGACAAGGACCGCTACTCCATGGACTGGTACTACCCGGTGCTGGGGACGGCCCTGCGCGGAGCGGCCGCCGAGGAGCGGATCGAACGCGACTGGAACCGCTTCGTGGTGCCCGGGCTCGGCGTCCGCTGCGTGTCGGACCGCCCCTGGGTCACCGGCGGTGAGAGTGCCGAACTGGCCCTGGCGCTCTGGGCGATCGGCGAGTCCGACCGCGCCGTCGAGATACTCCGGTCCATCCAGCACCTGCGCCACCCCGAGGGCGGCTACTGGACCGGCTATGTCTTCGAGGACGACGCGGTCTGGCCCGAGGAGCGCACCACCTGGACGGCGGGCGCGCTGCTGCTGGCCGTGGCGGCCCTGGGCGGGGACGAGGCCACCGCGACCGTGTTCGGCGGCGCGCGGCTGCCGACCGGACTGGCCGACGAGTGCTGCGCGCCGCTGGACTGCTGACGCTCCGTCAGTGCTCTTCGGAGCCCGCCTACTCGCGGGAGCCGGTGCGGCCGAGAGCGTTGCCGACGGCTCCGTAGACCAGGGCCGGGAGGCCGAAGATCAGCAGGGCGCGCAGCTTGCTGTTGTGGACGCCGTTGCCGTTGAAGATGTTGCGGGACCAGGTGGCGAGCCAGTCTGCTGCCTCGTGGAACCAGTTGACCACCGTGTTGCCGGTGTTCGCGTCGAAGAGGTACAGCAGGAACCAGATGACGAGGATCAACGCCCCTATGTACAGGGCGAGTCCGATCAGACGTATGAGTCCACTCATGTCCTGACGCCTGCCCCGTCCGGCCGGATGCTAACTTCCAGGCAGTCGGAAGAAGTATCCAGAAGGGGACGTGACCTGCGATGACCTTGCTTCGGCACGAGCGGTACCTGGAATCGGTGGAGGCGGACGCCAGGCGCTTCGCCGCAGCGGTGGCCGAGGGGGATCCCAAGGCCCAGGTGCCGAGCTGCCCGGACTGGCAACTGGCCGACCTGTGCGCCCATACGGGCAAGGTGCACCGCTGGGTGACCCAGATCATCACCACCCGCTCGCAGCAGCGGGTCGGCTGGGACGCCCTGCCCGACGCGGAGATCCCCGCCGATCCCGCCGGACAGGCGGAGTGGCTGCTGCGCGGCGCGCTGGCGGTGACCGCGCTGCTGCGCGAGGTCGGCACCGGGCTGGAGGTGTGGGGCTGGGCCGGGGAGCACAGCACCGGCTGGTGGGGCCGCCGGATGGCGCACGAGACGTTGGTGCACCGGATCGACGCCGAGTTGACGGTCGGTGGCCGCCCTGGCCCGGTCGATCCCGAGCTGGCCGCGGACAACATCGACGAGCTGCTGCACAACGCCGTCCTCCCCGCCTCCCGGGCCTTCCCCAACCGGGGTCTGCTGCGGGGCGGGGGTGACACCCTGCACCTTCACTGCACCGATGTGCCCGGGGAGTGGCTGCTGCGGCGCGCCCCGGTGCCGGAGGGCTTCACCTACGAGGAGGGGCACGCCAAGGGCGATGCCGCGGTGCGCGGATCCGCGGAGGAGTTGATGCTGCTGGTCAACAAGCGGCTGCCGGACGGGAGGAACGACGTCCAGGTGATCGGTGACGACCGGGTGGTCGCGCTCTGGCTGGACGGGCTGACCCTCGACTGACGGCTTTGCGGCGGACGGTCCGTCAGAGCACCAGCTCGGCGAGGGTGCGCAGGGTCAGCGGGTCGCGAGTGGTGACCAGCAGGTCGGTGACCGGGCTCGCCTCCCAGGCCTGCAACCGGTCGGCGATCCGGGCACGGGGGCCGACCAGGGAGATCTCGTCGGCGAAGGCGGCGGGGACGGTGGCGACGGCTTCGGCCTGCCGGCCGGCCAGGAAGAGCTCCTGGATCCGGCGGGCCTCCGGCTCGTAACCCATCCTGGCCATCAGGTCGGCGTGGAAGTTGCGCCCGCGTGCCCCCATCCCGCCGACGTAGAAGCCGAGCATGGCCTGGATCGGCGCCAGGCCCTCGGCGACGTCGTCGCAGACCCGGGCATGGACCAGGGGGGCGACGGTGAAGCCGGGCCGCGCCTGGGCGAGCGCGTCCGCGTAGAGGTCGGCGCGTTCGGGGGTGGGGGAGAAGTAGAGCGGCAGCCAGCCGTCGGCGATCCGCACGGTCTGGGCGATGTTCTTGGGACCCTCGGCGCCGAGGAGGATCGGCAGGTCGGAGCGCAGCGGGTGCAGGATCGGCTTCAGCGGCTTGCCGAGGCCGGTGCCGTCCGGGCCCGGGTAGGGGAGCGGATGGTAGACGCCGTCCAGGGTGACCGGCTTCTCGCGGCGCAGCACCTGGCGGACCACGTCCACGTACTCCCGGACGGCGGTCAGGGGGGAGCGGGGGAACGGCCGTCCGTACCAGCCCTCGACGACCTGCGGTCCGGACAGCCCGAGGCCGAGCAGCAGTCGGCCGCCGGAGAGGTGGTCCAGGGTCATCGCATGCATCGCGGTCGCGGTCGGGGTGCGGGCCGCCATCTGCGCGATCCCGGTACCCAGCTGGATCCGGCTGGTGCGGGCGGCGATCCAGGTGAGCGGGGTGAAGGCGTCGGAGCCCCAGGCCTCCGCCGTCCAGACGCTGTGGTAGCCGAGGCGTTCGGCCTCGACGGCGAGGTCGAGGAAGCCGGGGGAGGGGGCAGCGCCCCAGTAGCCGAGTGCTAGCCCGAGGCGCATGGTGGGACCCCCAAGATTTCTGATGGACCGTCAGTTCCGTTTTGGGGTGAGCGTAGGGCGCGGGGCGTGAGGCCACAACGGGCGCGGGCCGGGACAGTGGGTACCGTCCCGGCCCGCGCCCGTCTTTCGTGGGCTTGCCGTGCTTCTGGAGCAGGGTGTCAGCCGCGCTGGATGCCCGAGGTGTCGGACAGCAGGCCGCGCTTGCCCTCCTGGGTCTGGGTGAGCAGGGCGTCGCCGCGCTGCGCGATGGCCAGGTACCAGGTGCCGGGCACCAGCTCCCCGACGGACGGGCCGTCGGAGTCACCCTCCGGAGCCAGCGCACGGGGTGCGGGAACGGCGAACCAGAACGGCGCGAAGGCCGGAGCGGCCGGGGCCTCCACAGCGGGGGCGGGCTCGGGCTGGGCGGCCGCCTCCTTCTCCAGGCTGTGCGGCTGAGCGGGTGCGGCGGCCTCGGGAGACCTCTGCTCGGCGGCCTGCTCCTCCGCGGCGGCGGAGGACTGCGGCTTCACCACCGGGGTGAGCAGCGCCGTCGCGTTGTCCTCGCGCTCGACGGGCGGGGCGTCCTGCGGGGTCGCGGCCGCTGCAGGGGCCGGAGCCGGTGCGGGGGCTGCCGCGGCGGGCTGCGGGTAGCCGTAGCCGCTGGGCTGCGGCTGGTACGCCTGGGCCGGGTTCGGCCCCGGGGCGGGCGAGATCGGTCCGCTGAAGGGCTGGCCCGGCTGGGCCTGCTGCACCGGCTGGCCGTGGTGGAACTGCTGGCCGGGCTGCGGCTGGTAGGGCTGCTGCTGCATCGGCTGGCCGGGCTGGCCCGGCTGACCGTACGTCGGGTAGCCGCCGGGGCCGGTCATCTGCTGCGGCGCCGTCGGTGACGCGGTGGTCAGCGGCAGAGCGAGCGCGGGCAGCAGCGGTGTCGCGAGCGCGGCGCCGGCGAGCAGCAGCGCGAAGAGGAAGCCGAGGTAGGCCCCGAACGAGTGACTCAGCAGCGGCGACGGGGTGGAGAACAGCGACCACAGCGACGACCAGAGCGCCGCGACCGTCAGGACCGAGCCCCAGTGCGCCAGTTCGATTCCCGCGACCTTGGGCGCCTGCGGCAGCAGCCGACCGGCCAGCACCAGTGCCGCGCCGATCACGCCCAGCAGGAACACCGCAGGCAGCAGCGGGAAGAAGCCGCCGTGCCAGGCGTTTGCGGTGCAGCTGCCGGTGCTGCCGCAGTCGGCGCTGTAGTAGGGCAGGAACGAGGAGATCAGCAATAGGAGTGCCGCAGCCGCGACCGCCGCATCTCCCCTGGTGACGGTTCTGGGGTTCACCGTGAGAGCCCTCTCGTGATTGGTTGGGCGAAAGCTTGGACCGCCCATAGCGTACGGTGTTCGGGCTTTGAAGGAGACGTCTGGATCATTCCGGTTTCGTGTGCGCGTCAAAGTCACTGCCGGTGACGGTGGTGCTGATGTGACGGGTCCGTGGCGGGTCCGTGGTGGGTCCGCGCCGGACTCTCCGTCAGTTGCCGCTCTCCAGGTAGGCGGTGATCCCGTTCACGACCCCCTGGGCGGCGAGCTGCCGCCAGGACGCCGAGGTCATCTCCTTGGCGTCGGTGGCGTTGCGCATGTTGCCGCACTCGATGAAGATCTTCGGCACCGTCGACATGTTCAGTCCGCCCAGGTCGCTGCGGACGTCGAGGCCCGACCCGCCGCTGATGTAGTTGGCGAAGGGCTCGCCGGTCACGCTGTGGAACGCCGAGCGGACGTCGAGGCCCAGGGTGCGGGAGGGGGTGACGATGGCGCGGTTGTCGGCGCCGCCCTGGTCCACGGCGGCCGGGAGGATCACATGGAAGCCGCGGTCGCTCGCTCCGGCGCCGTCGCCGTGGATGGAGATCGCCGCATCGGCGTGGGCGGCGTTGCCGATGGCGGCACGCTCGGTGACGCACGGTCCCCAGGCCGTGTTCCCGTCCTGGGTGAACACCACCTTGGCGCCCTCGGCCTCCAGGAGGGTGCGGGCCCGCCGGGCCACGTCCAGGGTGAAGTCGGCCTCCAGGTAGCCGCTGTCGGTCTCGGTGCCGGTGGTGTCGCAGGTGGTGGTGCCGTTGCCGATCTGGACCAGCTTGTTTATCTCACTGGCGTACTTGCCGTTGTCGGGGTTGTGGCCCGGGTCGATCACCACGGTCTTCCCGGCGAGCGGATGCGCGGACGAGGCCGGAGCCTTGGCGGCGGCAGTCGAGGCGGTGGAGGCGGAGTTGGGCGTCGAGGCAGAGGCGGCGGCGGACGAACCCGTGCTGCGGGAGGCGGCCGCTGAGGATGACGAGGACGAGGACGAAGCCCCTGCCTGCGCTCCCGGCTGCACGGGGGCGAGGCCGGGGGCAGTCACATCGCCCACCGCCACACTGTGCCCAGCGTCCTGGGACCCGGCTACGGCCTTCCAGCCCAGCCAGCCGGCGAACCCCAGCGGCACCAGGGCGGCCAGGACCATCGCGGCCGTCGCTGCCCGGGCCCGGCGGGGGCGCTGCTCCGGGTCGTCGTAACGGTCGAGCGGGTGTTCAGATCTCACCGTCTGTCCTTGTCGCCAGTCCGTACTGGGTCGCGATCGGGTTCCAGGCCGCGACGAAGCTCTTCTTGTCGGTGGTGGCGGAGGTGCTCTGACTCAAACCGTTGTTCCAATCGGTGTTGTGCGGCGCGTTGCCGGGGGAGCAGCCGCCGTTGGCCATCGCCCCGGCCCAGTTGGCGAAGTCGGTGTCGGCGGCGGCCGACTCCGACCAGGCGCGGCTCAGCGTCTTCATGGCGGCGGCGGCCCCGGCCGGGAGCTGCGACACGTCGAGCGAGGCCGCCTGCTGCGAGAGCGTCTGGCGGGCCTGGGCGGCCTGGGTGAGTGCGCTCTGCGCATTGGAGACCGAGGCGTAGTCGGTGCAGTTGTCGACCGCCTGGACGGCGTTGGCGACCTGGGCACGGGAGCTCGTCGAGTTCGCCAGCAACTGGTCGACGGCGGCGGCCTGCGACTTGGCCTTCGCTGTGTCCGTCGCCGACGGGCTCGCGGACGGGCTGGCCGAGGCCGAGTCGGAGGGACCGGCGCTCTGCGAGGCCGAGCCGGTCGACGCGCCGCTCGGGACGGCGCCGCTGGTGGCCACCGGCGGCGTGGAGGTCTGGCTTGATGCCTGCTTGTTCTTGGTCAGGCCGAGTCCCCAGACCACGCCCACACCCAGCAGCGCGGCGACCACGACGACCAGCGCGATCAGCAGCGGGAGGTTCCTCCGGCGGCCGTCGTCGCCACCGTTGCCGTCACCGCCGCCGGGGTACGTCGGAGGCTGGCCGTACTGCTGCTGGTGCGGCTGGATCGGGTACACCGGGGGCTGGCCGGGCTGCTGGTTCGGCCCCTGGAACCCCTGGCCGGGCATCGTTGCACCCTGGTAGGAGGCAGGGGGCCCGCCGGGAGCACCGGGGGGCGGGCCGTAGGAGGGGGAGGCCGGGGCTCCCGGGGCGCGGTAGCCCGGTGCGCCGTAGCCGGGCGCGCTGTAGCGAGACGGCGGGTAACCGGGTGGCGGGTAGCCGTACCCGCCACCGGGGGCGGTCGGCGGCGCCTGGGGGGCCGGAGGCGTCCGGGGCGCCTGGGGCAGTTGGGGCGGCCGGGATGCCTGGGGCGCCTGGGGCTCCATGACCTTCGGAAGGTCCTTGGCCGTGGGGACGTAGGGACGGCCCGGCGGCTGGTCGAACTCGGTGCGCGGCGGCGTGGGCGGCACGGGCGGCTGCGCGGGCGGCTGCGTGGGTACGGCGGGTATGACGGAGGTCGGTTCGTCTCCGTCGTCGCGGGGGCCGGGGGCGGAGCCGGGAGCCGATGCATCCGCCTGAGTGGGCCCGGGCGGTGCGGCCGACGGGACCGCAGGCGGGGGCGACAGGTCGGCGGTGGCCCTCGGGTCGTCGGCGGGGCCGGCCTCCGTCGGCTGCGCCTCCGGGCTCGGGGTCTTGGACGGTTCAGCGGTCTCCGGCTTCTGCCACATCGCCGCCGTCGCCGGGTCGCGACGGCGGACCCAGCCGCCCGCCCCGTTCCTGGCTGTCGGGTCCCACACCGCGGGTGCGCTCTCCTCCGGTTCGGTCATTGCCGGTCCCTCCCGCCTCCCGCGTGCGACTGTTCCCGCAACCGTACCGAAGCCCGACTCGGGCGAGCGGGGCTTGCCTGTGATCAGTGCCACAAACGGGGTGAGCTGGTACGACCTCAGCCCCGCCGCAGCACCCGCAGCGAACCTGTCACCGACACCTCGGTGAAGCCCTCGGCGAGCGCACGCAGGTACACCCGGTACGGAGCCTGCCCGCCGTCGGCGGGATCCGGGAACACATCGTGGACCACCAGCAGGCCGCCCGGGGCCAGGTGCGGCGTCCAGCCCTCGTAGTCACCGGTGGCGTGCTCGTCGGTGTGACCGCCGTCGATGAACACCAGGCCCAGCGGAGCGCCCCATACGGCCGCGACCTGCGGGGACCGTCCCACCAGGGCGATCACATGGTCTTCGAGGCCGGCCGCGTGCAGGGTGCGGCGGAACCGCGGCAGGGTGTCCATCCGGCCGACCTCGGGGTCGACCAGCGAAGCGTCGTGGTACTCCCAGCCGGGCTGCTGCTCCTCCGAGCCGCGGTGGTGGTCCACGGTCAGCGCGACCACGCCCGCCCGCCGGGCGGCATCAGCGAGCAGGATGGTGGAGCGCCCGCAGTAGCTCCCCACCTCCAGCAGCGGCAACCCGGTCCCAGCCGCGGCAGCGGCACCCGCCGCGTACAGCGCCAGCCCCTCGTCCACGGGCATGAACCCGGTCGCCGCCTCGAACGCCGCGAGCACGGCGGCTGAGGGGGTAGCGGTGGTGGCCGCAGTGTCGGTGTCCGTCATGCTCGCCGCTTCTCCTCTGTGGGTGGGTGTGGGTGTGTACGTCCCCGGGGGACCCTACTGGACGGTTCGCGGGGGAGGCGGGGCGTCGTCCGTTGGCGGCGGGGCGGGGTCCGTCTCGCGGCCGAGCCCCCCACGTGGTCGCGAAAGCTCCCGCTCCGGGAAAGGTTCTGCGGGGTGGGGTTTCCGAAAGGTGCAACGAGTTCTAATCTGACGGTGCGTCAGATTGTTGGAGCGTGTGGGCCGCCGGGGTGACCGGAGTTGAAGGGGAGCGCATGGCCATAGGGATCAGCGAGGACCATCGCCAGGTGCAGGCGGCCGTGCGGGGGTGGTTGGAGCGCGAGGTTTCGCCGGAGGTTGTGCGGGACGGGCTTGCCGAGGACGGGAAGGCGCGGGTGTGCTCCGGACGGGCGGCGTGGTGGGGCGGGTTGGCCGGGCAGGGGTTGTTGGGGCTGCACCTGGCCGGTGAGTACGGCGGGGGTGGGGGAGATCTGCTCGATCTGGCCGTGGTGGTGGAGGAGGCCGGACGTGCCGTACTGCCGGGTGCCTATCTGCCGACGGTGCTTGCGTCCACTGTGCTCGCCGCCGCCGGTGGGGCGGAGGCCAAGCGTCCGTTGGCCGGGTTGGCCGACGGGAGTTGCACCGGGGCGGTCGCCCTGGAGCCCGACGGGCTGCGTGCCGAGCCCGTCCCCGGGGGATGGCTGCTGAGCGGGGACGCCGGGCCGGTGCTCGGGGGCGACGAGGCTGATGTGGTGCTGCTCGCCGCCATGCTGGAGGGAGGGGGAGGAGAGTCCGCCTGGTTCGCGGTGGACGCTGAAGTGTTGACGGTACGTTCGCTGCCGGCGCTGGACCTGACTCGGGGTCTCGCGACAGTCGGGGTCGGGGCCGGCGGACTGCTGCTCAGTGAGGAGCAGCGGCTCGCGGTGGACGCCGAGCGGGTCGGTTCGCTCGCGTCGGTGGTGCTGGCGGCGGAGGCCTGCGGGATCGCGGGGTGGGCGCTGGACACGGCCGTCGGTCATGCCAGGGTCCGCGAGCAGTTCGGGCGGCCGATCGGGCAGTTCCAGGCGGTCAAGCACCTCTGCGCCTGGATGCTGGTCCGTGCCGAGGCGGCGAGGGCCGCGACCTGGCAGGCGGCGCGCGACCCGGAGCCGCTGGCTGCGGCGGTCGCGGCCGCGCTCGCGCTGGAGGCGGCGTTCGAGAACGCCAAGGACTGCATCCAGGTCCTCGGCGGTATCGGGTTCACCTGGGAGCATCCGGCGCATCTGCGGCTGCGGCGGGCAGTGACGTTGCGTCAGCTCATCGGGTCCGCAGCCGCGGCCTCGCTGTACGGGCAGGTGGCCGGGCTTGCCGCCGGGCGTGGGTTGGACCGGCCGGTGTTGGAACTGCCGCCCGAGGCCGAGGAGTTCCGCCCTGCTCCGCGTGCCGCCGCGGCTGCCGTGCAGGGGCTTGAGCCGGCTGAGCAGCGGCGCAGGCTGGCTCCGGGGGGCTGGACGGCTCCGCATCTGCCGCCGCCCTACGGGCTGGGGGCCGACGCGCTGCGCCAGTTGGTGGTGGAGCAAGAGCTGCGCGCGGCGGGGGTGGTGCTGCCCGATCTCACCATCGGCGCCTGGGTGGTGCCCTCGATCGTCGCCCATGGCACACCCGAGCAGCGCGAGCGCTTCGTGATGCCGACGCTCAAGGGTGAGCTGACCTGGTGTCAACTCTTCTCCGAGCCCGAGGCCGGCTCGGATCTGGCGTCGCTGCGCACCCGCGCGGTCCGGCTGCCGGACGGACGTTGGCGGGTGGACGGGCAGAAGGTGTGGACGTCGAGTGCGCGCACCGCCGACTTCGGGATCCTGCTGGCGCGGACCTCGCCGGACCGGCCCAAGCATCAGGGGTTGACCTACTTCCTTGTCGATATGAAGACGACTCCTGGAATCGACATCCGGCCACTGCGCGAGCTCACCGGTGACTCGGTCTTCAACGAGGTCTTCCTCGACGGCGTGATCCTCCCGTCCGACGCGGTGGTCGGCGAGGTCGACGGCGGGTGGCGGGTGGCCAGGCACACGCTGGGCCATGAGCGGGTGCACATGGCGGACTCCAGCCCGACCGCCGACGCGGTGCGCAGGCTCCTGGCACTGCCGGGCGCGGACGGCGAACGCAGGGCCCGGCTGGGCCGGTTGGTCGCCGTCGAGCGGGTGCTGGCCTGCATCGATCTCAGAACGGCGCTGAGCAGCCTGGACGGTCTCGATCCCGGGCCCGGCGCCAGCGTCCGCAAGCTGGTGTCCGCTCCGCACGCCCAGCAGGTCGCCGAACTGGTGCTGGAGCTGTGCGGTCCGGCGGGCGCGGTGGCCGAAGGCGTGGGCGGGCAGGCGGCGCGGGCCTTTCTGATGTCGCGCTGTCTGACCATCGCGGGTGGCACCACGCAGGTGCAGCTGAACGTCGTGGCGGAGCGGATCCTCGGTCTGCCGAGGGACTGACCGCCGTCGAGGGAGTGACCATGACCACCATGGACCGGAGGAGTGAGGCAATGCCTGGAAAGAGCTACCTCGTCGGCGTCGGTATGACGAACTTCGAGAAGCCGGAGAGCCGGGACTGGCAGTACTGGGACATGGCTCGCGAGGCGGGGCAGGCTGCGCTGGCCGATGCCGGGATCGACTACGCGCTGGTCGAGCAGGCGCCGGTCGGGTACTGCCAGCAGCAGTCGACAGCCGGCCAGCGGGCCGTCTACGAGCTGGGCCTGACCGGGATCCCGGCCTACAACGTCAACAACAACTGCGCCACCGGCTCCACGGCGCTGATGATGGCCCGTCAGTTCGTCGCGGGCGGGATCAGCGACTGCGTCCTCGCGCTGGGCTTCGAGAAGATGAGCCGCGGCGCGCTCGGCGCGGGTGCGGGGGCCGGCGACTTCGCGACCAGCCCGGTGGCGCGGCACTACGGGGTGATGGCGGCCAGGCACGGCTTCGCGGCGACGCCGCCGACCGCGCAGATCTTCGGCAACGCCGCCCGGGAGCACATGGAGCGCTACGGCACCACCGCGGAGCAGCTGGCCCTGGTCGGGGTGAAGAACCACCGCCACTCCGCCGCCAACCCCCGGGCCCAGTTCCGCGACAGCTACACCCTGGAGGAGGTGCTGGCGTCGAGGACCATCCACGAGCCGCTGACCAAGCTCCAGTGCTCGCCCACCTCGGACGGTGCGGCGGCGGCCGTGGTCGTCTCGGAGCGGTTCGTGGAGCAGCACGGCCTGCACGACCGTGCCGTGGAGATCCTGGGCCAGGCGATGACCACCGACACCGAGTCCAGTTTCGCCTCCGGATCGTCCATCGACGTCGTCGGCAAGCCGATGAGCCGGGCCGCGGCGCTGGCGGTGTACGAGCAGTCGGGGCTCGGCATCGAGGACGTGGACGTGGTCGAGCTGCACGACTGCTTCTCCGTCAACGAGCTGCTGACCTATGAGGCGCTGGGCATGTGTGCGGACGGGGAGAGCGGAAAGCTGGTCGCCGAGGGGGCGACGACCTACGGCGGGCGCTGGGTGGTGAACCCGTCCGGGGGACTGATCTCCAAGGGGCATCCGCTGGGCGCCACCGGGTTGGCGCAGTGCGCCGAGCTGGTGTGGCAGCTGCGCGGCGAGGCGGAGGAGCGGCAGGTCGCGGGCGCGAGGGTGGGCCTGGCCCACAACATCGGGCTGGGCGGCGCCGCCGTGGTGACCATGCTGCGGCGCTGACCTTCCGGTGGCCGGTCCGGTGGCTCGGGGGAGTTCTCAAGGGCCGCGCGATGCGTTATACCTGACGGTGAGTCAGATGTAACACGTTCTACTGAGGTGCGAACAGGAGTTCCAGGAGGAGCTCGACCAACAGACTCGCGGGTGCGGCCGTCCCACGGAGCCGCGACCTGCGCAGAGCGGCCCCGACGCGTACGACGGTGCGGACGGACGCGTCGGGGTCCACCAACCGGCAGGACCAGCAGGATCAGAGACACGCAAGGCAAGCGACAGGCAAGACAAGAGGAGAGCAGGACTGATGCCCATCGACGCCGCCACGGCACTCGCGGCCCCGCCGCGCACCACCGATCTCGCCTGGGAGGCCAAGGACGTCCTGCTGTACCACCTGGGCGTCGGCGCCGGAGCCAAGCGCCCGGCGACGGACCCGGACGAACTCCGCTACACCTATGAGAAGGACCTCCAGGTCCTCCCCAGCTTCGTGACCGTCGCCGGCGGCGGCCTGGCCAAGGCGGGTGTGTTCACCCTGCCCGGGCTGGACATCAACCTCGCCCAGGTGCTGCACGGCGGCCAGCGGATCGAGCTGCACCGGCCGGTCCCGGTCGAGGGCCGCGCCGTCCTCACCAGCCGCCTCGCCGCGGCGTACGACAAGGGCAAGGCGGCCGTCCTGGTGATGCGCGGCGAGGCCGCCGACGAGGCGGGCCCGCTGTGGACCACCGACACCGAGGTCTTCGTCCGCGGCGAGGGCGGCTTCGGCGGCGAGCGTGGCGAGAGCAACCGCATCGCCCTGCCCGAACGGGCGCCGGAGTGGGAGCGCGAGGTCCCGGTGCGTCACGACCAGGCGCTGCTCTACCGGCTCTCCGGCGACTGGAACCCGCTGCACGCCGACCCCGACTTCGCCAAGCTGGCCGGCTTCGACCGCCCGATCCTGCACGGGCTCTGCTCGTACGGGGTCACCCTCAAGGCCGTGGTGGACACCGTCCTCGGCGGCGACGCGGGCCGCGTCCTCAGCTACAGCACCCGCTTCGCCGGGATCTTCTTCCCCGGCGAGACCCTCCGGATCCGGGTCTGGGACGAGGGCGGCAGCAGGCTCGTGGTCTCCGCGACCTCGGTCGACCGGGCCGATGCGCCGGTCCTCGCCGACACCGTCATCACCTACCACTGAACCACCACTGAACGTCGACTCGTCCGATCCGCTCGTCCGATCCGCATCAGCCCCAGGGGAGCAGCCATGCGCGCAGCAGTCCTGCACGAGACAGGTCAGGAGAAGCTGGAGGTCCACGAGGGGGTCACCCTCCCCGAGGTGGGCCCAGGCAAGGTCAGGGTCCGGTTGCGGGCGGCGAGTCTGTGCCACTCCGACCTGTCCGCGATGAGCGGCGTGCTGCCGCAGCCCGCCCCCTTCGTGCCGGGCCACGAGGGCGCGGGCGAGGTGACCGAGGTCGGCGCGGGCGTCGAGGGACTGGCCGTAGGCGACCATGTGGTCGTCTGCTGGATGCCGCCGTGCGGCAGCTGTCCCAGCTGCGTCCGGGGCGAGGGCAACCTCTGTCTCGCCGGGTTCGCCAACATGGGCAGCCCCAACTACCACCACGACGGCACCGACATCTTCGGCTTCTCCGGCACCGGGACGTTCGCGGAGGAGAGCGTGGTCGCGGCCGGCTGCGCGGTGAAACTGCCCGACGACGTGCCCTTCGAGGTCGGCGCGCTGATCGGCTGCGGGGTGACCACGGGCGTGGGCGCGGCGATCCACACCGCCAAGGTCGAGCCGGGGTCCTCGGTGGTGGTGATCGGCTGCGGCGGCGTGGGCATCGCCGCGATCCAGGGTGCCAGGGTCGCGGGCGCGGCGCAGATCGTCGCCGTGGACCCGGTGCCGGCCCGTCGCGAGTGGGCGCTGCGCTTCGGTGCGACTGAGGCGGTGGCGCCCGAGGGGCTGGCCGAGGCGCAGCAGCGGCTGACCGGTGGCGAGGGCTTCGACTACGCCTTCGAGGTCGTCGGCAGGTCCGCCACGGTCAGGGCCGCGTACGACGCGGTGCGGCGCGGTGGCGCGCTGGTCGTGGTCGGCGCGGGGGCCATGGACGACATGGTGCAGTTCAACATGTTCGAGCTGTTCTTCAACGAGAAGCGCATCCTGCCCTCCCTCTACGGCGGCACCGACGTGCTCCGCGGCTACCGCACCGTCATCGACCTGTGGCGGGCCGGGCGGCTGGACCTGGAGGGCATGGTGACCCACCACGTCCGGCTGGAGGGGATCAACGACGCGGTGCAGCAGATGCGCAGCGGCGAGGCCCTCCGCACCGTCATCGACCTCTGAAACACGGCCACTGAGAAGGAGTCACCCCGGCATGAGCACCTCTCTCTCCGGCAGGACCGCGATCGTCACCGGTGCGGGCCGCGGTCTCGGCCGCGCCGAGGCACTGGAACTGGCCAGGCTCGGCGCCAACGTCGTGGTCAACGACTTCGGTGCGCCCGGCCGGGACGGCAGCGGCGGGGCCTCGGCCGCCCCGGCGGACGAGACCGTCGCGGAGATCGTCGCCGAGGGCGGCCGGGCGGTGGCCCACTACGGCGACGTCGCCGACCTGGACGCCGCCCGCGCCCTGGTCGACCTCGCGGTGGACACCTACGGGCAGCTCGACATCCTGGTCAACAACGCGGGCATCCTGCGGGACCGGATGGTCTTCTCGATGTCGGAGGAGGAGTGGGACTCGGTCGTCCACGTCCACCTCAAGGGCCACTTCGCGACGACCCGCTTCGCCGCCGCGCACTGGCGCGAGCGTTCCAAGGCCGCGGGCGGGCCGGTGTACGGACGGATCGTCAACACCTCCTCGGAGGCGTTCGTGGCCGGCTCGGCCGGGCAGCCCAACTACGCGGCGGCCAAGGGCGGCATCGTCGGACTGACCCTGAGCTGCGCCTCGGCGCTGGCCCGCTACGGGGTGACGTCCAATGTGATCTGCCCGCGGGCGCGCACCAGGATGACCGACGACGTGTTCGTCGGCTCGATGGGCGCTCCGGAGCAGGGGCTCGACCCGCTGGCGCCCGAGCATGTGTCACCGCTGGTCGGCTATCTGGCCTCGCCTGCCGCCGAACGGGTCAACGGCCAGCTGTTCGTGGTGCACGGCGGGATGGTGGCGGTGCTCGGGTCGCCGCCGGTGCTGGCGAAGTTCGACACGGCCAAGGACCAGTTCACCCCGGCCGAGCTGGACGACCTGCTCAGCCCCTTCTACCAGGGGCGCACCCCGGGCGACGGCTATGCCAACCTCGCCGTCCTGGGCCTGCGGCACGGGATCTGACGGACCGTCGGGTCCCTGGTCACCGTGCCGCAGGCGCGTTGTCGTTCAGATCAGTCGGCCGTCATCCCGTTGTGCAGGACCCGGCGGTGGCGGCCGTGGCCGGCCGGTTCGCGCCGGCCCTCCACATCGTCGTCGGCCACCGAGCCGCGGTGTTTGCCCGCGGTGTCGAACTGGTTGTGTGTATCCCCCGGAGCAGCGTCCAGGCGGTTCTCAGTGATGTCTGTGAGGGCATCTGACATGAGAAGTCGTCTCTCCGTTGTGTGAGCTTCAATGCCTTTGTTACGTCATCTGTCGTGATCACCCTATGCAATGCACCCTGTCCAGGTCCTGTCGGGTCGGTAACAAAGGGTGCACGATCGGTACTCGCCGGTACGCTCCGTCGGGCGCGGTTCCGGCCGCCGTCAGGTCGGGCGCCCGGTCCGCAGGAAGCTCGCCAGCAGCTCGTGCAGCACCGGCGCGCCGTCCTCGGCCAGCACCTCGTGCCCGGCCCCGGCCGCTTCCACGTAGCGGAAGTCGGCACTCTCCGTGTGCCCCATCCGCAGCAGTTCCTGACGCAGCGTGCGCGACTGCGACACCGGCACCACCTCGTCCCGGTCGCCGTGCACCACCAGCAGCGGCGCGGTCAGCCGGTGGCACATCCGCAGGACGTCCCGTGCGCCGCTGCCGTCCTCCGGTTCGTGCGTGCCGCCGAGACGCTGCGTCAGTGCCTGGACGGCGGGGCCGGCCTCGGCCAGCAGCCGGGGGCCGGACAGGAACGGGGCGACCACCGCGCAGCGGGCGACCTGCTCGGGCGCAGAACAGGCGGCGAGCAGCGCCAGGAACGCCCCGTAGCTCACCCCGAAGAGTGACGCCGGCTCAAGTCCCAGCGCCGCCCGCTGGCCGCTGACGGACGTCAGCAGCGCCAGCACGTCGTCGAGGTCGGGGCCGCCCCAGGCGTTCTGCAGCGCCTGGGCGTACTCCACGCCGTAGCCGGTGCTGCCGCGCTGGTTGACGGCGACCACGGCCAGGCCCTCGCCGGCCATCCGCTGCAGGGCCGGATCGAACTCCAGCCGCCAGGCGTCCGCCGGGCCGCCGTGCAGGGCGACGACCAGGTGCTGCGCCGTCAGCCAGGTGTCCCCGCCGTAGACCACGGCCTCCATCGGCCCGGCCGCCCCGGCGAGTTCCACCGCCCGGGCGCCGTGCCAGCGGCCGCCGTCGCCCGGAGCGGCGCTGCCGTCGAGCCGCCAGCCGGACGCGGCACGGAGCCGGCCCTCCCGCAGCGACCGCGGCGAAGGGAGTATCCGGATCACGCTGCCCATCCCGGCGGCGCCGCCCTGCAGCGGGGCCAGCCGCAGCGGCATCGTCGGCACCGGGTCCTCGGCCTCCGGCGGGCCCGCCAGCAGACGGTCCACCTGCACGGTGGCGATGCCCGCCGGATGGTCGGGGGAGGAGTAGGGCAGCCGCAGCCCGGCCGCGGACCAGTGGCCCACGCCGCCGAGCCGTCCGGCCGGTACCG
Organism: Streptomyces sp. 846.5; assembly: GCF_004365705.1. Classification (NCBI taxonomy): domain Bacteria; kingdom Bacillati; phylum Actinomycetota; class Actinomycetes; order Kitasatosporales; family Streptomycetaceae; genus Streptomyces; species Streptomyces sp. 846.5. The sequence goes on from NZ_SOBN01000003.1 coordinate 240,631, forward strand.
GCAGCGTCTCCAGCTGCCCGGACGAGGGCCGCCAGACCGCCAGGGTGGAGCCGGCGCCCCAGTCGCCCTGCAGCGCCACCCGCTGCTCACTCGCTGGAACCTCGTCACTCGCGGGAACCCCGGCGCGGCCCGGCTCGATCGCCACCGGGCGCAGGAACTCCCTGGTCCGGTGCAGGCAGTCGGGGAAGCGCAGCGGCTGCTCCTCGCCGAGGACACCCCAGCCGAGACGGTCCTGCCCCGGGGCGTCGCTGCGCACCAGGATCAGCCCGCTCTCCGGGTCCGCGGCGACCAGGCGGTCGTTGCTGCCCGGGGCCAGCTCCAGGAAGGGGCTGACCGCCCCCGTGGCCAGGTCCAGCACCACCGTCTTGACCGTGGGCGCGGAGGATCCCCCGGCGGCGCCCGGCACCAGGTGGTCCAGGGCCAGCATCCGCCCGCCCCGGTCCAGCCACACCCCGCCGCCGGACATCCCGGGGAACTCCGCCACCTGCTGCGGCTGCGCGCCGCCGTCGGCGCTCACCAGCCAGACCGAGGTCACCGCGCGGCTGTCGGTGCCCAGCGCCACCGCGACCGGCGCACCGGGCCCGGGCGCGGGCAGCGCCATCAGCCGCAGCCCCGGCATCCGCAGGCTGCCGACGAAGGTCTCCCGCACCGAGGCAGGGGTCCGCACCACCAGGTCGTGGCTGTCGCCGTGGAGCCGGCAGATCAGCACCCGTCCGTCGGGCAGCGAGACCAGCTGCGAGCGCAGGCTCTCCGGAGCCGCGCCCGGGGCCTGCGGCAGCGCTACCGGTATGGCGCCGCCGGACGCCGAACTGCTGGGATCGGCGCTGCCGAGGCCACCGACGATCAGGCCGCCGACGACCTGCTCCGCGGAGTCCGCGGTCGGCGCCGTGTCCAGCCGCCAGCTCTCTGTGTCCAGCCGCCAGCTCTCCACGTACCAGCCGCCCTCACCCGAGGAGGCCATGCAAGCCGCGTAGCCGCCGCCGGCCGAGAACGTGAAGCCGACCCGGCGGAGCGGGGGCGCCGCCCTGGTGTGCGGGAAGGCGCCGACGAGAGTGAGAGGTGTCGCAGTCATGGGAGGTCACCAACCAGGTGTCATGGGGGTCGGACCCGAACGGCTCCCAGCCGCGGGCCCGCAGCCGGGACCAACCGAGCGTTGCCGCCCCCGCCGCACCACAGACGCTACTTACGCCACCCCCGGCACCCGAACGGATCGCTGCCCCTTCACTCAAAGGGGTGAGGCGAAGGACGGGCGGGTATTGCGTAAGCCCAGGAAAGAGGCGGCCCGGCACGCGGGCGGTCAGCACTGGCCCTGCGTGTAATCTCGACGGGTGCCGAACCTTTCCGACGTCCTCAGCGTGTTCGACGAGCTCTACCCGCCCGCCAGGGCGGAGTCCTGGGACGCGGTCGGGCTGGTCTGCGGGGATCCGGAGGCCGAGGTGGGCCGGGTGATGTTCGCCGTGGACCCGGTCGCCGCAGTGGTCGACGAGGCCCTGGAGTGGGGCGCTGACCTGCTGGTCACCCACCATCCGCTGTATCTGCGCGGAGTCACCTCGGTCGCCGCCACCGGCTTCAAGGGCCGCGTCGTGCACACCCTGATCAGGCACGGGATCGCCCTGCTCACCGCCCACACCAACGCCGACTCCGCCGACCCCGGCGTCTCCGACGCCCTCGCCGAGGCGGTCGGCCTGCGCGTCACCGGACCGCTGATCCCCGACCCGACCGACCCGGCGGGCCGCCGGGGCACCGGACGGATCGGCGAGCTGCCCGAGCCCGAACCCCTCGCCGCCTTCGCCGCCCGGGTAGCCGCCGGGCTCCCCGCCACCGTCCAGGGCGTCCGCACCGCGGGCGACCCGGACGCGCCGGTGCGCCGGGTCGCCGTCTGCGGCGGCTCCGGCGACTCCTTCTTCGACGCGGTCCGCGCGGCCGACGTCGACGCCTATCTCACCGCCGACCTGCGGCACCACCCGGTCTCCGAGGCCCGCGAAGCCAGCCCGCTGGCGCTGCTGGACGCCGCCCACTGGGCCACCGAGTGGCCCTGGCTGCGCAGCGCCGAACGCGAGCTGCTGGCGGCCGCCGACAAGCACGGCTGGACGCTGGACACCCGGGTGTCCACGCAGGTCACCGACGCCTGGACGCTGCACACGCCGATGCCGGCCGCAGCCCCGGAATAGCCACGCAAGCCCCCTGACCGACCGACGCACCACCCCGAGGAGCACCCCCTGAACGCCGCGCCCGCCGACCAGATCCGCCTGCTCGACCTGCAGGCCCTCGACTCCCGCCTGGACCAGCTCGCCCACCGCTCCAACACCCTTCCCGAGCACGCCGACATCCAGCAGCGCAGCACCGACCTCACCGAGCTGCGCTCCCTCACCGTCGCCGCCGAGACCCAGCTCAGCGACACCCAGCGCGAACTGGTCAAGGCCGAGCAGGACGTGGACCAGGTCCGCACCCGCGCCGCCCGCAACCAGCAGCGGATGGACTCCGGCTCGGTGGGCTCCGCCAAGGACCTCGCCAACCTCCAGCACGAGGTCGGCGCCCTGGCGAAGCGTCAGAGCGACCTGGAGGACGTCGTCCTGGAGATCATGGAGCGGCTGGAGACCGGGCAGGCCCGGGTCTCCGAGATGACCGCGCGCCGCGACGACGCCCAGCACAGCCTGGCCGAGGCCGAGGCCCGCCGGGACGCGGCCCAGGCCGAGATCGACGCCGAGGCCGAGAAGGTCACCAGGGAGCGCGCGGCCATCGCCGCCGTCATCCCCGCCGACCTGCTGAAGCTCTACACCCGGCTGCGCGAGACCCAGGGCGGAACCGGGGCGGCCCGGCTCTACCAGCGCCGCTGCGAGGGCTGCCGGGTCGAGTTCGCCACCGCCGACCTGCGCACCATCCGCGCCGCCGCGCCGGACGAGGTGGTCCGCTGCGAGAACTGCAGCCGCATCCTGATCCGCACCTCCGACTCCGGCCTCTAGAGAGCGGTTCGGCCCCTCATGGCGTCCACCCGACGGTTCATCATCGAGGCCGACGGCGGCTCCCGGGGCAACCCGGGGCCGGCCGGCTACGGCGCTGCCCTGCGCGACGGCGACACCGGCGAACTGCTGGCCGAGGCCGCCGAGTACATCGGCGTGGCCACCAACAACGTCGCCGAGTACCGAGGTCTGATCGCCGGGCTGCGGGCGGCCCACGCGATCGACCCGGAGGCGACGGTCGAGGTCCGGATGGACTCCAAGCTCGTCGTCGAGCAGATGTCGGGCCGCTGGAAGATCAAGCACCCGGACATGCGGCCACTGGCCGCCGAGGCCCAGGCGGTCTTCCCGCCCGGCCGGGTCCGCTACCAGTGGATGCCGCGCGCCCAGAACAAGCACGCGGACCGGCTGGCCAACGAGGCCATGGACGCTGGTCAGGCCGGGAAGCAGTGGGTCGCCAAACCGCTGCCGCTGCCGCAGCCGACGGCGACGCCGGTGCTCTCCGAACCGCTCCCGGAGGTCCCCGCCGCCCCGGTCGGCTGGGGCGCGGCCGACCTCGGCACCCCCACCACCCTGGTGCTGCTGCGCCACGGCGAGACCGCGCTCACCCCCGAGAAGCGGTTCTCCGGCAGCGGCGGCGGCGACCCCGAACTGTCCGAACGCGGCCGGGTCCAGGCCGACCTGGTGGCCGCGGCCCTCGCCGCGCGCGGCACCGTCCAGGCGGTCGTCAGCTCTCCGCTGCTGCGCTGTCGGCAGACCGCGCAGGCCGCGGCGGACCGGCTCGGCCTGGAGGTGCGCATCGAGGAGGGGCTGCGGGAGACCGACTTCGGGGCCTTCGAGGGGCTGACCTTCGCCGAGGCCAAGGAGCGCTTCCCCGCTGAACTGGACGCCTGGCTGGCCTCCGCCGACACGGCGCCCCCGGGCGGCGAGAGCTTCGCCACCGTCGCCCGCCGGGTCGCGGCCGCCCGCGACAAGCTGCTGGCCCGGTACGCGGGGCGGACCGTCCTGCTGGTCTCCCATGTCACGCCGGTGAAGACCCTGGTCAGGCTGGCCCTGGGGGCTCCGCCGGAGTCGATGTTCCGGATGGAGCTGTCGGCGGCCTCGTTCTCCGCGATCCAGTACTACGGGGACGGCAACGCGTCACTGCGGCTGCTCAACGACACCGCGCACCTGCGCTAGCCGTTGCACCGTCAGGGGCGCGGGGAACTGCGCGACAAGCCCCTCACGCTCACGGTCCGCAGCCAGGATCCGTCAGCAGCCCCTCACAGCTCGCTGACGACGACGTCAAGCGTCCAGGCCTTCCCGGCCGCGGGCGCCCCGGCCTCCACGGTGTACTTCAACTCCCGTAGTACCTCGGCGAGTTCGGCGGGTGACTCCGGCTCGGCGGCGGACTCGAGAAGCTCTCTGACGATTCGTCCCTTTGTCGCCTTGTTGAAGTGGCTCACCACCGTTCGCTTGAGCACGCCTCCCACCTCGCGCTCGTGCAGCACCCGCACCGTGGCCGTCCGTCCGGCGACCTCCCCCTGCGGCCGCCACAGCGCCGCGTACGCCGACGACCGCAGGTCCAGCACCAGCCCGCCGCCGGCCGCGCGCTGCATCGCCGCCGCGGTCTCCCTGCGCCAGTAGCTGCCCAGCGGGCCGAGCGGGGGCAGCTTCAGCCCGCCCGAGCAGCGGTACGGCGGAATCCGGTCACTGATCCGGACCGGGCCCCAGAGCCCGGAGAACACCAGCAGCGAGCGCTCGGCCCGGGCGTAGGCCTCGGGGCTGAGCGTCGACAGTTCCAGCGCGTCGTAGAGGACGCCGGTGTAGAGCTCGCCGGCCGGCAGGGTCGGGGCCGTCCGCAGCACCGCGTTGCGGGCGATCTCCCCGCGCAGCCCCGGGCTGAGCCCCAGCACGGCGGCCGCCCGGTCCTCGTCGCCGCTCGCACACAGCGTGACCAGCGCGTCCAGCACCCGGCTCCGTGCCGGACCGAGCTCCGGCAGGACCAGCCCGTCCAGCGCCAGCGGCGCCCCCGAACCGGCGGCGGCCTTCCCCTCGGACGGCGGCAACAGCACCAGCACAGCAGTACTCCTCGGTGACACGGCGGATCGGTAACAGCCCCCGCGCCACTGTAGGGCCTGACGTCTCCAGGACGAATCCAAAGAAAGTCACCATCCCCGGCCGTAATGACGTGAGTCTGTGTTTGATATTGACGATTGCTGTGTGTTTTGGTTCGCTGGATGACCGGGCCGGGGACGTTGAGGGGCGACCCCGGCCCCACCCTCGTACGCTGCACCCATGCCCCGCCGCCACCTCAACCTGCGCACCGCAGGCACCGCCCGGATCGACAGTGAGCTCGCCGAACTCCGGGCCAGGATGGAGATCCCGGACGGCTGGGCGCCGGGGGTCCTCGCGGAGGTCGAGCAGGCGGTCCGTACGCCCCGGCTTCCGGACCAGGACGCCACCGCGCTGCCGCTGTTCACCGTCGACCCGCCCGACTCGCGCGACCTCGACCAGGCCATGCACCTGGAGCGGCGCGGCAGCGGCTTCCGGGTGCACTACGCCATCGCGGACGTGGGCGCGTTCGTACGGCCCGGCGGGGCGATCGACGCCGAGGCCAGGCGTCGGGTGGAGACGCTCTACTTCCCCGACCTGCGCGTGCCGCTGCACCCGCCGCAGCTCTCCGAGGGCGCAGCCAGCCTGCTCCCGGGGCAGGACGCCCCGGCCCTGCTGTGGCAGCTGGACCTGGACGCCGACGGTGCGCTGGTCTGCGCGGACCTGCGTCGCGCCCTGGTCCGCAGCCGTCGCAAGCTCGACTACGCCGCCGTGCAGCGGGCCATCGACAGCGGCACCGCCGACGAGGCCCTCGCGCTGCTCGGGGTGATCGGGCCGCTGCGCGAGGAACGCGAGCAGGACCGGGGCGGCATCAGCCTGCCCATCCCCGAGCAGGAGATCGAGCCCGTCGACGGCGGCTACGCCCTCAACTACCGCGCCCCGCGCCCCGCCGACGGCTGGAACGCGCAGATCTCCCTGCTCACCGGCATGGCCGCGGCCGAGATGATGCTCGACGGCAGGGTCGGCCTGCTGCGTACCCTGCCGGCCGCGCCGCAGAGCGCGCACGACCGGCTGCACCTCACCGCCGCCGCGCTCGGCGTGGACTGGCCGGCCGGCCTCCCGTACCCACAGCTGATCCGCTCGCTCAACCCCGAGCTCCCGGCCCACGCCGCCTTCCTCAACGAGTGCACGGGCCTGCTGCGCGGCGCCGCGTACACCGCCTTCGACGGCTCCGCCCCGCCGGAGCCCGCCCACGCCGCCGTAGCCGCCCCGTACGCCCACTGCACCGCCCCGCTGCGCCGGCTGGCCGACCGCTTCGCGGGCGAGGTCTGCGTGGCGCTGGCGGCGGGCGAACCCGTACCGGACTGGGTGCGGACGGCGCTGCCGGAGATTCCCAGGCTGATGGAGACCGGCGACCGCCGTGCCCACGAGGTCGAGCGGGCCTGCGTCGACCTGGTCGAGGCGGAACTGCTGCGCGGCCGCGAGGGCGAGGTCTTCGACGGCGTAGTCGTCGACGTGGACGAGCGGAAACAGCTCACCGGCACCGTCCAGCTCCGCGACCCGGCCGTCCGCGCCCGCCTCACCGACGACCGCCCGGGCGCCACGGCCCTCCCACTGGGCACGCCGCTACGGGTCCGGCTGACCACCGTGGAGCCCGTCAGCGGTACGGTCCGCTTCGCGCCGGCGTGAGAATCGGCTAGCCGATCCGGGGCCAGTCGGAGGTGTCGAGAACGAATTCGGTGCCGTCAGCGGTGAAGGTCACCGTCGCGCCGAAGGGGTAGGTCTCGGGTTCCGGGTACGCCCCGTTCTCCGGCCCGGTGAACAGCGTGCACAGGCCCTTGTAGGGGTCGGCGATCAGGTAGGCATCAATTCCCGCTGCTGCGTACTCCTGGACTTTGATGCCGTAGTACCTCTCCCCGGGGTCGGCGGACACGACCTCGATGGCCCCGGCGATCTCGCTTCGGGGCAATGGCCTGGCTGTCCAAGAGGCGCTGCTCCGGAGGATCGAGACGTCGGGGCAGAAGCCGCTCCAGGTGCGGGGAAACGGTGTCAGCACGTGCGACACGACCCGCCAGTGTGGAAGTCCGGCGGACCGGGCCGCTTCCCACCCCGCCAGGATGATCTCGTTGTGCACACGCCCGTGAGGTGACAGGACGATCTCCCCACGTACCAGTTCGGCCTTGAAACCAGGGGGAGCTTCGAAAGTGCCAAGAATGTCGAACAGTTCCCTGTAGGTGAACTCCTCGTGCCCAACCGTCATGTGACTGCTCCTCCCCGCCCGGGCATGTGGCGCTCCTCCACAACCGACCCGATCGCCCAACGAGACGCCTTCGCCGAAGTCACGGGGGTCGGGCGCCGCGCCGGGAGCGGCTACCATGGTCCACACGGCGGACGAGCCGGCCGGGCGGTCGCGTTGCACCCTTCACGGGGTGTGCCGAGGAACGTCCGGGCTCCACACGGCAGGGTGGTGGGTAACGCCCACCCGGGGTGACCCGCGGGACAGTGCCACAGAAAACAGACCGCCGGCCGCTTCGGCAGCCGGTAAGGGTGAAACGGTGGTGTAAGAGACCACCAGTGCCCAGGGTGACCTGGGCAGCTAGGTAAACCCCACCTGGAGCAAGGTCAAGATGGAACGCCGCAAGGCGCTCCGCGCAGGCGTTCGAGGGCTGCCCGCCCGAGCCTGCGGGTAGACCGCTGGAGGCTGTCGGCAACGGCAGTCCTAGATGGATGACCGCCTCCGCGCGGGCCGCAAGGCCCCCGCGAGACAAAACCCGGCGTACAGGCCGACTCGTCCGCCCCTAGGCCTGTGACCTGTGGAAACGCGCTCGGCGGTGCCGTGAGGCCCACCGGAGCAGCGCCCGCGCTGACCTGCGGTTTCCCGCGGAGGCTTGCGGAGGGCTCCGACCTGCACTTCATGGCCCTGGACAGACTACTCCCAAGTTGATACCAGCGTGATACCATCTTTCTATGGCTATGACGCTGCGACTCCCCGAGGATGATGACCGGCTTCTGACCGAGCGCGCCAAGGCAGAAGGCCGCAGTAAGCAAGAGTTGGCTACCGAGGCGATCCATGTCTTCGTCACTCGTCGAACCGAGCTTTTCGAAGACATCCTCGACCAAGTGATGACGGAGGATGCGGAGCTGTTGGAGCGTCTCGCGTGATCTACCTCGATCTGCCCGAGCTCCTGGTGATCGTCGAGAGGGTCACCGGCTCGCGGCATGCCGTGCGTGACTTCGGCCTCCTGCAATCCTCGGTCGAGCGTCCGAAGACCGACGTGTTCGGCGTCGAGGCATACCCCACGTTGCTCGAGAAGGCTGCCGCGCTGCTGCACTCTCTGGCGCGCAATCACGCACCGGTGGACGGTAACAAGCGCACGGCATGGATTGCCATGCGGATCATGCTGCGGCTCAACGGTGTCCAGTTGAGTGCTCCGGTCGATGACGCCGAGGTGTTCGTGAACGCCGTCGCCGTGGGCGAGTTGGAGGTCCCCGAGATCGCCAAGCAGCTCCAGGCGTGGGTGATCGCCTGAGGCGTCGGCGACTGCAGCCCGGGAGAGGAGAGTTGAGGCCCTGGCTTCTGACCTTGCCTGCTTCGGCCACCGGGACGTGGAACGTATCAGTGCTCCCAGAGGGAGCACCGCGCAGCGCCGGGACGGCTCCCTGCGGGGTCGGTTCGCGGTCGCGTTCGCGGGGGGACTCTTCAGTCGAGGCAGAACTCGTTGCCTTCGACGTCCTGCATCACGATGCACGACTCGTTGAAGCCGTCGGCGCGTAGGACCTGGACGCAGGTCGCGCCGAGGGCGAGCAGGCGGGCGCATTCGGCCTCCAGGGTGGCGAGGCGCTCCTCGCCCACGAGGCCGGTGCCGACTCGGACATCGAGGTGCACCCTGTTCTTGACGACCTTGCCTTCGGGGACGCGCTGGAAGAACAGTCGCGGGCCTTCGCCGGAGGGGTCGACGCAGGCGAACGCCGAGCCCTGGTGCTCGGGCGGGAGGGAGCGGTCGAATTCGTCCCAGTCGGCGAACCCCGGGGGCGGGGGCGGCACGACGTAGCCCAGCACCTCGCACCAGAAGCGGGCGACGCGCTCGGGGTCTGCACAGTCGAAGGTGACCTGGAACTTCTTGATCGACGCCATTGGTCCACGGTAGCGCGCGCCGGGGCCGAGGGGTGCGGTGGGTGGTTGGGTCGTCTAGGATCACTCGGGCTCGCGTGGGCGGGGGAGGACAGTGTCGGGTACTGGGGGCGGAGGGTCAACTTGGTGGGTGAAACTCGCGCCTTCTGGGTCGTAACCCCTGGGCAGGGTGCGATCGTTGAACCCCGCCCGCCCGCCCGCCCGCCCGCCCGGTGCCGGTCCTGTCCGCGGGCGATGCTGTCGTCCGGACGTTGTACTCCGGTGTCAGCCGCGGCACGGAATCGCTGGTGTTCCTCGGCCGGGTGCCGAGCAGTCAGTATGCGGCCATGCGGGCTCCGTTCCAGGAGGGGGACTTCCCCGGGCCGGTCAAGTACGGCTACCTGAACGTCGGTCTGGTGGAGCAGGGGCCGGCGGAGCTGGTCGGGCGGACCGTGTTCAGCCTGTTTCCCCATCAGACCAGGTTCCGAATACCGGCCGGTGACCTGACGCTCGTCCCGGACGGGGTGCCGGCCGGCCGCGCGGTGCTGGCCGGTGCGGTGGAGACGGCGCTCAACGCGCTGTGGGACGCGCCACCGCGGATCGGCGACCGGATCGCGGTCGTGGGCGGCGGCATGGTGGGGTGCAGCGTCGCCGCGCTGCTGGCCCGTTTCCCGGGGGTGCGTGCGCAGCTCGTCGACATCGACGAGGGCCGCGCGGAGACCGCCGCCGTCCTGGGAGTGCCGTTCGTGCGGCCCGCCGACGCAGACACCGGGTGCGACCTGGTCTTCCATGCGAGTGGAACCGAGCAGGGGCTGCGCCGCTCGCTGGAACTCCTGGCCCCCGAAGGCACCGTGGTCGACCTCAGCTGGTACGGGGACCAGCCGGTCACCCTGCCGCTCGGGGAGTACTTCCACTCCGGACGGCTGACGCTGCGCAGCAGCCAGGTGGGCGCCGTTCCGCCGGACCGGCGCGCCCGCTTCACCACCTCCGCCCGGCTCGCCCTGGCCCTCGACCTGCTGCGGGACCCCCGCTTTGACACGCTGATCACCAGTGAGTCTGAGTTCGAGGAACTTCCGCAGGTCATGGCCGAGATCGCCGGTGGGCGGCGGCCGGGCCTGTGTCACCGCGTCCGCTATCGCTGAACTGAAAGGGAAGGAACCGGTCATGTTCTCCGTCACCGTGCGCGACCACCTGATGGTCGCGCACAGCCTCCGCGGCGAGGTGTTCGGCCCGGCGCAGCGCCTGCACGGGGCGACCTACGTCGTCGACGCGACCTTCGAGCGCCCGGAGCTGGACGGTGACGGCATCGTCGTCGACATCGCGCTGGCAGCAGCCGAGTTGAACGAGCTGGTCGGCGCACTGTCCTACCAGAACCTCGACGAGCGGCCCGAGTTCGAGGGCATCAACACCACCACGGAGTACCTGGCCCGGGTGATCGCCGACGGGCTCGCGGATCGCGTCAAGGAGGGCCGACTCGGGGACGGGGCGACGGGACTGACGGGCCTTCAGGTGCAGTTGCGCGAGTCGCACATCGCCTGGGCGGGGTATCGCCGCGCGTTGTGACGTGGGCGGAGGATCGGTGCCGTTCCGGTCCTGCTGTCCCGGTCAACTCGCTATGATCGTGCGGAGTTGACCGAGTCCAGGCCAGAACCGGGCCAGGCCGAGCAGGGCGGGGGCGACGCGCGGTGCCGAGGCCTGTGGCCACCCGGGCAGAGTTGGACGCCGTCGGGGTTGCGGGCCTCGACCCTGTGCGCATCGCCGAGGTAATCGTGGTGACAGCCGCCGGGCGGCAGCGCGGCTCCGGCTATCTGGTCGCCGCCGGTACGGTGCTCACCGCCGCGCATGTGGTGGCGGAGGCGCAGCAGGTGACGGTGCGGTGCGCAGCCGACCGCCCCGGCGAGTGGTCCGCTCCGGCGTCCGTGGCCTGGCTCGACCGGGAGAACGACCTTGCCGTGCTGAGCGTGCCCACAGTGCCGACCGCGCCGGCCGCCTCCGCCGCGCCTGCTGCCATGTTCGGCCGGGTGTCGGACGAGAAGCACGAGGTGGTCGCGGCGCACGCCGGCGGCTTCCCGTTGTGGAAGCAGCGAACCAGGAGCGGCGGCCGGCGGTTCCGTGAGATCGTCGTCGCGGACGGTCGGATCGCGGTGCTGTCCAACCTTCGCGAGGGCATGCTGGAGCTGGTGGTGACGCCGTCCGGCGAGGACCCGGATCCGACGCTTTCCCCATGGGCAGGCATGTCCGGCGCCGCCTTGTGGGTGGGTGACCGCATCGTGGGCGTGGTCGCGGAGCACCACCGCCACGAGGGGCTGGGTCGGCTCAGCGCGGTCCGGCTGGACGCGGCGCTGGCGAAGATGGACGGCGGGACGCGGAGCTGGCTGCTGACGCTGCTCTCCCTCCCGCAGGGGACGAGGCTGCCGCTGGTGGGCACCGCCATGACGTCCCAACCGGAGCCGCGGGTGCGGGTGGTGGGCATACCGGTGGCGTACGGCATCGAGCTGTTCAAGAACCGGGCGAAGGAACGCAACGAGATCGCCGCGCGGCTCGCCGATCCGGCGGTGCGGCTGGTCACGGTCACCGGACGGCGCGGCGTCGGCAAGAGCGCGCTGGCAGCGAAGATGATGGACCAACTGGACCGGGGGGAGTGGCTGGGGCCGACACCCGGCCCGGTGCCGTTCGGCCTGGTCAACCTCTCCACCCGGACGACGGGAATTACCCTTCAGCGCGTCTACTTCGACTGCGCCAGACTGCTCGGCCCGGCAGCGGAGGAACGGCTGACGGAGCGATGGCTGGCCGGAGGCAGTGCGCAGGAGCACCTGGCCGCGCTCAGCAGCGCCATCGACGATCGGCTGATCATCCTGCTGATGGACAACGTGGAGGACCTGCTCGACGACGACGGCACCGTGGTGGACCAGGAGTTCGCCGACATCCTCGACTGGCTGCTCCGGGCCCACCGGGCCACCCCCAAACTGCTGATCACCAGTCAGGTCCCGCTGCGGCTGCGGCCGGAGCAGCAGCGTTACAGCGCCACCGTACTGATCGCCGAGGGTCTGGGGCCCGAAGAGGCCGTCGAGCTGCTGCGCGAACTCGACCAGGGCGGCCGGCTCGGCATCGCCGGACTCTCCGACAGTGAGCTGCTGAACGCGGCGGTCCGGGTGCACGGCATCCCCCGGGCGCTGGAACTGCTGGTCGGCGCGGTGGCCGATGACGACTCGTTGGTCCTGCCCACGCTGCGCGAGGTGGTGCAGAGTTTCATCCTCCGCGCGGATGTGGTGGAGGAACTCGCCGAGGACCGCTACAAGCGCCTGGACCTGCCGGCCCGCACGGTGCTGCAAGTCCTCGCGGCGCTGCGAACTGCCGCCCGCTACACCGCCCTTGAGGAGATCCTGGCCGGCCCGGCCCCGGAGCTGCCGGTCGCCGCCGTCCTCCGGGCCCTGGCCCGGGTGCACCTGGTGACGGTGGACCGGGAGCACGGAGTCGTCTCGCTCCACCCCCTGGACGCCGAGATCGCCTACCGTGGGATGAGTGAAAGCGGGCCGCTGGGGAGGCAGGCCATGGAGCGGCGCATCGCCGACTGGTACGCGGGGCAGACCAAAACGGCCGAGGACTGGCGCCACCCGGACGACCTGACGGCGCATCGCAAGCAGTTCGAGCACCTGGTCCGGGCCGGCGACCACGACGACGCCGCACGCGTCCTGATCGCCATCAGCGAATGGCTGGTCTGGCACGGTTCGGTGCTCACCGCCGTTGCCATGCACCTTGAGGTGGACGGCCGGATCGTCGAGGAGCGGCTGCGCCTGGCCCACCTCACCGGCTACGCCCACGCCCGGCTCTCCGCCGGGCCGATCGAGCAGGCAGTCCAGCTGTTCGAGCAGGCGGTGACGCTGGCCGAGGCCCTCGACGAACGCACCGTGCTGCAGTACGCCCTGTTCGGCCTGGGCGACGCACACCGTCAGGCCGGACGTCCGGCTGCCGCGATCGGCCCGATCGCCCGTGCCGCCGAACTGGCGCACGAGGCGGGCGACGGCGAACGCGAGATGCATGCGCTGCTCTCGCTCAGCCTGACCCACAGCTATCTGCGCGACGGCGCCACCGCACTGGAGGTCGCCGACCGACTCGCCCTGCTGGCCGCCGGTGCCGGTCCTGCGGACAGCGGCGGCGGTCCGCTCGCCCGCGCCCGGGCCGGGAACGCCCGCACCATCGCCCTGCTGACCCTGCAGCATTGGGACGAGACGGTGGACTCGGCCGTCGCGACGGTCCGCGACTACCGGGCGGCCGGCAGCAGGGAAGCCGTCGCCTACGCCCTGAACGCCCAGGGCATCGCCCTGCTGGCGCTGGGCGCACTGGAGCGCGCCGTGCCGGTGTTGGAGGAGGCGTGCCAGGAGGCCTCGCTGATGGAGAATCCGCGCACGGAAGGCGTCTGTCTGCTGAACCTGGCCTGGGCGTACTGGTGCGACGGCCGACCGCAGCAGTCCGCCGACCGTGCGGAGCGGGCCGTCGCCGCGTTCGGCGGCGCCGGCGCGGCGGAGGCGTCCGCAGCCGGTGAACTGGCCGCGGCGGCCCGTGCGCTGACCGACTCGCCCGCGGACGCTGCGGCAGCGCTGCGCCGTGCCGCTACGGCGTTGGACGGCAACGCCGAGATCATCGACGCCGCCTGGCTGCTCGCAGCAGCCGACGGCCTTGACCACTGACCCGTCCCACTCCGTCCCCTGGAGGCATGGAATGATCGAACTCGCGGATCTGATCAGTCAGTTGCGCTCGGAACTGACCACGGCCATGGCGGCCGGGGCCGGCGAGGAACTGCAGTTCAGCCTGGGTCCGGTCGAGCTTGAGATCTCCGTCGCCCTGCAGCGTGAGGCGGGCGCCGGCGGCAAGGTGCGCTTCTGGGTGGCGGAGGTCGGCGCGGACGCCAAGCACACCCGCAGCGAGACCCAGCTGATCCGCCTCAAGCTCGAGCCGCAGCTGGTCCGCGACGGTGTGTTCGTACGGCCGATGCTGATCTCCGGCGTCGACCTCGACGGCGAGGACTGACCCGGGCGCCGCGCCCGCACCCCGCAGAGCTGACCCCGCAGAGCCGACCCGGCTATGCGGGGGACGGGCGGACCAGGCGGCCGCGGGAGATGAGGGAGGCGGCCTGTTTGAGGCGGCGGACCCTGATACTGACGCCGTACGCGTCGATGCCGGGGACGGCGGCGAGCCGGGTGGTGAGGTAGCGGTAGAAGTCCTCGGCGTCGCGGCAGATGACGATGGCCATCACATTGGGCTGTCCGCTGGTGGCGCCGGCGAAGGCGACTTCGTCGTGGCGGGCGAGTTCCTCGCCGATGCGCTGGAGGTGGGCGGGGGCGACCCGCAGCCAGAGGGTGGCGTTGAGCTGGTACCCGAGCCGCTCGGGGAGCGAGTCGACGTCGTAGGAGAGGGTGCCGGAGCTCTCCAGGGCGTCGAGCCGGCGGGCCACCCGGGCGGTGGACCAGCCGGTGAGTGCGGCGAGTTGGGTGTGGGTGGTGCGGCCGTCCTGGGCCACGGCGTCCAGTAGCGGGGCGTCCTCCTCGGCCGGGGGCAGCAGCGGTCCGGTAGGGGCGGCGGGCGGATCGCCGGCGAGTTGCCGTACCTGCTCGGGGGTGAGGCGTCCGCCGTAGCTGGCCCAGCCCACCGTGCCGGGGTCGCCGAACGGATGGATGAGCAGGTCGATGCTCACGTCGAGGACGGCGGCCGATTTGGGGAGCTGCTGCATCAGCATGTCGTCGCGCTGTGCTTCGACGGGTGAGCGGATGACGCAGATGATCTCCGAGCCGCCGGAGGCGATGTTGGCGTAGGCGATGTCGGGCCGCCGGGCGAGTGCGTCGGCGAGCGGGCCGACGCGGTCCGGGCGGCAGCGGATGCGGGCGACCCACTGCGCCTGTCCGTACACGGCGGGGTTGACCATGCCCACCACGCGCACCACCCCATCGCGGTGCAGGGCGTGGTAGCGGCGGGCCGCGGTCTGCTCCGATACGCCGATCACCTCGCCGATGAGGCGGAACGGGGCACGCGGCGCACATTGCAGGGAGTGGAGGATTTTCATGTCGATATCGTCTGCCATGGAATAACTATCTCATTGAGTGGCAGCTAAATGGAGGTTTGTATCCATCATCGGCCCCCTTCGTGGTGATTATTGAAGGTATTGCGGATACTGGAGTGCAGGCCAGGTCCGAGGCAGGACGCCCAGCACCACAGCAGTAACCGATCGCGGCGCAGCACGCCGCAAGGAGAATCCCCATGAATGTCCCGACCGCGACAAGCGGGTCGACCGACCGACGTGCGGCCACGCTCGTCATGGCCTGTCTCGGCGTTTTCATCGCCTATCTGCCGATCACCAGCGTGGCGGCGAGCCTGCCCGCCATCCAGGCGGCTTTGAACTCCTCGACCGCGCAACTGTCCTGGGTCCAGGATGCGTTCGTCCTTCCGATGGCCGCGCTCATCCTGACCGCCGGTGTCTTCGGCGACGTCCATGGGCGCAAGAAGGTGTTCCAGGCGGGCCTGGCCTTCTGTGCCATCGGTGCCGCCATCGCTCTGTGCGCCCAGTCGGTGCAGGTCCTGTGGATCGGACAGGCCGTGTCCGGGCTCGGCGCGGCCGCGCTGCTGCCCACCACGCTGGCGCTGATCAGCCACGCTGTCCCCGACTTCCGGGAGCGCGGCAAGTTCATCGGCCTGTGGGCCACTTCGCTGATGGCGTCGCTGGCCGTCGGCTCACTGATCGCCGGGGTGATCCTCGACCACGCCGCCTGGCGCTGGATCTACCTGCTGCCCATCCCCGTCTCCCTGGTCGCGCTGGCCCTCTCGGCGCCGCTGCTGAGCGACTCGCGGGCACCGCACGGACGCAGGCTGGACTGGCCCGGCCAGATCACCGCCGCGCTGGCGATCACCGCCGCGGTGTACGGCGTCATCGAAGGCGGCGCGGGCTCCTTCACCGACGCCAAGGTCCTGGTGGCGCTGGCTGCTTCCGCCGTCAGCGCCGTCGGCTTCGTCCTGGCGGAACGGCGCAGCGACAGCCCCATGCTGGACCTGAGGCTCTTCCGCAGCCCGGCCTTCACCGCCACCACCCTGGTCGCGATGATCTCCTTCCTCGGGCTGATCGGCTTCTTCTTCGTCCTCAGCCTGTATGGGCGACCCAGCAGCGCATCGTCTCGGCCGCGGACGCGAACGGGCTGGGCGCGGTCGCCCAGCTGAACCTGGGCGCGGACACCGGCCGCGCACTGGACGCCCTGGGCAGCGCGTTCCTCGACGGCCTCCACCTGTGCCTGATCGTGGCCGCGGCACTGACGCTGATCGCCGCCCTGTGCTCCGTCGTCCTGCTGCGCCGCCCCCGGGAGACGAAGACCACAGTGGTCCACCAGCCCAAGCCAGCAGCCGCTACGACGGATGCGAACGGCGCCGACCACGGCCGCTCGGCCTCCTCCGCCGAGACGGTTCCGGCATCCGCGGACGGCGCCTGATCACCGGCTCCCTCAGCCGGCGTGGTAGACAATGGGTGCTCCTGACCCTCGGAGGAGGATGATGTCCTCGGCATCGAACGCGGCCGACCGCCCCTGGCAGGACCGGCTCACCTATGTGCTGTGGCGGGCCCAGCAGGCGGCGCACCGTCGCGTCCAGGAGGAGCTCGACGGTCTCGGCGTCACCATGACGCAGCTCGGCCTGGCCGTGCACCTGGACGAGTTGGGCCTGATGTCGGCGTCGGATCTCTCCCGCCTCTTCCACATCACGCCGCAGAGCGTGACCACTGCCCTGAATCAGCTCGAACGCGCCGACTGGGTGCGTCGTCTGCCGCATCCGATCCACAAGCGCGTCGTCCTGTACGAGCTCACCGAGGCGGGCCTGGCGGGCGTGGCGGAGGGGCGCACGCGGATCGCCGCGGTGGACGACAGCTTCCTCGACATCCTGGGGGCGTCCGGCCGGGACGAGGCCATCGGTCTGCTGCGCAGCCTCACCGTCGCCCTGGACGGGGAGGACCCGGCGCAACCCAGCATCTGGCCGGTGGTCCGGGCGGTCACGCCAGGGCTTCCCTCTTGAAGTCGGCGATCCATTCGGAGGTCGCCCTGAGGCCGCCGAACGTGTAGAAGTGCAGCCGCAGTTCGCCGTGCCGCTCGGCGTCGTAGCGCTCGCCCAGGGCGTGGATGAACTTTCCCGGGCCGGTGGTGCCCATCAGGTTGGTGATCGAGAAGCCGTACTTCTTCGCCACGGACGCACTGGTGCCGACGCCGAAGCGGGCCGCGTACGACATCAGCCGCTTGATGCCGGCCGGACCGGGCACGCCGATCCGGACCGGCAGGGTGACGCCGCGGGCCCGCAACTGCTCGACCCACGCCAGGACCGGGTCGACGTCGAAGCCGAACTGGGTGATGACGCTGCCGGGCACCTCCTGCTCGGCCAGGGCGGCAGCCTTGCCCTCGATCGCCGACCACAGCGCCGGGGCGGGGATGTCAGGGTGCCCCTCGGGATAGCCGGTGATGCCGATGTCGCGGACGCCGTACTGCTGGAGCAGGCCCGAGCGGATGACGGACAGGGCCTCCGCATAAGGGCCGTGGGCCTGCGCGGGATCCCCGCCCACCACGAAGACGCTGTCCGACGTCCCGCCCGAGTGCAGCGCGGCGAGGAACACCTCCAGCTCCGCCTGCGAACGCAGCCGCCGGGCCGAGATGTGCGGCACCGGGACGAATCCGTACCGGCGCACGGCCTGCGCCGCGGCCAACCGCATCGGCAGGTCCTCGTTGCCGAGGAAGGTGACATTGATACGGGTACCGGCCGGGATCAGCCCGCGGGCCTCCTCCAGCTTCGGGACGTCCTTGCCGGTCATCTCCAGGGAGAAGTCCTCCAGCAGGACGGCGATTGCTGATGCGGTGTCGACGGAAGGCATGGGGCTCCTCAGGAGTGTCGGGGCAGCGGGGGGCTTGGGCCCGGGCATGGTGTGAGGCGCGGGTGCATGGCGCCGGTCGTCTTGGTGAAGCGGCGCCATGCACCCGGCGTCGACGGTCCGACGGTTCTCGCTGACCGGCACAACAAGGCCTGGTCGGCAGGGGAGTTGCGGTGGCGCGGTAGGCGCGTCAGTGCTTGGCGAAGGGGCGGGAGACGACGGTTCCCCGTACCCGGGTCTGGGTGTGGCGCTCGACTGCCGGGTTCGGGGAGCCCCCGTCGGGTTCGCCCCAGACGATCTCGACCTGGTCGCCGACCGCCGCCTCGGGGGCGATCGTGCCGAGTGAGATCCATCCGCGCACGTTCGAGGAGTAGGAGGTGAGCATGGCGGCTCCGACGAGTGCCCCGTCCTTCTCGATGCGGTCGAACTGACAGGCCGTGTAGAAGGCGGCCGGCATCTCCAGGTACTTGAAGCGCTTGTCGCCCTCCTCGTACAGGCTGGAGTAGATCTTTGCGACGTCCTCGCGCTCCCACAGGACCCAGGCCTTGCGGCGGTGCGGCTCGTCTTTGCGGGCCTCCAGTCCGTCCCGGCCGATGAAGTCGTGGTCGAACTTGAGGATGTGGCCGTAACCGAGGTCCCAGGGGGTGGTGTAGTAGTCCTCGATCCGGTCGGCGACGTAGCTGCCGCCGAGGGCGAGGCTGCCCTCGAAGGAGCGGGCCGGCATCCACTCGCGGAAGGCCTTCATGTCGTCGCCGCTGTAGGTGGCGGGCAGCGTGTTCGCGATCCAGCCGGACTCGGTGGCGACCGAGGCGTACGCCCGGGCGCCTATCTGGCGCAGGCCGAACTCGGCTCCGGCCTCGACGATGGTGTCCCGCACCGCTTCGAAGTCGGCGTACGGGCCGGTGAACTCGTAGCCGGGGAAGCCGGACATGCGGTGGTTGAGGGCGGTGACCCGGTGCGGGCCGACGTTGAAGGTCCCCATGTGGAAGAAGGGGATGTCGGGCATCGGTCCGCCGTTGACCTTCTCGAAGATCGCGGCGGCGTGCGGGCCCTGCAGTTGCAGGCGGAACAGCTCCCGGCCCTTGGGGTTGTTGACCGTGCGCTCGTCGCGGCGGACGGTGACGTCCCAGTCGTCGGTGTCCGCGTTGAACTCGACCCAGCTCAGGGCCGGCGGCCGACCCACGATCCGCACATGGTGGTCGGCGATGCAGAAGAGGATGCAGTCGCCGATCATGTAGCCGTCGGGACGGACCGTGATGAGCTGCTTGGCGCTGCCGGGACCGAAGCCCTGGAAGCTGTTGGCGCCGAGGTGTTCCAGCAGGCGGTAGGTGTCCGGGCCCTGGACGACGAGGTCGCGCATGTGGTGCGACAGGTCCATCAGCGCGGCGCTGGTGCGCCAGGCCTCCTGCTCGTCACGCCAGTTGCTGAACTCGGACTTCACCGGGAACGGGTAGGCGCCCGAACGCCCCTGCCGCAACAGGGCGAGTGGCCCACCGGCGTTGTTGATCTCTTCTTCGAGACTGGCCATGTCAGTCCTCCGGTTCGACATGCACGGCTTTGTTGCCGTGCCGGAGCCACTCTATTGCAGACAACTGAAAACATTGAAGACAGCTTGCAGAAATTCTCGAATGCCGCCGGCGTCTAATCTTGTTGCTGTCATCAGCCACAGCCGGCGAACGGCGTCAGGGCAGGGGATATGAGCACCGTGAAGCGAGTCACGCTGAACGACGTCGCGGCGGCCAGTGGCGTCTCGCGGGCCACGGTCAGTTTTGTGCTCAACGACGACCCGAAGCAGACCATCTCCGGCGCCACCCGCGACCGCGTGCGCCAGGCCGCCCGCACCCTCGGCTACGTCCCGCACGGTCTCGCCCGCGCACTGCGCGAAGGCACCTCCCGGATCGTGGTCCTCAACCTGGACCGGGGCCTGGAGGGCAACTACTGCCGCAGCTACCTCCAGGGGCTGGACGAGGAACTGGCCGCCCACGACTACGCACTGTTCGTTCGACACCCCACCGAAGGGGGGCGTTCCCAGCAGCAGGTGCTGGACGCGATCGCGCCCAGGGCGGTGCTGACGTTCGGTGAGGTCTACCTGGCCGGGCACCCGTTGGACGACCAGGGCGGCGGCTGGGACGACGGTATGGCCGCTCACGTGGCGCTGCAGGTCGGCCACCTCGCGGACCGGAGCCACACCAACATCGCGATGGCGCTGCCGGCGACGGACAGCCCCGTGGTACGGGTCCGGCTGCAGTTCGTGCGCGAGGTGCTGGACCGGCGCTCCCTGCCCGGACCGGTGACGCTGACCCTGCCGCGCACCAGGCAGGAGGGCGCGCCGGTGGTACGGGACTTCATGGCCGACCATCCGGAGGTCACGGCGGTGGCCGCCTTCGACGACGATGTGGCGCTGCGCATGCTGGCCGCCCTGCACGACCTGGGCGTCGCCGTGCCCGACGGTCTGGCTGTCATCGGGTACGACGACACCGAGTACGGCGGCCTGGTCACCCCGTCGCTGACCACCGTGCACATCAACGCGGAGGTGCACGGCCGCCGGGCCGCGCGGACCGCGCTGGGCCTGGACGCCGCAGACCTGGTGGCGGCGCCCGCCCGGGTCATCGTCCGCGAGTCCGCCTGAGCCGTCCGGTTCACGCCCGGAAGTGGCGCGGGGCGTCACCGGGTGGCGGCGGAGGACCGCCGTCGGCGCGGGTGGACTGGGCCCACTGGTGGGCGCGCAGGGTGTTGACCATCAGCATGGCGATGGTCATGGGCCCGACGCCGCCGGGGACCGGGGTGAGCCGGGCGGCGATGCCGTCGACCTCGGCGGTGCGCACGTCGCCGGTCAGGCCGTGGTCGGTGCGGGTGATGCCGACGTCGACGACGGTGGCGCCGGGCTTGATGTGCTCGGGGCCGATGAGTCCGGGCACACCGGTGGCCACCACGAGGATGTCGGCGGTGCGGGTGACCGCCGGCAGGTCGCGGGTGTGGATGTGGGCGATGGTGACGGTGGCGTGGCGCTGCAGCAGGAGTTGGGCCATCGGGCGGCCGACCAGTTCGGAGGCGCCGACGACCACGGCGTGGGCTCCGGCGAGGGAAACCCGGGCGGCGTCGAGGAGTTCGATGACGCCGCTGGGGGTGCACGGCCGCAGGCCGTACTCGCCGCGTCCGAGCCGTCCCACGCTGAGGGTGGTCAGGCCGTCGACGTCCTTGCCGACCGGGATGCGGTCGATCAGCGCCGCGGCGTCCAGGCCGTGCGGCAGCGGGAGTTGGAGCAGGATGCCGGAGACGTCCGGGTCGGCGGCCAGGGCGTCGATGAGGGCTCCGACCTCCTCCTGGGTGGCGCCGCCGGGCAGCGAGCGGTGGAAGTCCCGCATCCCGGCCGCGGCGATCGCACGTCGTTTGGCCGCGACATAGACCGCGCTGGCGGGGTCGTCGCCGACCAGGACGGTGGCCAGGCCGGGGATCCGGCCGGTGGCCGCCGCGGTGGCGGCGACGTCGCGGGCCACCCGGGCCCGGACGTTGTGGGCAATGGCCCTGCCGTCGATGGTGGTTGTGGTCATGGGAGCCGCCTCTGCTCAGGGGAAGACGATGGTGTGGTTGCCCTGGCGGATGACCCGGTCCTCGCTGTGCCACTGCACGGCGCGGGACAGCACGGCGCGTTCGACGTCGGCGCCGCGTCGGGTGAGCTCGGTGGCGGTGTGGGCGTGGGTGACGCGGACGACGTCCTGCTCGATGATCGGGCCCTCGTCCAGGTCCTGGGTGACGTAGTGGGCGGTGGCGCCGACCAGTTTGACGCCGCGTTCCTTGGCCTTGGCGTAGGGGCCCGCGCCGATGAAGGCCGGCAGGAAGGAGTGGTGGATGTTGATGATCGGCACGCCGATGTCGCGGATGAAGTCGCCGGAGAGGATCTGCATGTAGCGGGCCAGCACGACGAAGTCGACGTTGTCCTTCAGCAGGCGCAGGTTCTCCGCCTCGGCGGCGGACTTGTCGGGGCCCGCGGAGGGGACGTGGAAGAAGGGGATGCCGAAGCTGCGGACCTCCTCGGCGGTGTCGGGGTGGTTGGAGATGACCATGGCGACAGTGACCGGCAGTTCGCCGCGGCGGTGCCGCCAGAGCAGGTCGAGCAGGCAGTGGTCGGACTTCGAGGCGAAGATCGCGACGCGCTTGGGCACCGACATGTCCCGCAGGGTGTAGTCCAGGTCGAACTCCGCGAGCCGGGTGGCGAGTTCGGCGTCGATGGCGGGTAGCACGGCCTGCAGACCGTCGAGGCTGAAGACGGTGCGCTGGAAGAACGCGCCGCCCTGCGGATTGTCGGAGTACTGGTCGAGGGAGACGATGTTGGCGCCGTGCGCGGCCAGCACGGCCGCGACCGCGGCGACTATGCCGTTGCCGTCCCGGCCCTGGAGGATCAGCGAGGCGTGGTTGCCGAGCGCGGGGCGGCCCGCGGTGCGCGGCTCGGCCTGGGTGACGGTCACGAGTGGTTCTCCTTGGTGAAGGCGGCCACCCACTCGGAAGTGGCCCTGAGGCCGCCGAACGGGTAGAAGTGCATCTCGACCCGGCCGTGGCGGTGCGGGACCAGGCCGTCCGCCAGGGCCAGCACGAAGCGGTCGGGTCCGGCGGTGCCCATCAGGTTGGTCAGCGACAGCCCGTACTTCCGGGCGATCCCGGCGCTGGTGCCGACCCCGAACCGGCCGGCGTAGGACAGCAGTCGCCGTACCCCGGCGGGCCCGGGCACGCCGACGCGCACCGGGAGGTCGATACCGCGCTCACGGACCGCTTCGATCCAGGCCAGGACCGGCAGGGTGTCGAAGCCGAACTGGGTGATGATCCCGCCGTCCAGGCCGTGCTCGGCGAGCAGGGCGTGCTTGGCCTCCAGCGCCGACCACAGCTGTGGGCCGCTGATGGCAGGGTGTCCCTCGGGATAGCCGCTGATGCCGACGTGGCGCACCCCGTGCGCCTCCAGCAGGCCGGATTCGATCAGGGCCGCGGAGTCCCGGTAGGGCCCGGCGGGGGTGTTCGGGTCGCCGCCGACGACGAAGATGTGCTCGCCGGTCCCGTCCTCCCGGAGGCGGTCCAGGAACTCCACGAAGGCTCCGCGGGACGGCAGCCTGCGGGCCGAGACGTGCGGCACCGGGACCAGGCCGAGCCGCTTGACCGCCCGGGCGGCGGCCAGCCGCAGCTCCAGGTCCTCGTTGCCGAGGAAGGTGACGTTGACCCGGGTACCTGCGGGGATGGCGTGCCGCGCCGCCTCCAGGTGTGCGACGTCCTTGCCGGTCATCTCCAGGGAGAAGTCCGCCAGCAGCGCGAGCGGCCCCGCAGCGGCCACCGTGGGCGTTGATTCCATCGGGCTCCTTAGCTGCTACTAGATCGATATAGTAAATCGATCTAGTTTCGGACGGTAGCAGATGGGGACCCGCCGGGGCGAGGGGTCGGCAACGCACCTGTTACGCGATTGTGATGCGGCGGAATCCTCCGGTTCGGCCGGGCGTGCCGCGTCCGTAATGCCTGATACATGTACTTGATGACCAATTCCGGCAAAAGATTTACTAACTCGATTTTGCTCAGCCCTTGGCGACGGCGGTTCGACCGGTGCTACGTTGTGCGCCGATCCAGCCCGGTCGCGCCCCGGAGGGCTCCGATCAGCAATCCCTCCCCGGCCCCAGCAGGAAGGGCCGACATGACCTACATCATGGGCGTCCTCAACATCAGCCCCGACTCCTTCAGCACCACCCGCCCCTTCCGCGACCACGACGAAGCCGTCGAGCACGGCCTTGCACTGGCCCGGGCGGGCGCGGACATCATCGACATCGGCGGCGAGTCCACCCGCCCGGGGGCCACCCCCGTGCCGCCCCGGACGGAACGCGAACGCATCCTGCCGGTGGTCCGGGCCCTCGCGGCGCACGGGGTGCAGGTCTGCGTGGACACCCTGCACGCGAGCACCGCGGCGGCAGCCGTCCGCAGCGGCGCCACACTGATCAACGACGTCTCCGGGGGGCTGGCCGACCCCGCCATGGCCGCCACCGTCGCCCGCACCCAGGCGCGGTATGTGATCGGGCACTGGCGCGGCAATCCGCGCACCATGAACACGCTGGCCCGCTACCAGGACCCGGTCGGCGAGGTCATCGTCGAACTGCAGCACCGCATCGCCGCCGCACGCCGCGCCGGCGTCGACGCCGACCGGCTGGTGGTGGACCCGGGCCTGGGCTTCGCCAAGGAACCCGAGCACAACTGGGCGCTCCTCTCCCACCTGCCCCGCCTGCGCAGCCTGGGCCTGCCGGTGATGGTCGGCGCCTCACGCAAACGCTTCCTCGGCGAACTCCTCGCGGCCGACGAGCCGGTACACCGGCGCGACCTGCCCACCGCGGTCATCAGCGTGCTCGCCGCCCAGCACGGCGCCTGGGCGGTGCGGGTCCACGACGTGGCCGGCAGCCGCACCGCCCTGGACACCCTGCGGGCCTGGCAGACCGGCGGTCCCGTACCCCGGCCCGCCGAAGCCGTCGCCGCACGCTGACCGAACTCGGTCGGAAAAAGTCGGTGCATGACTCTCGCCATGGTCCGACACATGCTGTTAACGTCCCGCTAGATCGATTAAGTTGCCGCCATGCCAGCGTTGACAGGAGCCGTAATGTCCATGCCCAGCCTCCAGGACGGAATCGACCAGGCCGGATCGCCGGTGGACCTGCTGTGGAAGCCCAACGCGGCCCCGTGGACCCCGGAGGTCGTGGAGCGCGAGTACGCCGGCTGGCGCCAGGAGCAGGCCGCCTGGCACGACGGAGTGGCGATCCTCAACCTCTCCCACCACATGTTCGACCTGTTCATCGAGGGCCCCGACGCCACCCGGCTGCTCGCCGACCACGGCGCCAACAACTTCGAGAACTTCGCCATCGGCCAGGCCAAGCAGTACATCCCGGTGACCGCGGACGGCAACATCGTCACCGACGGCATCCTCGCCCGCGAAGCGGTGGACCGGTACACCCTCAGCGGCATCCCCGCCGCCCAGCACTGGGTCCAGTACCACGCCGAGAAGGGCGGCTACGACGTCACCTTCGTCACCGACCCCTCCAGCGCGTTCCGCAACGGCGGCGGGGACCCCGTCCTGTTCCGATACCAGGTCCAGGGCCCGCTCGCCCTCGACCTGATCGCGCGGGCGTTCGGCGGACCGCTGCCGGAGACCAAGTTCTTCCACTCGGCTCCCGTCACCCTGGACGGCCGGGACTTCCGCGCGCTGCGCCACGGCATGGCCGGCCAGGCCGGCTACGAGTTCATCGGACCCTGGGAGCACGCGGAGGCGGTCCACGAGGCCCTGCTCAAGGCCGGTGAGCCGCTGGGCGTCGTCCGGGTCGGTGCGCTGGCCTACGCCACGCCCAGCGTCGAGAGCGGCTGGATCCCCTCCCCGGTACCCGGCGTCTACACCGACCCGGCCCTGCTGGAGTACCGCAAGCAGCTGCCCCTGTTCGGCATCGAGGGCAAGCGGCCGCTCAACGGCAGCCTCTACTCGCCGGACATCGAGGACTACTACGTCACCCCGTACGAACTGGGCTACGGGAAGATGGTCTCCTTCGGACACGACTTCCTGGGCCGCGACGCCCTGCTGGCCCTCAGGGACAGCCCCCGGCGCACCAAGGTCACCCTGGTCTTCGACGGCCAGGACGTGCGCCGCGTCCTGGGGGAGGACCCCGGATTTGTCCTGAGCTACGCCCGCAACCGGGTCGAGAGCGCGAAGGGCCTGGTCGGGGTCACCATGCAGGCCGCGACCATCGACCCGGCGGGGGCGCTCCTGGCGCTGGCGCTGGTCGACGGCGAGCACGCGGCACCGGGGACGGAGGTCTCCGTGGTGTGGGGCGAGCACCCGGGCGCCGGTACCGACCCCGAGGCCGACCTCGGGTTCCCGCGCATCCGCGCCACGGTCCAGCCGGCTCCGTACAACCAGCACGCCCGCACCGCGTACCGCAGCAACAGCTGACCCGCTGTCCCCTGCGACCCCCGACCCGACGCCACAGCGCCGGGCCGGGGCCCGCCGCACGTCGGAAGGGAGAGAGCGTGCAACGTCCGCCCGAGTTCGCGGCCATGGCCCGTTTCGGCACGCTGCTCGCCACCGGCCTGGCCGATGTCACCGACGATCCCGCGGCGTTGGACTCCAGCGGGTTCTGGGCCGTTGTCGCCGACTTCGAAGGCCGCCTGATCTGCGCGCGCTTCCGCGAAGTGCGGCAGGTGAGCAGGCCGGCGCCCCGCCCGGGGGCCTGGCGCGGGCCCGGTGTGACGGACTGGACGTCGTCCCTGGACCAGGCGGCCTACCTGGCCGGAGTGCGCACCATTCGCGAGCACATCGCGGCCGGCGAGGTCTACCAGGCCAACCTGTGCCGGGTCCTGTCGGCCCGGGTGAGCGCGGACGCGGACGTCGACGCCCTGGCGGCACTGCTGGCCGTCGGCAACCCCGCCCCCTACGCGGGAACGGTCCGCCTGCCCCGGCACGGCATCGAAGTCGCCACCGCCTCACCCGAGTTGTTCCTGCGCCGGAGCGGACCGACGGTGCAGTCGGGACCGATCAAGGGCACCGGCCGCACCGAGGCTGACCTGCTCGACAAGGACCACGCCGAGAACGTCATGATCGTGGACCTGGTCCGCAACGACCTCAGCCAGGTCTGCGCCACCGGCAGCATCACCGTGCCCCGCCTGTGCGCCGTCGAACCGCACCCCGGCCTGGTGCACCTGGTCTCCGACGTGTCCGGCGAACTGCGCCCCGACGCGGGC
This sequence comes from Streptomyces sp. 846.5, assembly GCF_004365705.1. Classification (NCBI taxonomy): domain Bacteria; kingdom Bacillati; phylum Actinomycetota; class Actinomycetes; order Kitasatosporales; family Streptomycetaceae; genus Streptomyces; species Streptomyces sp. 846.5. The sequence goes on from NZ_SOBN01000003.1 coordinate 267,359, forward strand.
TGGCCCGAGCTGCTGGCCGCGACCTTCCCGCCGGCCTCGGTGACCGGCGCGCCCAAGCTCAGCGCGCTCCGGATCCTGGCCGCCCTGGAGCCCGTCCCACGTGGCCCCTACTGCGGGGGCGTCGGCTGGGTCGACGCCGACCGGCGCACGGGAGTCCTGGCCGTGGGCATTCGCACCTTCTGGATCGACCGCGCGCAGTCCGCCCTGCGGTTCGGCACCGGCGCCGGCATCACCTGGGGCTCCGACCCGCTGGGCGAGTGGCGGGAGACCGAACTCAAAGCGGCCCGGCTGCTCGCTGTTGCCGCAGCCGGCGCGACCTGGAGCCCGGGCGCACAATCGGCCGACTCTGGAGGGGTATTGAGTGATCGTCAAATGCCCGTGCCCCATCATGCCTGATCCTCAACGAGCTCGACCGACTGCGGCGGCAGCCCCCGCCTGGGGACGTGGGCGGCCGGGCACCTGCGGCTGGCCCTCGTCGCGGAGCTGGGGACTATCGAGGGGTATCCAATACCCCCACCCGTATACCGGCAGGCATCGATTTACCCCTGGGGGTATTCTGGGGTGGAGAGCACAGCCCGCAACCCATCAGGGAGACACCACATGACCTACGACCGAACCGTGCGACTGGACCGAGACTTCACCACGGTGGTGGCCGACGTGCGCGAGGCGCTGTCCGCCCAGGGCTTCGGCATCCTCACCGAGATTGACGTCACCGCCACCCTCAAGGCCAAGCTCGACCACGACATGGAGCCCTACCTCATCCTTGGCGCCTGCAACCCGCCCCTGGCCCACCGCGCCCTGGGCGCCGACCGCACCATCGGCCTGCTGCTGCCCTGCAACGTGGTCGTGCGCCGCGAGGGCGACCACACCCTGGTCCAGGCACTGGACCCGCAGACCATGGTCGCGCTGACCGGACTGGACAGCCTCAAGCCCGTCGCCGACGAGGCCGCCACCCGCCTTGACGCCGCCCTGACCGCCCTCGCCTGAAGCGCGTGACGCAGAGTGGTCGGTCAGGACAGGATCTCGACGTACCCGTCCGTTCCGTGCACGCGGATGCGCTGCCCGTCGCGGATCAGCCGGGTGGCCTGCTCCACGCCCACGACGGCCGGCAGGCCGTACTCCCTGGCGATCACTGCGCCGTGGGTCATCAGGCCGCCGACCTCCGTCACCAGGCCGGCGATTCCGACGAACAGGGGTGACCAGCTGGGGTCCGTGCAGACCGTGACCAGGATGTCGCCCGCTTCGAGATCGGCCTGCGCCATGTCGAGGATGACGCGGGCCCGGCCCTCGACGGTCCCGGCGGAGACCGGCAGGCCGACCAGGGCTCCGGCCGGCACGTCGTCGCGGCGGTATGACCCGGCGACGGACTCGCCGTCCGAGGTGAGCACCCGGGGCGGTGTGAGCGCCCGGTACGACCGGAACGCGTCTTTGCGCTGCTGGATGAGCCTGCCGTCCGCCTGGTTGGTGCGCACGACCTCGTGGAGCTCCTGGAACGTGAGGTAGAAGATGTCCTCCGGCTCGGCGAGCACGTCGGCCTGCACGAGGCGCTCGGCCTCCTCCAGCAGGGCCTGCTTGTAGACGAAGTAGCGGCTGATGATGTTGTACTTCGGGTACTCCCGGTAGCCGACGAAGCTCCGGACCTGGTCGATCATCCGCTTGGCCCGGTCGGCCTTCTGCTCCCCGTCCGGCAGGGCCCGCAGGCGTGACAGAACGTCATGTTCCTTCTGCTGGGCCTGCTGCCGCCCTTGGTCGAAGCGCTGCGCGGCGGCGCCCGGTTCGAAGTTCCTGACGTTGTCGAGGATCACCGGCACGAGCGTGGTGGGGCGTTCGCGCCACCGCGGCCTGGTGATGTCGATCTCGCCGACGCAGCGCATTCCGTAGCGGTCGAGGTAGGTCTCGATGGCGTCGCGCGCCTCCGTCCCGCCCGCGAGCTTCGGCAGCTCGTCCTCGTCCAGGAAGCTCTCGCTGTCGACGCCCTGCAGGAACGCCACCACCTCCGGGTGTGGGCGGATCACGTCGGCGACGTCGAGCAACGCCAGTCCCATCTCCGAGGTGATGTTGTCGGGGGCGGAGAGGGTGAGCGTGTCGGCCGCGTTCTTCTCGCCCAGCCACTCCTGGAGTTGGTCGTTGAGCCACCAGGTGGCCTCCATCCCCGCCATGATCGCCTGCATGTTCAGCGGATCACCGAGGACGCGCTTCTGCTCCGCGAAGGCCTCCAGCAGGAAGTCGAACAGCGCCGGTCCGGTCTTGGTCCGGATGTCGCGCCGCAGGGCGGCGGTGGACGCCTGGCTGCGCTCGATCAGCTCGGCGACGATGGCCGGATCGGCCTCGGTGGGGTCGGACCCGCCGGGGGTCGGCGGCCTGATGAACTCCGACCTGTTGGGAGCGGCGTCCGGGAGCGTCGGGACGAAGTCGCCGCGGTCGAGGACGGTCTCCAGCGCGTCCCTGGTCAGCGGATCGCCTCTGCCGACCATCTCCAGGAAGCCGGCGCGGCTTGCGGGCGAGGTCAGGCGCGGGGTGGCGTCGACGAACAGCCGCCCGCCGGCCTCCAGCATCGGCGCCATTGCCGTCAACTGCCACACCGAGACGCCGAGGGGCTTCATGGCGTCGGTCATCATCTGCTGATGGCCGACGGAGAGGTAGACGTGGTTCTCCGAGTCACCGGTCTCAGGGACGGGGAACAGCGTGGTGATCGGCCGGCTCTGGACGATCCGGAAGTCGTCGTCCACCAGGCACCATTCGATGTCCTGCGGGCGGCCGAAGTGCGCTTCGATCCGTCGCCCGAGCTGCACCAGGCGCACGATCTGAGCATCCGTCAGCGCCGGCTGCTCCTCCCGCTGCGGGTCGATCGTCACTTCCTGCGTTCCGCCCCCCGGCCGGGCGTGGATGGCACGCTGTTTGGCGGCGACCGCCCTGGCGACGACTTCGCCGTCGCGCACCTTGAAGACGTCCGGGTTCACCAGGCCGGAGACCAGGGCCTCGCCGAGGCCGAAGCCGGCGTCCACGGCGGCGACCTTCCGGTCGCCCGTGACCGGGTCGGCGGTGAACAGGATCCCGGCCGCGTCCGGGAGGACCATCTGCTGCACGACCACGGCCATCTGGACCGTAAGGTGGTCGATGCCGTTCCGCTGACGGTAGGTCACGGCCCGCTCGGTGAACATGGAGGCCCAGCACTGGCTGACGTGCCGGAGGATCGCCGCCGGTCCCACGACGTTGAGGTAGGTGTCCTGCTGGCCGGCGAAGGAGGCCGTCGGCAGGTCCTCCGCCGTCGCGCTGGACCGGACGGCATAGGCGGCCTGCACGCCGAACCGGGCGAGCGCGCCGGTGATCGCCGCAGCGAGATCGCCCGGGATGGCGATCCCTTCGATGGTCGAACGGATCTCTGCGCTTAGCGTGCGGATCGCCTCCCGGTCGTCCGGGTTGAGCCGCGACAGCTGGTCGAGTCGATCATCGATCGACGGCACTTCCGCCATGATCCGCCGGAAGGTGTCCGTCGTCACACAGAAGCCGGCCGGCACGCGAACGCCCTCGATCCGCGACAGCCCGCCCAGCTGCGCGCCCTTGCCACCGGCGACCGCGATCTGCGTCCCGTCGACCTCTTGAAGATCCAACACGTACCGCTCGACCCGCACGTCGTGCCTCATTTCCGCAGGTTGTAGCCTCGGCCGACGATTCTGCGGCACCACCCGGGCCTTGCCGCAAGCCCCCCTGTGCGCTATAAGTTGAGAGTGGCAAGGAGAGACAGCTCTCCTTGCCTTTTGCTGTTTCCGGGCCCCTCCATCATCGTCGAGTTCGCCGCGGCCGCCTCCGCCGCCGTCGAGGAGGTCGGGGCGGGTTGCGGTGGTTCCGGAACGGGGTTGGCGGTTCCGGCATGCTCATGGTCTTGACGCGGAGGTGGGCGGGCGCAAAACTCGCAGCGCGAGAGAGCGCTCTCCCACCCCTTGTGGAGCGCCTCGCGGCTTCGATGGTTCAACGGTCATGCGGACGCCGGCCCGAGCCAGGGTCAGGCGTGACTCCGCCATGCCTTCCCCCACCCCACCCTCCGTCTCATCGCGCAGGAGATGCACATGAGATCAGCTCGCACCAGAGCGCAGTACCAGCATCAGTATCAGCACCAACGTCAGGGGCTGGGCCAGAGTCAGTACCTGGCCGGTCGGCCGTTCGCGCTGGCGAGCGTGCTGCTGGTGCTCGCCGCGATGCTCGCGTTCCTGGCTCTGCCGTCCACCCAGGCCCATGCCGCCGACACCCTGCTCTCGCAGGGCAAGACGGCCACCGCCTCCTCCACCGAGAACGCCGGCACCCCGGCTGCCAACGCCGTCGACGGCAACACCGGCACCCGCTGGTCCAGCGCCTTCAGCGACCCGCAGTGGCTGGAGGTCGACCTGGGCGCCAGCGCGTCCATCGACAAGGTCGTCCTCAACTGGGAGACGGCGTACGGCAAGGCGTACCAGATCCAGACCTCGGCCGACGGTACGAACTGGACCTCCGTCTACTCCACCACCACCGGTGCGGGCGGCGTCGAGACCCTGAGCGTGACCGGCACCGGACGCTACGTCCGCCTGTACGGCACCGCGCGGGCCACCGGATACGGCTACTCCCTCTGGGAGTTCCAGGTCTACGGCACCACCGGCGCCACCGCCCCGCCCACCGGCTGCGGCACCACCAATGTGGCCCAGGGCAAGACGGCCACCGCCTCCTCCATCGAGAACGCCGGCACCCCGGCCGCCAGCGCGGTCGACGGCAACACCGGCACCCGCTGGTCCAGCGCGGCCAGTGACCCGCAGTGGCTCCAGGTCGACCTCGGCTCCTCCCAGACGATCTGCCAGGTCGTCCTCAACTGGGAGACGGCGTACGGCAAGGCGTACCAGATCCAGACCTCGGCCGATGGTACGAACTGGACCTCGGTCTACTCCACCACCACCGGTGCGGGCGGCGTCGAGACCCTGAGCGTGACCGGCACTGGACGCTACGTCCGGATGTACGGGACCGTGCGCGCGACCGGATACGGCTACTCCCTCTGGGAGTTCGGCGTCTACACCTCCGGCAGCGGCTCCACCACCACGCCCCCGCCGTCCGGCCCGCCGACCACGGACACCCCCGACCTCGGCCCGAACGTCACCGTCTTCGACCCGTCGATGTCGACCAGCAGCATCCAGAGCACCCTCGACACCGTCTTCAACCAGCAGCAGACCAACCAGTTCGGCAGCCAGCGCAACGCGTTGCTGTTCAAGCCGGGCAACTACAGCGTCAGCGCCAACGTCGGCTTCAACACCCAGGTCTCCGGCCTCGGCCTGTCTCCCGACGACGTCAACATCAACGGCTATGTGACCGTCGACGCGGGCTGGTTCAACGGCAACGCCACCCAGAACTTCTGGCGCGAGGCCAGCAACCTCTCCATCACCCCGCCGAGCGGCACCGACACCTGGGCCACCGCCCAGGGCACCTCGCTGCGCCGGGTCGACGTCCACGGCAACCTCAAGCTGGACCCGACCGGCGACTACTGGGCCAGCGGCGGCTTCCTCGCCGACTCCCGGGTCAGCGGCGCGGTCAACTCCGGCTCGCAGCAGCAGTGGCTGACCCGCAACACCACCATGGGCAGCTGGAACGGCTCGGTCTGGAACATGGTCTTCGTCGGCGACACCGGCGCTCCGGCCCAGAACTTCCCCAACCCCTCGCACACCGTGGTCAACCAGACCCCGGTCTCGTCCGAGGCTCCGTTCCTCTACTGGGACACCACCAGCAGCACCTACAAGGTCTTCGTCCCCGGACTGCAGACCAACTCGGCGGGCGCCAGCTGGATCAACGGCACCCCGGCCGGAACGTCGCTGGCGATGCACACCTTCTACGTCACCAAGCCCGGCGACACCGCCGAGACCATGAACTCCGCCCTGGCGGCCGGTGACAACCTGCTGGTCACCCCCGGGCTCTACCACCTCGACCAGACCCTGCAGATCACCAGGCCGGACACGGTGATGCTGGGTATGGGCATGGCCACCCTGGTCCCGGACAACGGCGTCACCGCGATCCAGACGGCGGACGTCAACGGCACCCGCATCGCGGGCTTCCTGATCGATGCCGGCACCACCAACTCCAACACCCTGGTCCAGATCGGTCCGGCCGGCGCCAGCGCCGACCACAGCGCCGACCCGGCCGTGATCCAGGACTTCTTCGTCCGCATCGGCGGCACCGGAGCGGTCGGCATGGCGACCACCAGCCTGGTGATCAACAGCCGCAACACCATCGGCGACAACTTCTGGCTGTGGCGCGCCGACCACGGCGCCAACACCGGCTGGACCGTCAACACCGCCGACACCGGCATGGTCGTCAACGGCGACAACATGACCATGTACGGGCTGGCCGTGGAGCACTACCAGAAGTACGAGGTGCTCTGGAACGCCAACGGCGGCCGGACCTACTTCTTCCAGAACGAGATGCCCTACGACCCGCCGAACCAGGCGGCCTGGATGAACGGCAGCACCAACGGCTACGCCGCCTACAAGCTCGCGGACACGGTGACCAGTCATGAAGCCTGGGGCGTGGGCAGCTACTGCTACTTCAACGTCAACCCGGCCGTGGTCTCCGACCGCGCGTTCGAGGTGCCGGACACGGCGGGCGTGAAGTTCCACGACCTGCTGACGGTGTCGCTCGGCGGCGTGGGCACGATCAGCCATGTCATCAACAACACCGGAGCGGCGGCGAACTCCACCACCAACAACGTCTACCTTCCCAGCTACCCGTGATCAGCCATCCGTGATCAGCCACTCGTGATCGACTGACCCGGCGGGCGGCGGCTCCCTGCCTTGTGACACCAGGTATAACTACGTCATGAACAGGAAGCCGCCGTCCAGTGGTTCGGTCACGCTCGAAGACGTGGCCCGGGTCGCAGGGGTGTCCCGGGCCACGGTCTCGCGTGTCATCAACGGCAGCACCACGGTCGACCCGGCCATGCGGCGCCTGGTCGAGGACGCCGTGGCCGCCACCGACTACGTTCCCAACCGGGCCGCCCGCTCCCTGGTCACCCGGCGCACCGACTCCATCGCCCTGGTGGTCTCCGAGGCCGAGCAGCGCACCGTCGCCGACCCCTTCCTCGGCCGGATGTTCACCGACCCGTTCTTCGGCCGGATGGTCACCGGCGTCATGGAGGTCATCCGCCCGCGCGGCGTCCAGCTGGTGCTGATGCTGGTGGACGACGCCGACTCCCGCACCCACCTGGTCAGCTATCTGCGCCAGGGGCATGTGGACGGGGTGGTGCTGATCTCCGGCCACGCCGCGGACCCGCTGCCGGGGCTGCTCGCCGAGGCTGCCGTCCCCGCGGTGCTGTCCGGCCGGCCGGGACAACCCACCCCGATCAGCTTCGTCGAGGCCGACCAGCGCGCCGGCACGGTGCTCGCGGTCGACCACCTGGTCACGACGGGACGCCGCAGGATCGCGACGCTCACCGGACCGCTGGACATGCCGTCCGCGCAGGAGAGGCTGGCCGGCTTCCGGCAGGCCATGGCCGCGCACGGCCTGGAGGAGGCCGGCATGGTCGAGGGCGACTTCACCCAGGCGGGCGGCGCGGCCGCGATGCGGCGGCTGCTGGAGCAGTCGCCCGACCTGGACGCCGTCTTCATCGCCTCCGACCTGATGGCCCTGGGCGCCGTCCCCGTCCTGAACCGGGCCGGCCGTCGCATCCCCGAGGACGTCGCGCTGGTGGGCTTCGACGACAGCAGCGCGGCCCTCGCCTGCGACCCCCAACTGACAACGGTCCGGCAGCCGCTGGAGGAGATGGCGGCGCGGATGGCGACGCTGCTGCTCCAGCAGATCGCGGAGCCGGAGGTGTCGCTGCAGTCGGTGGTGTTCCACCCGACGCTGGTGGTGCGGGGGTCGGCGTAGGTTGGTTTTCGGGGGAGGCGGTGCGTCGTCGCTGGCGGGGCGGGTCCGTCGCGCGGCCGAGCCCCCGTCCCGACGCCGTGTCTGACGTGCGCGTTCGCTCCCGCTGACCGTCCGTCGCCTCCGTGGGGCGCGCCGGTTGGTCCCGGGCTGGGGTGGCTCGCTGTCGCTCGCGGCCAACTGCGCGGAGGGGAGCGGGTGGTGGGGCGTGCGTTGCCGGGTGCGCGCCGGTGTGGGGGCTGCAGAAACGTTGCTTCTCTGCGTCTTGGCTGAACCGGGGTCACTTTTCGTACGCCTGGTCACTTTTGCTACGCGAATTTCGGGATGAATCGGGCATAATGGCAAGATTAAGTGACGCCTTGTCCCAAAAGTGACCCCGGTTCGCCCGATGCACACGGTTTTTGGGTCACTCGACCTACTTTGGGGTCACTCGTCCGACGAATTGTGACCGCTATGTCCGATATGGCGTCGAAAGAGTGACCCAAAGTAGGTCGAGTGACCCCAAATCGGTGAACTCGCCCCGCCCCGCGCTCCCGGCGAGCGCTCCGCGCCGGGCCCCGGCCGCCCCCGGCCTTGTCGCGCGGCGGAGCCGCTTCTGTCCGGGCGTGAGCCCGGGAGACGGCGGTTAAGACGCTCCACTTCACGCTGCCGTTGCAGGCGTGGGGCGTTGCCCCGCTCACATGGGGAGCGCCCCACGCCGGGGCTAGTCGGCGGTGGCGATGAGGGCTTCCAGCTTAACGTCCGGGTTGCTGCGGACGAAGCTGTTCATCTGCCACTTGTCGCCGAACAACGCCAGCAGGACGTCGTCCGAGCGGCGGGTCAGGGCCTCGCCGGTGACCAGGCGGCTGCGGCCGAGGACGGCGGCGCCCTCGGCGTCGGTGACCCGGGCGATGTTGTAGGGCAGGTAGTCCAGGGCGATGGGGGACGAGAACTCGTGCTCCATCCGGTGCAGCACGACGTCGAACTGCATCGGGCCGACGGCGGCCAGGACCGGGGCCTGGTCGCCCCGGCGGTCGGAGACCAGGACCTGCACCACGCCCTCCTCGTCCAGCTGCGAGATGCCCTTGCGGAACTGCTTGGACCGGCTGATGTCCTTGGGCCGCGCCACGGCGAAGTGCTCGGGGGCGAACGCGGGGAGCGGCGGGAACTCGGCCTTCTTGCCGGCGTAGAGGGTGTCGCCGACGCGCAGCGCCGTCGCGTTGATCAGGCCGACCACGTCGCCGGGGTAGGAGGTGTCGACGACGGTGCGCTCCGCGCCGAAGACGGTGTGGGCGTACTTGGTGGCGAAGGAGCGGCCGCTGGCGGCCCGGGTGACGGACATGCCGCGTTCGAACACCCCGGAGCAGACCCGGACGAAGGCGATGCGGTCGCGGTGGGCCGGGTCCATGTTCGCCTGGATCTTGAAGACCAGGCCGGAGAAGTCGGACTCGACCGGACGGGTGCCGGTGGTCGCCAGCGGGCGCGGGCCCGGGGCGGGGGCCAGGTCGACCACGGCGTCGAGGAGCAGCCCGACGCCGATGTTGGTGAGGGCCGCGCCGAAGAACACCGGGGTGATCTTTCCGGCGCGGAACTCGTCCTCGTCCCAGCCGGGGCCCGAGGAGAGGACGAGCTCCATCTCCTCCAGGGCGGTCTGCCAGACCTCGCCCTCCTGCTCGACGGCCTGATCGGCCGTCAGCTTCTCCTCCTCGGCCTTGTGGGTGCCGCCGGGGACGCGGGTGAAGCGGCGCATCTGCTCCGGGTTGCTCGCCTCGACCAGCCCACGCAGGTTGCCGGCGTCGCCGACCGGCCAGACCACCGGCACCGGGGTGATGTCCAGGATGTTCTGGATGTCGTCCAGCAGCTCCAGGGCCTCGCGGCCGCGGCGGTCCCACTTGTTGATGAACGTGATCACCGGGACGCCGCGGTGGCGGCAGACCGAGAACAGCTTGCGGGTCTGCTCCTCCAGGCCCTTGGCCGCGTCCACCAGCATGATCGCGCAGTCGACGGCGGAGAGGACGCGGTAGGTGTCCTCGGAGAAGTCGGCGTGGCCGGGGGTGTCGACCAGGTTCATCACATGGTCGCGGTGCTCGAACTGGAGTGCGGCGGAGGTGACCGAGATGCCGCGCTCCTTCTCCAGCTCCATCCAGTCGGAGGTGACGCCCTTGCGTCCGCCCTTGCCGTGGACGGCGCCGGCGGAGGTGATCGCCTGCGCGTGCAGGGCGAGGGCCTCGGTGAGGGTGGACTTACCGGCGTCGGGGTGACTGATCACGGCGAAGGTTCGCCGCCGCGAGGCTTCCTGGAGGACCTGGGTCGCGCTGACGGGCTGGTCGGAGCTCACGGTGATTTCCTCGGTCCTGAAGCATGCGGGGGAACAAACCACCTTAACGAGGAACCCGCCCCCGAGTCGAACCACAACAGGGGCGCGGGGAACTGCGCTGCCAACCGTGCACCTTCGTAGGGGGTTGATCGCGCAGTTCCCCGCGCCCCTAAAAAACCTAAAAGACCACCAGCGAGCGTCCGCCGCGCCCCGCGGCCATGCGGGCGAAGGCGTCGGGGATCTCTTCGAGGGTGATGCGGTCGGTGATCAGGGCGTCCAGGTCGAGGCGGCCGGCTCGGACGTGTTCGGCGAGGACGGGGATGTCCTTGACCGGGTCGCTGTTGCCGTAGACGCAGGAGGTGAGGGTGCGGGCGAAATGGAAGATCTCCAGGGCGGAGAAGGAGACCAGGTCGTCCTTGCCGCCGATGCCGATGACCGTCACCCTCCCGCCCTTGCGGGTCGCGGACCAGGCCGCGCGGATGGTCGTGCTGCGGCCCACGCACTCGAAGGCGTGGTCCGCGCCGTTGCCGCCGGTGAGCCCGCGTACGGCCTTGGGGGTCTGCTCTTCGGCGAGCAGGAAGTCGGTGGCGCCGTGGAGCCGGGCCAGTTCCTCCTTCTCGGGGGTGACGTCCACCGCGATGATCGGGGACGCGCCCGCGATCCGGGCCGCCTGGAGGACGGCGAGGCCGACCCCGCCGAGGCCGAGGACGACCACGGACTCGCCGGCGCGCACCCGCGCCGCGTTGTGGACCGCGCCGTAGCCGGTGAGCACGGCGCAGCCGAGCAGCGCCGCGGAGGTCAGCGGGACGCCGTCGGGCAGCGGGATGATCGCGTTCTCGTTGACGATGGTCTCCTCGGCGAAGGCGGCGACGCCGAGGCCGGGGTAGAGGCCGGTGCCGTCGGGGAGGGCGGCGTAGGTCTCGACCGAGGCGGCGTACTGGTTCTCGCAGAGCCAGGGCTCGCCGATCGCGCAGAGGTGGCACCTGCCGCAGGCGGGGGCCCAGTTGAGAACGACCGGGTCGCCGGGGCGGACGGAGTGCACGCCCTCGCCGACGGAGACGACGGTGCCCGCGCCCTCGTGGCCGAGGACCACCGGAGTCTTCGTCCTGAGCACACCGTTGCTGAGCGAGAGGTCGGAGTGGCAGACGCCGGCGGCGGCCAGCTTCACCCGCACCTTGCCGGGGCCGGGCTCGGGGAGCTCGATCTCGGTGAGTTCGAGCGGGGCTCCCACGGAGGAGAGCAGGGCGGCGCGGACCATGACTCGGGCCTTTCTCGGTGCGGCGGGGGAGTTGGGCGGGACAGGCACAGGGACAGGTCAGAACTGCAGCGACTTCGGCTGGAGGAACTCCTCCAGGCCGTGGCGGCCCAGTTCGTGGCCCACGCCGGACTGCTTGTAGTCGCCGAAGGGAGCGAGCGGGTTGAAGCGGCCGCCGTTGATGTCGATCTGTCCGGTGTCCATACCGCGGGCGAAGGCTGCGGCGGTCTCGTTGTCGGCGGCCCAGACGCCGCCTGCGAGGCCGTAGGCGGTGCCGTTGGCGATCTCCAGGGCGTGGGCCTCGTCGCGGTAGGACAGGATCGACAGCACCGGGCCGAAGATCTCCTCCTTGGCGACGGTGGCGTCCGGGGCGACGTCGGCGAGGACGGTCGGGCGGACGTAGAAGCCGGTCTCCAGGCCCTCGGGGGCCTCGGGGCCGCCCGCGACGACCCTGGCGCCCTCGGCGACCGCGGTCTCGATGTAGCCGCGGACCCGGTCCCGCTGCTTGGCGTTGACGAGCGGGCCGAGCCGGGTCTCGGGGGAGGCGGGGTCGCCGGGTACGTACTTGGCGGCGGCCTTGGCGGCGATCGCGACGGCCTCCTCGTACTGGTCCTGGTGGACCAGCAGCCGGGTCCAGGCGGTGCAGGTCTGGCCGGAGTTGGCGAAGACGTTGCCGACGTTGACGTTGACGGCGCGGGCCAGGTCGGCGCCGGGGAGGACGACGTTGGCGGACTTGCCGCCGAGTTCCAGGGCGACCCGCTTGATGCCGCCGCCCGCGACCTCGGCGATCTTCGCGCCGACGGCGGTGGAACCGGTGAAGGAGACCAGGTCGATCCCCGGGTGTGCGGCCAGGGCCGCGCCGGCGACCGTGCCGACGCCGGTGACCAGGTTGAACACCCCGGCCGGGAAGCCGGCCTCGTGCACGATCCGCGCGAACAGCCGGGCGACCAGGGGGGTGTCCTCGGCCGGCTTCAGTACGACGGTGCAGCCCGCGGCGAGGGCCGGGACGACCTTGGCGACGACCTGGTGCAGCGGGTAGTTCCACGGGGTGATCGCGGCGACGACCCCGGCCGGCTCGGCGTACACGGTCGAGTTGCCGACCTGCTCGGTGAACTCGTATCCCGCGAGGATGTCCAGGTAGGAGCTGGCGACGCCGAGCGGGAGCGCGGCCTGGACGGCGGTGGCGAAGCCGATGGGGCAGCCGAGTTCGGCGACCACGGTGGCGGCGATCTCCTGCTGGCGGGCCGCGAGGCCGTCCCGCAGCCGGGTCAGCGGCACCAGGCGCTCGGCCGGAGTGGTCGCGCCCCAGGCGCGGGCCGCCGCGCGGGCGGCGCGTACGGCGGCGTCCACGTCCGCGGCGGTGCCGGCCGGGACGGAAGCGATGACCTCCTCGGTCGCCGGGTTCAGTACGGGGATGGTGTCCGTCCCGGGGGACGCGACCCACTCGCCGCCGATGTACTGATCTCCATGCTGCTGCACCAGGTGGTCCTTCCGTCGCGCGACTGCACTGCCGGCATAAACTAGCAATGCTCATTAATCGCTGCCGACAGCCACGACGCAAGTGTCGTACCGCGTGCTGCACATCACGGTGCAGCGCGGTCAGGACGGGAACGGCACCTCGCGCTGCCGCAGTTCCTCGGCCCTCGCCCCGGCCAGCTCCATGCGCACGGTGCAGCCGGTGTCCGAGGTCCTGACCTCGACGCTCTCGCAGATCTGGCGGGCCAGCCAGAGCCCCTCCCCGGGCTGCGGGCCGTCCGGGCGGGGGAGGCGGTAGCCGAGGGTGGGGTCGTCCAGGGCGCTGTCGGCAGGGCGCGGGCCCGGCTGGGTCAGCTCCACCGAGACGGTCCTCGCCCGGGACCAGATCGCGACGGACCCTTCTGTGAAGGGCGCGGCCCCGCCCGGCTCCTCCGGCTCCGACTCCGCCTCCGCCGCGGCGTGGGCCAGCAGTCGGGCGACCTCGGCGACCGCCAGCACCAGCAGTTCGGCCCGCTCCCGCTCCAGGCCCAGGCGCGTCGCGTGGTCGGCGACGAAGCCACGCAGCTCGGCGCTGCCCGGGGCGGGCGAACTCCAGCTCAGCCGGGCGGCGCGGGACGGTGGCGGCTCCAGCGGTGCGGCGGCCGGGCCCTGCGCGCGGAAGTGGACCGGCTCCAGGTAGTCGGCGGAGGCGGTGACCCCGGTGCCGTCGATCCGCTGCGGATGGGTGCGCAGCGCGTCGGCCAGCACGTCGGGGCCGGCGATCCGGGCGTCGTAGGGGCAGATCATCCAGATGTTGGTGTCCGTGAGCAGCGCGTTGAGCTGCGACTCCATCTGCTTCCAGGCGGCGGCCTCGGCCCGGGAGCGGCCGGCCCAGACCGGCTCGGCGATGATCCGGACATGGCGGGGGCCGTTCCCGTTCGCGGCGCCGCCCGCGTGGGCGGTGGTGTGCCGCCAGTAGCGCTCGAACGCGGCCACGCGCTGCGGCGGGCGGCGGCCGAAGTACGCCGTCTCGGCGAAGTCCAGCCGGTCGGCCCGGTCGCCCAGGGCCTCGCTGAGCAGCTCCAGATTGGCGGAGGTGGTGGCTGCCAGCACCGGTTCGCCCCGGCGGAAGCCCTCCTCGACGAAGGGCAGCGCCATGGCCAGGAACTCCTGGTCGGAGCCGTAGACGCAGACCTGGTGCCGGAAGTCCGGGGCGGTGGAGCGGAAGCTGTCGGCGGTGTCCCAGCCGGCCATCCTGATGACCCGTCGGACATGGGCGGCCGGACGTTCCAGGTGCAGCGAGCGGCCGTCGCTGAGGTCCTGCCGGGTGGCCATCAGCAGCCGCAGGCCCTCCAGGTCGATGAAGTCCAGACCTGACATGTCGACATGGAGGTCCTCCTCCAGGTCGGCTCCGTCGGCCAGGGCCGCCTTCAGCGCCTGGGCCAGCGGGCTGTGGCCGCCGTCGCCGACCGCGCCGCTCAGCCCCAGCCCCGGTGTCGCCCCGCCGCGGCGGCGGATGACCAGCTCGCCGTCCTCGAACTGCGCGTTCTCGGCGGCCCTGCCGTTGTGGGCCGCGTCCACGACCGCCATGTCCGCTGCTGCGAAGGCGCGGTGGTCGTACTGGCACAGCGCCAGCACCTTGCCGCCGACCGCCAGCGGGGAGACCGCCTGCTCGTAGGCGACGATCTGCTGCATGGCGATGCCGTGCCGGGGCACCCAGCCGGTCTCGCCGGTGACCCGCAGCAGCCGGTAGCCCTCGGCGGCGGTCTGCTCGATCAGCGCGTCCATCATGGCGACAGTGCGGTCGATGTCGAAGTAGCCGTCGATCATGTACACCAGGTCGGCCGGGAGGATCAGCAGCTGACCGCCGGCCACCAGGCCGTCCACGTCGATGCCGGCGCCGGTCAGCGTCCGCCGCACCCTGACCGGGGCGGGGCCGTCGTCCTCGGCGATGTAGATGACCTTGTCGTGGCACTGGACGCCGTCCCGGACGAAGGCCGTGGTCACCGCGGCGCGTTCGCGTTCGTCGCCGAAGACGAAGCAGAGGTGGTCATTGGGTCGCACGGCGCCTACGGGCACGGGCTGCTGGACGGTGGCCATGAGGCCTCCTCCTGCCGGCGGCTTCGAATGCCGCGGATGCCCCAAATCTAGGGCGGAGCGGTAGATCGGTTCAGCAGCTTGGCGAAATCCGATGCCTGCGGTGAGCGATTCCGCTCCCCCGCGAACCCATAGACTCAGCCAATGCGATCGGATGCACACCCCGCTGCCAAGAGTGCCACCGGCGCGCCCGCAGCCGCGCCCGCGCCCAGGGCGAAGCGGGTGCCGCGGGCTCAGCGCGAGCAGCAGATGCTGGACGCCGCCGTGCGCGTCTTCTCCCGCTCCGGCTACCACGCCGCCTCGATGGACGAGATCGCCGAGGAGTGCGCGGTCTCCAAGCCGATGCTCTACCTCTACCTGGGGTCCAAGGAGGAGCTGTTCGCCGCCTGCATTCGGCGTGAGGCGGACCGGTTGATCGTGGCCGTGGGCCAGGCGGCGGAGCCGGGGCTGGAGGCGGGGGAGCAGCTGCGGCGCGGGCTCACCGCGTTCTTCGGCTTCGTCGCCGAGCACCGCGAGAGCTGGATCGTCCTCTACCAGCAGGCCCGGGCCCAGGGCGAGCCGGTGGTCGAGGAGGTCGCCGCGGCCCGCCGCCAGGTCACCGCCGCGGTCACCGCGCTGGTCCGCAGGGCGGCGCTGGACTCCGTCCCGCCGCAGCGCCCCGACGAGCGTCCCGACCGCGGCGAGGCCGCCGCGGTCGCCCAGGCCATCGTCGGCGCCGCGGACGCGCTGGCCGGCTGGGTCCTCGACACCGGCCCCGAGCCGCCGGAGGAGACCGCCCGCCGGCTGATGTCGGTGATCTGGATCGGCCTGGAACCCCGCCTCCACGGCGCCCGCTACCGCAAGCCGACGGACTGACCGCCGTACCAGGCCGGCGGGCAGACCGACCTGGTTCCGGCCTGCCGGGCTGATCCGGGCGGCTGGGCGGCGATCACACCGGCACGGTCACGAAGGTCCGGCCGGACTCGTTCACCACCGACACCGAGGTGACGTCGGAGGGGGTGACCAGGGCGGAGCCTTCGAGGGTGGTGCCGATGCGGGCGCCGGTGGGGGAGACCAGCCAGCTGCCGGCGTCGACCTTGGCCCCGCTCCTGCCGTGCACCACCAGATGGCAACGCTGGCCTGCGGGGATGCCGGTGACCGCGGCGCTCAGCCGGACCCAGCCGGCGGCCGGGGTCATCGTCAGCGTCATGCGGGCACCCGTCGCCGGGTCCGTCACCGAGCCGGTCCTGGTGCCGGACGGGGGTGGAGAGACCGAGACGGACGGGGCCGCCGGGCCGACCGCGACGGACTGCTGGGTCACGGTGCTGCGCCCGACCAGGACGCCGCCACCGAGCACTACCGCTGCGGCGACTGCCGCCGCGACCCCCACGGTCGCCCAGCGCCTGCGCTGCTCCGCCCCGCGTTCACCGCGGGCCTGCCGCAGCGTCCGCTGGAGCAGCAGGTCACCGCCCTGGGGCGGTCCGTCCATGAAGAGTTCAGGCGGCACCTCGCCCAAGGCCTGCTCCATCTCCCGCAGTTCGCCTACTTCCTGGCGGCAGGACGCGCAGTCCAGCAGGTGCTGCTCCACCGCCTCGGCCTCCTCCGGCCCCAGCACGCCGAGGACGTGGGCGCCGAGGAGCCCCGCGTACCGCTCGTGCCTGTCGTCGTGCTGCTCCGTGTTCATGCCGCCACCTCCTTCGCCGTTGCCGGACCGCCTGTGTAGGACTGTTTCAGCGCGCGTAACGCGTAGTGTGCGCGGGACTTGACCGTCCCGGCCGGAACCCCCAGCAGCGCGGCGGCCTCGGCCACCGACTGCCCCTGGAAGTAGAGGGAGTGCAGCACCGCCCGGTGGTCGGGCGAGAGCTGCTCCAGCGCCTCCATCATCACCAGCGACTCCACCACCGTGTCCGCGTGGTCCCGTTGCACCGGCACGGTCGCCGTGGCCTCGGACACCTCGGCGACCTCGGCGGGGCGCGCGGCCCTGGCCCGGAACCGGTCGGTGATCAGATTGCGCTCCACCGTCAGCAGCCAACCCCGCACCGAGCCACGGGCGTTGGTCAGCACCTCCGGATTCCGCCAGGCGCGGATCAGGGTCTCCTGCACCACGTCCTCCGCGGCCGCCCGGTCCCCGGTCAGCCGGATCGCATAGGCCAGCAGCGCCCCGCCGTGTTCCTCGTAGAGCGTCCGGATCAGCGCCTCGTCGGCCGCGCCCTGTTGTCGCTGCCGGGTGCCGAATCGTGTCCCCGCCATCCGCTCACTCCTCCACCGGGATCTGTCACAGCAGGCACGTACGGTGCGGCCGATCGGTTCAAGCGCCGGCCCGGCAGTTCCGGCCCTCGTTCAGACAGGCAGTCAGCGCCTCCATCTGACGGTCGGTCATGACATCGATGAACACGCCGTGGTCGGTGACCGGGCTGTGCTTCTGTTCGGGGAAGGCGTCCAGGGCGAACGCCTTTCCCGGCGGCGGGCGGTAGCTGACGGTCACCTGAAGTCGCGGCACCGGGAAGGTGTCCCGGGGGCAGGCGCCGGAGGAACCGGGGAACACCGCCTGGCCCCGGTGGTCCGGGGTGTCGGTGCTGCGCCCGTCCCAGCAGCTGGGGAAGGACAGCGTGCGGGTGAGCAACTGACCGGCGGGGCAGAGCGGGTAGAGAACGGTGGTGCGCCCCGGTGAACCGCTGCAGCCCCACTGCGCATGGCCGTCGGCGCCGCCGTCGGTGGCCGCCGTGGGATCGCCCTCCAGCAGCCGCAGGAAACGCGGCATCGGCACGACCTTGCTCCAGGCGTTGCCGAGGAACTCGATCGACACGGCGTCCGGGGTGAGGATCTCACCGAGGTTGCCGTGCTCGGCGTCGGTGCTGACGATCCGGTCGGTACGGCGCAGCACCGGCCAGTAGTAGGTGGAGCGGTCACTGCCGGCGCAGGTGGTCCCGGCGGCGGCCAGACTCGCGTCGGTCGACAGCGCGTCGGTGGAGAGGTTGCCGACGTAGTCGTGGACGTGGTGGGCGCCGCCGGTGATGCCCGGCGAGATCACCACATTGTCGGCGTTGCGGTGCCCCTCCAGATCGCGTCCGCAGTCCTCGCTCCAGGACCCGGTGGAGGCATCGGGGCCGGTCCGGCCGGACGTGGAGCCGGCCGGGACGGCGTTGATCGGGACGTACTGCGAGGGACCGGTGCCGGTCGGCCAGAGCCGCAGCGCCAGCAGGCCGGCGCCCAGGGTCAGGCACAGCAGGATGCCGACCGGCAGCGCGGCGCCGCCGAACGTCCGGTGATCGCGGCCCGGGTTCACCGCGTCAGTCTCGCCGGGGGCTCCCGGCGGGGCAAGGCGGTTCCGGGCCACGGTTCCGGCGCGGTGGCGGGTAGGCGATGGCAGCTACGCGCTGGCAGCTACGGCGCTGACCAGCCGTCAGTAGCCGCTGGAGTACCCGTTGGAGTCGCCGCTCGCCGACTGGCTCGGCGCCGCCGCGGCCGCACCGCCGCCCGCCTTGTGGCCCACCGGGGTGCTGGCGAACCAGGTGCCGCCGACGCCCTGGCCGTTGGTCTGGCCGGCCGCGCTGTCCCCGGAGAAGCGGTACAGCGGCCAGCCGTTCAGCGTCAGCTGCCTGGTCCCGTCGGGGCGGGTCACCGTGCCGACCAGGCTCTGGTCCACGCCGTTGAGCTGGACCGTGTCCTGGACCGTCGCCGGCGGCCACTTCACCGCGCAGGCGCCGGTGCAGTTGGTGGCGGAGGGGTTGTTGGTGTCCTTGTCGAAGCGGTACAGCGTGCGCCCGGCGGCGTCGGTGACGATCGGCCCCAGGTTCGCCGAGTCGACGGCGACGAGCTTGACCGGGCCGACCGGAGCGGCGGGGGTCGGGGCGGCGGCGGCCGAGGTGGCTGAGGTGGTGGTGGCGGCGCCACCGGCGGAGCTGTGGGTGCCGATCGGGTCGCAGGCGCTGGCGCCCAGGGCGACGGCGGCGAGTGCGGAGGCGACGAGCAGACGGCGGGCGGTGATGGACATGGCGAATTCCCCCTGAGTCATTCAGCGGCCCTTCGGGCCTCGCGGTGGGACGGGAAAATCGGGGGCGTCGTCGGCGTTTGTGCCCCTGCCACGCACGGGGAACGGCAGCATGGTTGTCGTCCGTTCCGGATGACTCCGGATCTACTCTGGTGCCTGTGAGCCCGCACCTGAGTCTGGTGGCGGAGGGCGGCCACGGGAACCGTGGATTGTTGCCACGAGCACGAGCGTCAGATTGCATGCTGACCCCAGCCCTCCCCGGAGCGGTGTCCGACCGACTGCCGAGGCAACCCCGGAGGGGTGGGAGATGGACGTCGTCCACGAGCGCGTCGCCGCGCTGGACGTCAGCAAGAAGGACGCCAAGGTGTGCGTCCGGGTCCCCGGCGCGCGCAAGGGGACCTTCACCAGGGAGGTGACCACCTGGGGGTCGATGACCGGCCAGGTCCTCGAACTGCGTGAGTTCCTCCTGGACAAGAACGTGACGCTGGTCGTCATGGAGGCGACCGGCGACTACTGGAAGCAGTTCTACTACCTTCTGGAGGACGCACTGCCAGTGCAGTTGGTCAACGCGGCCCACGCGAAGAACCTGCCCGGCCGCAAGAGCGACGTGAACGACGCCCAGTGGCTGGCTCAACTCGCAGCCCACGGGCTGCTGCGCGGCTCACTGGTGCCGCCGCCACCCGTGCGTGAACTGCGCGACCTGACCCGCCTGCGCTCCAAGCTGACCAACGACCGCTCCAAGGAGCACCAGCGGCTGGAGAAGCTCCTGGAGGACGCGGGCGTCAAACTGTCCGTGGTGGCCACCGACATCCTCGGCGTCTCCGGTCGGCTCATGCTCGGGGCCCTGTGTGCGGGCACGGCCGGCCCCGAGGCGATGGCCGAGCTGGCCAAGGGCCGCATGCGCTCGAAGATCCCCGAGCTGCGCGAGGCCCTGACCGGCCGCTTCACCAGCCACCACGCCTTCCTGACCCGCCTGCACCTGCAAGTAATCGACGGCTTCGATGCGGCCATCGCCGAACTGGAGGCACGGATCGAGGTGGTGATGGAGCCCTTTCGCCCCCTGATCGACCTCCTGCTGACCATGCCCGGTATCGGCGAGAAGACCGCGCAGGTGATGGTCGCCGAGGCCGGTGCGGTCATCGACTGCTTCCCCAGCGCCGCATGCTTCGCGTCCTGGGCCGGACTCGCCCCCGGCTCCAACCAGTCAGGGCCGAAGACCAAACCCGCCAGGACCAGACATGGCAACACCTACCTCAAGGGCGCCCTCGGCATCGCAGCGCTGTCCGTCTCCCGCTCCCGCGGCACGTTCCTCAGCGCCCGCTATCACCGCATAGCCACCCGCCGAGGCCCGATGAGAGCCCTGGTCGCCACCGAGCACTCCATGGCCACGGCGATGTGGCACATGCTCACCCAGGGCGTGCCCTACCTCGAACTCGGCGGCGACTACTACACCCGCCGCGAGCCCGAACGCGCCAAGGCCCGCATCACCGCCCAGGCAGAGGCCCTCGGGCTCGCCGTCACCTTCAGCCCCATCGAGCCCGACACCGCCGCCTGACAACGCCCACAGTGCACCATTTGCGCAGGCCGGCCGCCACCGGTTCCCGAAGCATGTCAACAAGGCACCGCCGCACCTTCCGTCTGCCGGGCTGACCGTGATTTTCGCGTCAGAGAAGGCGTTTTGGGTTGATCTGTGCGTCTTCGTGACGCTCGCACCCTCAACACGGAGGTGGTTCACCGCCGGTTCAACCGCTGCCGAAGAAATCCCCCGCAACGAATTCCGGGCCGTTCCGGTTCAACGCCGGCGGCATGAGTTCGGCGGCAATGGGTTGCGCCGCGCTCACCAACCCAGCGCCGCCATCGCGGCGTTGTGCCCGGGGATGCCGCTGACGCCGCCGCCGCGCACCGCGCCCGCCCCGCAGAGCAGGACGTTGGGGTGCGCGGTCGCAACACCCCAGCGGCCGGGGGGCGTACCCGCCTCGGCCTCGTCCTCGGCGAAGGGGAACGCCAGGTCGCGGTGGAAGATGTTGCCGCCGGGCAGGCCGAGGTCGTGCTCCAGGTCCAGCGGGCTGCGCGCCTCCAGGCAGGGCCTGCCGTCGGCGTCCACGGCCAGGCAGTCGGCCAGCGGCTCGTCCAGCACCGCGTCCAGCTGGGCCAGCACCGCCGTGAGCGCCGCCTCGCGGACGGTGTCGTGGTCGGCGCCGGCGAACAGCCGGGCCGGCAGGTGCAGCCCGAACAGCGTCAGCGTCTGGTAGCCCTGCTCGCGCAGCTCGGGCCCGAGGATGGACGGGTCGGTCAGCGAGTGGCAGTACAGCTCGGACGGCGCCACGGACGGCACCGCACCTGCCTCGGCGTCCCGGTAGGCGTCCGCCAACTGCCGGTAGGACTCGGCCACATGGAAGGTCCCGGCGAAGGCCGCGCTCGGATCCACGTCCCGGTCGCGCAGCCGGGGCAGCCGCCGCAGCAGCATGTTGACCTTCAGCTGCGAGCCCTCCGGGTCGGGGCCCGACGGCGGCTCGCCCAGCAGCCGTTCCAGCTCGCGCGGTGCGGCGTTGCACAGCACCTGCGACGCGTCGACCCGTTGCTCCTCCCCGCCGTGGCGGAACACCACCTCGGCCTCGTTGCCGTCGGTCCGGACCGCCGTCACCTCACAGTCCGTCAGCAGCTCGGCCCCGGCCCGCCGGGCGGCGGACGCCAGGGCGTCGGTGACCGCGCCCATCCCGCCGACCGGGACGTCCCAGTCGCCGGTGCCGTTGCCGATCACGTGGTAGAGGAAGCAGCGGTTCTGCCGCAGCGAGGGGTCGTGGGCATGGGTGAAGGTCCCGATCAGGGCGTCGGTGAGGACCACCCCGCGGACCAGGTCGTCGGCGAAGGACGCCTCCACCGTCTCCCCGAGCGGCCGCTCGAACAGGGCCTCCCAGGCCGCGTCGTCGCCGATGCGCTTCCGCAGCTCCGCGCGGGTCGGCAGTGGACCGGTCAGCGTCGGGAACACCGCCTTCGCGACCTCCCCGGTACGGCCGTAGAACTCCTGCCAGGCCTGGAACTCCCGCTCAGAACCGGTGAGCCGACGGAATCCCTCCGCCGTCGCGGCCCGGTCCCCGTTGTCGACCAGCAGACCTGTCGCCCGGCTGGCCCGCTGCACCGGCGTGTACGAGGACACCCTGCGCCGCCGCAGCTCCACCCCCAGCCCCAGATCCGTCCTGATCCGCTCGGGCAGCAGGCTCACCAGGTAGGAGTAGCGCGAGAGCCGGGCATCCACCCCGGCGAACGCGCGCTCCGACACGGCTGCGCCGCCGGTGTGCCCCAGCCGCTCCAGCAGCAGCACGCTGCGCCCGGCCCGGGCCAGATAGGCGGCGGCGACCAGCCCGTTGTGGCCGCCGCCGACCACCACCACGTCGTACCGGCGCTGGATGGGTACTGCGGCAGGGGAATGGTTCATCCGGCAGTCGTACCAGGCCGAAGGGCCGCGGACCAGTCCTGCCGGGCGATCGGTGACCTACGCTGACGGCATGCAGGGGGCAGGCGGGGAAAACGGGGCGGTCGCGGCGGCCGGGTCGATCGAGGTCCTGGTCGTCGAGGACGACCAGGGGATCGCGCGTTCACTGGTACGCGGACTGGAACGGGCCGGGTACGTGGCGCGCTGCGTCGCGACCGGCAGAGCAGCCCTGGCGGTCGACCCTCCCCCCGATGTCGTGCTGCTGGACCTGGGACTGCCCGACCTGGACGGGGTCGAGGTCTGCCGGACCCTGCGCGGGCGCTCCGACGTCGCCGTCATCGTGGTCACCGCCCGCGGCGAGGAGGGCGACCGGGTCTCGGCCCTGGACCAGGGCGCGGACGACTACCTGGTCAAACCGTTCGGGTTGGCCGAACTGCTGGCCCGGATCCGCGCCGTGCTGCGCCGCACCCGTCCGCCCGTACCGGAGCTGCTGCGGCACGGTCCGCTGGCGGTCGACCCGCGCACCCGCAAGGTCACCGTCGACGGGGCCGAGATCGCGCTGACGCCCAAGGAGTTCGACATCCTGGAGTGCCTTGCCGTGGACCCGGGGCGGGTGGTGACCCGTCAGGAGATCCTGGAACGGGCCTGGGACGCCCACTGGTACGGCCCCAGCAAGGTCCTGGACGTCCACATGGCGGCGCTGCGCCGCAAACTCGGCGCGCCGGGGCTGGTGGAGACCGTCTACGGACGGGGCTTCCGGCTCGGCGAACCGGGCTGAGGGGGCTGAGGCGCTGTGGACCGCCGCATCGCGCTGAGCGTGCTCGCCCTGGTCACCGTCCTGCTGGCGCTGGCCGTGGTGCCGCTGGCCTGGCTGCTCGGCGCGCGCGAGCAGACCTCGTTCCGCGCCGACGCCGAAGCCTCCGGGCGCACTGTCGCCTCGGTGGCCGAGGAGCACCTGAACGACCACAAGTCCGACGCCCCGATGCTGGCGCTGCTGGCCCGCACCCAGGCCGAGGGCGACTGCGCCGCGGTCTACGACAGCACCGCCGCGGTGATCGCCCGCACCTCCTGCGGCACGGCGACCCGGGCCGGCGTCCGGCCCCTGGTGGTCGCGGCGCTGCACGACGCGCGGACGCACCTGCGGGAGAGCGGCGGCGTGCTGACCGTGGCCACTCCGATCGGGGAGACCGAGGACTCGGTCGGGGTGGCCGTGCTGACCCGTTCCGCGGCCCCGCTGCACAACCGGATCGCGGCCGTCTGGGGTTGGCTGGCGTTGATCGGGCTGGTCACCCTGCTGGCCGGCGCCGCGGTCTCGGTGGCCCTGGCCCGCTGGGTGAGCCGCCCGCTGCACGCTGTCGACCGGGCGGCGCGACAACTGGGCGAGGGGAGCCTGGAGGTGCGCGCGCCGGTGGGGGACGGCCCCCCGGAGGTGCGGCGGCTGGCGGCCACGTTCAACACCATGGCGGCACGCAACGAGACCCTGGTCCACGGCCACCGCACGGTGATCGCGGACGTCTCGCACCAGCTGCGGACGCCCCTGACCGCGCTGCGGCTGCGGCTCGACCTGCTGGCCGGCGACGTCGACCAGGACGCGGCACTGGAACTGGCCGGCGCACAGGAGGAGATCGCACGCCTGTCCAGGCTGGTCGGCGGGCTGCTCGCGGTGGCCAGGGCCGAGAGCGCCGTTCCGGCCCCGGTGCGGGTGGCGGTGGACGTGGTGGTCGCCGAGCGGGTGACGGCCTGGGAGCCGGTCGCCGCCGAACGGCAGGTCTCGCTCGGCTGCCGCTGCGAGCCCGGGGTCGAGGCGTTCCTGGGTCCGGACGATCTGGAGCAGGTGCTCGACAACCTGATCGCCAACGCCCTGGACGCCGCCCGCGAGGGTGGCCGGGTGCGGCTGGACGGCGGCCGTGCCGGTGCTGCCGTGCGCGTGTCGGTGGTCGATGACGGCCCGGGCATGAGTACCGCCGCCCGGGCGGCGGCGTTCCGGCGCTTCGGCAACCCCGAAGCCAGGGGCTCCGGTCTCGGCCTGGCCATCGTGCACCGACTGGTCACCGCCAACGGCGGGACGGCCCGGCTGGAGGACACCCCCGGGGGTGGGCTGACCGTCGTACTCGGCCTTCCGGCGGCGCCGCCCGCGCCCTGAGGGTGAGGCGGAGTCAGAAGCGCCGGCAGTCGCAGTGGGGGCGCTCACCCGTTCGGTCCGCAGCGGGTCGCTGAGCGGCGGGGCGCGTGTGAGCGTGAGGGTTCCGAGACAGCCACACTTTCCGGAGGACCCGTCGTGCCGACGAACGCCCGCTTTCGCACCATGCTCGCGGCGGTGACGCTGGCCGCGTCCCTGCTGGTGCTGCCCGCCTGCTCCAGCAGCAGCAGTACCAAGAACTCCGTCAACGCGGTCGGCGCCGCGGTCAACGCGACCCCGACCAGCAGCGCGGACCGGGTCAGGTTCGCCAAGACCAAGTTCGTGGCCAACGCGAGCCTGGCCGCGGGGGCGGCGTACCAGTGGCTCTACAAGCCGTTCAAGGCGGGCACCTTCAAGAGCGGCGCCAAGGGCAGGACGGTGGCCCTGGTCAAGGGCGGGCTGGCCGGCGCCTTCACCTACAACCGGCTGAAGGCCGCGCTCAACGACGCCAAGGGCGACCCCACCCTCTCCAAGGCCACCGACGCCCTGTCGTCCAGCATCGAGAGCATCAAGAACCTGCCGAGCAAGATCAAGGGCGGCAGCGCCACCGACGCGGACTTCAACCAGGTCCAGAGCGTCGTCGACGGTGTGAAGAAGACCGCCTCGCAGAACGGCCTCAGCGTCACCGACCAGGTGCCCTCGGCGAGCCAGCTCACCCAGATGGTGACGAGCTGACGCCCTCGGCGCCGGCCGCACCGGCCTCGGCCCGGACATAGGTGTAGCGCCACTGCCTACGGCCGTCCGCCCCGTGGAACTGCTCCCGGACGTAGACCAGGGTCTGGACGGGTGCGCCCGCGCGGGCGGGCAGGGTGGTCCGGTGCTCCGGGGGTACTCTTTCGGCCAGATTGACGGGGACCGCCGCGACCCTTCCGTCCAGCGGCCCTCCCACGAACTGGACCCGGGCTCGGCGCATGGACCACACCCTCTCACTTCCGGCCCCTGGCACACACCACCCCTGTCGCACCCGTATCCTCATCTGTACACATTCCGGTAACCCTGGGGTGCGTACGGTGGCGAGAGGGGCTCGATGCAATCCGCGGGCAGGCGATCCAACTGGTGGCGCAGGCGCTCGGGCCTGGGCGCGCGCGAAACCGGTCCACTCGGCGCCGCGGAGGCTGCCGCCCGCCTGGAGTCCCGACTGGAACAACTGCTGCGCGCCGTCCGCGCGGGCTTCCCGGTTGCCCCGGCCGCACACGCCGTCGACTACCGATGTTCCTGCGGCCGGGTCGGCTGTCCAGCCCCCGCGCAGCATCCACTCTCCTTCGCCTGGCAGTCGCAGGCGTCCGCCGACACCGAGCAGGTCACCCGCTGGCTGACCCGCGACCCCGACGCCAACGCGGTCACCGCGACCGGCCGCAATCACGATGTGCTGGACGTACCGGCGGAGGCCGGGCGGCTGGCGCTGGAGCGGATGGACAGCCTGGGCGTGGCGGTGGGGCCGGTCGCCGCGATCGGTGAGGACCGCTACCTCTTCTTCACCACGAGTCGCTCCGCTCTTGACGAGGACGAGTGGTGGACCTCCGAGCTGGACACCAGCCCCGAGGACGTCTCCGAACACCCGGGCCTGCGGTGGCACACGCGTGGCAGCTACGTCCTGCTCCCGCCGTCGCGGCTCGCCGACGGCTCAACGGTCAGCTGGGTACGCGACCCGGACCGGACCCTGCCGGACCCGCTGCGGGTGCTCGACGTCCTCACGGACGCATGCACTGCCGTGGGCGCCGTCGCTGTTGGAGAACACTGGCTGATCGGTTAGCTGCGGCAATTGCCTGGTTGGTCGCGCAGTTCCTCGCGCCCCTAGCAGGTGCAACTGGCCCAGTTGCAGCCCCCCAGGGGCGCGGGGAACTGCGCGACAAGCCAGCTACGGTCCGCAGCCGAAAACGGACAGAACCCGGGTCACGGCAGAGTCAGCACCTCACTGCCGGCCTCCGTCACTACGAGCGTGTGCTCGAACTGCGCAGTGCGCTTACGGTCCTTGGTGACCACCGTCCACCCGTCCGGCCAGATGTCGTGCTGGTAGGTGCCCAGGGTCAGCATCGGCTCGATGGTGAAGGTCATCCCCGGCTGGATCACCGTGGTCGCGTACGGGCTGTCGTAGTGCGGAACGATCAGCCCGGAGTGGAACGAGGTGTTGATGCCGTGGCCGGTGAAGTCCCGCACCACGCCGTAGTGGAACCGCTTGGCGTAGGACTCGATGACCCGTCCGATGACATTGATCTGCCGGCCCGGCTTGACCGCGGCGATGCCGCGCCGCGTGGCCTCCCTGGTGCGCTCGACAAGGAGCTTTGACTCCTCGTCGACATTGCCGACCGGATAGGTGGCGTTGAGGTCGCCGTGCACCCCGTGAATGAACGCGGTGACGTCCAGATTGACGATGTCGCCGTCCTGGAGCACGGTCGAGTCCGGGATGCCGTGGCAGATCACCTCGTTGACCGAGGTGCAGATGGACTTGGGGAAGCCCCGGTAGCCCAGGTCCGAGGGGTAGGCGTCGTGGTCGCACATGTATTCGTGCGCGATCCGGTCCAGCTCGTCCGTGGTCACCCCGGGCACGATGGCCGCGGCCGCGGCGTCCATCGCCCTGGCCGCGATCCGGCTCGCGATCCGCATCTTCTCGATCGTCTCCGCGGACTGCACCTCCGGGCCGGTGTAGGGGGCGGGACCCTTGCGGCCGACGTACTCGGGGCGCGGGATGTGCGCCGGGACACTTCGGGTGGGCGACAGGGTGCCGGGAACGAGTGGAGACATGCGGGCGATTCTATGGGGTGCCCGGCAGCCCCCGGAGTGCGGCGCGAAGACCTGGGCAGGATGCTGATGGCGGACGCGAACGCAGGGAGAAGAGTGATGGCTGACGCTGTCGACAAGGCTGAGGGCTGGTACTACTGCCTCAAGCACAAGACCGTGGAGCAGGGCATGGTCTGTCCCGCGCGCACCCGGCTCGGGCCGTATGCGACCGAGGCGGAGGCCGCACGGGCACTCGAGAAGACCAAGGAGCGCAACGAGGAGTGGGACAACGACCCCCGCTGGCGGTGATCGCACGGCAAAGAGCTGGCATTCCGGATATTCCGGACAGCTTCTTGGCGCGGAGGCGCTGATCGTGCCAGGGTGGCCGTCGAGACCGGAACGGGTACGCACCTCCCGCACCGGTGACGGTACGGGCACGGCGGGGGCGCACACGGGTGGCGGACAGGTCAGAGGCGGCACAGCGGCAGAACGGTGATTCCGGGTCAGGCCCTGCCGACTCCCGCCGCAGTGCCCGCGGACCGCTCCTGCTGCTCGGCGTAGTCGTCGGCACCGCCGTGGCCGCCGTCTGCCTGCGGGCCGGCGGCTCGGCCCCGCTGGGCGGAGTCGGTGTACTGCACGGTCTGTGGCTGCTGGTCGCCCTGGTGGTCTTCGCCGCCGGCTGGTACGCCGTCGCCCAGTACCAGGCCCGGCAGGGCGAACGGCCGCTGGGGACGCCGCGCGAGGAGCGGCTGCAGAGCCTGACCGTGGCCGCCCTCGGCATCATCGGGGTGGCGACCACCGCCGGGGTGGCCGTGCTCGGGCTGACCCACACCGGCCCGCCGGATCTGCCGCCGACCGATCTGAAGCCGGTCACGCCGGCTTCTGGCCCGCCGGCCAGCCCGGGGCCGCAGATCAGCCTGCCGCCGGTGAAGAACAGCGCCTCTCATCCATTTCCGGCGGGTGTGGTGCTGCTGATCTTGATCGGCCTGCTGGCCGTCGCAGCCGGGGTGGTTCTGACCCTCTTCGTCTCCCGCTGGCTCCAGGCCCGCAGAACGCCCCCGCCGCCGCTGCGGTCGACCCTCGAACCGGAGGACGACGACGGTGCCGTGCTCGGCGACGCCGTCAGGGCCGGGCGGACGGCGCTCCAGGGCGAGGACGTCCGGGCCGCGGTGATCGCCTGCTATGCGGCGATGGAGGAGTCCCTGATCGCCGGCGGGGTGCGCCGCCACGCCGCCGACAGCCCGGCCGACCTGCTGCGCCGGGCCTCCGAGGCGGGGCTGCTGGCCGGGCTGGCGCCGCATCAGCTGGCCGGGCTGTTCCGCGAAGCGCGTTACTCCACCCATCCGATGGCCGAGTCCGACCTGCGCGAGGCGCGGGCCGCGCTGGACGAGATCAGTGCTCTGCTCGCGGAGCGGGCTGCACGCCAGGAGGCTGAGGCGGCCGCGGCCGAGGCGGCAGTGGCGGTAACGATGTCGAAGGGGGCCGAGGTCCGATGAGCCCGCGAGCCGTCCCGCGCCTCGGCGTCCTGCCGGAGGCCTTCCTCTGGCTCGGCGCCGCCGCGCTCTGCTCCGAGGTGGCGCTGGCTCTGGTCGGCGGTCTGCCGGGGGCCGCCACCGGAGCCGCCGTGTTCGTCGTCGCCGGGCTGGTGGCGGTGCGTTACGTCCACGGCGCCCAGGCCATGGACAGCGACTACCGCCGCAAGGTCCACCTGGTCGGCAGCCGTGAGCCGACCCTGCGCTACTGGGACGCCGCGATCGAGGACGCCCTCGACTCCATGAGCGGATACGAGCTGCACCTGCGGCCGCTGCTGCAGCGCCTCTACGCGGTGCGCCTGGCCGAACGGCACGGGGTCTCCCTGGAGACCCAGCCCCGGCAGGCCGCCGCGATCGTCGGCCCCGAGCTCTGGCCCTGGATCGACCCGTCCGGCCGCCAGCGCCGGAACGCGCCCCGCCGGGTCGACCCCCGGCTGGAACCGGACCCGATCAGCGGACCCGTCCTGACCGCGCTTGTCGAACGCCTGGAAAAGATGTGACGTGACGCCCGATCCGTCAGCCCCGCCGATACCGCCCCTGCCAGAACCGTCCATCCCGGAACCGTCCATCCCGGAACCGTCCGTCCCGGACATGAGGAGCGCCGTGACAACCGTGAGCCAGCAGGACGCCCCGGTCCTGACGCCCCAGCAGGCGGGCAGCCGCGCGCACGAGGTGCTGACCGAGATCGAACGCGCCGTCGTCGGCAAGCGCCAGGCGCTGGAACTGGTCATGCTCGGCGTCCTGGCCGGCGGGCACGTGCTGATCGAGGACCTGCCCGGTCTCGGCAAGACCCTGCTGGCGCGCTCCTTCGCGACCGTGCTCGGCCTGGACTTCAGCCGGATCCAGTTCACCCCCGACCTGCTGCCCTCCGACGTCTCCGGCGCCCCCTTCTACGACCAGCGCACCGGCGAGATGGTGTTCCGTCCCGGCCCGGTCTTCACCAACCTGCTGCTCGCGGACGAGATCAACCGCACCCCGCCGAAGACCCAGGCGGCGCTGCTGGAGGCGATGGCCGAGGCACAGGTCTCGGTGGACGGCACCACCCGTCGGCTGCCGTCGCCCTTCGTCGTGATCGCCACCGACAACCCGATCGAGTACGAGGGCACCTACACCCTTCCCGAGGCCCAGCTCGACCGGTTCCTGCTCCGGGTCAGGATGGGCTACCTGCCGGTCGCCGACGAGGCCGCGATGCTGCGGG
The DNA here is from genome assembly GCF_004365705.1 of Streptomyces sp. 846.5. Lineage (NCBI taxonomy): Bacteria > Bacillati > Actinomycetota > Actinomycetes > Kitasatosporales > Streptomycetaceae > Streptomyces > Streptomyces sp. 846.5. The sequence goes on from NZ_SOBN01000003.1 coordinate 297,364, forward strand.
CGCGGCTGGACCGGTCCGCCCCGGAGGCCGTCCTCAAACCGCTGACCGACCCGGCCGAGGTGCTGGCGATGCGGGACAGCCTGGAGCGGGTCGAGATCGACGACGACCTGGTCGACTACATCGTGGCGCTGATCGACGCGACCCGTAAGCACGCCCAGATCCAGGTCGGCGCCTCGCCCCGGGGCGGCCTCGCGCTGGTGCAGCTGGCCCGGGCCCGGGCGGTGATGTCCGGACGGGACTTCGTCACCCCGGAGGACGTCAAGTCGGTGGCGGTGCCCGCGCTCGCGCACCGGATCAGCCTCAAGCCCGAGCTGTGGGTGCGCCGGATCAGCGCGGACGACGTCATCGCGGCGGTGGCGGAGACCGTGCCCACCCCGCGGACGACGCCGCGGTCCGTCCCGCGCCAGGCATGACGGTGGGTCGGATGCCGCAGCAGCAGCCGGACCGCAGGGAGCGCAACCGGCGCAGGTCGGCCCGGGCCGGAGCGGCGCGCGCGGCCGGCCCCGGCGTCGGTCCCGGAGCCGACCCGGCCGCGCCGCGGCCCCTGCTCCCGCCGGAGGTGCGCCGCGCCCTCGGTGGCGACGGCACCCACCGCCCGGACGCGGAGCCGCCCGCCCCCGGCCCGGAGGGCGCCCGCCCGTCCGAACGGGCCCTGCGGCTGGCCACCGTGGCCGCCGCGGCGGCGGTCGCCGCCGTGCTGAGCGGGCAGCCCTGGCTGCTCGCGCTGGCCGTCGGCCCCGCCTGCCTGCTGGTCCTCGCCGGCGCCGGCGGCCGCCCCGACCGGGCCAGGGCCACCGCGGAGGTCGCCTCGCGCCGCTACTTCGAGGGTGAGACGGTCACCGCGACGATCACCGTCGGCTTCGACGGCACCGCCGGGTGGATCGATCCCGGCGTCGCCCCGGGCCCGGGCACCGAGCTGATCTCCGTGGACGTGACCGGACCCGTCGTCACCCTGGGCTTCACCGCGGCCCGTTGGGGCCGCTGGTCGCTCGGCGTGGTCGACCTCGACCTCTACGACGCGGGCGGGCTCGCCCGCTCCACCGTCCGGGTCGACCTCGGCGAGATCGAGGTCTTCCCGGTGCCGTCGGACGGCAGTCTCACCCCCATCCCGGTCCGGCTGCCGGACCGGCTCGGCGAGCACACCGCGCGCCAGTCCGGTGAGGGCATCGAGGTCATCGGGGTGCGGCCGCATGTGTGGGGCGAGCGCCAGCGCCGCATCCACTGGCCGTCCACGACCCGGCGCGGCTCCATCCAGATCAACCAGTTCGCGGCCGAGCGCACCGCTGACGCCGTGATCCTGCTCGACGCCTTCAGCGACGTCGCTGATCCGGTCACCGGCGCCTCCAGCCTGGACGAGTCGCTGCGGGTCGCCGCAGGCCTGGTCCGCACCTATCTGCGCAGCCACGACCGGGTCGGCATCGTCTCGGTCGGCGGCAAGCTGCACTGGCTCCAACCCGGCACCGGTGACGCCTACTTCTACCGCATCGTGCAGACCGTCCTGGACGTCCGCCGCGACCTCTCGTTCCACACGCCCGACCTCAACCGGCTCCCCCCGCCCGCGCTCCCGCACGGCGCGCTGGTGTACGCGGTGACGCCGCTGGCCGACAACCGGATCATGGACGTGCTGGGCGGCCTCGCCGAGCACGGCAACCCGATCGTGGTGGTGGAGATCCCGATCGGCGACCCCAGGATCGCGGTGGACGACCCGGTGGAGCAGCTCGCCCTGCGGCTGTGGCGGCTGGACCGCGAGGCGGTCCGCTTCAGCCTGGTCGAGAAGGGCATCCCGGTCGTCCCCTGGCTGGGCGAGACCCTCGACCTGTCCCTCGCCCCGCTGCTGCGCAGCCGCCTCTCCGGGAGGGTTACGTGACCACCCCCACGCTGGACCGCCCGGTCCAACTCCTCGGCTGCGTGCTGGCGTTGCTGGTCACCGACCCCACCGCCTGGGCCGGTCGGCCGGCGCCCGACCTGGTCGTGCCGCTCTTCGCCCTGGCCGCGGCCTTCTACGCGGCAGCCCCGCTGGCGGCACGTCCGGTCGCCAGCGGCTACCGCTGGTACGCGCGGCTGGCCCGGCACCGCAACACCGCCTTCACGGTGATGTGCATCGTCCTCGCCGCGACCGACCCGCCCCCGGCCTGGCTCGCTGCGGTGGACGCGGTCCTGCTGCTCACCTACCTCCTCGCGGTCGACGCCGTGGCCGCCGGCCCGCCCGGCCTCCACCTGCTCCGCCGCCCCCTCACCCTCCTCGCCGCCTACACCGGCACCGCCACCGTCCTGGCCACCGCCTTCCTCCCCACCACGCCGCTGGGGCCCACCGCCCGCCTCCTGGCCGCCGTCGCGCTCACCGCAGCGGGGGGCGGGGTGGCCGTGGCGGTGGGGCGGCGGGGGCGGCGGGGGTAGGTGCGGGCGTCGGTCGGCTGCTGGCCTCACCAGCGCATCGGTGGTGGCGTGGCCGTCAGTCGGTCCATCGCGCGGGCCAGGACGCCGCGCAGCAGGCGGCCGCGCTGGGCGGGGGTTGACGGCTCGCCGGCGGCTGCGCTGACGAGGTGTTGGACGATGTCGAAGTCCGGTGAGTCGGCGCCGTCGGGGACGGTCAGCGCTTCGTGGGCGAGGCCGCGCAGCTCGCCGTCGGCCGTGCCCAGGTCCGCCTGCAGGGCCAGGATCGTGGCGCCGGAGCGTCGTGCGTCGTGCACCCGTTCCAGCAGGCCGCCGTCGGACCCGCCGGGTGCGACGACCAGGACGGTCTCGCCGCGTCCGGCCTGCTCCAGCCGTCGCAGCGGGACGGAGAGGTGCGGGGGCGCGCCGGGGGGGACGGTCCGGCGCAGCAGGGTGGGGGAGAGCGCCGGGAGCCCGCTCCAGGCGGCCTCGTCGTCCAGGTGCGCGGCGAGGTGCCAGGGCTCCTCCGCGTCGGCGCCGACCAGCAGCAGCCCGCCGGGCGCGGCGGAGGGGCGGGTGACCGCGCCGCGCAGCGCGCCCGCGAACCCCTGGGTCCGCTCCAGCCAGCCCGATCCGGCGAGCAGTTCCCGCAGCACTGTGACCCTGGCCGCATCCATGCCCCTCATGCTGCCGTAGTCGGCGCCGCTGATGGGAGGATTCGGGAATGACTGCACCTCAAGAGACCACAGCCGGCGCCGCTCCGGCCCCCGCCCGCAGCCCGTACGACCTGCCGGACGTCTCCGGACTCGTCGTCGGCGTCCTCGGCGGCACCGGGCCGCAGGGCCGTGGACTGGCCTACCGGCTCGCCAAGGCCGGCCAGCAGGTGGTGATCGGCTCCCGCAGCGCCGAGCGCGCCCAGGAGAAGGCCGACGAGCTGGGCCACGGTGTTCGGGGCGCGGACAATGCGACCACGGCGGCCGAGAGCGACATCGTGATCGTCGCCGTGCCCTGGGAGGGCCACACGGAGCTGCTGGCCTCGCTGCGCACCGAGCTGGCCGGGAAGATCGTCGTCGACTGCGTCAACCCGCTGGGCTTCGACAAGCAGGGCGCCTACGCGCTCAAGCCCGAGGAGGGCAGCGCCGCCCAGCAGGCCGCCGTGCTGCTCCCGGACTCGCGGGTGACGGCCGCCTTCCACCACCTCTCGGCGGTGCTGCTGCTGGACCAGGCGGTGGAGGAGGTCGACATCGACGTGCTGGTGCTGGGCGAGGAGCGGGCCGCGACCGACGCCGTCCAGGCGCTGGCCAACCGGGTGCCGGGGATGCGCGGGGTGTTCGCGGGACGGCTGCGCAACGCGCACCAGGTGGAGTCGCTGGTCGCCAACCTGATCTCGGTGAACCGCCGGTACAAGGCCCATGCGGGCCTGCGGGTCACCGATATCTGAGACCCCCTGGGACGGAGGCGGGCCGGACGTCGGACACAATGGTCCTCGTCCGGCCCTTTCCGATGTCCCGCTCCCCGGAGTCCCCGATGCCCCGCTTCGCCCTGCTTGCCTTCGTCCTCGCCGCCCTGGCCCTGGTCGCCGCCGTGGTCTCGGTGCTCGCGGGTTTCTGGATCGGGCTGGTCTGGGTGCTGCTGGCGGGGATCTCCAGCAACGTCGGCTGGGTGCAGATGCGGCGCGCCCGGATGTGAGCACTGCGGGACGGCCGGGGGTCAGCTACCGAAGAGGCTGCCCAGGTGGATGTTGAAGAAGTGGAACAGCCCGGAGCCGACCGAGGCGAAGAGGGCGCTGTCGCCGAACCAGCCCAGCACCCGGAAGATCACGTCGTTGAAGAACCAGTTGTTGACCGTCGGGTTCCACAGCAGCAGGAAGACGATCATCATCCCGTACGGGGCCAGGTTGCCGAACGCGCGCCGGTTCTCGTAGGAGAGCCAGGGCTCGATTATTCCGTAGCCGTCCAGCCCGGGCATCGGGACCAGGTTGAGGATGCCGGCCATCAGCTGCAGCATCGCCAGGTACCCGAGGGCCGAGAAGAACGCTGGGTGGGCGGTGTCGACGCCGACCTGGCTCAGCGGGAGCAGCAGCACCAGGGCGAGGACCAGGTTGACGGCGGGGCCGGCCGCCGAGATCAGGCTGTGCTTCCACTTCCCCTGGATCCGGCCGCGCTCGATGAAGACCGCACCGCCGGGCAGCGCGATGCCGCCCAGGATGATGAAGATCAGCGGCATCACGAAGCTGTAGATCGGGTGGGTGTATTTGAGGGGATTCAGGGTGAGATAGCCCTTGGTCCCCACCGAGATGTCGCCGCCGTGCAGTGCCATCCGCGCGTGCGCGTATTCGTGCAGGCAGAGCGAGATCAGCCAGCCGGCCACCACGAAGAGGAACACGCCGACCCTGGCGTTGCCCCATCCGCTCCAGAGGGCCCAGCCGGAGGCGACCAGGACGGCTAGCAGCACCCAGAAGATCACGCTGATCTTCCGGTCGGCCGAGGTTGAGGGACGGGTGTCGGTGTAGGTCATCAGTGCGTGGCTCCGAAGGGCGGGGGAGTGCCGATCATGCCGCCTCGCCTCCCCCGCGACAAGCGACACCCAGGTGTCAACCACTGGAACGACCGTGTTCGGCAGTGCGTTCCAGCCGAGGGTGTCCGTCGACCCTCCGTCAGGCCCCGCCGTCCGTCCTGCGCAGCAGCAGGGAGACAAAGCCGAACGTGCCCCGGTAGCCGTGCAGCCACTCCTCGCGGTGCACCCGGGCGGCCTTCAGGGCCGCCGCGCTGTCGGGGTCCTCGGGGTTGTCCAGGGCCCACTCGGACAGCGTCCCGGTCCAGCACCACTCGTACTCGTCCAGCTCCGCGGCGGTGCTGGTGTAGCCGAAGACCGGGGTCCAGCCGGCCTGCACCACGCGGTCGACGGTGGTGGCCAGGTCGGTGTAGGGGTCGGTGCCGCTGCCGTCGCCGAAGATCTCCAGGGCGGCCGGACCGGGCTCGCGCTCCCAGTAGCCGTCGCCGACGAGCACGGCCCCGCCGGGGGCCAGGTGCAGGCGCGCGGCCTCCAGGGTCGGCAGTAGTCCGCCGAAGGCGTGGGTGGCGCCCATGCACAGCACCAGTTCGAAGGGTTCCTCCGAGCTGAACGCCGCGGCGTCGCCGACCTCCAGCTCCACGTTCTCCCCGGCCAGCGCCTTGCGGGCGGCCTCGATCACCTCGGCGTCCAGGTCCACCCCGACCGCCTCCACGTCGGGGCGACCGTTGACCGCCAACTCCAGCCAGGCCCCGCGCCCGCAGCCGAGGTCGAGCACCCGCTCGTCCCCGACCGGCAGGCCCCAGCGGACCAGCCGGTCGGCCGAGTCGGGGTCCAGCGGGGCGGCTATCGGGTGGTCGCGGTGCGCGATGGCAGAAATCCTCTGTCGTTCCATGCCGCGTACCCTCTCATCCCACCGCCCCGCTCGTCGCCCGGCTTTCGCCCGGGTCCCGGTGGGAACCCGGACGACGCCCGGGAACAGACAGCCCGTCAGTGGAAGGTGTGCTCCTCCGCCGGGAAGGTGCAGCCGATGACGTCGGCCGAGAAGGCGCGGGCGGCGTCGCCGAGGGTGGTGCGGAGGTCGGCGTACTGCTTGACGAACCTGGGCACCCGGCCGCCGGTCATCCCGGCCATGTCCGTCCAGACCAGGACCTGGGCGTCGCAGCCGAGCCCGGCGCCGATGCCGACGGTGGGGATGTGGACCGAGGCGGTGACCTCGGCGGCGAGCTCGGCCGGGACGGCCTCCAGGACGACGGCGAAGGCGCCGGCGGCCTGGACGGCCTTGGCGTCGCGGAGCAGCTGGTGGGCCGCCTCGTCGCCGCGGCCCTGGACCGGGTAGCCGCCGAAGGCGTGCACCGACTGCGGGGTGAGGCCGATGTGGGCCATCACCGGGACGCCGGCCTGCACCAGCAGTTCGGTCGCGGCGGCGGAGCGCTCGCCGCCCTCCAGCTTGACCGCGCCGACCCCGGCCTCCTTCATCAGCCGGACCGCGCTGCGCAGGGCCTGGGCAGGGGACTCCTGGTAGGAGCCGAACGGCAGGTCGGCGACGATCAGGGCGCGCTTGGTGCCGCGCACCACGGCGGCGGACATCATCACCATCTCGTCCATGGTGACCGGCACGGTGTTCTCGTAGCCGAGGTGACAGTTGCCCGCCGAGTCCCCGATCAGCAGCACCGGGATGCCCGCGTCGTCGAAGACGGCGGCGGTGGGGGCGTCGTAGGCGGTGAGCATCGGCCAGCGCTCGCCGCGCTGCTTGGCGGCGGCGAGGTCGCGGACGGTCACGCGGCGGGAGGTGACACCGCCGTAGAGGGACTGCGGCGCTTTGTCGACACCAGTCTTGGTGGGGGGCGTCGTGCCGACGGGCAGGTCGGACTTCTGGGCAGGCGGGAGCGAACCGTGCTGCATGGCTGATCTCCTGTTGGTCGTCTCGTGGCGCCGCGGAGGGCGTCCCCGGATTCCCCTCCATGCTGACACGTCGCCGTCTGCCCGCAAAGGGGTGGGTGCGGACCGTCGGGACGAGTGGGGTGACGGGTGGATGTTGCCCAATCTTTACGATACGAGACGGACCCGTATCGTAAATGGGGGTAGCGTGGTGCCCATGGCCACCACATCCCGGACGTCCGCCAGCACCGGACGCCGGATCCCCGAGGCGGTGCACCGCCGCCGCTGGGGGATCCTGACCGTACTGATCTTCAGCCTGCTCGTCGTCGTGCTCGACAACTCGATCCTCAACGTGGCGATGAAGACCATCGCCAGCCCCGCCCCCACCGGCATCGGCGCCACCCAGAGCCAGCTGGAATGGGCCGTCAACTCCTACACCCTGGTCTTCGCGGGCCTGCTGTTCACCGCGGGCATGCTCGGGGACCGGCTCGGGCGGAAGAAGACCCTGCTGTTCGGCATGGTGGTGTTCGGCGCCGGGTCGCTGCTCTGCTCCATGGCGACCTCGCCCGCCGAACTGATCGGCTACCGCGCCGCGATGGGCTTCGGCGGGGCCTTCGTGCTGCCGGCCACCCTCGCCATCATCATGAACGTCTTCGAGCGCGAGGAGCAGCCCAAGGCCATCGGCATCTGGTCCGGCGCGGTCGGCCTGGCCATCGCCATCGGGCCGATCGCCGGCGGGCTGCTGCTGGCGCACTTCTGGTGGGGCTCGGTCTTCCTGGTCAACGTCCCCATCGTGGCAGTGGCGCTGGTCGGGATGGTCTGGCTGGTCCCGGACTCCCGCGACCCCAACCCCGGCCGGCCCGACCCGCTGGGCGTGCTGCTGTCCGTGGTCGGCCTGGTCGCCCTCGTCTACGGGATCATCAAGGGCGGCCAGGTCGCCGACTTCACCGTCACCCAGTCCTGGCTGCCGATCGTGGTCGGCGTGCTGGTGCTGGCCGGCTTCGTGCTGCACCAACTGCGCAGCCGTACCCCCATGCTGGACATGGACTGGTTCCGCAACCGGCACTTCTCCGCCGCCGTGGTCTCGGTCGGGCTGACCTTCTTCGCGCTGATGGGCGTCACCTTCTTCGGCGTCTTCTACCTGCAGAGCGTGCGCGGCTACTCGCCGCTGCAGGCCGGCCTGCTGCTGCTCCCGCTGGCCGCCGCCCAGCTGCTGGTGTCGCCCCGGGCCCGCCTCGTGGTCGACCGCTTCGGGGTGCGGGCGACCTGCGCGACCGGGATGCTGCTCATCGCCGCCACCTTCGCCGGCTTCCTGCTGCTCGGACGGGACACCGGGATCTGGGTGCTGGAGGTGCTCTCCTTCTTCCAGGGCACCGGGATGGCGCTGGTGATGCCGCCCGCCACGGTCACCATCATGGGCGCCCTGCCCAGGGAGAAGGCCGGCTCCGGATCCGCCGTCAACAACACCTTCCGGCAGGTCGGCGGGTCGCTCGGGGTCGCGGTGCTGGGCGCGATGCTGTCCACCACCTACCGCAGCGGCATCCAGGACAAGCTGGCGGCGCTGCCCGCGCAGTACCGCGCCCCGGCGGGGGAGTCCATCGAGGGCACCCTGGGCGTGGTGGAGCGGATCGGCCCGCGCGCCGCCGCCCTGGTCGACCCGGCCAAGGACGCCTTCATCCACGCCATGCATGTGACGGCGCTCACCGCCGGCGGGGTGGCTGCGATCGGCGCCGTGGTGGCGTTCTCCTTCCTGCCCGGCAGGTCGCCGGCCGTCCCCGAGAATCCGGAAGGATAGCTCCGTGACCCCTACCGGCGAAGAGACGGCTACCGGCGAAGAGACGGCGGCTGCCCCCGCACCGCGCCGCGGGCGCCCGCGCAGCGAGGCGGCCGAACAGGCGATCGTGGCGGCGGTGCTGCGGCTGATCGGGCAGGGCTACCCGCTCGCGCTGCTCTCGGTCGAGGGGATCGCCGCCGAGGCGGGGGTCGGCAAGGCCACCATCTACCGCCGCTGGCCCAACAAGGAGGAGCTGCTGCTGGACGTGCTGCAGCGGGTGGACGAGCCGGAGCCGCCGCGGCACGAGGGCAGCGTGCGGGACGCGCTGGTCGCGGCCCTGGAGTATCTGCGCCAGGCGGCGCTGGCCCGGCGAGCGCACAGCTCGCTGGCGATGCTGTCGACCGAGCTGCGCTCCATGCCCGATCTCTACCGCCGCTACCACCGGCAGGTGATCGAACCGCGCCGGGCCCGGATGCGGGAGCTGCTGGCCCGTGGCGTCGAGAACGGCGAGATCCGCGGCGACGTCGACCTGGACCTGCTCGGCGAGCTGGTCATCGGCCCGATGCTGTCCAGGACGCTGCTGCGGCCGGACGCCGAGCTGGACGACCCGCTGCTCAGCGCGACCATCGTGGACACCGTGCTCCAGGGCATCGCACCCCCCGGCGACCTGCCCCGATAGCCGCAATTGCCGCAGAATGGAACCTTTGCCGTGCCCCAGCGCGTCCTGAGGCGCAGAGGAGTCCGGCCCACCCGCACCCCCTAGGGTGACAGGTGGGTACGCGAACGGCGTTGGGGTTCATGCATGGCACAGACAGAGACAGCACAGCCGCGCACCGCTGCGAAGGGGTCGCGGATCCCCGGCGTCGGCGGCTGGGGGCCTGACGGCAGGGGCCGCAGCACCTGGCGGCGGGGGTGGGTGCTCGCCGCCCTGGCGCTGGTCCTGGCGCTGCTGCTGCTGTTCCACTCCGGCCTCCCCAACAACGTCGGCAACCTCGGCAGCCTGGTGGAGACCTTCCTGCCCTGGGCCGGCCTGGCCTTGCCGGTGCTGCTGGTGCTCGGGCTGCTGCGGCGCTCGGCGACGGCGCTGGTCGTGCTGCTGGTGCCGGTGCTGGTCTGGGTCAACCTGTTCGGAGCACTGCTCACCGACAAGGGCGGTGGTTCCTACGACTTCACCGTGGTCCAGCACAACGTCAACGCCGCCAACTCCGACATCCCCGGCACGGTGGCCACCCTGGAGGCGGCGAAGCCGGACGTCATCGCGCTGGAGGAGCTGTCCACCAACCAGGTCGGCACCTTCCGGCAGGACCTGGCGGCGGCGTACCCGTACCACGTGATCGAGGGCACGGTCGGGCTGTGGTCCAAGTACCCGCTCTCCGACAGCAGGCCGGTGGACATCAAGATCGGCTGGGTCCGGGCGCTGCGCACCACCGTCGCCTCACCGCACGGCGACGTCGCCGTCTATGTCGCCCACATGCCCTCCGTCCGGGTGAAGTTCGACGGCGGGTTCACCGCGAACCAGCGGGACAGCAGCGCCGAGGCGCTGGGGGAGGCGATGGCCGCCGAGAAGCTGTCCAGGGTGGTGCTGCTCGGCGACCTCAATGGGACTATGAACGACCGCAGCCTGGCCCCGATCACCTCGCAGATGCGCTCGGCCCAGGGCTCGGCCGGGGCGGGCTTCGGCTTCAGCTGGCCGGCCGCGTTCCCGATGGCCCGGATCGACCAGATCATGACCAAGGGAGTCACCCCGACCGACGCCTGGACCCTCCCGCAGACCGGCAGCGACCACCTCCCCATCGCCGCCCACATCGCACTCTGATTTTCTGCTGACCTCTGCTCAGGACCCCTCGCGCCAGCGGTTGGTGATCGGCTGGCGGCGGTCCCGGCCGAAGTTCTTGGACGAGATCTTGGTGCCCGGCGGGTACTGCCGCCGCTTGTACTCGGCGGTGTCGACCAGCCGCATCACCCGGTCCACCACGGCGGCGTCGAAGCCCTCGGCGAGGATCTCGGCGCGGCCCTTGTCCTGCTCGATGTAGGCGGTGAGCACCGCGTCCAGCAGGTCGTAGTCGGGCAGCGAGTCGGTGTCCACCTGGCCCGGGCGCAGCTCGGCGCTGGGCGGCTTGCTGATGGTGTGCTCCGGGATCGGCGGGGTCTCGCCGCGCTCGGCGGCGGCCTCGTTGCGCCACCGGGCCAGCCGGAAGATCAGCGACTTGTAGACGTCCTTGATCGGGCCGTAGCCGCCGACCGAGTCGCCGTAGAGGGTGGAGTAGCCGACCGCCAGCTCGCTCTTGTTGCCCGGGGCCAGCACCAGGTGGTTCTCCTGGTTGGAGATGGCCATCAGCAGCGTGCCGCGCAGCCGCGACTGCAGGTTCTCCTCGGCCAGGCCGGTCAGCCCGAGCGCGTCCATGTAGGCGTTGAACATGGGCTCGATGGAGAGGGTGCGGAAGTGCAGTCCGGTGCGGCGGGCCAGCTCGGCGGCGTCGTCGCGGGAGTGCTGCGAGGAGTAGGCGCTGGGCATGGACACGCAGTGGACGTTCTCGGCGCCGACGGCGTCCACGGCGAGCGCGGCGACCAGCGCCGAGTCGATGCCGCCGGACAGGCCGATGAGCACCGACTTGAAGCCGTTCTTCTGGACGTAGGCGCGCAGCCCGACGACCAGCGCGCCGTAGATCTCCTCCAACTGGCCGAGGCGGGGGCCCTGACCTGCGGTCACCGGTTCGGCGGGGGCGGGCAGGACGTCCTGGGACAGCACCAAGCGGACGACCTCCAGGCCGTCGGCGACGAAGCGGCTGCTGTGCTCCCGGGAGTCCGTGGCGGCGGTCGCCGCGGGCAGGTCCAGGTCGAGCAGCAGACAGCCCTCCTCGAACTGCGGGGCCCGGGCCAGCACCTGGCCGGAGGCGTCGACCACGACCGAGTCGCCGTCGAACACCAGCTCGTCCTGGCCGCCCACCTGGTTGACGTAGGCCAGGGTGCAGCCCGCCTCGGCGGCCCGCCGCCGCACCAGCTCCAGCCGGAGGTCGTCCTTGTCGGCCTCGTACGGCGAGGCGTTGACCACCAGCAGCAGCCCGGCCTCCGCCTGCCGTGCGGCCTGCACCCGGCCGCCGTCCTGCCAGATGTCCTCGCAGACGGCGAGGGCGACGTCCACGCCGTGCAGCCGGAACACCGGCAGGGTGTCGCCCGGCACGAAGTAGCGGAACTCGTCGAACACGCCGTAGTTGGGCAGGTGGTGCTTGGCCAGTCGGGTGACCACCCGGCCGCCGTGCAGCAGCGCCGCGCAGTTCTGCGGTGAGCCGACCGGCAGGCCGAGCCGCTGCGAGGCGGTGGTCGACTTGCCGAGGTAGCCGACGACGACGGCGGTGCCGCCGAGGCCCTCGGCCTCCAGCCGCTCGGCGAGGGCCACCAGCGCGGCGCGCGAGGCGTCCACGAAGGAGGGCCGCAGCGCCAGGTCCTCCACCGGGTAGCCGGTGAGCGCCATCTCAGGGAAGGCCACCAGCTGGGCGCCCTGGCCGGCCGCGTGTCGGGTCCACCGGACGACCAGCTCGCTGTTCCCGGCGATGTCACCGACGGTCGTGTCGATCTGATTCAGCGCAAGGCGAAGACAAGGCACCCGTTCACTCTAATCGTCTAATCGACGCTATGTCCCTTCGGTTGCGGCCGGACGGGTCGTCAGAGGGTGGTTTCCGCCACCATTCCGAGCGGGGACACCCTATCTGGGATGAGATATAGCTGTATTGACGATTTGTCCGAAATAAAGGTACCGTCAGCCCATCCTCAGCAGAGCCGACTCCAGCGTTGCCGCATCTGACCCGGGCCCCGCGGGCCCGTAGAGGGAGACCGTCCACGTGGATCAGCACACCAGCCCTGTCGAAGGCCCCTCCCTGCATGCGGGCGCAACCGCTGCCCCCTCCGCTGCCCCCTCTGCCGCCGCAGCCCTCGGCAGTTCGGCCGTACGGCGACCGCCCCGCGTGGACAGCGAGCTGAGGGAGCGTCCGGCCAGGGGAGTGCTCCCCGGCTGGGTCGCCCTGCTGGCCCTGCTCTGCGCCGCGGTCGCCGCCGTCCTGGTGCAGGCCCGGCAGCAGGCGCTGCCGGGCGGCCTCCCCGGCGCGGCCCGCCTCAGCGAGGTGCTGACCGGTGCTCCGCTGAGCGGCGCCGGGGCCGGCGGCCTGCTCGTCGGCTGCGCCCTGGTCGCCGCCGTCGCCGTGTTCGGGCTGATGGCCAATCCGGTCGGCACCGCCCGGGTGCTCACCCGCTGGGGCGGCTACCGCGGCACCGTCCGCCGCACCGGCCTGGTCTGGGTGAACCCGCTGCTCAAGCGGCGCTCGGTGGACGTCAGGGTGCGGCACTGGCGCAGCGAGCCGATCGCCGCCACCGACCGCGAGGGCTCCCCGCTGCGGGCCGAGCTGCTGCTGGTCTGGACGGTGCGGGACACCGCGCGGGCCCGCCTCGCGGTCCCGGACCACCAGGTTTATCTGTCCGCCGTCGCCGAGGCCGCGCTGTGCCGGGTCGCGGCGACGCTGCCGTGCGACAGCTTCGCCAGCCCGGGCCCCAGCCTGCGCGACGGTCAGTGGCTGGGCGGCGAGCTCACCCGGCTGCTGGCCGCCGAGACCGCGCCGGTGGGCATCACCGTCTTCTCGGCCCAGGCCCTCACCCTCGACTACGCGGCCGACTTCGCCGCGGCGATGCGCCGCCGCCGACTCGCCGAGCTGGACGCCGGCACCCGCGAGGTCATCGTCGGCGACGCCCTGGAGACCGCCGCCCTGACGGTGTCCCAGCTGGAACACAGCCAGGGCCTGACGCTGCCCCCGGAGTCCCGCACCGCCCTCCTCCGCGACCTGGTCACCGCGTTCCTGACGACGCCGGCCCCGGCCCTTCCCGTGCTGGCCCCCGACGCCCCGTCATCGACCGTCGTCACCCCCCGCACCGCCGCCTCCTCGAACGGAGCAACCGCCGCATGACCCCCGGATTCATAGACCTCGACGCAGCCACCCTCGCCCCCGGCGTCTGCCGCTGCTCCCGCTGCACCGCCCCCGCCGCACCGCCCGCCCCCCTGGCGGCGCACCCGGTGCGGCACCGTCCGAGGCTGCGCCTCGCCGCGACCGGCGCCCTGGTCGCCGTGGGCGGCGCGGTCGGCGGCACCGCCCTCACCCTGACCGCCGCCGCACCGGCCGGCGCCGAGCCCGCCCCCTCCCACGCCGGCTGGGACGGCCACCGCTACTGGTTCCTGCGGAACGGCGAGTGGCGCTGGACCAGCCACTACGACGTCTACCTGCGCAACACCTCCGGCGAGGGCGGCGGACCGGGCACGGCCGTCAAGCCCGTGCCCGGCTCCGACGGCCTGCACCAGGGCTGGGACGGCCACCGCTACTGGTTCCTGCGGAACGGCGAGTGGCGCTGGACCAGCCACTACGACGTCTACCTGCGCAACACCTCCGGCAGCAGCAGCCCGATCCCGCCGACATATCCGCCGCCCCAGTCCCCGCCGCCCCCGGTCGGCAGCACGGCCTCCCTCGACGCCGCCATCGCCTTCGCCGAGGCGCAGCTAGGCAAGCCGTACGTCTGGGGCGGCAACGGCCCCGACGGCTACGACTGCTCCGGCCTGGTCCAGCAGGCCTTCCTGCGGGCCGGCCTCCATCTGCCCCGGGTCTCCGTGGACCAGTTCCGGGCCGCTCGCCCGATCGCCGCGGCCGACCTCCGCCGCGGCGACCTGCTGTTCTGGTCGTACAGCGGCCGGGTGACCGGTATCCACCATGTCGCGGTCTACCTTGGCGGCGGCCGCTACATCGAGGCCCCGCGTCCGGGCAGGGACGTGCGGATCTCGGTCCTGTCCACCGGCTACTACCCCACCTTCTTCGGCCGCGTAGACCGCTGAGACCCGTCCGGGGACGCGCGGCGCTGCGTGCACGGAGTTATTCCGGGCGCTGAATCTGCAATGATGCGACAAGCGGACGAGTCAGCGCGCGGAGCGCTGCCCCCTGGTGGCCGCCCCCACGTAACGTAAACGTAAAGAGCAGAGGTGAGACTGTCGCCATGGGCAAGCAGCAGGAGTTTGTTCTCCGCACACTCGAAGAGCGCGACATCCGGTTCGTCCGGCTGTGGTTCACCGACGTCCTGGGCTTTCTGAAGTCCGTGGCCGTCGCCCCCGCCGAGCTGGACCAGGCCTTCGAGGAGGGCATCGGGTTCGACGGCTCCGCGATCGAGGGCTTCGCCCGGGTCTACGAGTCCGACATGCTGGCCAAGCCGGACCCGGGGACGTTCCAGATACTGCCGTGGCGCTCCGAGGCGCCCGGCACCGCCAGGATGTTCTGCGACATCCTGATGCCCGACGGCTCCCCGTCCTACGCCGACCCGCGCTACGTGCTCAAGCGCACGCTGGAGAAGGCCGCGGCCCAGGGCTTCACCTTCTACACCCACCCGGAGATCGAGTTCTTCCTGCTGAAGGACCTCCCCGGCGACGGCTCGGTGCCCACCCCGGCCGACCACTCCGGCTACTTCGACCACACCCCGCGCGGTGTCGGCCACGACTTCCGCCGGCAGGCCATCACCATGCTGGAGTCGATGGGCATCTCGGTGGAGTTCAGCCACCACGAGGGCGCCCCGGGCCAGCAGGAGATCGACCTGCGCTACGCCGACGCGCTGTCCACCGCCGACAACATCATGACCTTCCGCTCGGTCATGAAGGAGGTCGCGCTGGAGCAGGGCGTGAACGCCAGCTTCATGCCCAAGCCGTTCTCGCAGTACCCGGGATCGGGCATGCACACCCACCTCTCCCTCTTCGAGGGCGACCGCAACGCCTTCCACGAGGCCGGGGCCGAGTACCAGCTCTCCAAGGTGGGCCGCTCCTTCATCGCCGGGCTGCTGAAGCACGCCGCCGAGTCCGCCGCGATCACCAACCAGTGGGTCAACTCCTACAAGCGGATCTGGGGCGGCTCCCAGCGCTCCGCGGGCGCCGGCGGCGAGGCCCCCTCGTACATCTGCTGGGGCCACAACAACCGCTCCGCACTGGTCCGGGTGCCGATGTACAAGCCCAGCAAGCAGGGCTCGACCCGGGTCGAGGTCCGCTCGCTGGACACCGGCTGCAACCCCTACCTGGCCTACTCGGTGATCCTCGCGGCCGGCCTCAAGGGCATCCAGGAGGGCTACGAGCTCCCCCCCGGCGCCGACGACGACGTCTGGGCGCTCAGCAGCATGGAACGCCGCGCCATGGGCATCGAGCCCCTCCCGCAGAACCTCGGCGAGGCCATCGACCTCATGCAGCGCAGCGAACTCGTCCGCGAGACCCTCGGCGAACACGTCTTCGACTTCTTCCTGCGCAACAAGCGCCAGGAGTGGGAGGAGTACCGCTCCGAGGTCACCGCCTTCGAACTCCGCAAGAACCTCCCGGTGCTGTAAGCCCCAGCTCAGCAGTACGAACGGCCGGGGTCGGCGGACACAGTCCGCCGGCCTCCGGCC
The DNA here is from genome assembly GCF_004365705.1 of Streptomyces sp. 846.5. Taxonomy (NCBI): domain Bacteria; kingdom Bacillati; phylum Actinomycetota; class Actinomycetes; order Kitasatosporales; family Streptomycetaceae; genus Streptomyces; species Streptomyces sp. 846.5. The sequence continues at coordinate 313,349 of NZ_SOBN01000003.1, forward strand.
GTTTCGCTGCGCTGGGTTCGCTGACGTGCTGAGGCAGTACCTGCCCCGTGAGGGGGAGCGCCCGTACCCGCGTTCCACCGGCATCCTGAGCAGTGCCCCAGAGGACTGGAGAAGCTGGGCTGGCCTGCCGCGGCGTCGTCGCGATCGGCCCGCCGACGCCGTTCGGTGACGGTCTGCAGGGCGGCAACGGTGGCGCCATGTGAGCCGCCTACAGCTGCCGCCAACCAGCAACAGCCCCCTGCCTCCCCCGCCGTCACACCAGCACTGTGCCGCCGTCGACGACCACCACCGAGCCGGTGCTGTAGGCGCCGCGCATCAGGTAGAGGTAGGCCTCGGCTACGTCCGTCGGTTCGCCGATGCGGGCGACGGGGAGGGAGTCGGCGGCGGACTTGAACAGGGCGTTGCGGTCGGCCTCGGGCAGGTCGCGCCACAGTTCGGTGCGGACGATGCCCGGGGCGACCGCGTTGACGCGGAGCGGGGCGAGTTCGAGGGCCAGGGCGCGGGTGAGGGACTCCATCGCGCCGCACAGGCTCGCCGCGACGGTCGTGCCCGGCAGTGGGCGGCGTCCCGCGGTGCCGGTCGTCAGCACCACGGAGCCGCCCTCCCGGATCGATGCAGCCCCGTACTTGACGGCTGTGTACGCGCCCCAGAGCCGGGTGTCCAGGAAGCGGCGGGCCCGCGACAGGTCCGATTCCGTGAGGCTCTCCAGCAGGAGCGACTCGCCTGCCGTGAAGACCAGGTGGTCGTAGCCGCCGATCTGCTCGAAGAAGGCGGCGACGGCGGCCTCGTCGGTCGCGTCGAGGACGTGGCCCTCGGCGCCCTCGGGCAGTTGCTTCAGTGCGCTGTCCACGCTCTCCCGCCGCCGCGAGGCGACGACCACCCCGGCGCCCTCGCGCGCGGCTGCCTCCGCGACCGCGAGCCCGATGCCCGCCGTGCCGCCGATGACGACGATTCGCTGTCCCTGCAGGTTCATGGCGCTTCCTTTCGCATGACCGGTTCTGACGTGATCCAGCCTGCGGCCGTGTCCGCCTCGCCGTCCAAGACCTCTTTCGGCGGTGGCGATACCCTGAAGGCATCGCCACCGGAGCTGCGGAGGGACTGGCCATGGACCTCGACCTGCGGAAGATTCGCTACTTCGTAGCCGTCGCCGAGCTGCTGAACTTCGGGCGTGCGGCCGAGCGGCTGCACATCGCCCAGCCCGTGCTGAGCCGTCAGATCCGGGCCCTGGAGAAGGACCTGGAGGCGTCGCTGTTCGAACGGGACAGCCACGGCGTGACCTTGACGGCTGCCGGGCGCCAGCTCCTCGACGACGCACGGCACCTGCTCGCCTCCGCTGACGCCACCCGCCGCAGGGTCCATCGGGCCGCCCGTGGTCCACGCCGCCTCGTCGTCGGTTTCCGGGCCGGAGTCGTCGTCACCCAGGCTGTACGGGCCTTCGGCGCCGCCCACCCCGATGTGGTGGTCCAGGCCCGCCGTGTCGAATGGGACGACCAGGAGGACCTGCTCCTGGACGGGACCGTCGACGTCGCCTACCTGCGCAGGCCGATCCGGGAGCAGGGCCTGAAGCTGCTGCCGCTGTTCACCGAGGTGCGCGTGGCCATGCTCCCGGCGGAGCACCGGCTCGCGGGCAAGCAGGACCTCGCCATGGCCGACCTCGACGCCGAGCCCCGGCTGCGCTATGTCGACGCCGGACCGGACGATCCCCCGATCCGCACCATCGAGGAGAAGTTCGAACGCGTGGCGGGCGGCCATGGCATCACCCTTGTGCCGCAGTCCGTCGCCGAGCAGTACTCGCGCCCGGACATCAGCTATGTGCTCGTCCGTGACGCTGAGCCCGACCAGGTGTTTCTCGCCTGGGAGGCCGGCCGCCGCTCGCCGCTGATCGCCGCCTTTGTCGCAGTCGCGCAGGGCTGAGGGCGGACGCCCCCGATGGCGCAGTGTGTTCGGCGTCTCGCTGTGCGTCGTGATCGGATGGGCATACCCGGTTCGACATCTCCCGGGCCCCGCTCTCCGCGTCCGGTCCCCGGCGACTCCCTAACGGACCATCAGATCCGGCATCTGACGTTCCGTCGTGTTCGGATGAGGTGATCCGCCAGTACGACCAGTACGAACCGAGAGAGACCCGATGCACCGCAGGACCGCAGTGACGCCCCCCGACCGGCAGATCGCCTTCCGCAACCTCGCGCAGGACGACCACCCGTTCGACGACGACACCGCAGACGGCCACGACGGATACAACAGCTACCTCCACACCTGACACAGGACCGGCCGCAGCCCCTACACGCATCGTGAGCCCGCGACGCCAGGCACAGTGCGTGGCGCGGTGTTCCGCGTAGTCGGGGGCGTGCCTGCGCCCGGACCGTAGCAATACGGGCAACCAGTACTGCCGACCAGGAGATCGACCCTGAAGAGCACCGCTACCGCGACCTTGGCCGCTGTACTGCTGGTGATCGCCGCACTGGCCCCCGTGCCGGCCGTCGCAGCCGAGCACCGGTACAGGGCCGTGGGCCACCGCATGGCGGTCGTCTTCGACGCGCCCTACACCGACGCCTCGAACTGGACCCTGGGTCACACCTCGGCCTACCCGCCACCCGACACGCACCATCGCCAGTGCAACCGCGCCAACGGCAAACTCGACTGCATCAGCCCGGCCTGGTCCGCGCCCACCGGCAGCACCTTCACCGCCCACCGCACTAGCTCCGGTTGCTGGCAGGCCGACGAGGCCAGCACCGAGTACAGCCCGGGGCACTTCCAAGTGCAGACCGGTGACGAGGTCCGCGCCCGCGTCACCCTGAACGCCGACTCCGGCGCCTGGGCCTCCCTGTGGACCTGGCCCCAGGAAGTCGACCTGTTCGAATACCATGCCGCACACCCCACCAGACTTGAACTGGCCAATCACGCCAACCCCACCGGATACCGGCCAAAAGGTTCCTACCGCCTGTACGACCACCTCATAAGTCCCGGCACAGCCTTCACCCTGGACGTACGACTGCTCGCCACGGGCGTGCAGTGGCGCGTCAACGACCGGCTGGTCTTTACCTCGGTCGCCCTGCCCACCACATGGAAGTCGTACCTGATCGTCAACCTGTCCATCGACTCCGGCACCCGCGCCCCGACCAAGCACGCCACCAGGGCAGCCTTCACCCTGGCCCACCTCACCGTCCTGCGCCCCATCTGAAGCGGTCAGCGAGGGCAACCGGTCACGGTCCACGTCCAGGGCAACGGTCGCACACCGGAGCGGGCACGGCGCGAGGCGCCCGCCCCGGTAGGAGTCACGGCGCCGCACCGGGACTCCATCGCCCGGGGGGCGACCCCCGGACCCCTGCGTTCACCCGAGTCGCCCACCGTAGGAGTCACGGCGCCGCACCGGGACTCCATCGTCCGGGGGGCGACCCCCGGACCCCCGCGTTCACCCGAGTCGCCCACCGTAGGAGTCACGGCGCCGCACCGGGACTCCATCGTCCGGGGGGCGACCCCCGGACCCCCGCGTTCACCCGAGTCGCCCACCGTAGGAGTCACGGCGCCGCACCGGGGAAGAACGGCTCAGTGGCACGTAGGCTCGGATCTTGGTTCGGTTGTTGTTCGATGTTCGACGGTTGATCGCATGGGAGGGGCAGCGCCTTGGAGCAGGCAGGCGGCGGGTTGAGCGGCCCCACGGCCGGCGGTGACGGCGATGCGGCGCCGTTCACGCCGGCGGAGCCACGGAGCGCGCGGCGGGTGAATCCGGCCGCACGGCTGGTCCGGCGCGGGTTCACCGATCCCGAGGCGGCCGTCAGGCGCCTCGCGGAGCCGGACCTCGCCGCGCACGCCAGCGACAGCGTGCTGCTCGACGCCCTCGCCGCCACCGCCGACCCCGACCTGGCCCTGCAGGGGCTGGCCAGGCTCGCCGAGGCCTGCGCACCGGCCGAGCGCCGCACCCTGCTGGACACCGTCACCACGGCCAAGCCGCTGCGGGACCGGCTGCTCGGCGTCCTCGGCGCCAGCGCCGCGCTCGGCGACCACCTCGCCAGGCACCCCGAGGACTGGCACGCCCTGGTCACCTTCGAGCTCCACGACATCCACCCGGGCCCCGAGGAGTTCCTGCGCACCCTCTACCACCACATCTGGGACACCCACCCCGACCTGCCCCGCGCGGACGCCCTCCGCACCGGCTACCGCCGCGGCCTGCTGGGCATCGCCGCCCGCGACCTCACCGGCACCACCCAGATCAGCCAGACCGCCGCCGAGCTGGCCGACCTCGCCGGGGCCACGCTCCAGGCCGCGCTGGACATCGCCGCCGAGGAGGATCCCGCCTCCGCCGCGGCCTGCCGGCTGGCGGTCGTCGCCATGGGCAAGTGCGGCGGCCATGAGTTGAACTACGTCTCCGACGTGGACGTGATCTTCGTCGCCGAGCCGCGCGAACCGCGCGAACCGCACGAGGGCGGAGGGAGCGACGACGGCACCGCCGTCCGGGCCGCCACCCGCCTCGCCGCGCGGCTGATGCGGCTGTGCTCCGAGACCACCCGCGAGGGCGTGATCTGGCCGGTCGACGCCAACCTCCGCCCCGAGGGCAAGAACGGACCGCTGGTCCGCACCCTGGCCAGCCATCTCGCCTACTACCAGCGCTGGGCGAAGACCTGGGAGTTCCAGGCCCTGCTGAAGGCCCGTCCGGTGGCCGGCGACGCCGAGCTCGGCCGCGCCTACCTGGACGCGGTCACCCCGATGGTCTGGCAGGCCGCCGAGCGCGAGAACTTCGTCCAGGACGTCCAGCAGATGCGCCGCCGGGTCGTCGACGCCATCCCGGCCGCCGAGATCGACCGCGAGCTCAAGCTCGGCCCCGGCGGGCTGCGGGACGTGGAGTTCTCGGTCCAGCTGCTGCAACTGGTGCACGGCCGGGCCGATGTGACGCTGCACAGCTCCACCACCCTGGACGCCCTGGCCGCCCTCTCGGCCGGCGGCTACGTCGGCCGCGCCGACGCCGCCGCGCTGGACTCGGCGTACCGCTTCCTGCGCGCGATGGAGCACCGGATCCAGCTCTACCAGCTGCGCCGCACCCATCTGGTGCCGACCGGCGAGGACGACCTGCGCCGGCTGGGCCGGTCGCTGGGGATGCGGGCCGATCCGGTCCAGGAGTTGCGCCAGGAGTGGCGGCGGCACGCCCTGGAGGTGCGCAGGCTGCACGAGAAGCTGTTCTACCGCCCGCTGCTGGACGCGGTGGCCCGCCTCGACGCCGCCGAGGCCGGTCTGACGAAGGCTCTGGAGAACACGACCGGCGGCGGTCTCAGCGCCGCCGCCGCGCAGGCGCGGCTGGCCGCCCTCGGCTACCGCGAGCCGGGCGACTCGCTGCGCCATCTGCGCGCCCTGGCCGGCGGGGTGAGCCGGCGGGCCGCGCTGCAGCGCACCCTGCTGCCGGTGATGCTGGGCTGGTTCGCCGACTCCGCCGACCCCGACTCCGGCCTGCTGAACTTCCGCAAGGTCTCCGACAGCCTCGGCTCCACCCCCTGGTACCTGCGGCTGCTGCGGGACGAGGGCATCGCGGCCGAGAGCCTGGCCCGGATCCTGTCCTCCGGACGGCTCGCCCCCGACCTGCTGCTGCGCGCCCCCGAGGCCGTCGCCCTGCTCGGCGACCGGGACGGGCTGCTGCCGCGCGGCCGGCAGGCGCTGGAGCGCGAGATCGACTCCGCCGTCGGCCGGGCGGCCGACGCCCCCGCCGCGGTGGCCGCCGCCCGCTCGGTGCGGCGGCGTGAGCTGTTCCGTACCGCGGCCGCCGATGTATTGGGCCGTTTGGGTGACACTCCGGGTGCGTCCGTCGAGGCCTCCGGCACGGCGCTCACCGGGATCACCACCGCCACCATCGTCGGCGCCCTGCGCGCCTGCACCGACGCGCTGGAGGCACGCACCGGCGAGCCGCTGCCGACCAGGATCGCGGTCATCGGCATGGGCCGGTACGGCGGCGGGGAGCTGGGCTACGGCAGCGACGCCGACGTCATGGTCGTCCACGACCCGCTCCCCGGCGCCGACGAGACCAAGGCGACCAACGCCGCCCGGCAGGTCTTCGAGGAGGTCCGCAGGCTGCTCCAGCTGCCCTCGACGGAGCCTCCGCTGCTGGTCGACACCGACCTGCGCCCCGAGGGCCGGCAGGGGCCGCTGGTGCGCACCCTGGCCTCCTACGCCGCGTACTACCGGCGCTGGTCGCGGACCTGGGAGAGCCAGGCGCTGCTGCGGGCCGCCCCGGTCGCCGGGGACGCCGACCTCGGCGCCGCCTTCGTCGAGCTCGTCGACCCGCTGCGCTACCCGTCGGCCGGGGTCAGCGAGACCGAGCTGCGGGAGATCCGGCGGATCAAGGCCAGGGTGGAGACCGAGCGGCTGCCGCGCGGCGCCGACCCGACCACCCACACCAAGCTGGGCCCGGGCGGGCTCGCCGACGTCGAGTGGACCGTGCAGCTGCTGCAACTGCAGCACGGGCACCGGGTGGCCGGGCTGCGGACGACCAGGACCAGGCAGGCGCTGGCCGCGGCGGTGCAGGCCGGGCTGGTGACGCCGGAACAGGCGGAGCGGCTGGACACCGCCTGGGTACAGGCGACCCTGGTGCGCAACGCGGTGATGCTGGTGCGCGGCCGGGCCGGGGACAGCTTCCCCGGCGACTCCAACGAGCTGGCGGGCGTGGCCCGCTACCTCGGCTACGGGGCCGGGCACGCGGGGGTGATGGTGGACGACTACCGGCGCAGGGCCCGGCAGGCGCGGGTGGTGGTGGAAGACCTGTTCTACGGCTGAGGGCGCGGGGGCGAGCGCGTACCGGTCAGCGGTTGGCCGCCACCGGGGCGAGTTCGGCCGCCGGGGCAGCATCTTCTTCGTCGTCCGGCACCGGCCCGGTGCCGGGGGCGGCGCCGGTCAGGGTGGTCGGCGCGGCGCTGGTGCGCGGGAAGGCGAACACCCAGCGCCCGTACACCAGCCGGGAGCTGAGCAGCCCGGCGCCGGTGCAGGCCGCCCCGGCGACCGCGTCCATGAAGAAGTGGTTGGCGCTGGCCACGATGACCAGCAGGGTGACCAGCGGGTACAGCAGCGCGGCCACCCGCACCCAGCGCCGGCGGGCCAGGAAGGCGATGGTCAGCCCGCACCAGAGGGACCAGCCGATGTGCATCGAGGGCATGGCGGCGAACTGGTTGGAGACGCTGGCCATGTCGCCGGAGGCCATCGAGCCCCAGGTGTGGTGCTTGGCGACGGTGTCGACGAAGTCGCCGTCAGTCATCAGCCGGGGTGGGGCCAACGGGTAGAAGTAGTAACCGAACAGCGCGATCGCCGTGGTCACGAACAGCGAGAACCGCGCCGCCGCATAGCGTCCCGGCTGGGTGCGGAACAGCCACACCAGCACGCCGATGGTCATGATGAAGTGCAGCGTGGCGTAGTAGTAGTTCATGCCGGTGATCAGCCAGGTCACCGAGTCGATCGAATGGTTGATCGACCGCTCCCAGGCGATGCCCAGGGTCTGCTCCAGGTGCCAGACGTCGAGGGCGTTCCGCTCGGCCCGGTTCTTCATCTCCGGGACGGCGTTGCGGACCATCGAGTAGATCCAGTAGCTGATGCCGATCAGCAGCAGCTCGAACCAGATCCGCGGGTGGCCGGGGGAGCGGAAGTGACCGCGCAGCGGCTGCCACCATCGCTGCCAGGCGCGCGGCGCCCGGCCCGGTGCTCCGTCGGTGCTCGTGATTCCGTCGGGGGCGACGGAACCGGACGGACGCACCGCTGCGGCGACGGGTGCGACGCCTTCGTGGTCCCGCTCAGGTTCCCCCATGGGGCAGTAGTCTGCCATGCGGCCTCCCGGGACCCGATCACCCTCTGGTTGGGGATTCGCTCGCTGATATCCCTCTGAAGTCCTACTCACGTCCTACGGCCGTACACCGCGGAGCCAGGCGGCAGCTCCGAACACGCACGCGATCCTATCCGGCGTGGCGCAGTCGCGTTACTGGGGGCCATGGACATACCTGTGACCAGGGTGATTCGAATGAGTCGGTTGGAAATCGTTTCTGCATCTTGCTGAAACATCTTGCGAACAGTACGGTCCTGGCAATGCTGACGCCGCCTCAAGGGAGAGCCCGCGTGGCCACCAGGTCCCAACGCACCAGATCCCAATGCCGCAGATCCAACCCCACCCGAACCGGGCTCGGCAGTTTCGTGACGACCGCCGCCCTGCTCGCGCCGGCCTTCGCCGTGATCGCGCCGGTCCCGGCGGCCGCCACCCAGCCTCTGACGGCAGCCGCCACCGCAGCCACCACCACCACCGCCAAGCCGCCGGCCGCCGCCCCCTCCGACAAGGCGCTCGCCGCCACCCCGGACCGGCACGACCTCACCAAGGAGCAGTACTACTTCGTCCTCCCGGACCGCTTCGCCAACGGCGACACCGCCAACGACACCGGCGGCATCACCGGCAGCCGGATGGACAACGGCCTGGACCCCACCGACTCCGGCTTCTACCACGGGGGCGACCTCAAGGGTCTGATCGGCAAGCTGGACTACATCAAGCAGCTCGGCACCACCGCGATCTGGATGGCGCCGATCTTCAAGAACAAGCCGGTGCAGGGCACCGGCTCGTCCGCCTCGGCCGCCTACCACGGCTACTGGATCACCGACTTCACCCAGGTCGATCCGCACTTCGGCACCAACGCGCAGCTCAAGGAGCTGATCCAGAAGGCCCATGCCATGGGCATGAAGGTCTTTTTCGACGTCATCACCAACCACGCGGCCGATGTCATCGACTATGCGCAGAAGACCTACGACTACCGTTCCACCGGCGCCTACCCGACGCTGGACGCCAGTGGCCGTCCGGTCGACACCACCGCCACAGCCAACGCCAACGCGCTGAACGGCACCTCGCTCTATCCCAGGCTCACCACCAGCTCCTTCCCCTACACCCCGATCTTCAACTCGCCGGCCGACGTCAACGCCAAGTCGCCGTCCTGGCTCAACGACCCGACGCTCTACCACAACCGGGGCAACTCGACCTTCACCGGCGAGTCCGGTACCGAGGGCGATTTCTCCGGCCTGGACGACCTCGACACCCAGAACCCGCGGGTGGTCACGGGCATGGAGAAGATCTACGAGGACTGGGTGAAGAACACCGGCGTCGACGGCTTCCGCATCGACACCGTCAAGAACGTCGACATGGCCTTCTGGCAGCAGTGGGCCCCCGCGCTGAAGAAGTACGCGGCCGCGCAGGGCAACAAGAAGTTCTTCATGTTCGGCGAGGTCTACGACAGCGACACGTCCACCACCTCGTCCTACGTCACCCAGGGCAAGCTGCAGGCGACCCTGGACTTCCCGTTCCAGTCGGCCGCGCAGACCTATGTCGCCAACGGCGGCTCGGCCAAGGCGCTCTCGGCCGTCTACGGGAACGACTACAAGTACACGACGGCCGACACCAACGCCTACGAGCTGCCGACCTTCCTCGGCAACCACGACATGGGCCGGATCGGCTACTTCCTGCAGTCGGCCAGCCCCGGCGACAGCAACGCCCAACTGCTGAAGAAGGACCAACTGGCCCAGCAGCTCCAGTTCCTGACTCGTGGTCAGCCCGTCGTCTACTACGGCGACGAGCAGGGCTTCACCGGTTCCGGGGGCGACAAGGCGGCGCGGCAGGACATGTTCGCCTCGCAGACCGCCTCCTACAACACCGGCACGGTCATCGGCGGCGCCTCGGGCTCCGCCGCCCGCTACAGCACCAGCACCCCGCTGTACTCGACCATCGCCACTCTCGCCGCGCTGCGCAAGGCCAACCCGGCGCTGGAGAACGGCGCCCAGGTCGAGCGCTACGCCGCCGACGGGCCCGGGGTCTACGCCTTCTCCCGGATCGACGAGAAGCAGCAGGTCGAGTACCTGGTCGCGGTGAACAACGCGACCACCGCGCAGAGCGTCAGCGTCCCCACCTACTCGGCCGGTATGACCTTCACCCCGATCTACGGCGGCGCGGTCGAAGCGGCCACCACCGGCAGCGACAGCAAGCTGGCCGTCACCGTCCCGGCCGAGTCCGCCGTCGTCTACAAGGCGACCAAGCGACTCGCCGCGCCGACCGCCGCCCCGGCGGTCACCCTCACCGCCCCCGCCGCGGGCTCGACCGGCACGGTCACCGTCGCCGCGACCGTCCCCGGCACCGGCTTCGACCGGGTGACCTTCGCCGCCGCCGTTGGCGACGGCGCCTGGCAGACCCTGGGCACCGCCGACCACGCCCCGTACCAGGTCACCGAGAGCCTGGCGAACGTCGCCGCCGGCACCACCGTCCGCTACAAGGCCGTGGTCGAGGACAGCGCCGGACACCTGGCCGACGCCACCGGCAGCACCACCGTGGGCACCGTCCCGCCGGTGGCCAAGCCCACCGCCACCTCCCGTACCTATGCGGTGGTCCACTACCACCGCGCGGACGGCGACTACAGCAACTGGAACCTCTACGCCTGGGGCGACATCGCCGACGGCGAGGGCACCACCTGGCCGGCCGGGCACCCCTTCATCGGCCGTGACGCCTTCGGCGCCTTCGCCTACGTCAAGCTGAAGGCGGGAGCCTCCAGCCTCGGCTTCATCGTGGAGAACAACGGCACCAAGGACGGCGCCGCGGACCGCTCGATCACCCTCTCGTCGACCGGCGAGGTCTGGGTCAACTCCGGTGACACCACGACCTACACCACCAACCCGGGCGCGACCTCGACGGTCCCGGCCGACACCGCGGTCATCCACTACCACCGCACCGACGGGAACTACACCGGCTGGGGTCTGCACGACTGGACCGGCGCGGCCACACCCACCGACTGGACCAACCCGCTCAAGCCCTCCGGCACCGACGCCTTCGGCGACGTCTTCACCGTGCCGCTGGCGTCGGGGGCGACCGTCCTCGACTACATCATCCACAACGGCGACACCAAGGACCTGCCGGACAACCAGGAGCTCAACTTCTCGGTCAACGGCCGCGAGGTCTGGATCACCGACGGCACCCCCGGCTACATCCTGCCGCAGTCCACGGCCTCGGCCGCGGACCTCGACCTGACCAGCTCCAAGGCCCAGTGGATCGACGGCGACACCGTCGCCGTCCCCGCCGCCTGGGGCTTCGGCCAGAACCTGCCCGCCGGCGCCTCGCCCGAGCTGGTCTACTTGCCCACCGGCGCCCTCGCCGTCAAGGACGGCGACCTGACCGACCCCGGCTACTGGCTCCGGCTGCTGCCCGTCAGCACCGGTCTGACGGCGGCCCAGCTCGCCGCCCACCCCGAGCTCAAGGGCTACGCCGCCTTCACGGTCGACCCGCGCGACACCAAGCGGATCACCACCGCGCTGCGCGGCCAGCTGATCATGACGGAACGTGAGGCCAACGGCGCGCTGCTGGCCGCCACCGGGGTGCAGATCCCGGGCGTCCTGGACGCCGTCTACGCGACCAAGGCGGTCAGCACCACCCTCGGCCCGGTCGTCTCGAACGCCTCGGCCAGGCTCTCGGTCTGGGCCCCGACCGCGCAGTCGGTCAGCCTGGAGCTCTACGACAGCCCCACCGCCACCACCACCCGCACCGTCGCCATGCACCGGGACGACTCCACCGGCGTGTGGTCGGTGACCGGCCCGGCCTCCTGGAAGGGGAAGTACTACCTCTACAACGTGACGGTCTGGGCCCCGAGCGTCCAGAAGGTGGTGACCAACCATGTCACCGACCCCTACTCGCTCGCCCTCTCCGCCGACTCCAAGCGCAGCGAGATCGTCGACCTCAACGACCCGTCAACCGCGCCCAGCGGCTGGACCGGTGACCGGTCGCCGAAGGCGCTGACCGCCACCCAGCAGGAGATCCAGGAGCTGCACGTCAGCGACTTCTCCTCGGCCGACACCACCGTCCCGGCCGCCGACCGCGGCACCTACCTGGCCTTCAAGGACCTGAACTCGGACGGCATGAAGCACCTCGCCGCCCTGGCCAGGTCCGGGGTCACCACCGTCCACCTGCTGCCGACCTTCGACTTCTCCTCCGTCCCCGAGCTCAAGTCCGAGCAGACCACCCCGGCCTGCGACCTGGCCTCCTACGCCCCCGACTCGCAGGCGCAGCAGGCCTGCGTCAGCGCGCAGGCGGCCACCGACGACTACAACTGGGGCTACGACCCGTACCACTTCACCGTCCCCGAGGGCTCCTACGCCACCAATGCCGACGGCACCGTCCGCACCGAGCAGTTCCGGCAGATGGTCGCCGCACTGCACCGGATCGGCCTGCGGGTGGTCATGGACGTGGTCTACAACCACACCGCCGCCTCCGGCGAGGCCGCGACCTCGGTGCTGGACCAGATCGTCCCGGGCTACTACCAGCGCCTCAGCGCGACTGGCGCGGTGACCACCGACAGCTGCTGCGCCGACACCGCCCCCGAGCACACCATGATGAACAAGCTGGTGGTGGACTCCACCCGGACCTGGGCCGACGCGTACCACGTCGACGGCTTCCGGTTCGACCTGATGGGGCTCGACCCCAAGCAGACCGTGCTGGACGTGCAGGCCTCGCTCAAGAAGACCGGCCGCTCCGAGTTCCTCTACGGCGAGGGCTGGAACTTCGGCGTCGTCGCCAACAACGCCCGCTTCGTCCAGGCCACCCAGGCCAACATGGCCGGCACCGGTATCGCCACCTTCAACGACCGCCAGCGGGACGCGGTCCGCGGCGGCGGCCCGTTCGACACCGACCCGCGCATCCAGGGCTTCGCCTCCGGCCTCTACACCGACCCCAACGGCGCTGCGGTCAACGGCACCAGCGACCAGCAGAAGGCGAATCTGCTGCACGCCATGGACCAGCTGAAGGTCGGCCTGACCGGCAACCTGGCCGCCTACTCCTTCACCGACAGCAGCGGAAAGACCGTCAAGGGCTCGGAGGTCGACTACAGCGGCTCGCCGACCGGCTACACCGCGGCCCCCGGGGAGGCGATCACCTATGTGGACGCCCACGACAACCTGGACCTCTACGACGCGTTGATCTACAAGCTGCCCATCGGCACCTCGATGGCGGACCGCGCGCGGATGCAGTCCCTCGCCCTCGCCACCACGGGCCTCTCCCAGGGCCCCGGGTTCGCCGTCGCGGGCAGCGACCTGCTCCGCTCCAAGTCGCTCGACGCCAACTCCTACGACAGCGGCGACTGGTTCAACGCGATCCACTGGAACTGCACCCAGGGCAACGGCTTCGGCCACGGCCTGCCGCTCGCCGCCTCCAACCAGTCCTCCTGGACCTTCGCCCAACCCCTGCTGGCCCGGACCGACCTGGTCCCCGGCTGCGCAGCCGAACTCTCGGCCTCCGCGCAGTACCAGCAGTTCCTGCAGATCAAGAAGTCCACCCCGCTCTTCTCCCTGACCACCGCCGCCGACGTCCAGCAGCGGCTCAGCTACCCGCTCTCCGGCACCTCCGGCGAGACCCCGGGCGTGATCACCCTCCACCTGGACGGCACCGGCCTGAACACCTACAAGTCCGTCACGGTCGTCTTCAACGCGACCCCGACCAGCCAGCAGCAGACCCTCACCACCCTGGCCGGCACCACCCAGCAGCTCCACCCGGCCCAGGCCGACGGCTCGGATCCGGTCGTCAGGACCTCCGCCTTCGACCCCGCCACCGGCACCTTCACCATCCCGGCGAGGACCGTGGCGGTCTTCGTCCAGCACTGACCGACAACGCCCGGCCCCGGATCGCCATTGATCCGGGGCCGGGCGTTCGTTCGCCGCGACCGGCCTCAGCCGGAGGTCGTTGCTGCGGTCAGGTCGTAGACGGTGGTGCTGCCCACGGTGGTGGCCGTGTAGTGGGCCTTCACCCAGGCGGTGATCTGGGAGGCGGCGGTGGTCGTGGTGCTGCTGCCGCCCTGGCCTCCGGTGGAGGCGGCGATGAAGTAGTGGATCTTCCCTTCCTTGACGTACTGCTCGAACTGGGCCAGGGTCGGCGAGTTGTCGGTGCCGTTGAAGCCGCCGATCGGCATCACCGAGGCCTGGGTGGCCAGCTGGTAGCTGGCGGCGTTCTGCGAGCCGACGACTGCGGCGGCCCAGGTGTAGCTGGAGGCGTTCTTCTCCAGCAGGGCGGTCATCGCGGAGCTGACGGTGGCTCCGTTGATCAGGCCGCCGGCGCCGCCGCCCATGGCGCCGCGCTCGGTGCCGGTGCCGGACGGTGCGGTGCCGGTTCCGCCGGCGGCTGCGCCGCCGGGCATACCCGTCTGCGAGGTGCTGCCACCAGCAGCGCCCGTGCCCGTGCCCGCGCCGGTCGGAGGCGTTCCCCCGCCGCCGCCCGCGCCGCCGCCGAAGCCGCCGCCGCCCCGGGCGCCGCCGCCAGGCATCCCGCCGCCCATCCCCATTCCACCGCTGCTCGGACCGGCCGAGGGGATGGAACCGGTGTGACCGGTGGAGACCGTGTCCGCCGCGTACGCGGCCTGACCGGCCAGCATCGAGATCAGCGCTGCGAGCCCCGCGGCCACCATCAGCCGCTTGATGCCCGCCGCGGCCGGCACGAAGGCGTTGGCCAGGAACAGTGCCGCCGCGGCCAGCCCCAGCAGCAGGACCAGCCAGCGCACCGCCGGGTAGAAGTCCGCGCTGCGGTTCAGCAGCACGAAGGCCCAGATCGCCGAGACGGCGATGGTCGCCGCGCCGACCGTGGCGACGCCCGGACGCCTGCGTCCGCGCCAGACGGCCTCGCCGCCCATGCCGACCAGGGCGGCGATGGAGGGAGCCAGCGCCACCGTGTAGTACGGGTGGAAGATGCCGCTCATGAAGCTGAAGGTGACGGCGGTGAGCAGGAACGAGCCACCCCAGACCAGGAACGCCGCCCGCGTCGCGTCGCTGCGCCTGGCCCTGCGGGTGACCCAGACGCCGAGCGCCAGCAGGATCAGTGCCGCCGGGATCAGCCAGGAGATCTGGCCGCCGATCTCCGAGTTGAACAGCCGGGTGATGCCGGTCGCGCCCCACTGCCCGGTGGAGCCGGTGCCGCCGCCGCCTCCGCCGCCGACGCTGCCGGTCTCATTGCCCGTCAGCCGCCCGAAGCCGTTGTAGCCGAAGGTCAGCGAGAGGAAGGAGTTGTCGGTGGAGCCGCCGATGTACGGGCGGTCCGCCGCCGGGACGAGCTCGACGACAGCGACCCACCAGCCGCCGGCGACCACCATCGCCAGGGTGCCCCAGGCCAGCTGCCCGACCCGCTTGAGCAGCCGGTGCGGGCCGAAGGCCAGGTAGACGGCGGCGAAGGCCGGCAGCACCAGGAAGGCCTGCAGGGTCTTGGTCAGGAAGGCGAAGCCGATCATCGCGCCGGCCAGCACCAGCCAGCGGGTGCGGCCGTCCTCGTGGGCCCGCAGCATCGCGTAGGTGGCGATGGTGAGCAGCAGCGCCAGCAGCGCGTCCGGGTTGTTGAAGCGGAACATCAGTACGGCGACCGGGGTCAGCGCCAGCACCGCGCCCGCGGTGAGCCCGGCGACGGCGCTGAAGCGGCGGCGTACCGCCGCGTACAGGGTGCCGACCGTGGCGACGCCCATCAGTGCCTGCGGGACCAGGATCGACCAGGAGCTGAGGCCGAAGATCCGCACCGACAGGCCCATCACCCACAGCGCCGCCGGCGGCTTGTCGACGGTGATGGAGTTGCCGGCGTCCGAGGAGCCGAAGAAGAACGCCTCCCAGTTCTTGGAGCCGGCCTGGGCCGCCGCCGAGTAGAAGGAGTTGGCGTAGCCGGAGGCGCTGAGGTTCCACAGGTACAGCATGGCCGTGGCGAACAGCAGGCCGAGCAGGGCCGGGCGGACCCAGGCGGCGTCCTCGGGCCGGCCGCGCCAGACCCGGCCCGGGAGGGTGCGGACCCGCTCCCCGAGCGGCAGCCGGGGTTTCTGCGGCGGCGGATCCCAGGTCGGGAAGAGCGGCTCCGGGCTCCCCCGGCCGTGGGACCGGGGAGCGGGCGGCTGGTCCGCGAGCGGGGCGGCCGTCTCGGGGGCGTGGATGGTCATGCGGTGTTCCTCTGCTCACTGCTGTGCTTGCGGAAGACCCAGGTGCGCAGTAGGACGAAGCGCACCAGGGTGGCGGCGAGGTTCGCCGCGACGAGTACGGCCAGCTCCGTCGCATGGCCGGGGTTGGCGGAGAGGGCGTGCAGCAGCGCGAGTGAGCCGCTGGTGAGCACCAGGCTCAGCAGGAACACGACCAGGCCCTGTGCCTGCTGCCGTCCGGCGCCCGCCCCGCTCACGCCGAAGGTGTGCCGCCGGTTGGCGGCGGTGTTGGCGATCGCGCTGAGCAGCAGCGCGGCGGCGTTGGCGGGCTGAGCACCCATCAGGGTGCTCATGAGGCTGAACAGCACCAGGTAGAGCAGGGTGCTGGCGACGCCGACCGCGCCGAAGCGCAGCAGCTGCCCGCCGAGACCGTGCGGGACGCCGGGGAGTTCCGGCTGCTCGGGCTCGGGCCGCCGGAGTTCGGCGAGCGAGATGCTGCCGGTGGCCAGGCCGCGGCCGACCCGCCAGCAGCCCTTGAGGTCGGCGGTGGCGGTGGCGACGATGTCCACGCTGCTGTTGGGGTCGTCGACCCAGTCGACCGGCACCTCGTGGATGCGCAGTCCGGCGCGTTCGGCCAGCACCAGCAGCTCGGTGTCGAAGAACCAGCCGGTGTCCTCGACCATCGGCAGCAGCCGTTCGGCGACGTCGGCCCGGATCGCCTTGAACCCGCACTGGGCGTCGCTGAAGCGCACCGAAAGCGTCCGGCGCAGGATCTGGTTGTAGGCGCGGGAGATGAACTCGCGCTTGGGCCCGCGCACCACCTGCGAGCCGCGGGCCAGCCGGGAGCCGATCGCGATGTCGGAGTGGCCCGAGATCAGCGGGGCGACCAGCGGCAGCAGCGCGCTGAGGTCGGTGGAGAGGTCGACGTCCATGTAGGCGAGCACGGGTGCGTCGGAGGCGGCCCAGACGCTGTTGAGAGCCCGGCCGCGGCCCTTGAGCGGGAGCCGGCGGACGCACACCGCCGGCAGTTCGCGGGCCAGCTGCTCGGCCACGACCGGGGTGCTGTCGGTGCTGGCGTTGTCGGCGATGGTGATGCGGAAGCCGTACGGGAACGCGCGGTCGAGGTAGGCGTGCAGGCGGTGCACGCTGGGGCCGAGGTCGCGTTCCTCGTTGTACACGGGAACCACGACGTCGAGCATGGGTGTTTCCAGCTCGGCGGGCAGCGGGTCACGGCGCGGCAGAGGCCGTGCCGTGACCGCCTGGGCCGGCGTCGAGGGTGCTGCGATGGTTGTGGACATGGAGCAACCGTCGCGGCCGGGTCTGAGAGCCTCCTGAGCCGCCGTTGAGATCGCCCTTCAGATCACGGACCCGTCACGGCCCGAACATGAGGAGTCGTTCACCCGCGCCCCGACAGGGGTGCGACGCTCAGCCGCTCTCGCTGTCGCCTTCCTGGCCGCCGCCGGCGGCCATCGCCGCCAGCTCCAGGTCCACCAGCCGCTGGTGCTCCTCGGCGTCCTCGCGCGCCTTCTTCGGGCTCCAGCGCCCTGCCATCACGAACAGGAACGGCAGGAACAGCACCTGCCCGGCCAGGCAGACGAACCACCAGGTGCGCCAGTTGCCCGGGTTGTCCTTGGCGGCCTTCTGCACCGTGGTCCCGTACTGCTGCAGCACCGCGAGCTGGGGCTGGGCCTTCTGCACCGTGAGCAGGCCGGGCACGCCGACCTGCTGCACCGCCTGGGCCTGCAGCGCGGGCGGGACCGCCGTCGGCGGGTACTTCGCCAGCTCGGCGAAGAGCTGCGGATGGGCGTTCACGATGGCCAGCGCCGGGCCCGCCTGGGCCTCTGCCGCCGCCACCGCCTGACCGTGCTCCACCAGCGGTGTCGCCGAGGTCACCACCACCGGCACGAACGCGGCGGAGACCGCGACCACGATCCGGATGATCCAGCCCCACACCGCGAGGCCGGTCGCCGT
Source organism: Streptomyces sp. 846.5 (assembly GCF_004365705.1). NCBI lineage: Bacteria > Bacillati > Actinomycetota > Actinomycetes > Kitasatosporales > Streptomycetaceae > Streptomyces > Streptomyces sp. 846.5. Next base: position 331,219 of record NZ_SOBN01000003.1, read on the forward strand.
CGCGGCCGGGTTGTGCTTCTCCACGGTCTCGGTGAAGCTCGCCATCCACGGCGCGTAGGTGAGCCCGCCGAGCACGCCGATGCCGATGAACATCCAGGCGAAGGTGTAGTACCCGGTCTTGGCGTGGGTCGCGCTCAGCGCGAAGATCAGCGTCACCACGATGCTGCCGACGGCGCCCGCCAGCATGAACGGCTTGCGCACCTTCAGCCGGTCGGAGGCCAGCCCGGCGACCACCAGGGCGATGGCGTTGGCCGCCCAGTACCAGTTGGCCAGCGCGTTGACCCGCTGCTCCGAGTAGCCGAAGACGGTCGAGAAGTAGACCACGAAGTTGCCGACCGCGGCGAAGTACAGCAGCAGGAAGATGCTGATGGCGAAGGCCGAGCCGACCACGTCCAGCCGCATCATCTGGCGCCAGTGGTTGCCCGACTCGACCTCGGCGAGGTCCATGCCCTTGGCGCGGGCCTCGACCAGGGCCCGGTCGCGCAGGCTCACCATGATCTGGTCGCGCAGCCGGGGCGACAGCTCGCGCAGGGCGACCAGGGACACCAGGAACACGATCAGCGTGGAGATCCCGGCGTAGCGCAGCTCGTCCTGCCAGCTGGAGGAGTTCAGGGTGCTGCTGGTCACGGTGGTGACCACCAGGCTGCCCAGCACCGGGCCCATGGTCCAGTAGCCCATGGCCGTGGCCCGGCCCAGCTGCGGGGAGAAGTCCCTGATCAGGGCCGGTGTCGCGACCAGGACGATGCCTTCGACGAAGCCGACCAGGGCGAACAGGATCAGATAGGAGAGCTCACCGGAGGCGTTCGGCAGGCCGAACAGCACCAGCAGCCCGGTGACCAGCAGCCCGTACACCACCATGTTGGCCCGGCCCCAGCGGTCGGCCAGGCCCGCGATCAGCGAGGCGAAGGCGCCGACGGCGTTGCCGACCACGGAGACCCAGATGAAGTAGCGGTAGGTCATGTGGAAGTGGGTGATGATCGAGGTCGCCACCGCGTACTGGATGTACAGGGCGTAGTACAGAACGATCGTGGTCAGCACCACGATCGCCAGGTAGGCGTAGCGGCGGCCGGTGTCCGGGTAGTGGGCCAGGTCGCGCTGCCACAGCCGGGTGAGCGCGCCGGGCGCGGGTCTGGAGACGGACGCGTCTGCGTTGAACGGGGTGGTGGTCATGCTGCTCCTCGGGGCACCGGTGCGTACGGGGGCGGACGGACGGGGCGGCGCGCGCGGTCGGACCGGGGCGCAGGCCTCAAGGGCACGAGCCTCGGCGTCGAGGGCGTGAACGGAGGTTAGTACCGACTGGTCGGTACGGACCAGATGCGTGCATGGACCAGTTGCGGGAAAGGCGGCCCCGGGGGATCCGGGGCCGCCCTCACGTCGTGCGGCGGTGCCTCAGTTGAGTTTCCTGGGCACGCGTACCGGGACCACCTCGCGGTTGAAGGTGCTGCTGGCGACGCCGGCGAAGGAGGTGTACCAGGCCAGCAGCCCGGTCAGCAGGCCCAGCCAGCCGCCGACCTTGGTGATGTCGCCGTTCTTGGAGAACTCGCCGATGGCCAGCACCACGAAGGTGAGGGTCAGCGCGACGAAGACGCTGAGCACCGCGTGGTTCACGCGGACCGCGGCGACGGTCATGTAGCCGGTGAAGATGCCCCACACCAACAGGAACAGGCCCAGGGCGTTGTGGAAGTCGGCCGAGCTGGCGATGGCCGGCGCGACGTCCTTGACCAGCGCGTAGTAGGCCAGCCAGAACGCCCCGAAGGAGCTGAAGGCGGTGGCGCCGAAGGTGTTGCCTCTGCGGAACTCCCACATGCCGGCCAGGAGTTGGCCGAGACCGCCGTAGAAGAGGGCGAGCGGGAGCACCACGCCCTCGGCGGTCTTGTCGAAGAATCCGGCGTTGAAGCAGCTGAGAACGAGGGTGGTCATGGCGAACCCGGCCAGGCCCAGCGGGGCGGGGTCGGCGATCGCGGGGGGTGGGGTTGCCCGTGCTGTCTGCGGCTCGACTGCGGACATAGAAGATGCGCCCCTTCCGATCCGACAAGAAGCTGACACCGTCCAGTATGTGACGGTTCAACAGATAGAGCGCCGGAGCGGAGCGAGTAGAAAATGTCATGTCTGCGAAAAGGCGGGAACGCCTCCGCTTCGCCCGGAGTTGCTCCGTCCAAGGGCAGGATCGTGCACGACGTGGGGAGGGCCGGGTATGGACGCGGCAGAGATCATTGATCAACTGGCTCGCGCGGACGGGCGCGTGGACCCGTATCCGCTGTACGCGCTCGCGCACGAGCTGGGCCCGGTGGCCAGCCTGGGCGAGGGCTGGGTACTGGCCTGCGGCTACGACTCGGTCAACCGGGTGCTGCGCAATCCGGCCTTCGGCGTCGACAGCGACGACCTGCGCCGGGACCGTTTCGGCGACGAGCCGAGGCGCGACTCGCTGGCCCTGCTGGGCCGTTCGATCCTGCAGAGCAATCCGCCGCAGCACACCCGGATGCGCGCGCCCATCGCCTCGGTGTTCACACCCCGGCGGGTGGCCGCGCTGGAACCCGCCGTGGTCGGCGTGGTCGACCGGCTGCTGGACCGGCTGCCCGGGCTGGACGCCGGGGACGGCCGCGGCGTCGACTTCATGGAGGAGTTCGCGTACCAGCTGCCGGTCAGCGTGATCTGCGAACTGCTGGGCGTCCCCGAGCAGGACCGGGGGCCGTTCCGGTCGCTGATCCACGACCTCACCCTGGTCCTGGAGTTCATGGGCGACCAGACCGATCTGACCGCGGCCGACGCGGCCGCCCGGGAGCTCAGCGCCACCTTCGCGGCCCTCGCCGAACTTCGCCGCGCCGAGCCGCGCGACGACCTCATCACCGCCCTGGTGCAGCTGGTCGACGCCGAGGACGCCCGGCTGGACGCCGCCGAGCTGCTCGGGAATCTCGCGCTGCTGCTGCTGGCCGGCTTCGAGACCACCACCAATCTGCTCGGCAACGGCCTGGCCCTGCTCTTCGGGCACCCCGCGGTACGCGCGGCCCTGGTCCAGGAGGCCCTGCCGGTCGCCGACTTCGTCGAGGAGGTGCTGCGCTACGACTCACCCGTCCAGCTCACCTCCAGGACGGCGCTGTTCCGCGGCCTGGAGATCGACGGCGTGCCGCTGGAGCAGCACGGCGAGGTGGTGCTGCTGATCGGCGCCGCCAACCGCGACCCGGCCCGCTTCCACGACCCCGACCGCTTCGACCCCTGGCGGGCCGACAACCAGCCGCTGAGCTTCGGCGCCGGCATGCACTACTGCCTGGGCGCGATGCTGGCCCGGCTGGAGGCGAGGATCGCCTTCAGCGCCCTGCTGCGGCGCTATCCGGCGATCGCCCCGGCGAAGGGCGCGGAGCCGGTGCGGCAGGACCGGCTGCTGCTGCGCGGGTATGCGAGCCTACCGGTGGAGTTGGGCTGAACCCGCGTCGAGCGCGGCGTAACCGCGGGCGACTGCTTGCGCCAACTTGCTTGCGGGGTAAGGCCATCCGCTCGTAGCCAGGGCATCCTCGGCGGAGACCCCGGCCGCGTGCAGGGCCGTGATGCGGTCTGCCAGAGCGGCGAGGGCGTCGCGCTGCTCGCGGACGAAGGCCGCGCCGACCGGCGCGCCGTGGCCCGGGACGACGACGGTGGCCGGGCCGATGGCGGCGAGCAGCGCGTCCAGGGTGTCCGGCCAGTCGAGCGGGAAGCTGTCCGAGCCCAGGGCGGGCGGCCCCGACTCCTCGACCAGGTCCCCGGCGAGCAGGGCGTCCGCGTCCGGGATGTGGATGAGCAGGTCGCCGTCGGTGTGGCCGCGGCCGGGGTGGACCAGCCGGACCAGGCGATCGCCCAGGTCGAGGACGTGGGCACGGTCCACCAGGCGGTCCGGGACGACGGTGGACATCGGGACGGCCGGATCGCCCTCGCCCTCGGGGTCGTCCTGCCCGGCGCACAGAGCCGCGGCCATGGCCCGGTGGCCCCACAGCTCGGCGGGCGGGACCTGCCGGGGCGCGACGAACTCGGCGTTCCCGCCGACGTGGTCGAAGTGGACATGGGTGTTCACGACCCAGCGGACCGGGGCAGGGGAGAGCCTGCGCAGGTGCTCGCGGAGCTCGCCGGCTTCGGCGAGGCTGCAGCGGGTGTCGACGACGGCGAGCCCGTCGCTGCCGACGATCGCGCTGACGGTGACGTCCCAGGGCTGGTAGCGGCGCTGGAACACCCGGTCGGCGACTTCGTGCCAGAGTGAGGTCGACATCCGGTGATCATGGCAGTTTCGGTCGGCGCGTGGGAAGCGGCGGGTCCGGGCTGGTGAGCGGGGGAGGGGTCGGGGCGGCGATACTGGTCCCGTCCGATCCGAGGAAGGAAGCCACCATGCCCGAAGAGGTTCTCGTGCAGCGCGCGGACCAGGAAGCGGCCCAGGGCCGCCACGCCGCCGCACTGGAGTTGTACGCGAGGGCGTGGGAGAGCCGGCACGACGAGACCGCCGACAAGCTGCTCGACCTGGTCGAGGAGTGGGGCGATGTGGAGGCCTCGCTGGAGGTGCTGCGGAGCACCGCGGACAGCGGGGTGTCCGGGGCCTACGAGGCGCTCGCCGCCCTGCTCATCGAGGTCGAGGAGCCGGAGGAGGCGCTGGAGGCGCTGGCGCGGGCCCATGCGGCCGGCCGCGAGGTCACCCTGTGGACCGCCGCGGTGCTCGCGGACGAGCTGGGTGAGCGCGACCGCGCCGAGGAGTGGTACCGCAAGGCCATCAGCGCGGAGGAGCCCGGGGCGCTCAACGACTTCGGGGTGTTCCTGAGCGACGACCAGGACCGGCTGGTCGAGGCCGAGGAGGTGCTGACGCTGGCGGTGGAGCGCGGCGACCCGATGGCGCTGGGGAACCTGGGCCGGATGCACCTGGAGGCCGAGCGGGTGGACCAGGCGCTGGAGTGGCTGGGCCGCGGGCTGGACGCCGGAGTGCGCTCGGTGCTGGTGCCGATGGCCGAGGCCGAGCAGCAGCTGGGCCGCTACGACGAGGCACGGGCCCACCTCACCGCGGCGCTGGACGAGGACATCGAGGGCGCCCAGCTGGCCTGGGCGAACTTCTGCGCCGAGCACGGCACCGCCGACGAGAAGGCGTCCGCCGAGGGCGAGTTCCTGACGGCACTTCAGCAGGACGAGTACGGGGCGCACTTCGACTACGCCATCTTCCTGGCCGAGCAGGACCGGATGGACGAGGCGGTCAAGCAGTACGAGGCCGCGGCCGCCGAGGGCGAGTCCAACGCCTGGCTGAACCTGGCCCTCATCTACGAGGACCGCAAGGACCGCCGCACGGCCGAGGACTGCTACCGCAGCGGCATCGAAGCCGGCGACCTCCAGGCCCTCCTCGCCTACGCCGAGTTCCTCCGCCAGTGGGGCCGCCAGAAGGACATCCCCGACCTCTACCCCACCGCCGAATCCCTCGGCGCCACCGAATCCGAAACCGCCCAACTCCACACCCTCGCCGGCAACGGCTGACCCCCCCGCACACGCAGGACGGGCCGGTGCGGACTACTCCGCACCGGCCCGTTCCAATGCACCGAAATCGGTGCTGACCTGCTGCTGGCTCCGGCCGGGGCGTGCAGCGGATAGGTTGGGGGCACGATGAATCGACTGATCGCCGCTCAAGGCTCGTACGACCTCGCCCGTTTTCCGGCTGACCCGCGTGACACGCTTCGGGCGTGGGACGCCTCCGACGAGTACCTGCTGCGGCAGCTCGACGGCAGTGCCGCCCTGGACGGGACGACTGCTCCGCCGGTCGATCTCGCCGGTGAGGTCGTGGTGCTCGGGGACCGGTGGGGGGCGCTGGCCACCGCGCTGGCCGGGCACCGGCCCGTGCAGATCAGCGACTCCTACCTGGCCCAGCAGGCCACCCGGGCCAACCTGGCCCGCAACGGCATCGACCAGGAGGCCGTCCGGCTGCTGTCCTCCCAGGACGAGCCGCCGGCCCGGATCGACGTCCTGCTCGTACGGGTACCGAAGAGCCTCGCGCTGCTGGAGGACCAGCTCCACCGGCTCGCGCCCGCCGTCCATGCGGACACCGTCGTCATCGGCACCGGGATGACCACCGAGATCCACACCTCCACCCTCAAGCTCTTCGAGCGGATCATCGGCCCGACCCGCACCTCCCTGGCGGTCCGCAAGGCCCGGCTGATCCACTGCACCCCGGACCCGGTGCTGAAGCCGACCCCCAGCCCCTGGCCGCACAGCTACGAGCTGCCCTCGGACATCGCGGCCGGGCTGACCGTCACCAACCACGCCGGTGTCTTCTCGGCCGAACGGCTCGACGTCGGCACCCGGCTGCTGCTGCAGCACCTCCCGACGCTCCCGGGGCCGACCAGGGTCGTGGACCTGGGCTGCGGCAACGGCGTGGTCGGTACGGCGGTCGCGGCGCTGGCCGCCGAGGCGGAGGTCACCTTCGTCGACGAGTCCCACCAGGCGATCGCCTCCGCCCGGGCCACCTTCGCGGCCTTCGCCGCGACCACCGACCCGGCGGCGAAGGCCGAGTTCCTCCTCGGCGACGGCCTCTCGGACGTACCTGCCGGCTCGGTCGACCTGGTGCTCAACAACCCGCCGTTCCACTCCCACCAGGCCACCACCGACGCCATCGCCCGCCGTATGTTCGCCGGCGCCCGCGCCGCGCTTCGCCCCGGCGGCGAGCTCCGCGTCGTGGGCAACCGCCACCTCGGCTACCACGCCACGCTGCGCCGGATGTTCGGCAACTGCACCACCGTGGCGAGCAGCCCCAAGTTCGTGGTCCTGAGCGCGGTCAAGCGCTAGTACGCGACTACTTCAGCAGCCGGGACATCCGGCGGTCGGCGAGGATCCGGCCGCCGGTCTGGCAGGTCGGGCAGTACTGCGTGGACCAGTCGCTGAAGGAGACCTCGCGGACGGTGTCCCCGCAGACCGGACAGGCCTCGCCGGTGCGCCCGTGGACCCGCAGGCCGCTCTTCTTCTCGGCCTTGAGGTCCTGCAGGGCCAGCCCGCGGGCCCGTTCGACGGCCTCGGCGAGCGTCGTCACAACGGTGTCGTGGAGCAGCGCCGACTCCTCCGCGGAGAGGTTCGCAGCCGGCTTGAACGGGGACATCCGGGCGGCGTGCAGGATCTCGTCCGCGTAGGCGTTGCCGATGCCCGCGATCACGCCCTGGTCGCGCAGGACGCCCTTGACCTGGCGGTGCTCGTCCTTCATCAGCCGGGTGAACGCGGCCGCGGTGAAGTCGGGGGAGAGCGGGTCCGGCCCGAGCCGCTGGATCCCCGGCACCTCCTGCGGGTCCCTGACCAGGTAGACCGCGAGCCGCTTCCGGGTGCCGGCCTCGGTCACGTCGAAGCCCGCCGCGTCCGGTCCGGCCAGCCGGACCCGCAGCGCCAGCGGCCCCTTGCCGGCCCTGGGCGGCGCATCGGGCAGGCCCTCCTTCCAGCGCATCCAGCCCGCCCTGGCCAGATGGATCACCAGATGCAGCCCACCGGCGTCCAGGTCGAGGAACTTCCCGTGCCGGGTCGCACCGTCGAAGCTCCGGCCCTCCAGCGCGGTGAGCGGCGGGTCGTAGGTCTTCAGTGCCTGCACGGCCAGCGGGTACACCCGCTCGACCGTTCGGCCGACCAGGTGCTCGGCCAGGAAGCGGGTGAGGGACTCGACCTCCGGAAGTTCGGGCATACGGCAAGTCTGCGCCCTGGCCCGCCCCTGGCCCGTACCCCGACACGGCCGGGTACGATGCCGACGAACCTTGTTACTGGCCGGTAGCAGCCGGTGCGGCTGCCAGATCGAGAGAAGGAACAGCCATGCCCACGCTCGACCGCCAGGACGACGTCTTCGTCCTCGACATCGGAGACACCGAGAACCGCTTCCACCCCGACTGGCTCGCGTCGGTCAACTCCCTGCTGGACCAGGTGGAGCAGGCCGAGGGCCCGAAGGCGCTGGTCACCACGGCGACCGGGAAGTTCTTCTCCAACGGGCTGGACCTGGACTGGCTCTTCGCCCATGCCGACCAGGCGGGCGAGTACGTCGCCGGGGTGCAGGAGCTGCTGGCGCGGGTGCTGTCGCTGCCCCTGGTCACCGTGGCGGCGCTGCAGGGGCACACCTTCGCGGCGGGCGCCATGTTCTCGCTGGCCCACGACTTCCGGGTGATGCGCGGCGACCGCGGCTTCTGGTGCCTGCCCGAGGCCGAGATCAACATCCCCTTCAGCGTGGGCATGTCCGCGCTCATCCAGTCCCGGCTGACCCCGCAGACGGCGCACGAGGCCATGGTCACCGCCCGCCGCTACGGCGGCCACGACGCCCTGGCCGCCGGACTGGTCGACCGCACGGCGGACGAGGACGCCGTCCGCACGGCCGCGATCGAGATCGCCCGCGCCCACGCGGCCAAGGCCGGCCCGACCGTGGGGACGATCAAGTCCCGGATGTACGCCGCGGTCCTGGACGCGCTGCGCGAGAAGGACATCCCGCTCGGGCTCAGCTGAACCGAGGCCAGGCAGAAACGGACCCCCGGTGCTCCCACGAAGGGTGAGCACCGGGGGCTCGGCCGGGTCCGCCCGTCCGGTCGCTGCGGTTGGACGGTCGGCCGCTCAGGCCGCGTCGAGGCGGTCGAACTCCTCGGTGGACAGCTTGAGGTCCGCAGCCGCGACGGAGTCGCGGATCGTCTCGGGACGCGACGAGCCCGGGATCGGGATCACCACCGGCGCCTTGGCGAGCATCCAGGCCAGGCAGACCTGCTGCGGGCTCACCCCGTGGTCCTGCGCCACCTGCTGGAACACGTCGAACCGCGAACCCAGCCGGCCCGCGTTGGTGATGCCGCCGAGCGGGCTCCAGGGCAGGAAGGCGATCCCCAGCTCCGCGCACAGTTCCAGTTCCGGCTCGCTGGAGCGGAACGCCGGCGAGAACTGGTTCTGCACGCTGACCAGGCGCCCGCCCAGGATCTCGTTGGCCTGCCGGATCTGCTCGGGGTTGGCGTTCGAGATGCCCGCCTGCCGGATCTTCCCGGCGTCCAGCAGGTCGCGGATCGCGCCCACCGAGTCCGCGTAGGGGACCCTCGGGTCCGGGCGGTGGAACTGGTAGAGGCCGATCGCCTCGACGCCGAGCCGCTTCAGCGAGGCGTCGCAGGCCCGCTTCAGGTACTCCGGCGAACCGTTCTGGGTCCAGGAGCCGTCGCCGGGGCGCAGGTGGCCGCCCTTGGTCGCGATCAGCACCTCGGAGGTGTCGCCGCCGTAGCCGGCCACCGCGCGGGCGATCAGGGTCTCGTTGTGGCCGACGTCGGTCGCGGTGAGGTGGTAGGCGTCGGCGGTGTCGATCAGGGTGACGCCGGCGTGGAGGGCGGCCTGGATCGTCGCCACCGAACGCGCCTCGTCGGGCCGTCCCTCGATCGACATCGGCATCCCGCCGAGGCCGATCGCGCCGACCTGGACGTCACCGATGCTGCGAGCCTGCATGGAGGATCCTCCTGCGATCTTTCGGACTGTCTGTAGGTGCACTGATGCTGTCCATGCACCCGTGTGCACCACCAGCCTGCGCCTCTGCCATTAAGCTGTCCAACAGAAGCTGATGATCCCTTTGAGCACTGCAGGTGATGAATCATGGAACTGCGGCAGCTCGAGTACTTTGTGGCCGTCGCCGAGGAGCGCCACTTCACCCGGGCGGCCAAGCGCCTGCAGGTGGCCCAGTCCGGGCTGTCGGCCTCGATCCGCACGCTGGAACGCGAGTTGGGCGCGGCGCTGTTCCTCCGCAGCACCCGCTCGGTCGAGGTGACGCCGGCCGGGCAGGCCCTGTTGGTCGAGGCCCGGCGTGCGCTGTCGGCGACCCATGCCGCCAAGGACGCGGTCGCCGCGGTCCAGGGCCTGCTGCGCGGCAGCCTCTCCATCGGCTCGCTGCAGTGCCTGCACGTGGTGCACCTGCCCGCCGTCCTCGCCAGGTTCGCCGCCGCCTACCCGGGGCTGGAGATCCGGCTGCGGCAGGGGGGATCCAACGAACTGACCGAACAGGTCCGCACCGGACGGCTGGACATCGCCTTCGTGTCGCGCCCGGCCGGCAGTCCCGACAGCGTGCTGGTGGAACCGCTCGCCGACGAGCCGCTGGTGCTGGCCTGCGGCCCGCAGCACCCCTTCGCCGCCCGCACCGCCGTCGAGCCGGCCGAGCTGGGGCAGGAGCAGTTCGTCGACTTCCACCAGGACTGGGGCACCCGGGACCTGGCCGACCAGGTGCTCGGTGCGGCGGGGGTCGAGCGCCGGGTCGCCCTTGAGGTGACGGATGTGCACTCGCTGCTCGACCTGGTCGCGTTCGGCCTGGGCGTGGCGCTGGTCCCGCAGTCCTTCGCGGCCAAGACCGATCAGGTCCGCTTCCTCCCGCTGGCCGGACCGCTGCCGCACTGGCAGATCGTCACCGTCACCGGCGATCCGACCAGTCCCGCCGCGGCGGCGCTGCTGCGCGAGATCCGGTATGCCCGCGGCGCCCGCTGAGACCTGCTCGGCGGGCGCCGTTCCGTGGGCTGCTACGGGGAGTTGACCAGAGAGTTGATCAGGGAGCGATGGTCCACTGCTGGCAGGTGTTGTCGAGCTGGGCCCACTGCCGGACGACGACGCCGTTGGCCGTCCCGCAGTTCTTCACGTCCATGACCATGCCGTTGCCGACGTTGGAGATGGTGTAGTTGCTGCCGACCCTGGTGACGTTCCACTCCTGGCAGAGGTTGCTGAGCGAGGCCCAGAGGTCGAGTGAAGTGCCGTTGGACGAACCGCAGTTGACCGAGTCCAGGACAGTGCCGCTGTTGACGTTGGTGATGGTGTAGCGGTCGCTGCCCAGGCTGGTGAACTTCCACTGCTGGCAGGTGTTCCCCAGCGAGGTCCACTGGTCGATCGAAGTCCCGTTCGCGGTACCGCAGTTCACCGCATCGAGCACCTTGCCGCTGTTGGTGTTGGTGAGCCGGTAGGCGGTTCCGGCGACCGGGAAGCTGCTGCTGGGGGTGGTGTAGCCGACCGAGACGATGTTGGCCTGGACCGCGTTGTCGGCGGCGTCGGTCGGGTAGCCGGAGGTCATCACGCCCTCGAAGAAGGAGCCGTCGGACCCGTTGCTGTCGTCGCCGCCGGTGCCCAGCACGATGGCGCCCTCCTGGCTCATGGGGATGTAGCCGCCGATGGTGGGCAGCGAGCCGTTGTACCAGGTGGTGAGGGAGCCGGACTGGGAGTTGCCGCCCTTGATGGCGTAGGTGCTGGTGCCGTTGTTCTTCAGCAGGGCGGTGACGAAGGCGCTGGAGTTGCCCGCGTTGCTGGTGTTGGAGCCGTTGCCGCCGGCGAACAGGCCGTTCTCCAGGTCCGCCTGGACCCAGGGGCCGGAGCCGGTGCAGGGCGAGAACCAGCACTCGGTACCGAAGTTGATCGCGTCCATATGACCGTTGCCGGTGTCGTTGCCGGACGTCTCGGCGTTGCCGTAGTCGAAGCAGCAGCGCGCGTTCACGTGGGTGCCGCTGATCACCATGTAGGCGCCCTGGGCGGTGCTGCCGGTCGGGACGCCGGTGGTGCTGTTGTTGCGGTAGCCGACCCCCGCCGACACGAAGACGCCGTAGACCGAGTGGCCGCCGACCGTCACCGGCAGCGCGTTGGCGATGGCGCCGACGTCCGCCCCGCCGTTGCCTCCGGCGCCCTCGACGGTGAGGTTGTTGTGCTCGGAGGTCTGGTCGTAGATCTCGGTGATGACGCAGGTGGTGTTGGCACAGAAGGTGTCCTGGGCCGCGGCGTTGGCGTAGCCGCCGGCGGCGAGCGTGCCGATGTTGGTGGTGGTGGAGTCCGAGGCCCGCTTGACCTGGTAGAGCGAGCCGCTGTAGGCGGCGAAGAGCGCGCGCACGGTGCTGTGCGCGGCGACGCAGGGCGTCCCCGCGGCGGCGTAGATGTCACAGGGGAGGGACGTGGCGGCCTGCGCCGTCCCGGCCGTGCCGATGGCGCCGACGAGCATGGCGAGGAGGATCGCCGTCGCGGTGCCTGCTGACAGCAGCGCCTTCCTCAGGTGCCGAAGTCGCATCCGAGCGTACAAGGTGGACCACTCTCCGTTCCGGTGGGCCGTACTGGGTGGGGGTGGTGCGGGGGTTGGGCGGGGGTCGAGCGGGGGTGGTGCAGGGGCGGGCTCGCTCCGAGGTACCGGATCGCCGGGGGCGACCGGAGATGTGAGCGTTAACAATTTGCCCCGTGGGCATGGGTGGGCGGCTCTGGGGATGTAGTGCGCATGGCAGTCGGCGCGATGGCCATCACTATGGATCGGGGCCATGGTTGCGTCAAGGTTTCCGGCAGAATAAATGTGAGCGCTCACATCTGACCTGACATTGCGCCAGGTAGGACGTCAACACAGCTGGAACCTAAGTGGGGCACAGCAGCTGACGGACCGTCGTGGCTCAGCCGGCGGCGGTGCCCGCCCCCAGAACCACGGCCTGTTCGCGGTAACGCAGCGCGACGGACCCTCCGGCGGGTTCCGCAGTCGCCTCCGCCGTCAGCGCCAACAGCGGTGCGGCGGCCCCGGACTGATCCACCGTCAGCATCCAGGAGGCCGCCGCCGAACCTCCCGGGGCGATGGTGCTCGTCGCTGTGTCGCCCTGCCGGACCAGGGTGACGCCGGCCGGTCCGGTGAGCGAGAGGCCGGCCCGCAGCAGCTCGCCGCTGGTGCCGTTGCTGAGCACGACCGTGACCAGGGCGGACTGCCCCGCGGCGAGCCGCTTCGGGGCCGTGACCGAGAGGCCGTAGCCGACGCGCGGGTAGAACGGCGTCCAGTCGGCGTCGAGGGCGGCGGTCAGTTCGGCCACCAGCTGGGGATGCCTGCCGGCGAGGTCGTTCCTCTCGCCGGGGTCGGTCGCCAGATCGAACAGCTGGACCGTCGGGTAGCCGGTCCTTCCATGGGGACGGTCGTGGCCCGCGGCGATGCGGACCAGTTTCCAGTCGCCCCGGCGGATCGCCTCGGCCGCGCGGGTCACGCTGCCGTGTTCGGCGGCGGCGGCCCGCCTGGTGTTGAACGGGTCGCGGCGGTACCAGTAGAAGTGGTCCCGGTGCGGGAGCGTGTCGGAGGTTCCGGTGAGCACCCCGGCGAAGGAGACGCCGTCGACGTCCTTGGGGCCCTCCGTCCCGGCCAGGGCGGCGAGGGTGGGGACCAGGTCGACATGGCCGGTGGCACGGTCGGTGGTGCCGACTGGCACCCGCCCCGGACCCCACGCGATCATGGGCACCCGGATGCCCCCCTCGTACAGGTTCCGCTTGTAGCCGCGCAGCGGGCCGTTGGAGTCGAAGAAGTCCGGATTGACGCCGCCCTCCTCGTGCGGCCCGTGGTCGCCGGTGATCATGATCAGGGTGTTGTCGGTCAGGCCGGCCTGCTCGACGGTGTCCACGATCTCGCCGATGTGCTTGTCCAGCAGGGCGACCTGGGCCGCGTGGCCCCGGTCGGCGGCGGTCCAGTGCGGGTCGGTGTAGACGCCGGTGTCGGGGATGTCACTGGGGGCGTGCGGCAGATTGGGGGCCAGGTAGATCAGGAAGGGCTGGGCGGCGTTGTCCTTGATGAACTGGATCGCGCGGTCGGCGAACAGCGGCGGGGCGTAGGTCCGCCCGTCCATGGCGATCCGCTCCGCGTTGTGCCAGAGGTGGTTCGGGTAGTAGTGGTGCGCCTCCTCGTGCGAGATGTAGCCGAAGAACTCGTCGAACCCCCGGTTGTTGGGATGGCTCGGCTGGTCCCCGTGCAGCGGGCCAAAACCCCACTTGCCGAACAGGCCGGTGCGGTAGCCGCGCGACCACAGCACCTGGGCGAAGGTGGTGTCGGTGCTGACGAACGATCCGGCGCTGCCGGCCTCCGGGTTCTGGCGGACGGTCGCATGGCCGAGATGCAGCCCGGTCAGCGCGACGCTCCGGGACGGGGCGCAGACGCAGCCGCCGCCGTAGTGCTGGGTGAAGCGCAGCCCCTGCGCGGCGACCCGGTCGATCGAGGGGGTGGCGATGGTCTTCTGCCCGTACGGCCCGGTCTCGCCCCAGCCGAGGTCGTCGTGGAGGATCAGGATGATGTTGGGACGGTCGGTACGGGCCGCAGCCGGCTGCTTGCTGCTGCCGACACCGGTCGCCCGGACCGTGTCGTCCGCGTCTCCGTCCCCGCTGTGGGCGGAGCCGGAGAAGTGCTCGGCCAGAACCGCCGCACCGCCCGCCGTACCGACGGCGGCAGCGGCGCCTGCGAGGAACTGGCGGCGTGAGGCCATGTGCTGTAGCTCCGCTTGGGCTGTGTTGGTGGAGGAACCGGACCGGTGATAGGGAGGCTATATGTCGATTCCTGGTTCCTGTTGCGCGGTACCCCGCTCGGCTGTTCCGCAGGCCGCCCCGGTGTCCGGTGCCACGGAGCCGCCCCCAGCGACTACCGCCGATACCCGTGTCCGCCGTGACGGCATGGTGCTGCTGCCCGGCGGGACTTTCCTGATGGGCAACGAGGACGCGGCGGCCCGGCCGGGCGATGGGGAGGGGCCGGTTCGGGAGGTGGCTGTGGCCGCGTTCAGGATCGACGCCTGCGCTGTGACCAACGCCGCATTCGCCGACTTCGTCGCCGCCACCGGCCACCGCACCGCGGCCGAGCGCTTCGGCTGGTCCTTCGTCTTCGCCGGATTCCTCACCCCGGCCCAGGTGCACGCCACCGCCTTCCCCGCCGAAACCCCGTGGTGGCGCGCCGTCGAGGGCGCAGACTGGCGCTCGCCCGAGGGCCCCGGCAGCGATCTGGCCGATCGACTGGACCACCCGGTGGTCCACGTCGGCTGGACGGACGCCAACGCCTACGCGCAGTGGGCCGGGGTCCGGCTGCCGAGCGAGGCCGAATGGGAATACGCCGCCCGCGGCGGCCTCGACCAGGCCCGGTATCCGTGGGGCGACGAGTTCGCGCCGGGGGGCGAACTGCGCTGCAACATCTGGCACGGGGACTTCCCCGTGGTCAACACCAGCGAGGACGGCTGGATCGGCACCGCCCCGGTGGACACCTACGCCCCCAACGCCTACGGCCTGTTCAACACGGTCGGCAACGTCTGGGAGTGGTGCGCGGACGCCTTCGACCCCCATACGTCCGGCCCGCGCACCATCCGCGGCGGCTCCTACCTCTGCCACGACTCCTACTGCAACCGCTACCGCGTCGCCGCCCGCACCGGCACCACCCCTGACTCCACCTCAGGTCACGTCGGCTTCCGCTGCGCCGCCTCAGCCGCCTAGGGCCAGCAGCTCGCGTGCAGCCCGAATGCCGCCCCCGGGAGTGTTGCCCCGTCCCCGACCCATCCGGTGGGGACCGCGCTGGCCGTGGTGGAGCGGAACTGCGTGATGCCCATGCGGATCTGCCACCACGTCGCCGCGCCGATGCAGGCCCGCGGCAAGGGCGGCATCGTCCCCCGGCGGACCGCCGCACCGGGCCGGCCGGGGCGGTGACCGGCCGGCCCAGACGGGCCGGACGCGGGCGTCAGGGCAGCGGGGTCGGTGCGGCCAGGTAGGACTGGGTGCGGGTGACCCAGTAGTCGTAGTCGCTGGGAGCGCTCTGGTAGCTGCCCACCATCTCCGGCACCCCGTAGGTCCCGGAGCCGGTGCCGGCCCCGAAGAGGATGGCCACCACGCCGTCCGCCGCGGCCTCCGGGAGGTGCGAGCCCCAGGTGACGGTGGATCCGCTGACGGTCACCTTGGGGTCGGCGCCCGGGTTGCTGCTGTAGAAGGCGAGGTTGTTGCCGCTGCTGGTGAACGAGTCCCCGTAGAAGAAGGTGGCCGCCGAGTCCTCGTCCCGGTTGGCCGAGACGTCGTCCAGGTTGGGGAACTTCCCGGAGGCGTTCCAGTAGGTCGGGCTGGCGGTGAGGGTCGAGTTGAGGTGGCCCGTCGGCAGCTGCCACAGCACGGCCGGCAGGCCGAGGGACTGGCGGATGGTCTTCGCATAGAGCAGGTAGTTGCTCCAGTGCGCGGCGTTCAGGTAGCGGATGTCACCGGCCGGGTTCGGGTCGTTCAGGACGCCGAAGTCCTGTCCCCACTGGTCGAACGCCGCGAAGTCGGCGTCGTAGGTGATCCCCGCCGTCTTGGCGAAGTTGGCCACCTGGGTCGCGTTGGTGACCACCGACTGCTGACCTGCCGTCCAGCCCAGGGTGTCGGTGTCCTTGAGGGCGTCGCGGACGCCCCAGGTGTTGATCTGCCAGCCGACGAAGGCGGTCGGATCGTACTTCTTGACGGCGTAGTTGATCGCCTGGACCAGGCCCTTGAGGTTGTTGCCGAAGGCCGGGTCGGTGCCGCTGGCCAGCACCCCGGAGGAGTACGCGGCGTTGGTGGCGGCCGGGAACTGGGCGGCGTCGTTGTTGTACTGCGCCGCGTAGTTCTGCTGCAGGTAACCGAGCATGTCCGGCTCGATCACCCAGCCCACCGGCTTGCCCGGCGCGGCGGCCTGCGCCGCCTGGGCGGCGGACTTGAGCGACTGGAAGTAGGTCGTCAGCCAGCTCGCGCTCTGCATGTTGGTGTAGTCGACGCTGGTGCCGTCGATGTTGCCGTTCATGCCGTAGTCGACCAGGACCGGGGTCATCCCGAACTGCTCGGAGTGGGTGACCATGGTGGTCGTGGTGGCGGCCCAGTTGGCGAAGTCGCCGCCGATCAGGTACTCGTAGCCGTAGTTCGGCAGCTTGCCGTGCGACTTGAGCGTGGTGAAGAACGCGTCGACGGTGCTCCCGGGCGTGTAGACCGACCCGATCGACAGGTAGTTGGGGTGCCAGGCGGCGGTGCCGCCGGTACCGCCGGTGCTGGTGGGCGTCGGGGTCGGCGTCGGGGTGGCAGTCGGCGTGGCGCTCGCCGAGGCACTGGTGCTCGCGCTGGGCGTCGGCGTCGGGGTCGATCCGCCGCCGGGACCGGTGAGCACCACGTCGTCGGCCTGGTAGCTGCCCTGCCCGTACCAGCCGTGCAGGTAGACCGTGATCGACGTGGTGGACGCGCCGGTGGTGAACGTCGTGCTGAGCTGCTGCCAACTCGTCGCGGACGGCGTCCAGGTGGAGCTGCCGCCGTTGGCGCCGAGGTAGACGTACGGGCCCTCGACGTAGGCCGACAGCGTGTAGGTCGAGTTGGGCAGCACCGCGACGGTCTGGGTGCACTGGGCGTCCGCGGAGCCGGTCGGCAGTGCGGACAGCGCATGCGTCCCCGAGTGCACCGGAGAGGTGACCACCGAGGCGGTCCCGGCGTCGCAGCTCCAGCCGGACAGCGTCCCGGTCTCGAACCCCGCATTGGTGATCAGGTTGGTGGTGGCAGCGCCTGCACTGCGGCCCAGCAGACCGAGACCGAGCGGGACGAGAGCGACTGCGACCAGCGCGGCAAGCGCTCGGTTTCTGCTGCGTCGATGCACTGTGGTGCCTCCTGGCGGGGCGACAAGACGATCGGGACAGCACCGCGCTGCCGCTGCACGGGCGGCGTCGGCTGTGCACCTGACAATGCAGGGCATTTCCCGAACAATGGCCTAGACCTGTCAGTGCGTCAAGGGTCTAGACCACCACATGAGTTGACGCTAGGACTCCCTTAAGCCGGGAACGCGGTCGGGACCTAATCCAGGTCGTCCGGCAGCAGTCGGAAGGCGGGGTGGTCGGTGAGGGGGCGGACGGCCCGGAAGTGGCGGCGGTCGACGGTGAAGATCGCATTCGTGCGGAACTCCGCAGCGAGGGCGACGTTGACCGCGTCGGTGAGGCCGATATTGAGATCGCGGTACCGCTTGAGCACGACGCGTGCGGCAGCCAGATGCAGGCCGACCTCGGGGATTTCGAACCGCCCCACCGCCTGGCGGTCGATGATGTCGTCGAGCACGGCCATCGCGGCCTCGGGGCTCACTCCGGTGGATGCCAGATGGTCCAACTCGGCCAGGACCAATGGCGAGATGACCAGATGGCCCACGGACTTCAGTGCGATCCGGCAGGCTGCATGGTCCGGCTCATCGCCGAAGTAGTAGGCCAGCAGCGCCCCGGTGTCACCGACGACGGCGACCTCGCTCACTTCCCGAATCCCCTCATCAGCTCGTCCCGGTCCGCGACAAGCCGCCCTCCGCCACCCGAGAGAACCGGGGCGTCGTCGAGCTCGTCGCCCATCGGGTCCGTTCGGAAGGTGTAGCGAGGCGGGGCGAGGGACGGCGGGACCAGGGTCGCGACATGGCGGCCGTCCTTGGTGACCGTCACGGTCTCCCCCCGCTCGACCGCCCCTATGACCCGGGCTGTCTGCTGGTTCAGTTCGCGCATGGTGGTCTCCATGCAGCAAGCGTACTACTAGGTACTACCTCGCGGCCCGACCACTGGTACGGGCGTCACCGGTTCGGAGCCCAGCGGATGCCGATGTGTGGTTGCGTGTGGTCCGCTGGTCGGAGGACGACCAGCGAGGATGTGCGATGGCATTGCCGGTCAGACCCCCGATCGAGCCGATGCTCGCCAAGTCCGTGGCGGCCGTTCCGACCGGCGGGTACCTGTACGAACCCAAGTGGGACGGTTTCCGCTGCCTGGTGTTCCGCGACGGTGACGACATTGAGCTGGGCAGCCGCGGCGGCAAGCCGCTCACGCGCTACTTCCCGGAACTGATCGCCTCCCTGGCCGAGGCGCTGCCGCCGCGGTGCGTGCTGGACGGGGAGATCGTGGTGGTCCAGGGCAGCCGGCTCGACTTCGACCGGCTCTCCGACCGCATCCACCCGGCCGAGTCGCGGATCCGGCTGCTGGCCGAACAGACGCCGGCGACGTTCGTGGCCTTCGATGAGCTCGCGCTCGACGACGAGGATCTGACGGGTCGTCCGCTGGCCCAGCGGCACGAGGTGCTGGCGCGGCTGTTCGCACCGCACCCGCAGGTGCGCGTGTCGCGCTCCACCCAGGACGTCGACCTCGCCAGGACCTGGTTCGAGACCTTCGAGGGCGCCGGCCTCGACGGCGTGGTCGCCAAGCGGCTGGACGACGCCTACCGACCCGGCGAGCGCGCCATGGTCAAGATCAAGCACGAGCGCACGGCCGATGTCGTGGTCGCCGGGTACCGGCTGCACAAGAGCGGGCCGGTGGTCGGATCGCTGATGCTGGGTCTGTATCTGGACGACGGCGTGCTCAACTACGTCGGCGGCGCCAGCGCGTTCACCATGGCCCGGCGCGCCGAGCTGGTCGACGAGCTCGCGCCGCTGGTGCTGCGCGAGGGGGAGGAGCATCCCTGGACCGGCGAGGACGACGGCGGGCATCGGCGCCCCGGCACGCTCAACCGGTGGAACGCGGGCAAGGACAGGTCCTTTGTGGCGCTGCGTCCGGAGCGGGTGTGCGAGGTGCGCTACGACCAGTTGCAGGCGGACCGGTTCCGGCACAGCGCCCGGTTCCTGCGGTGGCGGCCGGACCGGCAGCCCGAGTCCTGCGGCTACGACCAGCTGGACCTGCCGGCCGCCTACGATCTCGCCGAGGTGCTCGGCTAGTCCGCTTCGTGGCGGGCCTTGGACGGCTGGACGCGCTTGGGTTCGCCGGGCATCTTCGGGAATTCCGGCGGATAGGGAAGGTCGCCGAGGCCGCGGTCGCGCATGTCCCGCTCGGCCATCTCCAGCAGCGCGTCCAGGGTGGCCGGCGACTCGTCGATGGACTCGTGGGCGTCGCCGCGTGAGGCGAGCAGCGCGGGGACGGTGCGCACGGTGAAGTCGTCCGGGGCGACGTCGGGAAGGTCGGTCCAGCGCACCGGCATCGAGACCCGGGCGTTCGGCTCGGCGCGGGTGGAGTAGGCGGCGGCGAGCATCCGGTCGCGGGCCATCTGGTTGAAGTCGGCGAAGATCCGCGCGCCGCGCTCCTCCTTCCACCAGGAGGTGGTGAACAGCTCGGGGCGGCGGCGTTCGAGTTCGCGCGCCAGTGCGATGACCGCGCGCCGGGTGTCGACGAACGACCAGCGCGGTTCGATCCGCACCAGCAGGTGCAGGCCGCGTCCGCCGGAGGTCTTCACGAACGGCTCCATGCCGAGCTCCGTGAGCAGCGCCCGGGCCTCGGTGGCGGCCTCGACCGCCTCGGCGAAGCCGGTGCCGGGCTGCGGGTCGAGGTCCAGGCGCAGCTCGTCCGGGTGGTCGGTGTCCTCGCGGCGCACCGGCCACGGATGCAGTTCCAGGGCGTTCATCTGCACCGCCCACAGCGCCGTCGCGGGCTCGGTCACGCACACCTCGCGGCCGGTGCGCCCGCTCGGAAAGGTCACCTCCGCGGTCTGCACCCAGTCGGGGAGGCCCTTGGGCGCGTGCTTGGTGTAGAACGAGCTGCCGCCGTCGAGGCCGCCCGGGAAGCGGTGCAGCGCGATCGGGCGCCCGGCGAGCCCGCGCAGCAGCCCTTCGGCGACGGCGACGTAGTACTCGGCGAGTTCGAGCTTGGTGACCCCGACGGCCGGATAGCAGACCTTCTCCGGCGAGGAGATGCGTACCCGACGCCCGGCGACCGTGACGAAGGCCTCGCTGCTGCTCATGATCGTAGGCTAAGCGCCCGTTCCGGCAGCCGCATGCCGGGCCCGCGCGCGATAATGGTCGGGCGACAGCTCCGTACTACCGCGTACCGGTTGTCGGGCCATACCTGGCCCGCCGGTGGTCGCGGCATGTCGGAGTGCCGGGAGGTTCGATATGCGCAAGATCGCCGATTGCCGCGACTACCCGAGCGTGAGCGGATGCACCCTGACCATCTCGGGCGAGGAGGACGAGGTCGTCCGCGCCGCCACCGAGCACGCCATCTCGGTGCACGAGCACACGGACTCCCCTGAGCTGCGCGAGCAGATCCGCGCCATGCTCAAGAACGAGGAGGTCCCGCAGCACGCCTGAACCCGCTACCCCTGCGCCCCGGGCCGTACCGAGCAGTCCGTACGGCCCGGGGCGTCCTGCGCCTGCGGCCACGCGTGGGGGTGGCGAGGACGCGGAACTACGCGCCGTACGGGATGACACGGCAGACCGGCGTTGCGAACAGTGGCGACGGTGATTGAAGGCGGTTCCCACGCCATTGCCCTGTCGCGGGCGGACGAGGTGACCCAGGTGATCCTCACGGCCCTGCAGACCCTGGCGGCCTAGTCGGCGACGGCCTGGTCCGCGTCAGGCCTTGCCCAGCAGCTCTCGTACGTGCTGGATGATCTCCTCGTTGGTGTAGGCATGGCCGCCGATGCCCCAGCCGCCCGGAACCGCCTCGTTCAGGGCGACCCAGGTCCGCTCGGCCAGGGAGGGGTCGCCGGCGGCCGAAGCGACCAGCTCCGAGATCTCCTTGACCAGGCCGAGCTGCTGCTCCCGGTCGAGCGCACCGGCATTGGTGGTGACGCTGACCCGCACGTGGTCGGTGCTGCCGCCGGCGGTGGAGAAGCCGTCCGCGTCGAGTTCGTGGACGAAGGCGGCCGTGTTGTCGGAGAAGAACGGGATGGCTGGAACCTTCTCCCAGCGCATGATCGCCTGGGCGAGCTCCTGGGCCAGGGACTTGCGGTCCTTGATCAGACCCTTGGCGGCGTACACATCGATCATGGGCATGGTTTCGACCCTCGCTGTGAGACGGTTCGGCAGACATTGCACTGCTTGTCCACCATTCCTTCGACGGGCGACCAGGGAATCCCGTGGCACGCGTAGTCCGCGAGGGCGGCGAGGCGCGGGAGGAGTGGCTCTCCGCCACCCGGATCGTGGCACAGCGCAAGGACCGCCGGATGCGACACTGAAGCACTGGCGGGCTCCGACCCGCGGGGCAGGGCATTCTTCGGCACGAGGATGACGCGCGTGGATGAGCTGTTCGGGCGTAGCGACGAGTGCACCGAGCTGCGTGCGGTGCTCGACCGCGCCCGACGCGGTATGGCGGCGGCGGTGGTGCTGCGCGGCGGTCCGGGTTCGGGCAAGACCGCGCTGCTGGACTACGTCCACCACGCCGCCGACCCGGAGTTCGAGGTGATGCGGTTCGACGCCGTCGAATCGGAGGCTGAGCTCAGCTACGCCGCTCTGCACCAGCTGCTGCTGCCCCACCTGGAACGCCTTTCCAAGATCCCCGAACTGCAGCGCAAGGTCCTCAGCCAGGTCTTCGGCATGGAACCGTCGAGCGCGCCCCCGGACCGCTTCCTGGTCGCCCTGGCCACGCTCGCCCTGGTCGGCACCCGCAGTGACCCGCGGCCGCTGCTGGTCATGGTCGACGACGCCCACTGGATCGACCGGGAGTCCGCCGAGGTCCTGGTGTTCGCGGCCCGCCGGCTGTACGCGGACTCCGCCGCGATGGTGTTCGCCGCCCGCGGGACGGGCGACCGGACCGACCAGCTCGCCGACCTGCCCACGCTGGACGTCGACAGCCTCGCCGCCGAATCGGCTGCCGGGTTACTGGAATCGGCCGTGGGAACCGCGGTCCGCCCGGACGTCAGCGCGCGCATCGTGGCCGGCACCGGCGGCAACCCGCTGGCCCTCATCGAGGTGGCCCGGGAACTGCGACCCGAGCAGCTCACCGGCGAGGTCCCGCTCCCCGACCCGATCCCGGTCGGCCGCGCCCTGGAGCGCGGCTACCTGCGCGAGGCGATGGCGCTGCCGGCCCGGACCCGTACCCTGCTGCTGACCGCCGCGGCCGACCCCACCAACAGCCCCATCCTGTTGTGGCGGACCGGATCCGAGCTCGGCTTCGACGCCGGCGACATCGCCCCCGCCGAGGACCGCCGGCTCCTGGTCGTCGGCGACAGGATCAGGTTCCGCCACCCGCTGATCCGTTCGGCCCTCTACTACGGCGCCACGCTGGCCGCCCGGGTCGACGTCCATGCCGCGCTGGCCGCCGCCACGGGAGAGCTCGGCGACGTGGACCAGCGGGCCTGGCACCTGGCCGCGGCCGCCACCGGGCCCGACGAGACGGTGGCCGCGGAACTCGAGCGTGCCGCGGCGCGGACCCGGGACCGCGGCGGCTGGACCAGCGCGTCCAGCCTGCTCGCCCGGGCGGCGACCCTGACCCCCGACCCTCCGAATCGCGCTCGACGCCTGCTGCAGGCGGCAGCGGCCGGCGTCGTCGGCGGATCCTCCGGCCCCGCCCAGACCCTGCTGGACGAGGCCACCGCGCTGAGCGACGACCCCGGTCACCGGGGGATGGCCCTGCGGGTCCAGGCCCGGGTGCACCGACTGGCCGGGGCGCCGGGGGAGGCGACCGCCGACCTGCTGGCGGCCGCACGGACCTTGGGGCCGGTCGACATGCGCCTGGCCCGTGACGTCCTGGTCGAAGCACTGGTCCAGGCGACGATCAGCGCATGCCTCGCGCCCCGGGGCGCGACCGGCCTCGATGTCGCCGAGGCCGTCCGGTCCCTCCCGCTGCCTCCGGAACTTCCGGTGCACGCGGGCGACTTGATGCTCGAAGCGGACACCGCGCTGCACCTGGAGGGCCTGGCCCGGGCCACCCCGCTGTTCCAGGAGGCGATCGCGGCCGCGGCCGCCGAGCCGGCGACGGCTCCGGAGTTCTTCCAGACTCTGGCCGCGGCCTGCTTCCACTCGGTCATGATCGGCGGCGACGTCACCCTGCATGAACTCGGGCGCCGGATGGAACAGGAAGCCGCCCGGCAGGGCTCGGTGATCCCGATGGCTCTCGCGCTCAGCTACAGCGCGCTGTCCGAACTCATCGCGGGGAATCTGGCGGAGTCCGAGCGCTACTTCGACCAGCGTGCCGCCCTGGAGGAGGCCCGCGGCGGCGAACTCCACCTCGGGAGCATGCTCATCGCCGCCTGGCGCGGGCAGGCCGAGGCGACCGCCCCGCTGCTGGAATCGGTCGCGGAGCAGGCGGCCCGAACAGGCCAGGGATACCAACTGGTCTATCGCGACTACGCGCGCTGCGTGCTCGCGCTGAGCCAGGGACGTTACCGGGACGCCCTGGTGAGCCTCGCTCCCCGGATGGGAGAGAGCTGCCAGATCAAGTTCGCGATCGTGGATCTGGTCGAGGCGGCCGTCCGCTGCGGAGAGGACCGGCGGGCGGCGGAACTGTGCGACCTGCTTGCCGGCCTCGCGGAACGGAACCCACTGCCGAGCCTGCGCGGGGACCTCGCCCGCGCGCAGGCGCTGACCTGCGACCGGGCCGATCAGGCGGAGGAGCTTTTTCTTACCGCTATCGAGCACCACGAGAACACCCGTGGTCCGGGCCACCGCGCCCGTAGCCACCAGCTCTACGGGGAGTGGCTGCGACGGGAGAAGCGCACCAAGGAGGCCCGCCGGCACCTGCGGACCGCCTACGACCTCTTCGACGCCATGGGCGCCGACGGCTACGCAGCCCGCACCGCGGAGGAGTTGTCGGCCACCGGAGCCCCCGTTCGGCCGAGGGAGACCCGGCGGCGGGGCGACGAACTGACGGCCCAGGAGGCCCGCGTCGCACGGCTGGCAGCCGGCGGCGCCACCAATGCCGAGATCGCCGGGCAGCTGTACCTCAGTACCCACACCGTCGACTACCACCTGCGCAAGGTCTTCCGGAAACTCGACGTCCACTCCCGGCGCGCCCTGCGCGAGCGCTACGGCAGCTGAGCCGCTCTGAAAGCTCGTTGCCTCATGCCCCGGTGGGCAGTTCGACGATGATGCGGATCCCGCCGGCGGGGCGTGGGGCGAGGGTGATGGTTCCGTCGTGCGCCTGGGTGATGGTCTTGACGATGGCCAGGCCGAGGCCGACGCCCGCGTGGTAGGCGTGGGTGCGCTTGCTGCCGCGTTGGAACGGTTCGGTGAGTGTCGCGACCAACTCCGGGGTGAGCCTCTCGCCGGTGTTCTCCACCGTGAGCACCGCAGTCCCGGGCCGGACGCCGGAGTTCACCCACACGGTGCCCTGGTCCGGCAGATTGTGGACGATCGCGTTGTGCACGAGGTTCGTGGTCAACTGCAGCAGCAACGCAGGCGATCCGACCGTGGGGGTGATGTCGCCGCTGGTCTCGACGGTGACGCCGTGCTTCTCCGCGAGGGGGAGGAGCGTTTCGGTGGCCTCTCCGCCAGGAGGGACAGGTCGACGTGTTCCGGGGTGAAGGACCGCTGGTCGGCGCGGCTGAGCAGGAGCAGCGCCTCAGTGAGGTCGATCGCCCGGGTGTTGACGGCGTGGAGGCGGTCGATGACCTCGCCGGTGTCCTGGGTCGCATCGGCGCGGGCCACGTCCAGCAGTGCCTGCGAGATCGCCAGCGGGGTGCGCAGCTCGTGCGAGGCGTTGGCCGCGAACCGCTGCTGTCCGGCGACGTGCGCTTCGAGCCGCGCGAGCATGGCGTCGAAGGCGTCGGCGAGTTCGCGGAACTCGTCCCTGCGGCCCGGCAGCCGGATCCGGTGGGAGAGCGACCGGGTGGTGGCCAGGCGGGTGGCGTCGGTGATGCGGGTCAGCGGGGCGAGCATCCGGCCGGCCAGGATCCACCCTCCCACCAGGCCGAAGACCAGCAGGAACGCGAATACTGCGGCCGCCCTCGGAGCGAAGACGCGCAGGAGGTTGGAGCGGACCGGAAAGACCCCGGTGGTGAGGTTGCCGGTGACCCTGGGGTCGATGAGAATCGCACGGTCGGGGACGTAACGCAGCAGGAACAGCCACACCGCCGCGAGCAGCAGGACGCCGGCGACCAGGAGGAAACCGGTGTAGCTGAGGGTGAGTTTGAGGCGAACGCTCAATCCGGGTGCTCTATCCACGGTCCCCTCCCTCGTGTCCGTTGTATCCGTTGTGTCCGTTCTCCGGTTGGGTGTCGATGCGGTAGCCGACGCCCGGCACGGTGGCGATGATCCAGGGTTCGCCGAGGCGTTTGCGCAGGGCCGAGACGGTGATGCGGACGGCGTTGGTGAAGGGGTCGGCGTTCTCGTCCCAGGCGCGCTCCAGGATTTCCTCGGCGCTGACGACATCGCCCTCGGCGGCGACCAGGACTTCGAGTACGGCGAACTGCTTCCGGGTGAGCGCGACATAGCGGCCGTGCCGGTAGACCTCTCTCCGGAACGGATCCAGCCGCAGGCCGGCGATCTCCCGCACCGGCGGCCTGTTGCGCGCACGCCTGCGGTCGAGCGCTCTGAGCCTGAGCACCAGCTCCCGGAGCTCGAACGGCTTGGTGAGGTAGTCGTCGGCGCCGAGTCCGAACCCGGAGGCCTTGTCGTCCAGCCGGTCGGCTGCGGTGAGCATCAGGATCGGCATGCCGCTGCCGGAGCCGACGATGCGTTCGGCGATCTCGTCACCGGACGGTCCGGGGACGTCGCGGTCGAGCACGGCGATGTCGTAGGCGTTGACGTCCAGCAGTTCCAGAGCGGTGTGGCCGTCACCTGCGATGTCGGCCGCGATCGCCTCCAGGCGCAGGCCGTCGCGGATGGCTTCCGCCAGAAAGGGCTCGTCCTCGACGATCAGCACACGCATGCACCCGATGCTACGAGCCGGCGCATATCGTCGGCGTATCGAAAATTCCATACACGCCGACAACACCGGGCCGCGTTGGCTGACGCCATGTACGACACCAAGCCATCAGCGCCGACGACGAGCCGCATCCGCCGGGCGATACGCGCCGGCGCCAGGCCGGGGCCCTGGAAGCGCGGTCCGGTGCTCGCCGCGCTGGCGCTGCTGGTGGGGCTGCTCATGCTGCTGCACGCGGAGATTCCGAACCAGTGGACCGGGAACCTCGGCAGCCTGGTGGAGACCTTCCTGCCGTGGTTCGGCCTGATCGTCCCGGTGCTGCTGGCCGGGGCCCTGTGGCGCCGCTCCGCCTCCGCGACGGTCGCGCTGCTGCTGCCGGTCGCGGTGTGGCTGAACCTCTTCGGTGGGCTCCTCGGCGACAGGTCCCACCCGGGCGGCGACCTCACCGTGGTCGAGCAGAACGTCAACGCCGGCAACCCCGACCCGGCCCGTACCGCACGCGACCTGGCCGGCTCCGGTGCGGACCTGCTGGCCCTGGTGGAGCTGAGCCCGCAGGCCACGGGCGTGTACGAGCAGGACCTGGCGAAGGCGTACCCGTACCGCACGGTGCAGGGCACGGTCGGGCTCTGGAGCAGGCTGCCGCTGTCGGACACCCGGCCGATCGACATCATGGACTACGGGTCGCTGGCGGCCACCAAGCCGGTCGGCACAGAGCTGGCCGCGAACCGGGCGCTGCGCACCACGGTGACCACGGACCGCGGACCGCTGACGGTCTATGTGGCCCACCTGGGGTCCGTTCGGGTGATGCCCAGGGGAGGCTTCTGGACGGCCTCGCGGGACATCGGCGCGCAGGCGCTCGGCAGGGCCGTCGCCACCGATCCGAGCCAGCGGGTGGTGCTGCTCGGCGACCTGAACGGGACCATGGACGACCGCGCCTTCGTCGGCCTCACCTCGCAGCTGCGCTCGGTCCAGGTCGTGGCCGGTGACGGCTTCGGCTTCAGCTGGCCGGCGGATTTCCCGGTGGCGCGGATCGACCAGATCCTGGTCCGCGGCGTGCAGCCGGAGAGCTCGTGGGTACTGTCGGCCACTGGCAGCGACCATCTGCCGGTGGCGGCGGGAATCAACTGGTGACTCTGATCAGAGGCCGGGGAACGCGGGGAAGCTGCAGCTCGGCACGGTGCCGCTGCCGGAGGTCGAGGTGACCGTCACGCCAGTGCCGGACGGTGTGATGTTCGTCTTGTACACCTGGATGTTGGCGTCCTGGGCGGTGGTCTTGGTGCTGTCCAGCGAGATGTTCTCCAGCGTCAGGCCGAGCTTGTGGGACGAGTCGAAGCCGTCGAGCACCGACTGTCCGGAGGTGGAGTTGACCGCCTTGAGGCCGTCGACCGTGATGCCGGTGAAGACGGGGATCAGCGATCCGCTCGTGGTGGAGTAGAACGGGTCGAAGTCCATCAGGTACTTGATGCCGGTCTCGCAGGTGTTGAGGTAGCTGACCTGGGAGACGGTGCCGCCGCGGGTGGGGTCGCTCTTGATCCGGATGCCGTTGTCGGAGCTGCTGCCGGTGCCGGAGCTGTCGGTGCCCTGGAGGGTGTTGTTCTCCATGAGCACGTTGGTGACGCCGTCGTTGGTCTCGCTGCCGATGGACAGGCCGTGGGTGCCGTAGCAGTGGGTGTTGGTGACGGTGATGTTCTTCGACGGCCCGTTCCCGGCCTTGACGGCGACGCAGTCGTCGCCGGTCTGGATGAAGGAGTTGGTGATGGTGACGTTGCTCGCGGCGTAGGGGTCGATGCCGTCGGTGTTCTTGGCCGTGGCGGGGTTGTCGATCCGCACGCCCCAGGCGGTGAAGCCGTCGGCGTTGCGGAACTCCACGTTGTAGAACGGCGAGTTGAGTAGGTCGACGTCGTAGAGCGTGAAGTTGTTCGCGCCGGCGACGACCAGGGCCGGGTTGTTCTGCTTCTTGCCGGAGCTCTTCGCGTCCAGGGCCAGCTGCCACCAGCTCTCGGACTTGCCGACCAGGGTGAGGTCGGCGCGTCCGTCGATCCGTCCCTGGTTCGCGGAGCCGGAGGTGGTACCCATGACGGCCGCGCCGGCTCCGGTCACGCTCAGGAACGGCAGACAGCCGCCGTCCTTGGAGGCCACCGTCCCGCAGGTGGGCTTGCCGGAGATCTGGTACTGGGCGGCGTTGCGCGAGGCGAACAGGGCCGCGCCGGAGGAGATGAGCAGTGTCTCTCCCTGACGCACCGTCAATGGTGCAGCCAGAAAGGCGTTGTGACTCCCGGAGACGGCGAGCACCACGGCCTTGCCGCTGCCGACGCAGCTGTCCAGTGCGGACTGGATCCGGGCCGTGTCCGGCGGGGTGGTCTCCTGGCCGGACGAGAAGGCCCGGCCGCTCGGCGTGGCCAGGGTCGAGGTGAGCGTGGCGCAGGTTCCGGGGATCACCGGCTGGCTGACCTGCCGGGAGTCGCCGGTGGCGAGCTGGGCGGCCTGCGGCGTCCGCGCCGCCTGCGCGGGCCCGGCCAGGGCGAGGGTGGTGGCCAGCGCTGCGGCGGCAGCGGCCGCGCGGGTGGCCAGGGTGGTGGAGACTCGCATCACAACCTCCTCTGAGCGGCATCTCATATATGAGATGCGGGGCACTCGCTGAATGGTGATTGTGTACACGACATTACGTCAAGGGTTCGGCGGCAGGAAAAAGTAGGCCTGTCCTGCGAAATCTTGGACCATGGAGACCATGCCTGGTCGGTGACCTGGCGCCGCCCGCCCCGCAGGGACTTGGCTCATGCAGCATCTGATATATGAGATGACCGCTGGGGAACTTTCATGCGGTGGGCCGTCGGGGCTGGCCGTCAGTGTCGCCGAGCTCCCCAGCAGCACCAAAACGGGGGAGCTCTCATCCGCTACACTGCGACGCCTTTGTGTCGCGCACCCTCGGATCCAGGTGGGAGCAAGCGCGGGCAATCGGGGAGACTGCTGTCCGACGAGGGGAAACCATGCGGCGTGCCGTTGTTCTGACGATCTGTTCGGGGATCTTGATCGCCACCGCAGCGTGCGCCAAGCCCACGGCGGAGAACCCGGCGACGGCGCAGACGCCGCTCGTCGCCGTCACACCCCTGTCCCCCTCCACGAGTACGAGCCCGAGCGGCGGCAGCACAGCACCGCACTCCTGCCCGGACGGCGTTCAGCAGCAGACCCAGGGCGGGGCCTCACCCGCGGCCGGCAGCAGCACCTCTGACGACGCCACGCAGGCGCAGGCCCTCGCGCAGGCCGTCGGCAACGAGGAGTTCAACGCCACCTACGCCGGCATCTTCGGCACCGTCATCGACGGCTACCTGCCAGGCCGGACAGCGCTCTGCGTCACCGACGTGGCGCGTGGGAAGCTGCTCGCCCAAGCAGCCAAGCACGCCACCCCGGCCATCGACCTCAGCCGACTCGACATCTTCCCCTGCCGCTACTCCGAGAGCACGCTGCAGACGGCCGTCCGCAGGCTCATGGCCCACAGCGGCCCGACGATCGCCGGCTTCCCCGTCTACCAGATCGGCCCCGCCACGAACCACTCCGGCATCCAGCTGGAGACCAGCCAGGCAGGCACCACCTCAGCCGCCCTGCGCCAGAACCTCGCCTCGCAACTGGGCAGCATCGCCTTCACCATCACCAAGGGCGAGCAGGCGGCCGGCTGACAGCACGAACCAAGCCGAAGAAGGCCTGCCCGTCGTCACTCGTAGTGGTAGCGGCACTGCGCGATGAGTACGGAGTCCTCAGTGACCTTGTAGATCAGTCGGTGCTCGTCGCTGATGCGGCGTGACCAGTAGCCCTGGAAACCGTGCTTGAGCGGTTCCGGCTTACCGATGCCTTCGTTGCCGTTTCGGGCGATGTCTGCGATGAGGGTGTTGATCCGCTTCAGGGCCTTCCGGTCCTGGAGCTGCCACCACAGGTAGTCCTCCCAGGCACGGGAGGCGAAGGTGAGCTTCACTCGTCGATCGCCAACTCGCGCACCGCGCCTCCACCGTTCTCCAACTCGTCGATGGAAGCGAGCAGTCGGCGGGCGTTCGCAGGGCTTCGTAGCAGGTAGGCCGTCTCCTTGAGGGACTCGTAGTCCGCCAGGGAGACTATGACGACGGGATCGTGTCCGGCTCGGGTGATAACGACCTCTTCGCGGTCGTCATTGACGGAGTTGAGCACCTCGGCGTACCGCGCGCGCGACTCGGAATACGTCATCGTCTTCATGGTCGCCCCTTCCTTGACGTACAAGAAAGCGTACGTGAGCGCCGCGGTCGCGGCAAGTGTGATCACCGCAGGCAGGGGTCGATCTTCGTGTTCCTTGCCTGCGCATGCGAAACGCCGCCGTTCGCGTCTCCCCTGGGGGAAGACAGGAACGGCGGCGCCCCAGTGCTACACCGAGGGTCGGCTGGCTTGACCTGACCCGTGGCGTACCTAGATGTCGAAGTAGAGTACAAACAAGCCTCTGAACTGCAGCTATGTGTCGATTGTGGGGGCCGGTGCACAACCGGTGCACATCTGAACCTGGATCCACAGAGCCGTATTCGGTGAGTGCGGCTCTGTGATTTTCGGAGCGGATTCGGCGGTCCTCTTGCTGGTGGGCATGGGTGATTGCCGGGTGGCCGTCCCGGTGGCGGGGTCTCCGTGGTCCTTGGTCGTGGGTGGTCGGGTGGGCTCGTCGGTCAGGTTCGCAGTCGGTGGCCGACGGCTGTCCACAGATCGGCGAACGCCTCCCGCCAGCGCCAGTGCTCGGGAAGGTGCCAGGTCAGGGTCCGGCCTCCGGTGGCCAACCGCGCCGGGACGT
Organism: Streptomyces sp. 846.5; assembly: GCF_004365705.1. Classification (NCBI taxonomy): domain Bacteria; kingdom Bacillati; phylum Actinomycetota; class Actinomycetes; order Kitasatosporales; family Streptomycetaceae; genus Streptomyces; species Streptomyces sp. 846.5. The sequence goes on from NZ_SOBN01000003.1 coordinate 362,263, forward strand.
TGATGAGTTGGCGGCGGATCGTGCCGGTGCGGGCTCTGGCGTGGAAGCCGGAGGCCAGGGTGCCCAGGGCTCGAGTCAGGTTGTGGGCGACGGCGGCCAGGGTCAGCCACGCGGCGTTCGCGGTGAACTTCCCCGAGGGCAGATGCCCCAGCGCCGAGTCCTCAAGATCGGCAAAAACCTGTTCCACAATGGCGTGCCGACGATGGTCCGCCTCGGCCTCGACCAGCGGCAACGGCGAGTCGGTGAACACCGCGTGGAACCGCCAGACGGTGAACAACTCGCCCTGCCCGTCCGGGACTCCGGCCTCGTTCAGGCGCTTGACCCGCCGCACCAGAAGTCGGGCGGTGGCCCGGTAGCGCTTGGCCTTGCCGGTGAACGCGGTGTACTGGATCTCGGCGACCTCCGCGTCCGAGACCCAGCGTTCCTCGTCCCGGTCCCAGATCGCCTTCGGGTACTTGATCGCCGTCCACGCGGTCTCGGGGATCGTCGCGATCAGTTCGCGGACCTTTTTGCGCTGCGCGACGGCGAGCGAGAACCGGACCTTGTTGCGGCGGCAGACGTCTACGACCTTGTGGGAGAAGAACGCGGAGTCGGCACGGACCACGATCATGCCGATCGCGCCCATCGCCCGCACCGTCCTGATGGCTTCGGCGATCAGGGAGGCGGCGCCCTTGGCGGAGCCGGCCGAGCCTTTGCGCAGGCGGGTGGCCACGATGACCGGCGCGGCTAGCGGGGTGGAGGCGGTGACGATCTGGAAGTGCAGGCCGCGGACCTTGGTGTAGCCGTATTCCGCGCCCTGCTTGCCGGCCCCGTAGACCTGCTTGACCTTCGAGTCGATGTCCAGGTACACCACCTGGTCGCCGCCCGCGAGCAGGTTGCAGCGCCGGGCCAGGTTGCAGATGAACGCCCGTGCTGCGGACTCCAGTTGACGCACATGGCCCCAGGTGAACGCGCGCAGGAAAGTGCCAAGTGTGGACGGCGCGCGGATCCCGGCGAAGGCCCGGGCCATGGCACCGTGTCGCAGGACGTCGGTGTCGTCGATGCTGTCCGCCCCGGCGAGCATTCCCGCCACGAGCGACATCACCTTCGCGCCGACGGCTGCCCCGGCGCCGTTCGCGGCATCCTTGAGCTGCACCTTCTCCCGGGCCAGCGCGGGCAGGCCGCACCGCTCGGCCAACCGCACCGCCGCAGCCAGGCCACCGAACGCCAGGAGATTCGGGTCATCGAACGCCGCGAAGGTCGCTGCGGCGGTGTGGGAAGATTTCATTTAGGACGTGCCTTGTCTTACCGCGAGCTGGAAGCGTAGAGAACTCCCATACTGGCAGGTCACAGGGCACGTCTTCTTCGTTGGGTCAGCCTCTCACGGTCACCGGTCGGTGGATCGAGGCTGAAGGCAGCAGCGGACGAGAAGTGTTCAGATGTAGTGAGAGACGTTGAGGCAGATCGCCGCCCGAGCACTCCAGGGTGTGACTGTGCATCGGGAGACAGATGGCCATGGCCGACCGACTTGCTGTCGTAGGTGTCCAGGATCAGGACGTTGCCGAGTCCCGGAGCCCGATGTGGCTGTCGGCAACCCGATGGGGGAATTAGGCCCAATGCCACTCATTTAGGCCGTAGTTGACCCTGTATCCTGCCGTGCGTGGATCTCGAAGCGGGCGCTGGGGTGGGCCGCCGTGCGGCAGATGAGATGGCGGTTGGCGTGCTGACGCGGACCTTTCCGGCGGATTTGGTTGATCTCGTTATCGACCTGTCCGGCCGGAGAGAGAAGCGGACACGCAAGCTGCCCGCCCGGTTCATGTTCTATTTCGTGCTCGCTTTGTGCTTGTTCCCTCAGGAGTCCTATCGGTCGACGATGAAGATTCTGATGGGGGCCTTCGGGCGTAGTGCGGAGGATCAAAGAGTGCCGACGGCGGCGGCGATCGGGTATGCCCGCCGCCGCTTGGGATCCGACGCCGTGGAAGCAATCGTCCGCGAGGTCATACGGCCGGTAGCCGACAAGGAGACGCAGGGCGCGTGGTATCGGGACTGGCGGTTGGTCGCATTCGACGGAAGCGTCTTCACCGTGCCTGATACCGAGGAGAACGACCGCGAGTTCGGTCGTCCCGGGTCCGGTCGGGGTGACGGGAGGGGAGCTTATCCGCAAGTGCAGACGGCGTGCCTTGTTGAGTTGGGCACGCATGCGGTCTTCGATGCCAGAATTGATCGGTACTCCACATCGGAGACTGTGCTGATCGAGGAGATGTTCGGATCCCTCCAACCTGGGATGCTGGCGCTCGCGGACCGTGGCATCTACGGGTTCCACAAGTGGATCCTGGCAGCCGAAACCGGTGCTGACCTTCTATGGAGGGTGGCATCCAATCTCATCTTGCGCCCCATCGAGTACTTGGCCGACGGCTCGTATATTGCCGAGGTAATACCGCCCAAGAAATCAGGAGCGACCTCGTTCCAGCTGCGTGTCATTGAATACAAGCTACCGCAGACAAAGAACGGGAAAGACGAGTTGTACCGCCTCGTGACGACGATTATGGATCCCGTCAAGGCACCGGCTAAAGAGCTTGCGATTATCTATCATGAGCGATGGGATGTTGAAGGATTTCTCAAGCAGATCAAGGGTATCCAGCTCAACGATGAGCGTATCCTTCGTTCCAAGTCGCCGGATGGTGTCCGGCAGGAATTCTGGGCACATCTCGCCGTACACTACGCAACGGTACACATCATGATGGACGCCGCCCGCGCGGCAGGGTTAGATCCCGACCGGATCTCCCATAAGGAGACTGTTCGTATCATCCGGTCCCGCATATGGAGGCCGGAATCTTTCCCCCCTCGCTCACCGTGAAGAACACTATCTCCTCCTTCTGGGCGAAGTGGCGAGCGAAGTCAACATGGAGCGACGGAATCGCTGCTATCCCCGGGTTGTCAAACGGAAAATGAGCAACTTTCCGGTCAAACGCGCCCACCCCCGCGAGCGCTACCAGCACAGCAGACCGCCCCACACAGCAGTCACCATCACCGGCCCCTCCAAGGCATGCCACCGCCAACGACCAGTCCAGAAGCCTTAAATGAGTGGCATTGGAATTAGGCCAGTTGTGCGCTGCTATACCGTTGACGCGATCCTGAGGCCTTCGACAATCCGAGACGGCAAGGTGGCCCGGACCAGGGTGCTGTCGGTGGAGTCGAGGTAGGCAAGAAGTTTCTTGGGCTGCTCCGGTGGACCCAGGGGAACAGGTTCCACTCGACGCCACCCCCGCGCAGAGGCCGCCTTGATTGCTGTCAGGTAGCTGTTCTCGCTCATGCGCCCCAGTGTTCGGGCGCGCATGAGCAGAGCGGCCAGGGACACCTGCCACTCGCGTTTGAGCTCGAACAGGGTGGGCCAGTCGACGCTGGTGGGCAGCAGGTCGTGGATGTCGTCAGCCGGCATGAGGAAGGCGGCGGCGAACTGGTGCGCCTGCGTCTCGACTTCTTTGACCCCCCAGATCTGCTCGCCGTGCAGGACGAGGTGGGCGAGTTCGTGTGCGCTGTCGAAGCGGGAGCGGGCCCGGTCGTTCTTGTCGGACCCCAGGACGATTACCGGATGGTCGGCGAAGGGCAGGGAGAAGGCGTCGACGTCCGCGTTGTCCAGCGGGAGGCGTGTGACGGCGACCCCGTGGGTTTCGAGCAGTCCAACCACGTCAGGCGCCGGGCCCGAGGGCAGTCCCCACATCATCCGTACGGTGGCCGCGACCTGCTCGATCTCGGCCCGTCCGGCTCCAAGGCCGCTCACGGGGAGCAGCGGGACATCGCTGGCGGGGAACTGTTGCGAGGACCAGGCGTCGACGGCCAGGTCGTGGGCGACGTGGGCGATGGCGCGGGCGCGGCGCCGGTCGGACACGGAGGTTCTGCGCAGTGACCGGAAGAAGCCCTCGTGGCTATCGACCGCTGCTTCGCAGAAGAACTTCGCCGGCACCGCGAGGATCGTGGCCAGCACGTCGACCGTCTCCAGGCTGGGTCGTGCTGCGCCACTCTCGAACTGGCTGATCGCGGCAGGAGTGAGGCCGCTCGCGCGGGCGAGCTGCGTTTGGCTCAGCCCTGCCAGTTCGCGAGCGGTGCGCAGCCGTGTGCGCTCGAACCCCTGCGTGTTCATCTCTCCCCTTGCCCGACCTGTCCGATCTTGGTCTCCACATCTTGGCGGAAGGCGCACGTCCTGCGTGCTCCAGGGTGCCCGGCGACACGACTCTACGACTCGCGCGTGGAAGTGCACGCGGAAACGCAAGTCGTGATATTAAGTATTCTCGATGGCGAAGATCCGGCCCTGGGGCTGAGCCTTCGAACAACCCACGGTGGGGGCGGTTGAACTGACGACGCGTTTCCAGATACTCGCCCTGGACGGCGGTGGTTTCCGAGGCATGTTCTCCGCCGCAGTCCTGGCCCGTCTCGAAGAAGATCTCGGCATCCGCATAGCCGATCACTTCGACCTGATAGCAGGCACCTCGACCGGCGGCATCATCGCCTTGGGCCTGGGCCTCGGACTGTCCCCGCAGCAGATCCTCAAGTTCTACACCGAGCACGGGCCGCGAATCTTCCGCGACCGCAGTCATCTGCGGGGCTTGCGGCAGCTGCTGCGCGCGAAGTACAGTGCCGAGCCGCTGCGGGCGGCCCTCACTGAAGTCTTCGGCGAGCGGACATTCGGGGAGAGCACCAAACGCCTGGTGATCACCTCGTACAACATGGCCGCCGACGACGTGTACCTCTTCAGAACCCCGCACCTGGCCGGACTCAAACGAGACTGGCGCGAGAAGGCCGTCAATGTAGCGCTGGCCACCTCCGCCGCGCCAACCTACCTGCCCGGCATGCCCCTGGACGGCGCACGACTGGTCGACGGCGGCGTCTGGGCGAACAACCCCGCCATGGTCGCGCTGACCGAGGCGGTGGGACCGCTGTCGGTACCCCTCGACTCCATTCGAGTGTTCAGCCTCGGCACCACCACCGACGTCCGCAGCCGCCACCATCGGCTCGACCGCGGCGGCCTGCTGCCCTGGGCCGGCGACGCGGTCGAGGTGCTCATGCGCGCGCAGAGCGAGAGCGCCACCAAGCAGGTCCGCCACTTCATCGGCAAGCGGAACGTACTCCGGCTCAATCCGACGGTCCCCACCGGCACCGTCGCCCTGGACGACGTCGACACCAGAACCCTGTCCGGCCTGGCTGGACACGTCAGCCGAGACGCCTCCCCGGCCGTACACCGCACGTTCTGCGATCACTACGCACCGCCCTACATCCCGCTCCACTCGTGAGGATTAAAACGTGAACGCGCTCCACCAGACCCGGGGCAACACCGACTCGCTCGAACAGATGCTGTCCATGCTGCTCGACGGTGCCGTGGAAGTCCTCGACATCTCCCCGGACCTCCGCGACACAGCGGTCGGTATCTACACGGAGGTCGGGACCTGGCTCGCGGAGAATGGCAGCCCCGGCTGGGAGATCTACTCCCAGGGCTCCTTCCTCCTCGGCACGGTGGTCCGACCCCCCACGCCGAGCGGCGAGTACGACATCGACCTCGTCTGCCGACTCCCGCTGCTGGAAGCGAGCACCTCCAAGGAAGGACTCAAGCAGCGAGTGGGCGAGCAACTCGTCGCCTACCGCGCCTGGAAGCGGAACCGAGGACACACCGATGACCCCGACAGCCTGAAGTCCCGCCGGCGTTGCTGGACTCTCGGGTACCCCGGCTTCCACCTCGACGTACTGCCTGCCATCCCGGACCCTGATCACCAGCCCAGTGGCATCCTTTTGACGGACAAGAACCTGAAGAAGTGGCAGTGCGGAAATCCTCTCGGCTACGCGGACTGGTTTCGCGGGCGCTCGGAGCTGTCCCACGCTCTGCTGGAGAAGCGGCACGCCAATGTTGCGGAGGTTCCCGAGTACCACATCCGCAGCACCCTGCAGCGTCTCGTGCAGGTTCTGAAGTGGCACTGCATGGTCTTCTTCTCGGACGATCTCGACAGTCGGCCGCCGTCGATCCTCCTGACCACCCTCGCCGGCCGCGCCTACCGAGGTGAGGACGATCTGTTCAACGCAGTGCGCAGAGTGCTCTCTGCTATGCAGCAGTTCATCGAGAACCGCGACGGCCAGTGGTGGGTTGCTAACCCTGCCCACGAAGCGGAAAACTTCACCGACAAATGGAACGAATACCCTGAGCGTCGCCAGGCCTTCTTCTCCTGGTTCGACGAGGTCCGCACGACCATGGACAACCTGTCACTCATGGAGTCCAAGGGGCTGCACGTCGTCCACTCCCAGCTGCTCAAGTCCTTTACGGCCGAGCCCATAGAGCACTCCTTCGCACGCTATGCGGCCCGTATGGAGGCCCCTACCGATCAACGGATGGGCCCCACCGGCCTGCTGTCCCCGACCGCGACCGGTGCCCGCAGGAAGCCGAACACCTACTATGGCCAGCACCCCACCGCGTGCGCTTAACCTCGGCCTCCAGATGGCCGCCATAAAGGCTGCCGTCCCCAGCGCAGTCGGGACCGTGCGCAACGGAAGGCTCGTCTGCACGCTCACCTTGCAGCCCACCCCGATGAGCAGGATCTATACGGTGCGGCTCATCCACCGCCAGCAGCGCAGGCCCCGCGTGACCGTAGCCGATCCTCAGCTTGCACTGCATCCGGACGCTACAGCTCTTCCGCACGTCTACGCCAATGGCGACCTGTGCCTGCACCTACCCGGCCAGTGGAAGGAGCACATGTTCCTGGCCGACACGATCCTGCCGTGGACAGCAGCCTGGCTCCTGCATTACGAACTCTGGCTGGCGCTCGGACGATGGACCGGAACCGGCATCGATCACGCCGTACCGGCACTCGAATCGGAGTGATGACGTAGTAGGGATCTTCGGCCACTGGCTGGAGATGCCGACACAGACCTCCCCATCGAAGCGACGGCCGCCGAGTTGACCCGGTGACCGGGGGCGGCGGAGCGGCGGCCATCTGGGAGGCATGAGTTCCTATGGCCGCGCCCCGACCTTCCTCGCGCTCACCGGCTACGAGTAGAGCCGCCCGGTGGCCACTGCCCTCGACGGCGACCGGGAGGCCGCCGCCAGCGTTGCCACTCACTCCCCGAAGTCGGCGCGGAACTTGTCAAGTCAAATGAGACGATTTGATGCTATGAAGACTGTTGTGCCGGTTCTGTCTCTGGTTGGGGTTCGTTGATCCAGACCTGTTCCGGGAGTTTGGGTGGCTGGGGTCGACGGGCGAAGCGTTCGGGGTGGCGGGCGTAAGCTTCGGCAAGGGTGGTGGCCCGCTGTTCGCGGACCAGTTCGGCGGTGCCGAAGTGGACTGACGCCGGGGTGTGCAGGCCGATGCCCGAGTGGCGGTGCTCGTGGTTGTAGTACGAGATGAACCCGTCGAACCAACTACGGGCTTCTTCAAGTGAGTTGAATGATTTTGGGAAGTCGCTCATGTACTTCATGGTCTTGAAGTTCGACTCGCTGAAGGGGTTGTCGTTGCTGACCTTGGGTCGGGAGTGGCTTCTGGTGACGCCGAGGTCGATCAGCAGTTGGGAGACCTTCTTGGAGGTCATCGCGGTGCCCCGGTCCGCGTGGACGGTTTCGGGCACGATGCCGTTGCGCTCGATGGTCTCGCGGATCAACTCCTCGGCGCGGTCGGCGGATTCGGCGCGTTCCACGGTCCAGCCGCAGATGTAGCGGCTGTAGATGTCGATGATGACGTAGGCGTGGTACCACTCGCCCTTGTTCGGCCCCTGAACCTTGGTGATGTCCCAGGTCAGTACCTGGCACGGGGCTGTGGCCCGCAACTGGGGGACGGTCTTGGCCGGATGGGAGGCCAGCCTGCGGCGTTCCCCGCTCTGCCCGGCGGCCTCCAGGATCCGATACATGGTGCGTTCCGAGCAGTGGTATCGGCCCTCGTCCAGTTCCCGGGCCCAGACCTGGGCCGGGGCGAGGTCGGCGTACTGCGGGCGGTTGAGCAGGTCCAGCACGGCCTGCCGCTCGGTCGTGGAAAGCGCGGAAGCCGGCGAGGGGCGCGGTGCGCGCTCGCGCGGCGTCGGCGGGTGCAGGCGCCGGTAGTGCGTGGCTCGCGAGCGTCCGGTCAGCCGGCAGGCCGCCGTGGTGTTCAACTCCCGTTCCAGGCCGGTGAACGCCTCGTCGAGCAGGGGCTCGGCGGCGTGCTTCAGCCCGCGCTCTCGGAGAGCCTCTCCAAGAGCGCGTGTGTTTTTCCCAGCAGCTCCAAAGCGGCGTCGCGATGCGCCACGTCCTTCTCGAGGCGGGCGACCTTCTTGCGCAGCCGCTCAAGTTCCGCCTGTTCGGCGGCCTTCTTCGGCCGGGCCGCGGAGGTGCGCTGGTCGACCAGGGTGGCCGCCGCAGCGGCGTCGCGCGCGGCCCGCCACTCGATGATGTGCGAGTGGTAGAGCCGCTCGCGGCGCAGGATCGCGCCCTTCTCGCCGTTCGGGGCCGCGTCGTACTCAGCGACGATCCGCAGCTTGTACTGCGCCGTGAACGTGCGCCGCTTCGGGCGGGGCGCCGGGTCCTGCCCGGAGCCGGACGCGGGGGTGGTGGTACTGGCCATGCCGAAGTGCTCCTGTCTCGTCCATCTAGACTAACCCGACATTCCGGGCGTCTCTGTCGAGACTGTCAGAGAGGGGCGGCAGCGCTGGCGCCTCGTTCAGGCGCAGGTCGGCCAACCGTCGGCACCCCTCGATCGCCGTATGGCGATCCTTGCGTGGGGCAGTCCACACTGGCACAATGAATAGGAGAGGGAGGTTTATTCAAATGGATGTTGATATGAAGGCGCTGGGCCAGCGGGTACGCGAAGCGCGCGAGGCTGCGGGCGTGTCTCAGGATGAGGCACGCAAGGCGATCGGGGTCTCTCAGCCGACCTACTCCCGCCTTGAGAGCGGTGACCGGCCCCTGAAGGGTGACGAGCTGATTCAGCTTGCTGACTGCTTCGGCATCCGCGCTGCCGTGATCACCGGATTGGCAGAGATTCGCGAGCGGGCACGCGTGGCTGCGCGGACCGATGGCAGCACCTCCTCGATGGCGACGATGCGTGAGCGCCTCTACGCCTATCTGGAACTAGACGCTTACCTCACTAGCCAGGGGATTACGGGGGCTTGAGTTGAGCAGCAACGAGAGCCGCGCTCAGCAGCTCGCCGAGGGTTTTCGCGCAGAGCAGAGGCTTGAGGACGCACCGATCAAGGACATGTTCGAGCTCGTGCATGCCGCAAGGGGCATCGACGTGCTCAGCATCGATGCCCCTGATGCAGAGCATGGGCTGTCGATGACCGATCCCTCAACCGGGCGGACCGTGATAGCGGTCGCAACCACGCCACACCCGATGCGGCAACGGTCATCAGTTGCTCATGAGCTCGGACATGTCCTGGCCGGCGATCTCGATGGTGAGGCACCCCTCCTTCTGCCAGGTGGGCGTTCCTCGGCCGAGATTTGTGCCGACGCCTTCGCTCGTCACCTGCTACTCCCGCTCGGCGCCGTCCGCCGCCGGCTCCCCAAGGGAGCAAGCGTGTCGCAATCCGATTTGTCGGCCCTGGTACAGGAGTTCGAGGTCTCGCCCCACCTCGCCGCGATCCAGCTGCGCACCGCCGGACTGATCGACGCCGAGGTCTGCACGGATTGGGGCAGGCTCTCCGCGGCTCACCTCGCCACCACGTTCGGCTGGCTCAGCCAGTACAACAGCCTTGCCGTAGATTCGACCGCACCTCGCGCACCGCAGTCCCTAATGACTCGCGCAGTGGAGGGCTACCAACGTGGTGTCCTCGGCATCACCGAGCTCGCCGCCTGGTATCAGCAAGATCCGGCCATCCTTGAGGACGAGCTCGGGCACTCACGACAAGTCGAGGCGGGTGAGGACTGGCAAGACGAATGGGACCAAGACGCCCCGCTCTTCCCCAGTTGCGCGGAAGCGGGGGATGCGGCCTCGTGAGCATCCTGCTTGACGCGGGCCCCTCGCTGAACTTCCTCGCCGTCGGACAGGAGAACATCCTGATCCAGGCCGCCGCATCGCAGAAGCTCCAACTCGCAGCGCCGTCGCGAGTCGACATCGAGATCATCGGGATGACGAAGAACCCAAGGTTCGCGCGCACTGGTGTGAACTCCGCTTGGACAAGGCTGAAGACCTCACGGCGCGTCGAGATTTTGCCTGACGAGCTGACCACGCAACAGTTCGCCGACGCGGTGACCCGGATCAGCGGTATGCCGGCTAAGAATCGGGTACGCGAAACCAAGAGCCTCGGCGAGATTATGGTGCTCGCCCACGCCTCGGTCTTCGCTCAGCATGGCACTGACGTCTTTGTCCTCATGGACGAGACGGACGGCCGTCGTCGCGCTGCCCAAGAGGTCCAGTGGCTCCGCAGTCAAAGTGCCACCGGTGCGCTCGCTCTCTGGTCAACTCGCCAGGTCCTGCAAGAGGCGGGCAGGCAGATCGGCTGGATCAAGGGCAATCAGACTTGGGAACAGGTCTACGACGGTATGACGGCCTTCGATGATGGACTTCTGCCTCGGTCGAAGTGGTCGCGCTCTTGACCTCCGGGACAGCTCGCACTACCCATGCACGGAGGTAACCAGAAGTTGGTCCTGAGCGATGGGTGGTCCCCGGTATGCCCCCGAGTGTCTGCAGACCAAGACCGGCCGCAAATTCTGTCGAAGAAACGGGCGCGGTGCTCAAATCGGCACGGGCCGGTAGACCGCACTGAGCGCCTGCGCAGAAGAGCCCCTGGAACTCGATCTAGTCCGGGGGCTCTCCGATTCCTGTAGCCAAACTTCCTGGTATGTCAGGGACGTGCGCATGGAGTCAGCCCAGATGCGAGGCCGAGATGAAGGTAAGCATTCACGAGGTCGGGTCGTCTGTGGCGAGTTGACGATGTGACAGGTCGGCCGTGGTTCTGGAAGGCTTCGTGGTCGTGTCTGCTGATGAGCCCGCCGCTTCGCGTGAGGACCTCCTCGCGCTGATCGCGGTGCTGCGTGAGCAGAACGTGGCGCTGGCCCAGCGGTGCGCGGACCTGGAGGAGCACAACGACCGGCTGACCGCGCGGGTGGCGGAGCTGGAATGGCGGCTGTCGCGTGACAGCAACAACTCCTCCAAGCCGCCGTCCTCGGACGTGTTCGGCCGTCCGCTGGACACGGTGGTCAAGCCGAAGGCGGCCCGCAGGCGCGGGCGGCAGCCCGGTGCCCCGGGGTCGGGTCTGGCGATGGCGGCCGAGCCGGACCGCATCGAGGACCATCGGCCCTCGGCGTGCGGGGACTGTGGCGAGGCCCTGCCCCCGGCGGCCTCGGCCGGCTTCACCCGGCGCCAGGTCAGCGACGTCCCGCTGGTGACCGTGCAGGTCACCGAGCACCGCCTGCACAAGGTCCGCTGCGACTGCGGCCACGTCACCACCGCCACTGCTCCTGAGCTGGTCGCGGGCTCGCCCGCGTCCTATGGCCCGAACCTGCGCGCACTGGCCGCCTACCTGCTGGTGTTCCAGCACGTGCCGGTCGAACGCGCCGCCCAGCTGATCGCCGACACCACCGGCGCGCAGGTGTCCACCGGCTGGACCTCGGGCATCCTGGCCGAGGCCGCCGTCCTGGTGGAACCCTCCCTGCAGCTGGTCCGCGCCCCTGCTGGTCCTGGGGCACGTCCTGCACGCCGACGAGACCACCACCCGTATCGGCACCAAGCGCCGCTGGCTGCACGTGGCCTGCACCGAGCACCTGACCCTGCTGGGCCTGGCACCGCGCTCGCGCGAGGGCGCCAACTCCCTTGGCGTGCTGCCCGGCTTCCGCGGCACCCTGGTCCACGACTCGCTCTCGCTCTACGCCGGCTACCCGAACGCTGCCCACCAGCTGTGCGGCGCGCACCTGATCCGCGAGCTGACCGCCGCCGAGCAGGACCACCCAAAACAGAAGTGGCCCCAGCAGATCCGCTGGGCCCTGGCCGGACTGAACCGCCAGGCCCTGCGCGTCCGCGCGGGCGAAACCGCCGCGATCAGCGACGAATCGCTGCTGTTCTACCAGCAGCACTACCACCGCGGCGTCACCGCCGGCCTGGCCCTGCACCCCAGAGCCCCGGGCCGGGGCCAGTCCCTGGCCCGCAACCTACTGGAACGCCTGCGCGACCACGCCCATGACGTGCTCCGCTTCGCCGACCACCCCCGCCAGGTGCCCTTCACCAACAACACCGCCGAACGTGCGCTCCGACCGGTCAAGACCCAAGTCAAGATCTCCGGCTGCCACCAGTCCGACCAGGGCGCGGCAGCCTGGCTCGCCGTGCGCTCCTACCTGGACTCCGACCGCAAGCACGGCCTGAGCGCCTTCGACGCCATCCACCGCGCCTTCACCGGCAACCTCTGGCTGCCACCCATCGCCCTGCCCACCTGACCAGCAGGCATCACGCAGCGTCAGAATTCAGACGCATTCCTTCTGAATGCGTACAGATGAAGCGAGCAGAAACGAAAGCTACTGAGAGTAGCCTGACCGCTCGGACGATCGGAGCCCTCCCTCCCCGCAGCCGTAGCTGAAGGAGGGAACGAGTTCGATCTGGGTGCACACCCGGTGCACATGACGGGGGATCCAGGTATCCGAAGGGCTTGAACAAAACGATTTCCGCAGGTCAGCGGCATGCTGACCTGCGGAAACGCCAGAGTGCCAAATTTGTGTTTCCGCAGGTCACTCGTGTTTCGCACTTTTTGGGCCGCCGAGAAGGTGGACTGGTGTGCGGTGATTCGCTCGATGGGGTGAGGAAGACCCCTGCTCGGCAAGGGTGGTGACGGACGCAAAGAAGCATCGGCGGTATCTGCTTCACCCTGGTTGAGAGTGATCCGCCGATGCTTCCTGAGAAAACGATACCGCCGTCGTTGTCCGCTCTTCTGCTGGTTTGCCGGTCCTGCTTCACCGCGCCGACGTTCCGCACGTTCTGCGCGCTGCTGACCGGGATGATCGCGCAGACCCGCCGCCGCACCGTGTGCGGGATGCTCCTGGGCGCCGGGCTGGAGCGTATCTGGCACCATACCCGGGCCCACCGCCTGTTCTCCACAGCACGCTGGTCGATCGACGAGGTCGGACTGGCCCTGGCCGGCCTGATCGTCGAGCGCCTCCTACCGGCAGGTGCGCCGCTGGTGGTGGCCGTGGACGACACCCTGTTCAAGCGCTCCGGGCGCAAGGTCTTCGGCGCCGCCTGGCAGCACGACGGCGCCGCCCAAGGGCCCCGACCGGCAGGGTTCGGCAACTGCTGGGTCGTGGCCGGGATCATCGTGACGCTGCCGTTCCTGTCCAGACCGGTGTGCCTACCGATCCTGGCCCGACTGTGGCGCCCACGCCGCACCGGCAAGATCGCCCTGGCACGCGAGATGACCGAACTGCTCGCCACCCACTTCCCCGACCGCACCGTGCACATAGTCGGCGACGCCGCCTACGTCGGCGAACACCTGCGCGGCCTGAACCCGCAGATCACCTGGACCAGCCGCCTGAAGACCACCTCCGTGCTGCACGAACTCCCACCCCCGCGCACGGGCAGGAAGGGACGTCCACGCACCCGCGGCCCACGCCTGGGCACCCCCGCCAATATCTCCCAACTCCTCGACTGGCGCCGGGTCAAGGTCCTGCGATACGGCCGCACCGACACCGTGTTCCTGGCCGACCGGATCTGCCTGTGGTACGGCTCCTTCCACAGCCAACCCGTGCGCGTCGTACTGGTCTGGGACGAGCGCTGCGGACCCGGCACCGGCCTGAACCGCGGCTACGGCCTCGCCCTGGTCACCACCGACCTCACCAGCACACCCGAACAAATCGTGGAACGCTACGCGGCCCGCTGGTCGATCGAGACCGCATTCCACGACGCACGCCAGACCCTCGGAGCCGGCGAGGCGCGCAACCGCACCCAGACCGCCGTGGAACGCACCCTCCCCTTCGGCCTGTTCGCCTACACGGTCACGATCGCCTGGTACGCGCTGGCCGGCCACGAGCCCACCGACACCGACGAACACCGCCTAAGGGCCCGCTGGTACACCACCAAGGCCCAGCCCTCCTTCGAGGACATGACCGCCAAGCTCCGACGCGTCATCATCGCCCACAGATTTCGCAACCCACGCCCCCACCAGGCAGAACCCGAAGAAATCCAGGCCGTCCTCACCGCCTGGGCAATCGCCGGAACATGACCACCAGGAACCGCGAAACACGAGAGGTCAGAGGCCCTTTAGATGTCGAAGTAGAGCTCGAACTCGTGCGGGTGGGGGCGCAGTGAGACCGGGAGGATCTCGTTGGTGCGCTTGTAGTCGATCCAGGTCTCGATCAGGTCGGGGGTGAAGACGCCGCCGGCGAGGAGGTAGTCGTGGTCGGCTTCGAGGGCTGTGAGGACGGCGGGGAGGGTGGCGGGGACCTGGGGGACCGAGGCGTGCTCGTCGGGGGCGAGCTCGTAGAGGTCCTTGTCGACCGGCTCCAGCGGCTCGATCTTGTTCTTGATGCCGTCCAGGCCCGCCATCAGCATCGCCGAGAAGGCGAGGTAGGGGTTGGAGGACGGGTCGGGCGCGCGGAACTCGATGCGCTTGGCCTTGGCGTTGGCGCCGGTGATCGGGATGCGGATCGCTGCGGAGCGGTTGCGCTGCGAGTAGACCAGGTTGACCGGGGCCTCGAAGCCGGGGACCAGGCGGTGGTACGAGTTCACCGTCGGGTTGGTGAAGGCCAGCAGCGACGGGGCGTGCTTGAGCAGGCCGCCGATGTAGTAGCGGGCCATGTCGGAGAGGCCGGCGTAGCCCTGCTCGTCGTAGAACAGCGGGGAGCCGTCGCTCCACAGCGACTGGTGGCAGTGCATGCCGGAGCCGTTGTCGCCGAAGATCGGCTTGGGCATGAAGGTCGCGGTCTTGCCGTTCCGCCAGGCGACGTTCTTGATGATGTACTTGAACAGCATCAGGTCGTCGGCCGCGGCCAGCAGGGTGTTGAACTTGTAGTTGATCTCGGCCTGACCGGCCGTGCCGACCTCGTGGTGCTGCCGCTCGACGGTCAGCCCGGAGGCCTCCAGCTCCAGCGACATCTCGGCGCGCAGGTCGGCGAAGTGGTCCACCGGCGGGGCCGGGAAGTAGCCGCCCTTGTAGCGGACCTTGTAGCCGCGGTTGCCGCCCTCCTCGACGCGACCGGTGTTCCAGGCGCCGGCCACGGAGTCGATCTCGTAGAAGGACCTGTTCTGCTTGGTCTCGAAGCGGACGTCGTCGAAGACGTAGAACTCCGCCTCGGGGCCGAAGTAGGCGGTGTCGGCTACGCCGGAGGAGGCGAGGTAGGCCTCGGCCTTCTTGGCCACGTTGCGCGGGTCGCGGCTGTACTGCTCGCCGGTGATCGGGTCGTGGATGAAGAAGTTGATGTTGAGGGTGGTGTCCTTGCGGAAGGCGTCCAGCCGAGCCGTGCCCAGGTCGGGGATCAGGGCCATGTCGGACTCGTGGATCGCCTGGAAGCCGCGGATCGACGAGCCGTCGAACATCAGCGTCTCGGCGGGATCGAACGACCCGGCCGGAACGGTGAAGTGCTGCATCACGCCCGGAAGATCACAGAACCTGACGTCGATGAACTTGACGTCGTTCTCCGAGATGTAGCGGGACACCTCGTCGGCGTTGTTGAACATCCATCCTCCTCGGGCCCGGCAGTCGCCAGGGTTGCAGCTCGGTTGGCGTCACAGCCGGTCCCGCCGGTCCCGCCGGCGGTACCGGTGTGGCCACGATAGGAACAGGCCGTTTCTCGCTTGTGACCCGTATGTTTCGTAGATGTTAACCGCAGCAGGTCAACGAGCGGAAAACCCTTGTGGTTCCTGGGTTTGCCCGGTGCGTCGCTTCGGTCGGGGGTTCACTCGTTGGAGAGTGGACTAGACCACTTGGGAGGGCTGTGGAGAAACCGGCACCCGGGCGCAATTGGGTCGACGTCGGGCGGATACTGTGGCGTTGTGGACGACAGCAGAAAAGTCATCGGATCGTGGATCGAGGGCCCTCAGGTCGGCGCCTCGCCGGTGGACGCCGAGGGGGAGTACCGGGGCCGGCGATTGGGGCTGCCCGAGCAGGGCAGCGGCTCGCTCGCCTCGACCGGGCGCCGCCTCGCCGCGGTCGTCATCGACTGGTGGCTGTGCGCGCTCATCTCCTACGGGCTCGTGGCTCACGGCAACACGGTGCTCGCCAACTACTGGGCGATGTTCGTGTTCTTTGTGATGAGCCTGCTCACCGTCGGCACCATCGGCAGCAGCCCGGGCAAGCGGCTGCTCGGCCTGCGCGTGGTCAGGGTGGACGGCGGCAGGGCCTCGCTGGGCCAGGTGGCGCTGCGCACCTTCCTGCTGCTGCTGGTGATCCCCGCGGTGGTCTGGGACCGCGACGGCCGAGGGATGCACGACCGGGCCGTCGGCACGGTAGAGGTCCGGATGTAGTCCGAATGTAGTCCCTGCTCGGCAGGAATGACGGCGGCCCTGGCCGCGCCCCTCGGAGTGAGGAGGGCGCGGCCGGGGCCGTTCGGTGGTATCCGGTGGTTCTCGTCGCAGGACGGGACGGTCAGCGCGGACGGCCGCCCTTGGGCATCCGCGCGCCCTTGGGCAGCGGGCCCTTGGGGATCGGCGCGTTGGTCATCAGGTCGCCCATGGCCCGCAGCCGGTCGTTGATCTGGGTGACCTGGGACGCGGGGAGCGTCCGGGACATCCGGGTCAGGTGCAGCTGGAGCTTCTTCAGCGGGATCTGGCCCTCGTCGTCGCCGACGATGATGTCGATCACCGGCACGTCACCGACGACCCGGCTCATCCGGCGCTTCTCGGCGGCCATCATCGGGCGCAGCCGGTTGACGTTGCCCTCGCCCACCAGCACGATGCCGGGGCGGCCCACCGCGCGGTGCACGGCGTCCTGCTGGCGCGTGGCCGCGACCACCGGGGTGACCGTCCAGCCGCGCTTGATGTTGTTGAGGACGGCGGCGGCCGCGCCGGGCTGCCCGTCCATCTGCCCGAAGGCGGCCTTCTCGGCCCTGCGGCCGAAGACCACGACAGCGGCCAGCAGCCCCGCGAAGAGGCCCAGCACGCCCAGATAGATCGGGTGTCCGATCAACAGGCCGATAACCAGGAGCACCGCGAAGGTGCCGAGCCCGATACCGGCGATGATGAGACCGATCTTCGGGTCGACCCGCTTGGTCATGGTGTACGCCAGACGGATCTGCTTCAGCCGTCCGGGGTTTTCGTCGGTGGTTTCCTGCCTCGCCATGCGGCCATCGTACGGTGCGACTGATCCGGTTACCCAAGCCCGGGGGTCGGAAACCGTATCGGGTTGATCTCGTTGCGGCAGTTGGCGGGGCGTCAGCGGGCCGAGTGGACCAGCACCCGACGGACGTCCTCGCGGTCCTGGGCGTAGCGGCGGTTCTCGCAGACCGCGTCCCAGGCGTTCCGCCGGGCGGTCTGCTGCCCGCCGCGGAGCAGGACGGACTCCGCCATCCGCAGGGCGCCTCCGAGCAGGCCGCCGCTCAGACTCGTACTGATGTGGCCGGTGACGGGCTGCCCCGCACCGGGTCGTACGTGTTTCGTCGACTGCATCCTGAACCACTCCCCTCGTGGTCGTGCTGTCCGGATCAAGCGCTTCGGGGTGGCGCCGCGATCGTGTTGCGCTGTCGCTGCGACTACCACCCCCATCGTCACCACACCGTGTTACCGCGCGGTGACCCCCGGGTCAAACATGCATGAAACCCTCTGACGGGTTTCGGGCGTTCTGTTCAGACGGTGGCCCCGCGACGTTCAAGGGCCTGGCGGTACAGCCGTCCGGCGCGGTAGGAGGAGCGGACCAGCGGGCCCGACATGACGCCGGCGAAGCCGATCTCCTCGGCCTCCTGCTGCAGCTCCACGAACTCCTGCGGCTTGACCCAGCGCTCCACGGGGTGGTGCCTGGGGGAGGGGCGCAGGTACTGGGTGATGGTGATCAGCTCGCAGCCGGCCTCGTGCAGGTCCCGCAGGGCCTCGCTGACCTCCTCGCGGGTCTCGCCCATGCCCAGGATCAGATTGGACTTGGTGACCAGGCCGACCGCGCGGGCCTCGGTGATGACCTTGAGCGAGCGCTCGTAGCGGAAGCCGGGGCGGATCCGCTTGAAGATCCGGGGCACCGTCTCGACGTTGTGCGCCAGCACCTGCGGGCGGGACGAGAAGACCTCGGCCAGCTGCTCGGGAACGGCGTTGAAGTCGGGGATCAGCAGCTCGACGCCGGTGGTCCCGGTGGGCCGGTCGGCGGTCACCGCGTGGATCTGGCGCACCGTCTCGGCGTAGAGCCAGGCTCCGCCGTCCTCCAGGTCGTCGCGGGCGACGCCGGTGATGGTGGCGTAGTTGAGGTCCATGGTGAGCACGGACTCGGCGACCCGGCGCGGCTCGTCACGGTCGAAGTCGGCCGGTTTGCCGGTGTCGATCTGGCAGAAGTCGCAGCGCCTGGTGCACTGGTCGCCGCCGATCAGGAAGGTGGCCTCGCGGTCCTCC
The DNA here is from genome assembly GCF_004365705.1 of Streptomyces sp. 846.5. Taxonomy (NCBI): domain Bacteria; kingdom Bacillati; phylum Actinomycetota; class Actinomycetes; order Kitasatosporales; family Streptomycetaceae; genus Streptomyces; species Streptomyces sp. 846.5. The sequence goes on from NZ_SOBN01000003.1 coordinate 380,694, forward strand.
CAGCACTCGAAGATGTTGGGACAGCCGGCCTCCTGACAGACCGTGTGCAGCCCCTCCTTCTTCACCAGCGACTGCAGAGCCGTGTACTCGGGCCCCATCTTCGCCCGGGTCTTGATCCACTCCGGCTTCCGCTCGATCGGGGTCTCGCTGTTGCGGACCTCCAGACGCAGCATCTTCCGACCGTCGGGTGCGACAGCGGACACGTAGCGGCTCCCTAGATGTTGATGTGGTGCAAGCTCTGACTGCCAGGCGGTCCCCCCAGGGTACGCCTGCGATTCCATGGGTCGGTCGGCCCCCTGGGCAACCTTCAGACGGCAACAGCGGCGGACGGCTGCTGATTCCCGCCTGCCTGAGTCCCGGCCGGCTGACTTCCGCCCGGCGCTGCCGCTTCGCCGAGGACCTCGGCCAGATGCCGCCGCACCGCGGGCAGCGCCTCGGCCACGGTGACGTCCCGGCCCAGCTCGGTGCTGAGCGAGCCCACCCCGGCGTCGCGGATGCCGCAGGGGATGATCTGGTCGAACCAGGTCATGTCCGGGTCGCAGTTCAGGGCGAAGCCGTGCATGGTCACCCCCCGGGCGACGCGGACGCCGATGGCGGTCAGCTTGCGGTCGTCGCCGCGCTGGCCGGCGTTGGACGCGGCGTACTCGGGACCCGCCAGTCGCGGGTCCAGGCCGATCTTGGCGCCCATCCGCAGGGTCAGCGCACCAAAGTCGACCACCTTGTCCTGGTCCACCACCGCGCCGGGCAGTTCCTCGCCCAGCACCCACACGCCGCTCCGGCCCTCGATCCTGGTGGTCGCCACGCCGAAGTCGGCGCAGGCCCGGATCAGGGCCTCCTCCAGGCGGCGCACATAGGCGACCACGTCCATCGGCTCGGGCAGCTTCACGATCGGGTAGCCGATCAGCTGGCCCGGGCCGTGCCAGGTGATCTCGCCGCCCCGGGTCACCTCGACGACCGGGGCGCCGTCCAGCGGGTAGTCCTCGCGGCGGGTGCGGCGGCCCGCGGTGTAGACGGGCTGGTGCTCCAGCAGCAGGACGGTGTCCGGGATCTCGTCGGCGACCCGCAGGGCGTGCAGCCGCTGCTGCTCGGCCAGGGCCTCCTCGTAGGGGACGGCCCGCTCGCCGATGCCCAGGTGTACAAAGCGCAGACCGTCGCCCACCGCTGCCGCCCCTCTTCCGTCCGTCTTCTGCTCCTGGCCACTCTACGACTGTCGGCTTCGCTGAATGGGATGACAGATATTGAAATCTGTCATCCCCTTGTGCATAGTTGTCATCAGAAGGTTAGAAGCCCCCGAAAGGACAGACCCTCATGGACCTCCGTCAGCTCGGCAGCACCGGCCCCCGCGTCTCCGCCATCGGCCTGGGCGCCATGGGCATGTCCGGCATGTACGGTCCCGCCGACGAGACCGAGTCGATCGCCACCGTCCATGCAGCCATGGACGCCGGCGTCACGCTCATCGACACCGGCGACTTCTACGGCATGGGCCACAACGAACTGCTGATCCGCGACGCACTGCGCAGCAGCGGCCGCGGCCGCGACGAGGTGCAGATCAGCGTGAAGTTCGGCGCGCTGCGCGACGCCGACGGCGGCTGGCTGGGCAACGACGCCCGCCCGCAGGCCGTCAAGAACTTCCTCGCCTACTCGCTGGGCCGGCTGGGCACCGACCACGTCGACATCTACCGCCCGGCCCGGCTGGACCCCGACGTCCCGATCGAGGAGACCGTCGGCGCCATCGCCGAGCAGATCCAGGCCGGGCACGTCCGCCACATCGGGCTGTCCGAGGTCGGCGCCGAGACCCTGCGCCGCGCCCACGCCGTGCACCCGATCGCCGACCTGCAGATCGAGTACTCGCTGATCTCCCGCGGCATCGAGGCCGAGATCCTGCCCACCGCCCGCGAACTGGGCATCGGCATCACCGCCTACGGCGTGCTCTCCCGCGGCCTGATCAGCGGCCACTGGAGCGCCGACCGGGCCACGGCCCCGGGCGACTTCCGCGGCATCATCCCCCGCTTCGCGGCCGGCAACGTGGAGACCAACCTGCGGCTGGTCGAGACCCTGCGAGCGGTCGCCGAGACCAAGGGCGCCACGGTCGCCCAGACCGCCATCGCCTGGGTGCTGGCCCAGGGCGAGGACATCGTGCCGCTGGTCGGCGCCCGCCGCCGGGAGCGGCTCAGCGAGGCGCTGGGTGCGCTCGACCTCAAGCTGGCGGCCGACGACCTGGCCGCGATCGAGGCCGCGGTCCCGGCCGGTGCCGCTGTGGGCGACCGGTACATTGCTGCCCAGATGGCACACCTGGACAGCGAGAAGTAGGGCCGGACTACACGCGATGGCGGAAACAGCGCTCACCAGCGAGCAGATCATCGAGGCGGCGGAGGACGTGCTGCGCCGCTTCGGGCCCGCCAAGGCCACGGTGGTGGATGTGGCCCGGGTCCTCGGGGTGAGCCATGGCACGGTCTACCGCCACTTCCCCAGCAAGGCGGCGCTGCGCGCGGCGGTGACCCGGCGCTGGCTGGCCCGTGCCCATGCGGCGCTGCCCGCGATCGCCACCGGGTCCCAGTCGCCCGACCGCCGGCTCCGGCTCTGGCTGGAGGCGCTGTACCGGGCCAAGAAGAGCAAGGCCCTGGACGACCCTGAGCTGTTCGCCACCTACTCGGTGCTGGCCGTGGAGAGCAGCAGCGTGCTCGACGAGCACATCAGGGCGCTGGAGGCGCAGCTCGCCGTGATCATCGCGGAGGGCCAGGACGACGGGATCTTCGCCCGCGACGGCGACCCGCTGACCCTGGCTCAGATCGTGTTCCAGGCCACCGGCCGGTTCCACGACCCGGTCTACGCAGCCGTCTGGTCCGCCCCGACCGCGGACCGCGACTTCGCCGCTCTGGTCGGCCTGCTGCTGCGGGGGCTCGCGGCCCGCTGACAGCCGGCTGACGCCGCCTCAGCAGCGGGGGCGGGGTGACGTTGTCACGGCCGTCGCCCTTGTCGCCTCAACGAGGGGCTGTTGTCACTCGATCGGACGAACGTGGAGACGTATTCGGCCATACGGGTCAAATGCTCGCTACATTCACGCCGTTCCCGTAGGGAGCTCGCGGGGCGTTCCGGGGAGCGCACCCCGGTGCCGCCGAGAGCCCCCGGAAGGTGAGTGTCCTATGCCCCAACGGCCAGTAACCGAGCGGCCGTCGACCGAGCCGCGTCCGGACCGCAACGCGGTCCAGGACCACCCTCGGTCGGTCGACCACCGGATCAGCCCGCCCCGGGCTTTGGAGCCACCCATGAGCCCTGGTCCGTCCCGTCCCGTCCCGCACCAGGCGTCACCGCCGGAGGCCCGCTCCCAGGCCGACCGGTCGCAGAACGCGCGGCTGGCCGCGCTGATCGAGGAGGCCGGCTTCTCCCACGCCGGCCTGGCGCGCAGGGTCGACCAGCTCGGGCTGGAGCACGGTCTGGACCTGCGCTACGACAAGACCTCGGTCACCCGCTGGCTGCGCGGCCAGCAGCCGCGCGGCGCGACCCCGGCGCTGATCGCCGAGGTGTTCACCCGCCGCCTGGGCCGCCGGCTGAGCGCCCAGGACCTCGGTCTGGACGCCTGCGCGCCGGTGTACGCGGGGCTGGAGTTCGCCGAGACCCCGGCCGAGGCCGTGGACATCGTCAGCAGCATGTGGCGCAAGGACACCGGCGCCCACTCCGAGCTGCGACGGATCGCCTTCACCCCGGCGGGCCTGGTGGTCCCCAGCCGGGACTGGCTGATCGGCCGCACCGACGACCGGGTCGCCCGGGAGACCCCGCAGGAACTGGGCATCGCCGCACCGCCGTTGCGGCCGGGGCTGCGCCCCGGGCTCCCGGGCATCCCCGCGCAGACCCGCCGCCCGCTCACCCCCGGAGCGCTGGGGGTCGGCGCACCGGGCGCGGGTTCGGGCGGGATCGGTCACGGCGAGGCGCTGCCCGCCCCGGCCCCGTCCGCCCACCTGCCGCGCGGCCTGCAGCGGGTTGGCCGCGGGGACGTCGCCGCCGTTCGCGCCGTCGGCGACCTGTTCCGCTCGCTGGACAACGCCTACGGCGGCGGCCACGCCAGGCAGGCGCTGATCCGCTACCTGGAGAGCGAGGCCGAGCCCATGCTGCGGGGCCGCTACAGCGAGCCCATCGGCCGCTCGCTGTTCGGCGCCGTCGCCGACCTCACCCGGCTGGCCGGGTGGACCTCCTACGACATCGGCGCGCACGGCCTGGCCCAGCGCTACTTCGTGCAGTCGCTGCGGCTCGCCCAGGCGGCCAACGACCGGCTCTACGGCGCGTACATCCTGGTCACCATGAGCCGCCAGGCGGTCTACCTCGGCCACGGCCGGGAGGCCGTACAGCTGGCCCGCGTGGCCCAGCAGGGCATCGGCAGCGCCGCGCCCAGCCCGGTCCAGGCCCTGATGCACGCCGCGGAGGCGCGGGGGCACGGGGTGATCGGCGACGCCAGGTCCTGCACCACCTCGCTGGTCAGGGCCGAGCGTGCGCTGCAGACCGCGCGGCCCGGCGACGACCTGCCGCCGTGGGCGCGGTTCTTCGACGAGGCCCAGCTGGCCGACGAGTTCGGCCACTGCTACCGCGATCTGCAGCAGTGGCGCCCCTGCGCACAGCATGCGGAGCGGTCGCTCCGGCTGCGGGGGGTGGGGTACGCCCGTAGCAGGGTCTTCTGCCGCATCGTGCTGGCCACGGCGAGGTTGGGCATGGGCGAGGTCGACGAGGCCTGCACAGGCGCCACGGAGGCGCTTCGTGGGGCGGCGGAGATGCGGTCGCTCCGGGCGGTGGAGTATGTCCGCGAGTTCAGCCGCCGACTGGGGCCCTATCGGGGGACCACAGCCGTCCGCAGCTTCGAGGAAGCGGCCCATGCGGCAGGCGTGATCTGACCCTGAGTGCATGGTTGGCAGCGCAGTTCCCCGCGCCCCTGAGGTTTTGCAACTGGGCCAGTTGCAATTGGATAGGGGCGCGGGGAACTGCGCGATAAGCCGACTACGGTCCGCACCTTAGGCAGCCAGCTCAGCCCCGGCAGCGCTGGGCAACCCCAAGTCCCGCAGCACCGCGCCCGCCGCCCGCCGCCCTGACAGCAGGGCGCCCTGCACCGTGCTGGTGTCGCGGTGGTCGCCGCAGACGTAGAGCCCGTGGAGGACCCGTACCGGCCGCCTGAAGTGGTGCGGCGGCACCATCGCGGGGAGGGCGTCCGGGACGTGCCGGACCGTCAGGAACTCCCAGCCGGACGGGTCCACCCCGTACAGCCGGCCCAGGCGCCGCCGCACCTGCGGCTCCAGCGCTGCCGGGCCGTCAGGCCCGAAGTGCGGACGGCCGAGCACCGTGGAGGAGATCAGCGCGCCGCCGCCGGGGGCGTAGGAGCGGTCCACCTCGCTGAGCACCAGCGTGTGGGCGACCAGTGAACTGCCCCGGTCCGCGTCCAGCAGCAACTGCGGCGCGGCCAGCGGGGAGTCCGCGGCGACGTGGTAGTAGGTCGTCACCGGGTGGTGTCCGGGCTGGTGCAGCCCGGGAAGCAGCTCGCCGGCCGAGCGGGAGTCCGCGGCCACCACCACGGCCCGGCAGGGCACCCGGCCGTGCCGTTCGGTGTCCACACCGTCCGCCGAGACCGACGTCACCCGGACGCCCAGCCGGACCGTCCCGGCCGGCAGCGCCTCGGCGAGCTGCGCGGGGACGGCGCCGATGCCCCCGGCCGGGAGGCTCAGCCCGCCGCGGGCGTAGCCGCGCAGCACCAGGTCCGCCACCCTGCTGCTGCTGGCCAGGTGCGGGTCGCTGAGCAGCGCGGCCAGCAGCGGGCGCAGGAAACCGTCGACGGTCCTGGCCGGGATCCCGCGCAGCGCCAGCGCCTCGGCGGCGGTCCGCTCGGGGCGGCCCAGCAGCTGTTCGGTGGGGGTCGCGGCGAACCGGGTCAGCGCCGCACCGAGCCGGGCCTTGTCCCAGGGCGCGCCGATGGGGGCGCGAACGGAGGTGAGTGCGTTGCGGGCGCGGGGGGCCGCCCCGATCCGGTGCCGCCGTCCCCGCTGATGCACCAGCACCTCCGGGCTGAGCGGACGCAGTTCGAGCCGCTGCAGGTCGAGGCTGCGGTCGAGCTCCGGGAACGAGGGGTTGAGCAGGTGCGAACCGTGGTCGAGCCGGAAGCCGTCGTGGTGGTCGCCCGCGGTCCGGCCGCCGGTGCGGGTCGTGGACTCCAGGACGGTCACGGTCAGCCCGGCGGTGGTGAGCTGTCGCGCGGCGGCCAGTCCGGCGAGTCCGGCTCCCACGACGACCACGTCGACCGGACGGGACATTCTGTGCAGCAGAGGCGTTGCGGGCACGGTGCGGCTCCCTCCGTGTGCCTCGGTCGGCCGACGCCGATCGGTCTCCGCTTCATGCCCCGTCACGGTGCTGATCAGACCGCCGGTTTCGGCCGTGGTGAACGGAGGGCGACAATCCGGCCACGGCGGGTGACGAGGGAGATGAAGAGGGGCGCAGGCGAGCGCGGAGGGTTACAGGAACCTCGGCGTGCGCCCCCGGCGTGCGCCTGTACGCCGTCCGCGCGGACGGCGTGTCAGGTCCGGCTCAGAGCGCCGCCTCGACGGCCTGGTCCACGGTCGTGTGCGTGAACCGGAAACCCGCGTCCAGCAGCCTGGCGGGCACCGTACGGTGGCTGCCCACCACCTCCACCGCCATCTCGCCCAGCGCCAGCTTCAGCGCGAACTCGGGGACGGCGGCCAGGGTCGGACGGTGCATCACCCGGCCCATCGCGGCGGTCACCTCCCGGTTGGTCACCGGCTCCGGGGCGCACAGGTTGAAGGGGCCGCTCAGCGTCTCGGTGTCGACCAGGAAGCGCAGGGCGGCCACCTCGTCGTGCATGGAGATGTAGCTCCAGTACTGCCGGCCGCTGCCCAGCCGGCCGCCGAGGCCGTACCTGAACAGCGGGAACAACTTTCCCCAGGCGCCGCCGTCGCCGGACACGACCAGGCCGGTCCTGGCGTGCGCCACCCGGATGCCGGCCGCCTCGGCCGGGGCGGTGGCCTGTTCCCACTCCACGCAGACCCGGGCCAGGTAGTCGCCGCCCGCGGGTGCGGTCTCGTCGATGATCCGGTCGCCGGTCTGCCCGTAGTAGCCCACCGCCGACCCGCTGACCAGCACCTTCGGCGGCTGCTCCAGACCGGCCACGGCCTCGGCGATGGTGCCGGTCCCCAGCAGCCGGCTCTCGTGGATCTCCCGCTTGTAGGACGCGGTCCAGCGGTGGTCGGCGATTCCGGCTCCGGCCAGGTGCACCACCGCGTCCAGCGGGGCGCCGTCGGCGCCCTTCGCCAGGGCGGCGCGGTCGATCTCGCGCAGCCGGGGGTTCCAGCGGACCTCGGTACTACCGTCCGGGCGTGGGGCGGGCGGGCGGCGCACCAGGCGGACGACGTGGTGACCGTCGCTGAGCAGCGAGCGGACGAGTGCGGACCCGATGAGGCCGGTCGAGCCGGTGACGGCAATGCGCATGGTGCCATCCTGGCAGGTCGGGCAATGTTGGACGGCGGGTGCGACCGTAGTTGGCTGGTCGCGCAGTTCCCCGCGCCCCTGGGGGTCTGCAACTGGTCCAGTTGCACCAGCTAGGGGCGCGGGGAACTGCGCGACAAACCATGCAAGCGCCGCACGCTACCCGCCGAACCGGTCCCACAGCCGGGGGAAACGTTCCTCCATGATCCGGGCGTCGTCGAAGTCGAAGGACCGTCCCGTCGGCTTTCCCGACTTGGACCTGATGCCGAGATCCGGCAGCGGCAGCCCGGTCAGCTGTTCGTGTGCCCGGTCCGCGGCGTCGCCGAGCTCCTCGGCGTCGCCGTCCTCCTCGTCGTCGAAGTCGGGGACCAGGTCCGCCAGCTCGTCCGGATCCGCCAGCGCGCCCTCGAAGACCTCGCGGCCCTGGCCGATCAGCCAGCAGCAGAAGAAGTCGAAGGCGTCGTCGCTCGCCCCTCCCAGCAGCAGATCCGCCGCTCCCCAGAGGTCCCAGCGCCAGGCCCGCACCATGCGGGCCTCGAACAGCCTGGCGAAGTCGATCACCTCGTCCGGCGTGCGCTCCACCAGCCGCTCGACCAGCAGGTCCGCGTGCTCCACCGGGTCGCCCTGAGCTCCCTCACGGGTCTCGTCGATCAACTGCCAGAAGTCCGTCTCGTCCATAGCCCTGATCCTCGCAGGTCTCCGGAGACGCCGCTGCCCCCGTCCGCCGAAGCGGCGACGGGGGCAGCGGCGTCGAAGGGTCAGAGCCCGAGGTCGCCCTCGAACGCGCCTTCCTCCAGGCGGGCCTTGACGGTGCCCAGGAAGCGGGCGGCGTCGGCGCCGTCGACCACGCGGTGGTCGTAGGACAGGGCCAGGTAGACCATGTCGCGCACGGCGATGGTCTCGCCGAGCTCCGGCGTGGTGACGACCACGGCACGCTTGACCGTCGCGCCGATGCCCAGGATCGCGACCTGCGGCGGCGTGAAGATCGGGGTGTCGAACAAGGCGCCGCGCGAGCCGGTGTTGGTGACGGTGAAGGTGCCGCCGGACAGCTCGTCCGGCTTGACCTTGTTGTCCCGAGTGCGGGCGGCAAGGTCTGCGGTCTTCTTGGCGATGCCGGCGATGTTGAGGTCGCCCGCGTCGTGGATGACCGGGACCATCAGGCCGCGCTCGGTGTCCACCGCGATGCCCACGTGCTCGGCGGCGTGGTAGGTGATCGTGCCCTCGGCGTCGTTGACGGTCGAGTTGACGATCGGGTTGGACTTGAGCGCCTCGGCGGCGGCCTTCACGAAGAAGGGCATCGGCGAGAGCTTGACGCCCTCACGGACGGCGAAGGCGTTCTTGGCCTGGGCGCGAAGGCGCATCACCTTGGTGACGTCGACCTCGACGACCGTGGTGAGCTGCGCGGTGGTCTGCAGCGCCTTCAGCATGTTGTCGGCGATGACCTTGCGCATGCGGGTCATCTTGACGGTCTGGCCGCGCAGCGGGGAGGCCTCGGCGACGGTCGCCGGAGCCTTGGTCGCAGCCGGGGCGGCGGACGCGGCTGGGGCTGCGGCGCGGGCGGCCTCCGCGGCGGCGAGCACGTCCTGCTTGCGGATCCGGCCGCCGACGCCGGTGCCCTGGACCGAGCTGAGGCTGATGCCCTGCTCGGAGGCCAGCTTGCGGACCAGCGGGGTGACGTAGGCGTCGCCGCCGTCGGCCGGGGCCGCCGGCGCGACCGGGGCGGCCACGACGGGAGCCGGAGCGGCGACGGGCGCCGGGGCGGCCGCGACCGGGGCCGGGGCGGCCACGACCGGCGCCGGGGCGGCGACCGGGGCGACGGGGGCCGGGGGAGCGACCGGGGCGGCCGGCGCGGGAGCCGCGACCGGGGCCGGGGCGGCCGGAGCAGCCGGGGCGGGGGCGGCGGCGCCGGGGGCCCCGATGACGGCCAGTTCGGCACCGACCTCGACGGTCTCGTCCTCGCCGACGGAGATCTTCAGCAGGACGCCGGACACCGGGGCCGGGATCTCGGTGTCGACCTTGTCGGTGGAGACCTCCAGCAGCGGCTCGTCGGCCTCGACGGTGTCGCCCTCGGCCTTGAGCCAGCGGGTGACGGTGCCCTCGGTCACGCTCTCGCCCAGGGCGGGGAGCAGGACCGGGGTGCCGGCCACGGCGGCCGGGGCGGCAGCGGGGGCGGCCGGCGCGGCGACGGGCGCCGGAGCGGCGGCCACCGGGGCCGGGGCCGCCGGAGCCGCGGGGGCCTCGACGGCGGCGGGGGCGGGCGCGGGCGCCGGCGCGCCGGTGCCGTCGTCGATGATCGCCAGCTCGGCGCCGACCTCGACGGTCTCGTCCTCGCCGACCTTGATCGAGGCCAGGATGCCGGAGGCGGGCGCCGGGATCTCGGTGTCGACCTTGTCGGTGGAGACCTCGAGCAGCGGCTCGTCGGCCTCGACGCGCTCACCCTCGGCCTTGAGCCAGCGGGTGACGGTGCCCTCGGTCACGCTCTCGCCGAGAGCGGGCAGTGTTACTGAGACTGCCATGAGTTCAGGTACTCCTACTTGGTGCGTGCGGATGGATGGCGGCGTAACCGGGGAGGTCAGTCGTGATTGTGCAGGGGCTTTCCGGCGAGCGCCAGGTGTGCCTCGCCGAGAGCCTCGTTCTGGGTCGGGTGCGCGTGGATCAGCTGGGCGACCTCGGAGGGCAGGGCCTCCCAGTTGTAGATCAGCTGTGCCTCGCCGACCTGCTCGCCCATGCGCTCGCCGACCATGTGGACGCCGACCACGGCGCCGTCCTTGACCTGGACCAGCTTGATCTCGCCGGCCGTCTTGAGGATCCGGCTCTTGCCGTTGCCGGCCAGGTTGAACTTGGCGGTGACGACCTTGTCGGCGCCGTAGAGCTCCTTGGCCTTGGCCTCGGTGATGCCGACGGAGGCGACCTCGGGGTTGCAGTAGGTCACTCGCGGCACACCGTCGTAGTCGATCGGGACGACCTTGAGGCCGGCCAGCCGCTCCGCGACGAGGATGCCCTCGGCGAAGCCGACGTGCGCCAGCTGCAGGGTCGGCACCAGGTCGCCGACGGCGGAGATGGTGGGGACGTTGGTCCGCATGTACTCGTCGACGAGGACGTAGCCGCGGTCCGTGGCGACGCCGGCCTCCTCGTAGCCGAGGTTCTGCGAGACCGGGCCGCGGCCGACGGCGACGAGCAGCAGCTCGGCCTCGATCTGCTTGCCGTTCTCCAGCGAGGCCCGGACGCCCGTCTCGGTGTACTCGACGCCGGCGAAGCGGGCGCCCAGCTCGAACTTGATGCCGCGCTTGCGGAAGGCGCGCTCCAGCAGCTTGGAGGAGTTCTCGTCCTCCAGCGGGGCCAGGTGCGGCAGCGCCTCGATGATGGTGACCTCGGCCCCGAAGGACTTCCACACCGACGCGAACTCGACGCCGATGACGCCGCCGCCGAGCACTATCACCGACTGCGGCACGCGGTCCAGGGTGAGCGCGTGGTCCGAGGAGATGATCCGGTTGCCGTCGATGGCCAGACCCGGCAGGGACTTCGGCACGGAGCCGGTCGCCAGGACGATGTGGCGGCCGGTGTAGCGCTCGCCGTTCACGTCCACCGAGGTGGGGGAGGAGAGGCGGCCCTCGCCGGTCACGTAGGTGATCTTGCGGCTGGCCACCAGGCCCTGCAGGCCCTTGTAGAGGCCGCTGACGACGCCGTCCTTGTAGGCGTGGACGCCGTTGATGTCGATGCCCTCGAAGCTGGCCTTCACGCCGAAGCCCGCGCTCTCGCGGGTCTGGTCGGCGACCTCACCGGCGTGCAGCAGCGCCTTGGTGGGGATACATCCCTGGTGGAGGCAGGTGCCACCGAGCTTGTTCTTCTCGATCAGAGCGACCTGGAGTCCAAGTTGGGCCGCCCGCAGAGCCGCGGCGTATCCGCCGCTTCCGCCTCCGAGAATGACTACGTCGAAAACGGTGCTGGCGTCGTTCGCCACGTCACGTCCTCCATGCAAAGGGTGCGGATCGTCCCGGTCGGTCGCCGGCCGGGGAGCGGTACTCCCTTGTGGGGAGACCAGTCGTGCCGGAAATACATCTTCGCACTTGTTTCCCGTGCTCGATGTCCGGGGTTGCCCTGTGGACGCGGCGAGTATGTGGTTGCGCTCATGGCGAACGCCGGAGCGTCCAGTTCTGTCGACGTTGAGTCAACGTAACTGGACGCTCCGGCGTCACGGTGTGCTGAGAGTCACGCCCGCCCTGCGGCGCGCGACCCCTGCGGCCTACAGTTCGCCCTCGGCGGCCTGCTCGGCGAGCTGGACCAGGGTGCGCACCGCGGAGCCGGTGCCGCCCTTGGGGGTGTAGCCGTACGGGGCGCCCTCGTGGAAGGCGGGGCCCGCGATATCGAGGTGCGCCCAGGCGGTGCCCTCGCTGACGAACTCCTGCAGGAACAGACCGGCCACCAGACCGCCGCCCATCCGCTCGCCCATGTTGGCGATGTCGGCGGTCGGCGAGTCCATGCCCTTGCGCAGCTCGGCCGGCAGCGGCATCGGCCAGGACTGCTCGCCAGCGGCGGTCGCCGCGGCGAACACCTTGTCGCGGAAGCCGTCCTGATTGGCCATGATGCCGAAGGTGCGGCCGCCCAGCGCCATCACCATGGCGCCGGTCAGGGTCGCCACGTCGACGATCGCGTCCGGCTTCTCCTCGCCCGCGCGGACGATCGCGTCGGCGAGGACCAGCCGGCCCTCGGCGTCGGTGTTGAGGACCTCGACGGTCTTGCCGCCGTACATCTTCAGCACGTCGCCCGGACGGGTCGCCGAGCCCGAGGGCATGTTCTCGGCGAGCGCCAGCCAGCCGGTGACATTGACCTGCAGGCCGAGACGGGCGGCGGAGACCACGGCGGCGAACACGGCGGCGGCGCCGGACATGTCGCACTTCATGGTCTCGTTGTGGCCGGCCGGCTTGAGCGAGATGCCGCCTGAGTCGTAGGTGATGCCCTTGCCGACGTAGGCGAGGGTCTGCTTGGCCTTGGGGTGCGTGTAGGCGACCTTGACCAGGCGCGGCGGACGGGCCGAGCCGACGCCGACGCCGAGGATGCCGCCGAAGCCGCCCTTGGCGAGCGCCTTCTCGTCCAGGACCTCGACCTTGAGTCCGTGCTCCTTGCCGGCGGCGGTGACGATGTCGGCGAAGGACTTGGGGAACAGGTCGTTGGGAGGGGTGTTGATGAGGTCGCGGGTGCGGTTCATCTCCTCCGCGAGCACGGTGGCGCGTTCGACCGCGGCCTTGGCCGCCTTGTCCCCGCGCTTGCCGCCGACCAGGGCGATCTCGCCGAGCGGGGCCTTGCCGGCGGCCTTGGCCGCGTCGCCGCGGAAGGCGGTGAAGGCGTAGGCGCCGAGGAGCGCTCCCAGGGCGACGGCCTCGACCGAGGCGGCGTCGCCGACGGGCAGCGCGAAGGCGGCCTTCTTGGAACCGTGCAGGGTGCGGGCGGCGGTGCCGGCGGCGCGGCGCAGCGCCTCGGCGTCGAAACCGCCGTCCTCGGCGGTCTCGCCCAGGCCCACGACCAGGACCAGCGAGGCCTTGACGCCGGCGGGGGCGGGGAGCTTCACGGCCTCACCCTCGGCGCCGGTGGCGCCCAGGGTGCCGAGAACGTCGGCCAGCTTGCCGTCGAACGCCTCGTCGACCGTCTCGGCGCCCGGGGCCAGCACGAGGCCCTTGGGACCCTTGGCCACGGCCACGACGACGGCGTCCGCGCGCAGCGCGTGGGCCGCGGAGGTGCTCAGAGACACTGAAGTCACGTAATGCGTCCTGTTCTGTATGCGGTCCTCGGCACGCGGTCCATGGCACGCGGTCCATGGCCCAGGGGTACTGAGGAGGGCGAGGGTGAGGGGTTGCTGGTTGTCCAGACCGCAAGCGGCCTGTCCAGCATGGTAGTCCGCATGGTGGAATGTTGTGCCCATCATTCCGAGGTCAGTCACCCCGGCTTGTGGTGACAGCATCTCAGACCGCCCCTCCGCCGCTGCGTCAGGCTGCGGCGAAGAGGGTCCAGACCACCAGCGCGGCTGTGGTCGCCGTCTCCACCATGGCACCCAGGACGTCACCGGTGATGCCGCCGAAGCGGCGCACGCAGTGCGCCAACAGCAGTGCGGCACAGGCGAGTCCGCAGGCCAGGGCGAGCAGCGCGCCCACCGCGAGCCGCAGGCCGGCCGTGTCGGCGCCGCCCGCAGCCCAGCCGCCGACGCCCAGCGCGGTCGTCACGGCCACCCCTGCGACCAGCGCGAATGCCGGTGTCACCGTTCCGGCGACCGTCGCGCCCAGTCCGTCGGGACGAGCCGAAGGGGTGCCGTCCAGACAGCCCCTGAGCAGGGCCGCCCGCCCGGTGGTGGCGGCCAGCACCACGCCGAACGCCCCCAGCCGGCCCGAGACGGTGAACGCCTGGGCGAGTGCGGCCACTTGGGTGAACAGCACCAGGACCAGCACCAGTACGCCGAAGGGGCCGATGTCCGACGCCTTCATGATCGCCAGGGCGGCGGCGGCCGGCTTGTTGCTGCCCAGGCCGTCGGCGACGTCGGCGAGGCCGTCCAGGTGCAGGCCCCGGGTGAGCGCGGCCAGCGCGGCCACGCAGGCGACGGCGGCGAGCAGCGGACCGCCGTGCAGCTGGCGCAGCCCGCCGCCGAGCAGCGCGGCCAGCCCTCCCAGCACCACGCCGACCAGCGGCGCGCACAGCATGGCCCGCCCCGCTGTCGGCCGGTCCCAGCGGTGCACCCGCACCGGCAGCACCGAGAGGGTGCCGAAGGCGAAGCGCAGGCCGGCCGTCACACCGCGGCCTCGTCCTGGTCCGTGGGCTCGGCGGGCTCCGTAGCCTTCTGGTCCTCGGCCGGTTCCACCGGCGCGAGCGGGAGTTCCGCCAGCAGCACCGAGGCGGCCTGCAGCACCGGCAGCGCCATCAGCGAGCCGAGGCCCTCGCCAAGCGCGACCCGCTGCTCCAGCAGCGGCTCCACGCTCATCCGCTCATACGCCTTGGTCTGGGCCGGCTCGCCGGTGGCCTGCCCGGCCCGCCACCACTCCGGGGCGCGGAACGCGATCCGCTGCGCGACCAGCGCGCAGGCCGCCGACACCACGCCGTCCAGCACCACCGGGGTCCGCCGTAGCGCCGACTGCAGCAGGAAGCCGGTCATCGCGGCGAAGTCCGCGCCGCCGGTCGCCGCCAGCAGGTCGAGCTGGTCGCCGAGGACCGGACGGGCCCGGCGCAGCGAGTCGCGGACCGCCGCGCACTTCACCATCCACACCCGGTCGTCGATGCCGGACCCGCGCCCGGTGACGGCGGCGGCGTCGGTCCCGCACAGCGCGCCGACCAGGACCGAGGCCACCGTGGTGGAGCCGACCCCGATGTCGCCCAGCAGCACCAGGTCGGTGCCCGCGTCGGCCTCCTCGTCGGCGACGGCCATCCCGGCCCGGAAGGCGGCCTCGGTCTCCTCCCGGGTCAGTGCGTTCTCGATGTCGATCCGGCCCGAACCCCGGCGGACCCGGTGCCGGACCACCTCGGCCGGGAACTCCTCCGGGTCGGCGTCGACGGCCATGTCCACCACCCGCACCCGGGCGCCGAACTGCTCGGCCAGCAGACTGACCGGTGCGGTGCCGTCCAGCACCGCGCGCACCCGGCGGGCGGTACTGCCGGCGGGCAGCGCGGACACGCCCAGCGCGGCCACCCCGTGGTCGGCGGCGAACAGCACCGCCTTGGCCCGGCGTACCGGGGCCGGCGGGCACGCGGCCTGTACGGCGGCCAGCCAGCCGCCCAGCTCCTGCAGGGTGCCCAGCGAGCCGCGGGGAAGGCCGAGCGCGCGGTAGCGCTCCTCGGCCGCCTGCCGGTACTCGTCGTCGGGGCGCGCCACCAGCGCGGAGAACTCGTCGAGGTCGAAGGTACTCACCGGCGGAACGTTACCGTTCCCACGGCTCAGGACGCAGGGTCCAGTCGCAGCGCCCGACCGGCGACGACCAGCAGGACCTCGTCGGAGGCGGCGGCGACGGCGGCGTTCAGCCGTCCCAGCTCGTCCCGGAACCGCCGCCCGGACGCGGTCGCGGGGACGACCCCGCAGCCGACCTCGTTGCTGACCGCGACCACCCGGCGCGGTGAGGAGCGCCAGGCCGCGACCAGTCCGGCGGTACGGGACCGCAGTTCGGCCTCGCCGCCGGCCGCCCAGACCGCGTCGTCCCAGGCGTCGCAGTCGTCCATGGCGGCGGTGAGCCACAGCGACAGGCAGTCGACCAGCAGCGGAGCCGGATGGCGCGCCGTCAGCAGCGGTTCCAGGTCGCAGGTCTCGGCGGTCCGCCAGGAGGCCGGGCGCCGCTCCTGGTGCAGCGCCACCCGCTGCGCCCACTCCGCGTCCCCGTCCCGTAGGCCCCCGGTGGCGACGTAGAGCACGTCCTGACGGTCGCTCAGCATCCGCTCGGCCGTGACCGACTTGCCGGAGCGCGCGCCGCCCAGGACCAGGGTGCGCCGGGGCCCGGGAGCGGCGGGGCCGAACTCGACGCCGACCCGGCGGCGACCGTCCTGCTTACGTTCCGCGTAGATCCGCACAAACCCGTCCCTTGCTCTGGACTTCAGGTGTGACCAGCGTAAACACCGGATTTGGCGTTGTGTCGACCGGCTGCGATGTTGGTCATTCGGACCCATCCCTCGGAAGGGGACCAGCATGAATGTCCGCAGGATCGCTTCGCCGTCCCAGGACCGCGCCGACGCGGTGTCCGGGGTGCCGACCGTGATCGACCTCTACACCGGCAGCCTGCCGACCGAGCGGGCGCTGGTCGCGCCGACCTCGGCGCCGCTGCACGGGCGGGCCGTCATCAGCGACGACGGGACCGCCGTCTACACCTCCGTCCCCGGCTTCGCCGGCGCGACTCCTTCGGCTACCGCTTCACCGACGAACGCGGCCACAGCTCCCGGGTGACCGTCGCGATCCAGGTGGCCCCGGATGACGAGCCCGAAGCCGGAGATCCCGCACTGGCTTACGCGGCCTGACGGACTGGGTAACCTGCGCAGGAACGAGATGTCCCGGCGGAACCGGCGGAAGGAGCCCCAGCATGGTGTGGACGTGGCGTTTTGAGAAGGCCGACGGCTCGGTGACGGCCTCGGCCAACGGCACGGAGGAGTTCCCCACCCAGGGCGATGCCGAGTCGTGGATCGGGGAGAGCTACAAGGACCTGCTCGGCGAGGGGATCGACCAGGCGGTGCTGCTGGAGGACGGCGAGAAGATCTACGGGCCGATGAGCCTGCACCCGTCCTGAGCGGGGCCGCCCGCCCCGGCACCGCGTCCGCCCGGCCGCTCGGGGCCAGGCGGACACGGTGACGTCAGAGGCGGTGTCGGTCAGGGACGGGACTTGGGCGAGTTGGCCGCGGTCCGCGCCGGGTCGAACTCGGCGACCGGGGCCAACACGGCGTCCATCCGCTTCAGCAGTTCGGCGTCCAGCTTCACCCCGGCGGCCCGGACGTTCTCGGTGACCTGCTCCGGACGGGAGGCCCCGATGATCGCCGCCGAGACGTTCGGGTTCTGCAGCACCCAGGCGACCGACAGCTGGGCCAGCGAGAGCCCGGCCTCCTCCGCCAGCGGGCGGAGCTGCTGCACCCGCTCCAGCACCTCGTCCCCGAGGTAGCGGGTGACGAAGTTGGAGCCGTTGGCGTCGGTGGCGCGCGAGCCCTCGGGGACCGGCTGCCCGGGCAGGTACTTGCCCGTCAGCACGCCCTGGGCGATGGGCGAGAAGACGATCTGACCCAGGCCCAGCTCGGCGCAGGCGGGGACGACCTCGGCCTCGATGACCCGCCACAGCGCGGAGTACTGCGGCTGGTTGGAGACCAGCGGGATCCGCAGCTCCTGGGCCAGCGCGTGCGCCGCGCGGATCTGCTCGGCGGTCCACTCGGACACGCCGATGTAGTGGGCCTTGCCCGAGCGCACCACGTCGGCGAAGGCCGTCATGGTCTCCTCCAGCGGAGTGCTGGTGTCGTAGCGGTGGGCCTGGTACAGGTCGACGTAGTCGGTCTGCAGGCGGCGGAGCGAGCCGTCGATCGACTCCATGATGTGCTTGCGGCCCAGGCCCCGGTCGTTGCGGCCGGGACCGGTCGGCCAGTAGACCTTGGTGAGGATCTCCAGACCCTCGCGCCGCTCGCCCTTCAGCGCCCGGCCGAGGACGGCCTCGGCCCGGGTCTCGGCGTAGACGTCGGCGGTGTCGAAGGTGGTGATCCCGGTGTCCAGGGCGGCCCGGACGCAGGCGACCGCCGCGTCCTCCTCCACCTGGGAGCCGTGGGTGAGCCAGTTGCCGTAGGCGATCTCACTGATGATCAGGCCGCTGCGGCCGAGATGACGAAACTCCATGCGGCTGACCCTACCCCCGGCGATCAACCGGGCCGGGTGCCCACCAGATGGAGCAACGCGGCCACGGAACGGTAGGGGTCGCTGCGCCCGGCCCGCTCCTCGGCGTCCAGCAGCTGGGCCAGCTGCCGCCCGTCGACCGGCGGGCCGACATGGTCCGGCGTCTGGTCGGTGAACACCCGGACCCCGTACCAGCGGCGCAGCGGGACCACGATCTCGGACAGGGTCCGGGTCAGCGGCTCCAGCCGGTCGGCGCGGGTGGCCAGGCCCAGGCGGTTGGTGTACCGGTCGGTGCCGAAGGCCTCGATGGCCCCGCCCCAGTCCCCGGCGCAGCCGGGCCGCATGGCCAGCGCGTCACCGTTGCGGACCACCACGGACAGCATGCCGCCCGGAGCGAGCACCCGGGCCAGCGAGGCCAGCATCGGCTCCGCCTCGGGCATGTACATCAGCACCCCGTGGCAGAGCACCACGTCGAAGGTGCCGGGACCGAACCAGCGGCCGCAATCGCCACCCTCGCCGGTCAGCAGGCTGATCCGCTGCTGCACCTGCTGCGCCTCGGCGCCGATGGCGTTCTGGGCCGCCCCCAGCGTCACCGCGTCCGGGTCGAGCCCGGTGACCAGATGGCCGGCCCGGGCCAGGCGCACCACCTGGGTGGCCTGGCCGCAGCCGACGTCCAGCACCCGTAGCGGCCGCGCCTCGGCGGCGCCGTCGGCGAAGAAGTGCTCGGTGATCTGCTCGGCCAGCTGCCTGGCGACCAGCTCCTGGCGCACGATGTTCCGCAGCCCGGACAGTCCGGCCAGCCAGGTCTCGGCGCCACCCTCGCTCCAAGGTCCCGAGTTGGCGGCCTGCCGCTGCTCCGGCATGCGGCCCCGGTGGACATAGGCCTCGATCAGGGCTTCTGCCCTCGCTTGACCTGGGGCTTGGGCAGCCGCAGCCGGCGCATCTGCAGGGTGCGCATCAGCGCGTACGGCACCGCGCCCTTGGTGCTCTTCTCCGGGAAGCGCGTGGCGAGCTGCTTGCGCAGGCCGAACGAGAGGATGAAGGAGTGCACCACGATCAGCCCGATGATCAGCACCCAGAGCACCAGCGAGATCGCGGTCAGCGCGGGGCTGCGCATCACACTGAGCAGCAGGATGATCACGGCGAACGGCAGGAACCACTCCGCCGCCGTCATCCGGGAGTCCACGTAGTCACGCGCGAAGCGCCGCACCGGGCCCTTGTCGCGGGGCGGCAGCGCCGACTCGTCGCCGTTCAGCAGCGCGGCGCGCTGCCGCTCGCGGGCGGAGCGGTCGCGGCCGCGGGCGTCCTTGGCGGCCTCCTTGCGGTCCTTGGGCACATAGGCGCGACCGCGGCGGTTGGCCTCGGCCTCACTGCGCTTGGGCGTGGGGCGGCCCTTGGGCGCTTGCGCGTCGGGGCGGTCGGCGGCGTCAGTCTTCTCGAACGTGACGGCGTCGGCGGGGGCATCCTGGGAGCTTCGTCGGAACACAGGGTAAGAGTACGTGGTCAGCCGGTGTAATCCCTAGCCCTGCTGGGCAGACCGCTGCCGCGACGGCCCCCGTACCGCCTCCGGGGCCCTGCTCCTGCCTGCGGTCGAGGCGACACCTGGCGGTATCCCTCGCACGGATGACGCCGCTTCGGTGTTGCTGTAGCACTCTTGTTGCAGGCCGGTGCGCTGCGGTGAACGCCCCGCGCCCCGTAGTCTTGGGTACGAGAACCGGCAGGCCGGAGAAGGGGGCGCGCGAGGCCCATGAGCGACGGAATTATGAGGCGGATGTCGATGATCTTCCGCGCCAAGGCCAACAAGGCCTTGGACCGTGCGGAGGACCCACGGGAGACACTCGACTACTCGTACCAGAAGCAGCTCGAACTGCTGCAGAAGGTGCGTCGTGGAGTGGCGGATGTGGCGACGTCCCGCAAGCGCCTGGAGCTCCAGCTCCAGCAGCTCCAGAAGCAGTCCTCCACGCTGGAGGAGCAGGGCCGCAAGGCGCTCTCCCTCGGCCGTGAGGACCTGGCCCGTGAGGCGCTCACCCGCCGTTCCGGGATCCAGCAGCAGGTCGCCGACCTGGAGACGCAGTACCAGGCTCTGCAGGGCGAGGAGGAGAAGCTCACGCTCGCCTCCCAGCGGCTGCAGTCCAAGGTCGACGCCTTCAGGACCAAGAAGGAGACCATCAAGGCCACCTACACGGCCGCGCAGGCGCAGACCCGTATCGCCGAGTCCTTCTCCGGCATCTCGGAGGAGATGGGCGACGTCGGCCTGGCGATCCAGCGGGCCGAGGACAAGACGGCGCAGATGCAGGCGCGGGCCGGAGCGATCGACGAGCTGCTCGCCTCGGGCGCGCTCGACGACCCGACCGGGATGCGCAAGGACGACATCACGGCCGAGCTGGAGCGGATGTCCAGCGGTTCGGATGTCGAGCTGGAGCTTGCCAGGATGAAGGCCGAGCTGTCCGGCGGCAGTGCCGAGCCGACCCCCGCCATCGAGCAGGGGCAGAAGCCGGCCACCCCGCAGGACCAGCCGCGCTTCGACAAGTAAGGGAGAGTCTCATGATCGTCAGGATCATGGGGGAGGGCCAGTTCGAGGTCCCGGACAGCCTGGTGGACCGGCTCAACGAGCTGGACAACGCCGTGCTCGCCGCTCTCGACACGGTCGACCGGGCCGACTTCAAGGTCAGCCTGGCCGCCCTGCTCGCCGCCGTCCGCGCCGCCGGCACGCCGGTCGCGGACGACGTCCTGGTCCCCTCGGACGCCACCCTGCCGTTCGAGGACGCCACGGTCGAAGAGGTTAAGGCACTGCTGCACGACGACGGGCTCATCCCCGGGTAGATGTGGCATACGCAGGAGGGGCACCCCGGTCGGGGTGCCCCTCCTGCGTTGTGATGAAGGGTTACGGCAGGGCCAGCATCTGGTCCAGCGCCGACTTGGCGTGCTTCTCGGTCTCCGGGTCGACCGTGATCACATTGGGAACCCGGCCCTCGACCAGCGACTCCAGGGTCCAGACCAGGTGCGGCAGGTCGATCCGGTTCATCGTCGAGCAGAAGCAGACGGTGCGGTCCAGGAACACCACCTCCTTGTCCGGGTGCGCCTTGGCCAGTCGGCGGACCAGGTTCAGCTCGGTGCCGATGGCCCACTTGCTGCCGGGCTCGGCGGCGTCCAGGGCCCTGATGATGTACTCGGTCGAGCCCACCAGGTCGGCGGCCTCGACGACCTCGTGCTTGCACTCGGGGTGCACCAGCACGGTGACCCCGGGGACGCGCTCGCGGACCTCGTTCACCGAGTCCAGCGAGAAGCGGCCGTGGACCGAGCAGTGGCCGCGCCAGAGGATCATCTTCGCCGCGCGCAGCTGCTCGGGGGTGAGCCCGCCGCCCGGCTTGTGCGGGTTGTAGACCACGCAGTCGTCGGGGCTGAAGCCCATCTCGCGCACGGCGGTGTTGCGGCCCAGGTGCTGGTCCGGCAGGAACAGCACCTTCTCGCCCTGCTCGAAGGCCCACTCCAGGGCCCGCTTCGCGTTGGACGAGGTGCAGATGGTGCCGCCGTGCCGGCCGGTGAAGGCCTTGATGTCGGCGGAGGAGTTCATGTAGGCGACCGGGACGACGGTGTCGGCGACGCCCGCGTCGGTGAGCACGTCCCAGCACTCGGCGACCTGCTCGGCGGTGGCCATGTCGGCCATGGAGCAGCCGGCCGCCAGGTCCGGGAGGATGACCTGCTGGGCGGCGCTGGTGAGGATGTCGGCGCTCTCGGCCATGAAGTGCACGCCGCAGAAGACGATGTACTCGGCCTCCGGCTTGTTGGCGGCGTCGCGGGCCAGCTTGAAGGAGTCGCCGGTGACGTCGGCGAACTCGATGACCTCGTCGCGCTGGTAGTGGTGGCCGAGGATGAACACCCGGTCGCCGAGGGCGGTCTTGGCGGCGCGGGCGC
Source organism: Streptomyces sp. 846.5 (assembly GCF_004365705.1). Lineage (NCBI taxonomy): Bacteria > Bacillati > Actinomycetota > Actinomycetes > Kitasatosporales > Streptomycetaceae > Streptomyces > Streptomyces sp. 846.5. Next base: position 402,400 of record NZ_SOBN01000003.1, read on the forward strand.
GGGCGACCAGGTCGGGGTCGGAGGCGGCGGGAAGGTCGCCGGGGCAGTCGACGCCGCGTTCGCTGGCGGTGTCGGCCTCACGGCCGAGCAGCAGCAGGGCCAGCGGGGTGGGCGCGGGCTCTTGGTACGTACTACCGGTGGTGGTCACGGGCGGACTGCCCTCCTGTGGGGGAGGGGCAGCGGTCGCCCCACCCTTTTCGTCTTTCTGACGTTATCTATGATAACGCGCTTGCGCCACGGTGACGACGGGCGCTGTGGGAGTGTGACGTACACCGCTCTGTGCGAGGGTCGCAGGTGGGGGGCCATCGGAGGGCCAGGGGAAGGGTATGCGTAGGTGAGCGTCAGGTCGACCGGCGTCGGTGCGGGAGTGCAGCGGATGGTGCGCCGGGAGCGTACCGAGGAGCACCGGGCGTCCACCCCGCTGGAGTGCTTCTTCGACCTCTGCTTCGTGGTCGCGGTGGCCCAGGCGGGCCAGCAGCTGGCCCATGCCTTCGCGGCGGGACACGGCTGGAACGCGCTGCCGCACTACCTGCTGGTGTTCTTCGGGATCTGGTGGGCCTGGATGAACTTCACCTGGTTCGCCTCGGCCTACGACAACGACGACGTCGCCTACCGGGTGGCGACCTTCGTCCAGATCACCGGCGCGCTGGTGTTCGCGGCCGGGGTGCCCCGGATGTTCGAGAGCCGGATCGCGGTCGCCGTGCTCGGCTTCGTGGTGATGCGGACGGTGATGATCACCCAGTGGCTGCGGGTGGCCTCGTCGTCCAGCGGCCCGGAAAGGTCGATGGCGCTGCGCTACGCCGGCGGTGTCGCGCTCTGCCAGAGTCTGTGGGTGGTGGCGGTCTTCCTGCCGCACCGGGTGCAGGTCTGGGCGGTGCTCCCGGTCGTCGTGCTGGAGATGCTGGTCCCGCTGTTCGCCGAGCGGCGCTACCCGACCACCTGGCACCCCGAGCACATCTCCGAGCGCTACGGCCTGTTCACCCTGATCGTGCTGGGCGAGACGGTCGCGGCGGCCACTGTCGCGGTGCAGTCCGGGGTGAACGGGCACGACGACCTCGGGAAGGTGCTGCCGATCGCCGCCGGCGGCCTGCTGATCTGCTTCTCGGCCTGGTGGATCTACTTCGCCCGGCCGATCCACGGCTACCTCCGCTCCAACCGGCAGGCGTTCGTCTGGGGGTACGGCCACTACGTGGTGTTCCTCAGCGCGGCCGGGATCGGGGCCGGACTGGAAGTGGCCGTCGAGCACGCCGTCGGCACGGCGCAGCTCTCGGCGACCGGGGCCGCCGCGGTGGTGACCGGGCCGACCGCGCTCTTCCTGTTCACCGTGTGGGTGATCCACTCCCGGCACAACAAACACGGCGCGGCCCAGATGATGCTGCTGCCGGTCGGGGCGCTGGTGGTGCTGGCGGCCACCTTCCTCGGCGGCGCCGCGGCGGTGCTGGCGGCCGGGGTGGTCTGCGCGGCCACGACCGCGGCCGGCGTCCTGCTCCACCTGCGCGAAGCCGGGGCCGAGCAGGCGGGTTGAGTCCGGTCGCGGGTGTGCTAATCCTGTACGCGTGCCCGCACCGCTGAATACCGCCGCCGCCCGCCTGGACGAGACCGACCGCAAGGTCCTGGAAGTGCTGAGCCGGGACGGGCGCGCGAGCTACGCGGAGATCGGGCTGCTGGTCAACCTGTCCGCGACGGCCGTCAAGCGGCGGGTGGACCGGCTCCGGGAGCGCGGGGTGGTCCGCGGCTTCACCGTGGTGCTGGACCCGACCTCGCTGGAATGGCGTACCGAGGCCTTCGTCGAGGTCTACTGCCGGGAGCGGACCTCCCCGGAGGAGATCCTGGCCTCATTGCGGCAGTTCCCCGAGGTGGTGGCCGCCTGGACGGTCACCGGGGACGCCGATGCGCTCGTGCACTTGCGCGCGGCGGACACCGGGCACTTGGAGGCGGTGATCGAGCGGATTCGCCGGGAGCGGGGGGTGCAGCGGAGCCGTAGTCAGGTGGTGCTGAGCCGGTTGATCGGCTAGCAGGCAGTGGGTGGCTTGTCGCGCAGTTCCCCGCGCCCCTGGGGGTCTGCAACTGAGCCAGTTGCACTTGGCAGGGGCGCGGGGAACTGCGCGACCAGCCGTGCACGCGCCGCACCTGTCGGAAACCGTCGCGGTGGGGCGGGTAAGCGCAGGAATGCTGCGTGGGGCGGTGGGTTCTGACATGCCGGGTGGGACTGGCGCTGCCTAGGGTTGGTCACGACCTGAGCCCGCCCTGAGAGGACCCTCCCGTGACGCAGCGCATGCACCGGTACGACGCCAGGACGGTCGACCTGGTCTTCGACTACATGCGGGAGCGGCTGCAGTACGACCCGGTGCCGCTGGACCACCCGGGTGACGGCGAGCGGCTCGGTACGGTGCTGGACGGGCTGCTGAGCCCCGGCGGAAACGATCCTGCGGACGTGCTGAAGTTCTACGACCACGAGCTGTCGCGCGCCGTGATCTCAGCTGACAGTCCCCGTTATCTGTCATTCATTCCCTGTGCCCCCACCAAGGCCGCGCTGCTGTTCGACATGGTGGTCTCCTGCGCCTCGTTGCAGGGCATCTCCTGGCTGGAGGCCGCAGGCGCGATCGCCGCCGAGAACCAGGTGCTGCGGCTGATCTCGGACCGGGCCGGACTGCCCGCTTCGGCCGGCGGCTGCTTCGTCTCCGGCGGTTCGGCCGGGAACCTGTCGGCCCTGGTGGTGGCCCGGGACACGGCCAGGCGCCGGCTCGGGGTCGGCGTGGGCGCCCGGCTGCGGGTCGCCGTCAGCGACCAGACCCACTCCTCGGTCACCAACACGCTCAACATCATCGGCGTGGAGAAGCTGGTGGTGCCGACCGCCGACCACCGCCTCACCGGCGCCGCGCTGCGCGCGGCTCTCGCCGCCGACGAGGACCCGGCGTCGGTCTTCGCCGTGGTCGGCACGGCAGGCACCACCAACGCCGGGATCGTCGACGACCTGGCCGGGCTCGCCGAGGTGGCCCGCGAGTACGACCTGTGGTTCCACGTCGACGGCGCCTACGGCGGGGCCGGCCTCTTCGCCCCGTCGGTCCGGGCCAAGTACGACGGCATCGAGCACGCCGACTCCTTCGTGGTGGACCCGCACAAGTGGCTGTTCGCGCCGTTCGACTGCGCGGCGCTGATCTACCGCGACCCGCGCCCGGCCAAGGCCGTGCACACCCAGGACGCCTCCTACCTGGACGTGCTGCACACCGGCGACCACGAGCAGGAGTGGAACCCCACCGACTACGCCTACCACCTCACCCGCAGGGCCCGCGGCCTGCCGCTGTGGTTCTCTCTCGCGGTGCACGGCACCGACGCCTACAGCGAGGCGATCGAGACCGGCATCGCGCTGGCCAGGGACACCGCCGCGCTGATCCGCGCCGAGTACCCGCACCTGGAGGTCGTCCGCGAGCCCGAGCTCTCCAGCCTGGTCTACCGGCGCCTGGGCTGGCAGGCCGCCGACTACTACGCCTGGTCCGAGAAGCTGCTGGCCGACCAGGTGGGCTTCGTCACACCGACCGGCTGGGAGGGCGAGGTGGTCTCCCGGTTCGCCTTCCTGCACCCCGGCACCACCATGGCGATGGTCCGGGAGATCCTGGACACCATGGGCTGAGGTCAGAGGTAGGCGCCCGACGGCAGGTACGGGGCCGGCGGGCGCATCCCCCGCAGGGCGAGATAGCCGCGGTTGTGCACGGTGAGGCCGCCGGCCAGGCCGACGGCCACGGCCCAGTCCTGCTCGGCGGTGGCGTTGGCGATCCGCACGTCGGTCCCGGCCGGGACCCGGGCCAGCGCCTCGATCAGCAGCCGCGAGGCGAGGCGGCGCGAGGTGGCCGCCAGCAGCACGATCCGTCCCTCTCTGCGGTAGCAGTAGCCGCTGCCGCTGAGGGTGTCGACGACCAGCAGCTCGTCGCTGGTGCGCAGCAGCACCGGGTGGTCCGGGCCGTGCGCCCCGCCCCTGGTGCGGCGGTCCACCGAGTCCAGCAGCGCCAGGTGCGAGGCGTCGCCGAGGTGCACCGGGATGCCGCCTGGGTCGGGCAGGGCGGTCCGGTCGACCTGGCCGGTCAGCTCCATCGTCGGGTGCAGCTTGAACCCCGCGGCCTGGTAGCGGCGGGCGGCCCGCGGATCGCGGGAGACGGCGATGACGCCGCGCAGGCACCCCCGGCCGTAGGCGACGGCATGGTCCAGCAGCAGCCGTCCCACCCCCTTGCCCTGCGCCTCCGGGACCACGCAGAACAGCGAGAGCCCCCACAGGCCCTCGCGGCGCAGGGCCAGGGCCGCGCCGATCGGGATGCCGTCCTCCTCGGCGAGCCAGCAGCCGCCCGGATCGGTGACGGCGAGATGCCGGGTGCGGATGTTCTCGACCGCGACGGCCGCCGGTGTCGGTTCTCTCGGCTCCTCGCCGAGGCTGCGTTCCAGGGCGTTGAAGGCCGCGGTGGTCACCGCGCGGACGGCGGCGGCGTCGGAGGCGCTGTCACGGACCGGGCGCAGGAGCATGCCCCCAGTCTCTCCCCGGAGCGGCGCGGGAGGGGACGGTTCCGGCCGGGTCCGCCGCGCGGTGTGCGAGCATGGAGGTGCCCCTACCACTTGGGGGCAATCCCCGGAATACTTCGGGGGCGCCGCCGGTTTGCCGCTGGTAGCAGCAGTACGTCGTCAAAACCCGGGAGTATGCAGATGACCGTCCAGGACGAGACCAACGTCGAGAGCGGGATCCTCCTCAGCGATGCCGCCGCGGCCAAGGTCAAGAGCCTGCTGGAGCAGGAGGGCCGCGAGGACCTCGCGCTGCGCGTCGCCGTGCAGCCCGGTGGTTGCTCTGGCCTGCGCTACCAGCTGTTCTTCGACGAGCGCTCGCTCGACGGCGATGTCGTGAAGGACTTCGGCGGCGTGAGCGTCGTCACCGACCGGATGAGCGCTCCGTACCTCGGCGGCGCCTCCATCGACTTCGTCGACACCATCGAGAAGCAGGGCTTCACGATCGACAACCCCAACGCCACCGGCTCCTGCGCCTGCGGTGACTCCTTCAGCTAGTCGCTCCGCGCACGGCCGAACAGCGGCGCTCCACCCGTTGGGGTGGGGCGCCGCTGTTGTGTGAGCTGAATCAGTTCGGCTTGGTCGGGCCGTGGGTGACGACGCGGTCACTGGGCATCGGGTCGGTGACCGACAGGGTCTTCCCGGTGGTGGTGTCCACCACGCTGCGGCCGTCCAGCGGCGAGGCCAGAGTGGTGCTGACCGTCTGCGGGGTCATCACGGCCGGGCACATCTGCCCCGGCTTGGGGCCCTGGGTGACCACCACGGTCACCTTGACCTCGCCGGAGACCGACTCGTCCGCGTGCAGGCCGTACTTCTCGCAGACACCGCCGTAGAAGTGCACGCTGAGGGTGGTGCCGGAGACGGAGTAGCCGGTGGCCGTCGTTCCCTTCGCCGCGGTCGACGAGGAGCCGGAGCCGGAGCTCGACGGGGCGGGGATGTTCGGCCCGCCCGGCTGGATGCTGCTCCCGCTGCTCGCCGACGGCACCGTGACGACCACGGACGCCGAGGTCGAGGGCGCCGCCGAACTGCCGGCGTTCACCGCGGAGCCCGAAGCGCATGCCGTGGCGCTGCCGAGAGCGACGGCCCCGAGCACCGCGAGTGCCGCCGCCGTCCGCGCGGTCGTCCGGGTAGTCGTCCTGTGAGTCACTGCTGCCTCCCGTGCTGTCCCGTATAGCTGAACGAGGATGGGACGCGGAAGGTGCGGAACAGGTTCCGCCGGATCAGTCGCCGAAGTCGGAGAGGTCCCGGACCAGGGCGGCGGAACGTGCGCTGACCTTGAAGCCAGGGTGCACGGGCTGGTCGGCGGCGGCCTTGTCGGTGGTGGCCAGCAGCGGCCAGAACAGGCCCATCCGGCGGGAGGTGTGCACCAGACCCGCGAGGGTGTCGGCGTCGGCGTCACCGCGGAGGTGGGCGGGGACGTGGATCGGGTTGTTCCTGGGCAGCATGGCGCGCTCCGAGGTCGGCTCCGGCGGCGAGGGTCCCGTCGCCTACTTCCGACCCTAGATCGGGAACAGAGCGCATTCCAGCCCTACCAGAGGGTAACCGGCCGGTACCGGTGAGGTGACGCAGGGTGCGGCCGGTACGGTGTTCGGGGGCAGACAACTGTCGGCGCCCTGTGTGCAGTCCCGTTCAGTCCCGCTTCGAGGAGCCTTTCCGTGCGCATCGCTGTCACCGGATCGATCGCCACCGACCACCTCATGACCTTCCCCGGACGCTTCGCGGAGCAGTTCATGGCGGAGCAGTTGCACACCGTGTCGCTCTCCTTCCTGGTCGACACCCTGGACGTGCGCCGGGGCGGGGTCGGCCCCAACATCTGCTTCGGGATGGGCCTGCTCGGTCTCAGCCCGATCCTGGTCGGCGCGGCCGGGGCCGACTTCGCCGAGTACCGCTCGTGGCTGGACCGCCACAACGTGGACACCAGCGCGGTGCGGATCTCCGAGACCCGGCACACGGCCCGGTTCGTCTGCACCACCGACACCGACCACAACCAGATCGCGTCCTTCTACACCGGCGCGATGAGCGAGGCCCGGAACATCGAGCTGCGGCCGATCGCCGAGCGGCTCGGCAGCCTCGACCTGGTGCTGATCGGCGCGGACGACCCGGAGGCGATGGTCCGGCACACCGAGGAGTGCCGCGACCGCGGGTACGCGTTCGCGGCCGACCCCTCGCAGCAGTTGGCCCGTCTCGACGGCGAGGACATCCGGAGCCTGGTCGACGGGGCGACGTATCTCTTCTCCAACGAGTACGAGAAGGCGCTGATCGAGACCAAGACCGGCTGGTCCGAGGAGGACATCCTGGACCGGGTGGGCGTGCGGGTCACCACGCTGGGCGCGAAGGGCGCCCGGATCGACCGCAAGGGGGAGCCGCCGGTGCTGGTGCACTGCCCTGCGGAGAACGTCAAGGCGGACCCGACCGGGGTCGGCGATGCGTTCCGCGCGGGGTTCCTGGCGGGGCTGACCTGGGATCTGGGGCTGGAGCGGTGCGCGCAGATCGGCTCCATGCTGGCGACCCTCGTCATCGAGACCGTTGGCACCCAGGAGTACGAGCTGCGGCGGGGGCACTTCCTGGACCGCTTCGCGGTGGCCTACGGGGAAGAGGCCGCGGCGGAGGTGCGGACTCACTTGCGTTGAGTGGTCGGCTCTACGTCGGCGGTGGTTGATGTTCGCGCAGTTCCCCGCGCCCCTGACATGTGCAACTGAGCCAGTTGCAGACCCATAGGGGCGCGGGGAACTGCGCGCTCAGCTGAGACGGCGGATCACATAGGCCACTGCGTTCAGCCCCTCCGCGGGTTCGCTCCCCACGTACTCCTGCGAACGCATCTCGCACCAGGCCGGGATGTCCAACGCCGCGGCCTCGTCGTCGGAGAGGACTCTGATGAGCCCGCCGACGGGGACGTCGGCGAGGTGTTTGGCCAGCTCGATCACCGGGATCGGACAGCGGCGGCCCAGGGTGTCCAGGGTCAGTTCGTCCGTCGACGGGGTTGCTGACGGTGCGTCGAGCGTGGCGCGGACCGCCGCGACCGCCCGGGGGAGGACTTCCAGGAAACTGTCGATGTCGGCGTCCACGCAGTCCCGCGGCAGGGACACCCGGATGTTGCCCTCGGTGAGAACCCCCATCGCGGCCAGCACATGGCTCGGCGTCAGCGTGCTCGACGTGCAGGAGGAGCCCGAGGTGACGGCGAAGCCGGCCCGGTCCAGTTCGCCCAGCAGGGCCTCCCCGTCGACGTAGAGGCAGGAGAAGGTCAGCAGGTGGGGCAGCCGCTCCTCGGGCGCGCCGAGCACCGCCAGGTCGGGGACCAGGCCCGGCAGGGCCTCCCGCAGTCGGGCGATCCTGGCGTGCTGGACGGCGTTCAGCGCCGCCGCCTCCTGCCGGACCGCGCGCAGCGCGACCGCCGCGGCGATCACCGCGGGGACGTTGACATAGCCGGGCACCCGCCCGGCCTCACGGTCGTCGGCCGGGAGCGGCGAGCGGTAGCGGACGCCCTTGCGGACCGCCAGCACGCCGACCCCGGCCGGTCCGCCCCACTTGTGCGCGGAGGCGGTCAGCAGTGACCAGCCCTCCGGCGCGCCCAGCGGTCCGGCCGACTGCGCGGCGTCGACCAGCAGCGGCACCCCCCGCTCCGCGCACAGCGCGGCGACCTCGGCGACCGGCTGCACCGTCCCCACCTCGTGGTTGGCCGACTGCAGGGCGGCCAGCGCGGTGCCGGGGCGCAGCGCCTCCGCGAACGCCTCTGGGCGGACCCGTCCCTGACGGTCGACCGGGACGGCGGAGGAGGTTCCCCCGTCCGCCTGATGTCGCTCGGCCGCATGGAGTACGGAGGAGTGTTCGACCGCGGAGTGGACCAGGTGTCGTCCGTTCCGGTGATTCCCGGCGAGCGCGCCCAGCACCGCGAGCTGGTTGGCCTGCGTCCCCGACGTGGTGAACGCCACTTCGTCGGTACGGGCCCCGAGTTCCGCGGCGACGGTCTCGCGGGCGGCGTCCAGCAGCATCCTGGCCCGGCGCCCGTCCCGGTAGAGCCTGGCCGGGTCGGCCCAGCCCTCGTCGAGCGCGGACAGCAGCGCCTGCCGGGCGAGCGGGTGCAGCGGGGCGGTCGAGGCTGCGTCGAAGTACGGCACCTTCACACGGTAGCGAGCCGGTCCTTGTCGGCACGTCAGGGGGCCGTCCGCACGGTGATCGTCCGGGTCGCTTATGGTGTGTCAGCCGGGTGCCGCCGGTGCGTCGCCGGAACGGTCCCAGGGTGTGCGAAGTGCCCATCTGACCAGGGATTCCACCCGTTCGGGGGCCATCCGGGGGCCGCACCGGCGCGTTAGCCGGACCTGCCCGCGAAGCTCCGACAGCCCTGGAGTAGGGTTTGGCCCGCATAAACATCCAAACCCTGCCCGCTGACCGGGCCGCCGGGACCACAGTTACCCGGGTGGCGCGTGAGCGGGCGAGACTTCGGGAAGGCGCTACGTGAGTCCCAACGGCTCCGACCGCTCGCCGCGGCGCTCGATGCGGCGGAAGCTGCTCTCTGCGCTGACGCTGGGCCTCGTCCTTGCCACCGCCACTGGCTGCTCGTCCTCGCAACTGCCCCGGCTCGGCCTGCCCACTCCGCGTGACGAGCAGGGCAAGACCGTCCTCTTCATCTGGCAGAGCTCGTGGATCGCCGCGCTGGCGGTCGGTGTCCTCGTCTGGGGACTGATCCTGTGGAGCGTGTTCTTCCACCGGCGCAGCCGTTCCAAGATCGAGGTGCCACCGCAGTTCCGGTACAACATGCCGGTCGAGGCGCTGTTCACCGTGGTCCCGCTGATCATGGTGTCGGTGTTCTTCTTCTACACCGCGCGCGACGAGGACTACCTGCTCAAGACCCCGACGCCGGCGACCACGGTCAATGTCGTCGGTTTCCAGTGGAGCTGGGCGTTCAACTACAACCACAGCGTCACCAACAAGAGCCAGGGCGACGTGGCCGGTGACGACGGCGGCGCCTACGACGTCGGCACGCCGGGAACCCCGCCCACGCTGTGGCTTCCGCTGGAGGAGAAGGTCGAGTTCGACCTCACCTCGCGTGACGTGATCCACGGCTTCTGGCCGGTCGACTTCCTGATGAAGATGGACATCATCCCCGGTGTCGTGAACAAGTTCGAGGTGACGCCCACCGCGCTCGGCACCTTCCGCGGGAAGTGCACCGAGCTCTGCGGTGTCGACCACTCGCAGATGCTGTTCAACGTCAAGGTGGTCACCCCGGCGGAGTACGACGCGCACATCGCCGAGCTTCGCGCCAAGGGCCAGAAGGGCTTTGTGCCCGCGGGCATCACGACCACCGGAGCGGACAACGCCAAATGACGATCCTCAACGAACCCCAGGGTCTCAGCGGCGGGACCACCGCCGTGCGCCGGAAGAGCGCGCTTGAGCGCAAGTCCGGCACCCAGGTCATCAAGTGGATGACCACCACGGACCACAAGACCATCGGCACGCTGTACCTGGTCACCTCGTTCGCGTTCTTCATCATCGGCGGCATCCTGGCGCTGACGATGCGTGCGCAGCTGGCGCAGCCGAACGGCTCGGTTCTGACGAACGAGCAGTTCAACCAGGCGTTCACCATGCACGGCACGATCATGCTGCTGATGTTCGCCACCCCGCTCTTCGCCGGCTTCACCAACTGGATCATGCCGCTGCAGATCGGTGCGCCCGACGTGGCGTTCCCGCGGCTGAACATGTTCGCGTACTGGCTGTACCTGTTCGGCTCGCTGATCGCGGTGGGCGGCTTCCTCACCCCGCAGGGCGCGGCCGACTTCGGCTGGTTCGCCTACTCGCCGCTGTCGGACGCGATCCACTCGCCGAGTGTCGGCGCCGACATGTGGATCATGGGTCTGGCGCTCTCCGGCTTCGGTACCATCCTCGGCTCGGTCAACTTCATCACCACCATCATCTGCATGCGCGCCCCCGGCATGACGATGTTCCGGATGCCGATCTTCTGCTGGAACGTGCTGCTCACCGCCGTTCTGGTGCTGCTGGCCTTCCCGGTCCTCGCGGCGGCCCTGCTGGCGCTGGAGGCGGACCGCAAGTTCGGTGCGCATGTCTTCGACCCGGCCAACGGCGGGCCGATCCTCTGGCAGCACCTCTTCTGGTTCTTCGGCCATCCAGAGGTGTACATCATCGCGCTGCCGTTCTTCGGGATCATCTCCGAGGTCATCCCGGTGTTCTCGCGCAAGCCGATGTTCGGGTACCAGAGCCTCATCGCGGCGACCATCGCCATCGCCGGCCTCTCGGTCACCGTGTGGGCCCACCACATGTACGTCACCGGCGCGGTGCTGCTGCCGTTCTTCTCCTTCATGACGTTCCTCATCGCGGTCCCGACCGGGGTGAAGTTCTTCAACTGGATCGGCACCATGTGGCGGGGCTCGCTGAGCTTCGAGACGCCGATGCTGTGGAGCGTCGGCTTCCTGGTGACCTTCCTCTTCGGCGGTCTGACGGGTGTTCTGCTGGCTTCCCCGCCCATCGACTTCCATGTCTCGGACTCCTACTTCGTGGTGGCGCACTTCCACTACGTGGTGTTCGGCACGGTCGTCTTCGCGATGTTCGCGGGCTTCCACTTCTGGTGGCCCAAGATGACCGGCAAGATGCTGGACGAGCGCCTGGGCAAGATCACCTTCTGGATGCTGTTCGTCGGCTTCCACACCACCTTCCTGGTGCAGCACTGGCTGGGCGCCGAGGGCATGCCGCGTCGCTACGCGACCTACCTGCCCACCGACGGCTTCACCACGCTGAACCTGATCTCCACCATCGGGTCGTTCATCCTCGGCGCCTCGATGCTGCCGTTCTTCTACAACGTCTGGAAGACCGCGAAGTACGGCGAGAAGGTCGACGTCGACGACCCGTGGGGCTACGGCCGCTCGCTGGAGTGGGCGACCTCCTGCCCGCCGCCGCGGCACAACTTCCTCACCCTGCCGCGGATCCGCTCCGAGTCCCCGGCGTTCGACCTGCACCACCCGGAGATCGCGGCGCAGGACTACCTGGAGAACCACGGCGAGGTGCCCCCGCACCTGGTCGCCGCACTGGAGGCAGCCGCTGCCGACACCGAGAAGGAGGCGGGTGACCGATGAGGGAACAGGGCAAGATCTTCGCTGGCTTCGCCGTCTTCGTCCTCGGCATCGCGATCTGGTACGGCATCTGGTCCAAGGACCCGACCGGCACCACGGCGCTGTTCATGGCCTTCGCGCTGGGTGCGTTCATCGCCTTCTACCTGCTGTTCACCGCCAAGCGGGTGGACACCGGCGCCTCGGACAACCCGCAGGCCGAGGTGTCCGACGACGCCGGCGTCCAGGGCTTCTTCAGCCCGCACAGCTGGCAGCCGCTGATGCTGGGCATCGGCGGGGCGCTGATGTTCAGCGGTGTCATCTTCGGCTGGTGGCTGATGTACTTCTCCACCCCCATCCTTCTGATCGGCATCTTCGGCTGGGTGTTCGAGTACTACCGGGGCGAGAACCAGACGCAGTGAGGTTCTCCCCGTGAAGGGGCGGCAGACCGTGGAAACGGTCCGCCGCCCCTTCTGCATTTTTTCCGGGTCACTCGTTGGGGTGCTGCGAGTGGGTGTAATGCAGTGATTCTTCCTAGGATGTGACGGTACGTCGCCTATCGGCGCATCGGAAGGACAAGGGCATGAGGGCTCGGTTTCTGGCAGCAGCGGCGATGATCACGGGTCCGTTGCTGCTCTGCGGGTGCAGCGGCGGCTCCGGCGGCCTGGGCCATGAGAGCTCGGTGGACGCGGCCGGGCTGGTCAGCCTCAGCCCGTCCGGGCGGACCGTGGATCCGAGCCTGCCGGTGCTGGTGACGGCCGCCCGCGGGCAGCTCACCGATGTCGTCGTCACCGCCGCCGACGGGCGCAGGCTGGCCGGGGCGATCACCGCCGACGACCGCAGCTGGCGCTCCAGCGGGCCGCTGAGCGCGGGGGAGCAGTACACGGTGCGGATCAGCGCCGACAACGGCGACGGCGGGCGCGGAACCACCGTCCAGGAGTTCGCCACCAGGCCCGCGCCGAAGACCCTGACCATGAAGCTCACGCCCGGCGACAAGGCCGTCTACGGCGTCGGGGAGCCGATCACGGCGACCCTGAGCACCCCCGTGCACGACCAGGACGCCAGAAGGGCCGTGGAGCGCGGTCTGACGGTCGATTCCACCCCCTCGGTGCAGGGCGGCTGGTACTGGGTGGACGACAGCACCCTGCACTTCCGTCCCAAGTCCTACTGGCCCGCGCACGCCGTCGTCAGCGCCGCCTTCGACATGCAGGGCCGGCCGGTCGGTGGCGGCCTCTACGCAGGAGCCCCCAGCCGGATCTCCTTCAGCACCGGCGACAAGCTCTTCGCGCTCACCGACGCCGGCAGCGACCAGATGACCGTCTACCGCAACGACCAGGTGATCCGGACCCTGCCGATCACCACAGGGAAGCCGGGCTTTTCCACCCGCAGCGGGTTCAAGGTGGTGCTGGAGCAGTCGCCGGTGGTCCTGATGGACTCCAGCACCATCGGCATCCCGGCGGGAAGTTCCGAGTCGTACCACAAGGACGTGCACTGGGACACCAGGGTCACCTGGAGCGGTGAGTACGTGCACGCGGCGCCCTGGTCGGTGGACGAGCAGGGGATCGCCAACGTCAGCCACGGCTGCACCGGGATGAGCACCGCCAACGCGCACTGGTTCTACGACACGGTCCGGCGCGGCGACGTGGTGCAGGTGGTCAACAGCTACGGCCACCGGATGGAGAGCTTCAGCAACGGCTTCGGCGACTGGAACCTGTCCTGGGACGACTGGCTCAAGGGCAGCGCGCTGGGCCGTCCGGTCAGCACCGGCGCGGTCTCCGGGCCGGTGTCGACGCCGGTGGGGTACCTCCGTCCCCAGGCCTGACCGACCCTCAGCAGACCGAAGGCCCCTCCCGCAGCATGTGCGGGAGGGGCCTTCGGGTTGGAGCGGGATCAGTGGTGGCCGTGGCCGCTGGTGATCTCGGCGTGCTCCTCCGGGGTCGGCTTGGGGATCTGCGCGGCCTCGCCGAAGTAGCTCTGCGAGAGCTTGGCGCGGAGCTTGGTGACCGCCCCGACCTTCCGCTTGACGCCGTTCTCGTCCACCTCGGCCGGCAGCTCCATGGGCTGGAACTGGTCGTGCGCGGTGATGGTGTGCAGCGCCTCCGGGGAGAGCTGCTCGTGCACCTCGATGAACTCACCGTGCGGCAGGCGCTTGATGGTGCCGGTCTCGCGGCCGTGCAGCACCTTCTCCCGGTCACCGCGCTGCAGCCCGATGCACCAGCGCTTGGTGACCGTGAAGGCGATCACCGGGCCGACGAAGAACAGGATCCGGCAGGCCCAGGTGATGGTGTTGATCGAGAGGTTGAAGTGCGTGGCGAACAGGTCGTTGCCGCCCGCCACCAGCAGGATCAGGTACTCCGCGATCCAGGCGACGCCGAACGCGGTGCGCATCGGCGCGTTGCGCGGGCGGTCCAGGATGTGGTGCTCGCGCTTGTCGCCGGTGATCCACCCCTCCAGGAAGGGGTAGACCGCGATCACGATCATCACCAGGCCGAAGATCATCAGCGGGATGAAGACGCCGAGCTCCAGGGTGTGCCCGAAGGCCCTGATCTCCCAGCCCGGCATGATCCGGATCAGGCCCTCGGAGAAGCCCATGTACCAGTCCGGCTGGGCGTCGGTGGACACCTGGTCGGGGCGGTACGGGCCGTAGGCCCAGATCGGGTTGACCGAGGCGATCGCCGAGACCATCGCGATGACACCGAAGACCAGGAAGAAGAAGCCTCCCGCCTTGGCCATGTAGACCGGCATCAGCGGCATGCCGACGACGTTCTTCTCGGTCCGGCCGGGGCCCGCGAACTGGGTGTGCTTGTGGTAGAAGACCAGGATCAGGTGGGCCACCAGCAGGCCCAGCATGATGCCCGGGATCAGCAGCACATGGATGGTGTAGAAGCGCGGGATGATGTCGTTGCCGGGGAACTGGCCCCCGTACAGGAACATCGCGATGTAGGTGCCGACGATCGGCATCGACAGGATCGCGCCCTCCATGAAGCGGATACCCGTACCGGACAGCAGGTCGTCCGGGAGGGAGTAGCCCATGAAGCCGTCGAACATGCCCAGGAAGAGCAGCAGGAAGCCGAACAGCCAGTTGATCTCGCGGGGCTTGCGGAACGCGCCGGTGAAGAAGACGCGCATCATGTGCACCAGCATGGCCGCCACGAAGACGATGGCCGCCCAGTGGTGGATCTGACGGATCAGCAGGCCGCCGCGGACGTCGAAGCTGATGTCCACGGTGGACTTGTAGGCCTCCGACATCCGGATGCCGTTCAGCGGGGTGTAGGAGCCGTGGTAGACGACCTCACCCATGCTGGGGGTGAAGAACAGCGTCAGGTAGACGCCGGTCAGGATGATGATGATGAAGCTGTAGAGGCAGATCTCGCCGAGCATGAAGGACCAGTGGTCCGGGAAGATCTTCCGCAGGTTGGCCTTGGCCAGCCCGTAGATGCCGAGCCGGCCGTCGACCCAGTCCGCCGCCTTCTCGCCGAGGTGGGCCTGTTCGACCCCGGCCTCGCTGTGGCCGACCTGGTGGTCGTCGTGATCGCCGACCGCTGTGGGTTCCGCGTGAGTGGTCATGGTTAGCTGCGCTCCCAGAAGCCGGGGCCGACGGGCTTGCTGAAGTCGCCGAGTGCCTCGAGGTAGCCGTCGCTGTTGACCGAGATCTGCAGCTGCGGCAGGGGGTGCCCGGCCGGGCCGAAGATCACTCGGCCGCCGTCGGAGAGGTCGAAGGTCGACTGGTGGCACGGGCAGAGGACGTGGTGCGTCTGCTGCTCGTAGAGGCTGATCGGGCAGCCGACGTGGGTGCAGATCTTGGAGTAGCAGAGGACGCCCTCGTAACCCCAGCCCGCGGACGCCTGGTCCTTGATGTCGGCGGGCTGCATCCGCACCAGCATCACCGCGGCCTTGGCGATGACCTCCTGGAAGTTCTCGTCGCTCTCCTCCACGCCTTCCGGCTTGGCGAAGGTCAGCGAGCCCACCGTGATGTCGGAGGCCTTCATCGGCTCGTTGGTGTTCATGTTGACCAGGCGCTTGCCCTTGGCCCACTCGGTGGTGTCGAGCTTCTTCTCCGGTAGCGGGCCGAGGTCGCGGAACAGCACCACCGCGGACAGCGGGACCATCGCCATGGCGCCGATCATCGTGTTGCGGATCAGCTTGCGACGGCCGAAGCCGCTCTCCTTGGCGCCCTGGCGGAAGTCCGCGAAGACCTGCTCGCGCACCTCGGGGGAGGCCTCGATCGGGTGGCGCTCGGCGATGTGCTCCTCGTCCGACATCAGCGTGCGGGCCCAGTGGACCGCGCCGGCGCCGATGGCGAACAGCGAGACGCCGAGGGTCATGCCCAGCGCGAAGTTGAGCTTGCTGATGTGGCCGATCGGGAAGATGTAGACCGTGTTCCCGAGCTCCGGCCCCGGCTTGAAGATCACGTAGGACGCGATGAAGCCGATCGTCGCGACCATCGAGAGCAGGAACCACATCGCCACCTGGCGCTCCGCCCTCGCGGCGGCACGCTCGTCGATGTCGGTACGGCGGTGCTCGTGGGGCGGCAGCCCCGGATCGGCGAAGGCGTCGCCGTGGACGGCGAGCTCTCCGCCGTGGGCCCCGTGGGCCTCCGGCAGGTGTTCTTCAGACATGTTGTCCTGGCTCGTCATGACTTCTTGGCCTTGGGGGTGCGGGCGGCGATCCAGATCGCGATGCCGATCAGGGCGCCCAGTGCGAAGATCCAGCCGAACAGGCCCTCGGTCACCGGGCCCAGTGCGCCCAGGGTCAGACCGCCGTAGCTGGGGTTCTTCGCCGGGTCCGTGGTGTGCTGCACGTAGGCGATGATGTCCTGCTTGTTCTGCTGGGACAGGGTGCTGTCCGGGAAGTTCGGCATGCTCTGCGGGCCGGTGAGCATGGCCTCGTAGAGGTGCTTGGCGCTCACGCCGTCCAGCGAGGGTGCGTACTTGCCCTCGGACAGCGCGCCGCCGGATCCGGCGAAGTTGTGGCACATCGCGCAGTTGGTACGGAACAGCTCTCCACCCTTGGCGACGTCGCCGGCGGCGTACTGCTCGGACGTCGGGATCGACGGTCCGGCGCCCAGGGAGGCCACGTAGGCGGCCAGCTCGTTGATCTCGTCCTGGGTGTAGATCACCTTCTTGGCCGGGATCTGCGCGCCGGGCTGCTGGGCCGGCATGCGCCCGGTGCCCACCTGGAAGTCAACGCTGGCGGAACCCACGCCCACCAGGCTGGGCCCGATGCTCGTCCCCTCTCCGCTGAGAGCGTGGCAGCTGGAGCAGCCGACGGCGAACAGCTTCTTGCCCTGCTCGATCTGCAGGGACTGGCTGGTGTCGGCCTGGGCGGTGCCGGCCGGCGCGAACGCCGCGTACAGCCCCCCGGTCGTCGCCAGCGCAAAGAGTAGGACGACGAGCGCTGCCAGCGGGTGGCGCCGTCGTGCGGAGAGCTTTTTCACGGATTAACCCCGGTGTGAGGATCTGGAGCGTCTGGAGTCTGGTTGACCGTCAGGTCGGTCTGTGGGGAACCGCCCGGCGGTGCGCCGAGAGGACGGTCCGACCCTGGCCTACTTGATCAGGTAAATGGTCGCGAAGAGGCCGATCCAGACCACGTCGACGAAGTGCCAGTAGTAGGACACGACGATCGCCGCTGTGGCCTGCTCGTGCGTGAACCGCTTGGCGGCGTACGTACGGCCGAGGACCAGCAGGAAGGCGATCAGACCACCCGTCACGTGCATGCCGTGGAAGCCGGTGGTCAGGTAGAACACCGAGCCGTAGGGGCCCGAGGACAGAGAGATGTGGTCATCCCGGACCAGGCTCGTGTACTCGTAGATCTGACCGCCGATGAACATCGCACCCATGATGAAGGTGACGATGAACCAGGCCCTGAGCTTCTTCACGTCGCCGCGCTCGGCGGCGAAGACACCCATCTGGCAGGTGAAGGAGGAGAGCACCAGCACCGTGGTGTTCACCGACGCGAAGGGAACGTTGAGGGCATGGTTGATTGAGTGCCAGTACTCCGTCCCGGTGACCGAGCGGAGTGTGAAGTACATCGCGAAGAGGGCCGCGAAGAACATCAGCTCGGAAGCCAGCCAGACGATGGTTCCGACGCTGACCAGGTTCGGCCGGTTGACCGATCCGTGTGCGTGCCCGGTTTCTACTGCAGTTGCTGTCGCCACGACGGTCATTATGTCGGTCGCTTATTCCGTCTTCACTCCGGGGGGTGTTCCTCGGTGTGTCCGCCCGGTGACGTACCCTCCGGCGGTGGTCGGACCCCTGACGACCTCGCAGGTAGCCCGGATGGCCGGGGGCGCCACCCGGCGGTGCCGGTGCGCGACAGGCCGCCGGGTCCCTCGAAATGGTGAACCCTGAACGGCCGGACGGCTGCCGTCCGGCCGACGTCCCGATCTTCCCGGTACGCACCGGTGCTGAGGGGGGTGGATCGGGAGTAGCATCCGGCGCAGACGACGAAGTGACCCCGATCACTTGCCGGACCGAGGACATCCCCAGGGGGACGGACCATGGCACTGCATGTTCTTGTCTACAGCGACGACCGCAGCACCCGCGAGCAGGTCCTGCTGGCGCTCGGGCACCGCCCGGCGACGGACCTGGCAGAGCTTGAGTACCTGGAGTGCGCCACCGCGCCGGCCGTGCTGAAGGCGCTGGACGCCCACGCCAAGGGGACCCGGCGGCTGGACCTGCTGGTGCTGGACGGCGAGGCCACCCCGGTCGGCGGGATGGGGCTGGGCCGGCAGCTGAAGGACGAGGTCTACGGCTGCCCGCCGGTGCTGGTCCTCATCGGCCGCCCGCAGGACTCCTGGCTGGCCGGCTGGAGCCGCGCGGACGCCGCCATCGCCGCGCCGGTGGACCCGGCGGCCCTGGCCGAGGCCGCGGTGGCCCTGCTCCGCAGCGATCGGCCCCATCTCGTCGGTTGAGATCTTCCACGGGGCGGCCCAGGCGGTCGCTAGGCTGGGCCTCTCCTTAATCCTTTCCAGTGAGAGGCCCAGGCCATGGCGAACGTGATCCCTGCGAACGGCGGCGGCGACCCCGTGCAGGCGCGGTCCTGGCCGGATCTTCTGAGCACCCTGATCGCCGGCACCGACCTGTCGACCGACGAGACCGCCTGGGCGATGGACCGGATCATGTCCGGGGAGGCCTCGCCGATCCAGATCGCCGGCTTCCTGGTCGGGCTGCGGGCCAAGGGCGAGACCGTGGAGGAGATCGCCGGGCTGGTCGACTCCATGTACGCGCACGCGAACGTGATCGAGGTGCCGGGCCGGGCCGTGGACATCGTCGGCACCGGCGGCGACCGGGCGAAGACCGTCAACATCTCCACCATGTCGGCGATCGTCGCGGCCGGGGCCGGGGCGCTGGTGGTCAAGCACGGCAACCGGGCCGCCTCCTCCGCGAGCGGGGCCACCGATGTGCTGGAGAAGCTGGGCGTCAACCTGGAGCTGACGCCGCATCGGGTGGCCGAGGTCGCCCTGGAGGCCGGGATCACCTACTGTCCGGCCCCGGTGTTCCACCCCTCGATGCGCCACGCCGGACCGGCCCGGGTCGGCCTGGGCGTCCCCACCGCGTTCAACCTGCTCGGCCCGCTCACCAACCCGGCCCGGGTCGGCGCCAACGCGGTGGGCTGCTTCGACAGCAGGATGGCCGGCCTGATCGCCGGGGTGCTGGCCCGGCGCGGCGCCTCCGCGCTGGTCTTCCGCGGTGACGACGGCCTGGACGAGCTCACCGTGACCGGGACCTCCACGGTGTGGCAGGTTCGCGACGGCGAGGTCGAGCAGATCCGCTTCGACCCCCGGGACGTCGGCATCACCCCGGTCGGCATCGAGGCGCTGCGCGGCGCCGACTCCAGCTACAACGCCGAGGTGGCCCGCCGGGTGCTGGCGGGGGAGCAGGGCCCGGTCAGGGACGCGGTGCTGCTGAACTCGGCCTCGGCCCTGGTCGCCCTGGACCAGACCGACGAGCCGCTGGCCGAGCAGCTGGCGGCGGCGATGAAGCGCACCGCGGAGTCGATCGACTCCGGCGCGGCGGCCGCGGTGCTGACCCGCTGGGCTGCGGCGACGCACAAGTAGGCAGCTTCACCCCCAGCGGGTCGGGGCCTACGCGGGCCGGCCACCGGCGGGTTTGCGCAGGGGTACGGGGAGTCGCGCCCCGGAAAGTTGGAGCGTCCCAGATGCCGGACAGGGGGTTCGCCCACCGGGCGGACCTCTGGCATAGTTCTCACCAGGTCACGAGTGACAGCGCGCGGTTTCTGACCGCTGCAGCCCCGGCTTGCTGTCCGGCAACCCTCCGTCCGTGGCGGGGTGCCTCCGGGTGACGACCAGGCCCTACGGCAACAATGCCGCAGGGCAAGCACGGATCCCTTCTGATCAGGCCTTGTGCCAGGGGTCCACTGGATTCCCTGGAGGGGTCTGTGTCGGCGTACCCGAATGCTGCTTCTGTGCAGGTCTGTCAGCCGCTGGCGGTGCTCGGCCGCGATGTCGAGGTCCCGCTGGTCAGCGGCGCCAAGGTGACCTATGCCGCGCTCGACTACGCCGCCAGCGCGCCGGCCCTGCAGCGGGTCTGGGACGACATCGCCGCCTACGCCCCCTACTACGGCAGCGTGCACCGCGGCGCGGGCTACCTCTCGCAGCTGTCGACCGACCTGTTCGAGCAGAGCCGGGCGACCGTCGCCGAGTTCCTGGACCTGCGCGAGGACGACCAGGTGGTGTTCACCCGGGCCACCACCGACTCGCTGAACCTGCTGGCCGGCGTGCTGCCGGCCGGGACCAGGGTGTTCGCCTTCGAGACCGAGCACCACGCCTCACTGCTGCCCTGGCGCAAGCAGGACCTGACCGTCAGCTACCTGCGCGCCCCGCGCTCCCCGGAGGAGGCGGTGGCGGCGTTGGAGGAGGCGCTGGCGGGCAGTGCGGCCGGACCCAAGCTGGTGTGCGTGACCGGCGCGTCCAATGTCACCGGGGAGATCTGGCCGGTCCGGGAGCTGGCCGCGACCGCGCACCGGCACGGCGCGCGGATCGTCCTGGACGCCGCCCAGCTCGCCCCGCACCACCCGGTCTCGGTCCGCGAACTGGACGTCGACTGGGTCGCCTTCTCCGGGCACAAGCTCTACGCGCCCTTCGGCGCCGGCGTGCTGGCCGGCCGCGGCGACTGGCTGGACGCGGCCGAGCCCTACCTGGCTGGTGGCGGCGCGAGCCGCACGGTGGCCAGGGAGACCGACGGCTCGGTGGCGGTGGAGTGGCACCGGGGCCCGCAGCGGCACGAGGCCGGCTCGCCCAATGTCATCGGCGCCTACGCCATCGCCTCCGCCTGCCGCGCCCTGGGGGAGGTCGGCTTCGACGCGCTGGTGGCCAGGGAGCAGTACCTGATCGACCGTCTGCGGACCGGGCTGGCCGGGATTCCGCAGGTCAGGGTGTTGACCCTGTTCGGCGAGGATCACCCGCGGGTGGGCGTCCTGTCCTTTGTCGTCAGGGACTGGAACAGCTCGCACTTCTCCGCTGCGCTCTCCGCGGAGTACGGCATCGGGGTGCGCGACGGGCTCTTCTGCGCGCACCCGCTGGTGCGGACGCTGCTCGGCGGGGAGGCGGCTGCACCTTCCGAGTGCGGTGCGCCTGAAGCTTCGCTTCCGGGGGAGCGGAGCTTGAACGCCATCCGAGTGAGTTTTGGCGCGGGGACGCCGGATGAGCATGTGGACCGGTTTGTGGAGGCGGTGCGCGAGTTGGTCACCGACGGGCCGAAGTGGGCTTATCGCACTGAAGGTGGGCGGTGCGTGCCGGATACGCGGCGGGGCTGAGGATTTTCGGCTGCGGCGTCTGCATGGCTTGTCGCGCAGTTCCCCGCGCCCCTAGGGGGCTGCAACTGACCCACTGAGAGCAAGTTGCACCTACCCAGGGGCGCGGGGAACTGCGCGCCCAGCCAGGCACATGCGGCACCTAGTCCTCCAGGCCCAAAGCAAAGGCCGCGTCCAGGTCGTGCCGCGAGTACGTGCGGAAGGCGATGTGGGTCTCCGTGGACTCCACCCCGGGGACCTTGTTGACCTGGCCGGGGATGACCTCGGCGAGGTCCTCGTGGGCCCGTACCCGGACCATCGCCACCAGGTCGTGCTGGCCGGTCACGGAGTACACCTCGGTCACCCCGTCGATCGCGGCGATCGCCTCGGCGATCTCGGGAATCCGGTCGACGGCGGTCTTGATGAGCACGATCGCGGTGATCACGGGGGGTCTCCTGGGAGTACGGCGGTGTTCGTCGGATCAGCGTAGCCGCGCCCGCGGCAGTACAGCAGCCAGGCGAAGAGGAAGCCGCCGACGAAGCCGATCAGGTGGGCCGTGTAGGCCACCCCGGTGACCGCGGCCGAGGGCGCGCCGACCGAGGCCCACTGGATCGCGAACCACACGCCCAACACCAACCAGGCGGGGAACCGCAGCGGCAGGAACAGCAGGAAGGGCAGCAGGCTGGTCACCCTGGCCCTGGGGTGCAGCCGCAGATACGCCCCGAGGACGCCGGCGATCGCGCCCGATGCGCCGACCAGGGTCTGGGTGGCGCTGTCGCCGCCGGCGGCGAACACCGCGTAGCCGTAGGTCGCCAGATAGCCCAGGGCGACATAGCTGAGCAGGTACGGCAGCCGCCCCATCCGCTCCTCGGCCATCGCGCCGAAGACATAGAGGAAGAGCATGTTGCCCAGCAGGTGCAGCCAGCCGCCGTGGACGAACATCGCGGTCAGCACCGACAGGGCCGGGATCTTCGGGAAGCTGTCCGGCGCCGGGCAGCCCGGGGTGGCGGTGGCCGCGAGCGGCTGATTGTCCATCAGCTCGCTGGGGATCACCCCCCAGTGGTGGTAGTAGGCCAGTTCTGCGCAGGCGCGGGCGTTCCCGCCGCCGTACAGCGGATCGAGCCCGGAGACCGGGCCGACCAGGAAGACCAGCACGCACGCCGCGATCAGGGCGTAGGTCACCAGCGGAACGAACGGATCTTCTTTGCTTACCGGCCTCAGCATGGAGTGAGCATTCCTTGACCGGACAAATCTGACACCGGTTGTCCTGCCGTATCAGCCGGTGAGGGCGAGGCCATAGGGTTGTGCAGGTAGGCGTACCCGTTGCGAGAGGACCACTCATGTCACTTCCCCTTCCCACCGAGGGGACCCGGTGGCGCTGCACCCTGTGCGGCAACCTGACCCGCTTCGACGTGACCCGGTCCTCCCGAGTGGTCGAGTTCGTCCATCTGGACCTGGCCGGCGAGCCGCGGGTGGAGGAGCGCGAGGTGCTGAGCGAGACCGTGGAGTCCGTGCGCTGCCGCTGGTGCAACGCGGTGGACCAGGTGGAACTGGTGGACCGTCCGGGTGCGGAGGCCGAGGCGGCCGCGCAGGCAGGGCGTACCGAGGTCTGAGGTTCTGGCCGGTCGCCCCGGGGCGGGTGGCCCGAGGCATGTGTGGCGCGGTGACGAGTAGGGGGTGGGGCGGGCGAGAATGGTTACTGCGGGCAGTAGTCCCGCAGGACCGGATCGGAGACAGCGGACGTGGTGGAGCGAGACCGGGCGGACGCCGCCGCGGGGCCCGACGGCCCCGACGAGGCGGCGGACCTCGCGCTGCCCGCCGCCGAACCGGCTGAGCCCGTCGAGCCCGTCGAGCAGCTCGACCGGCCGCTGCCCGAGGGGGTGCGGCGCAGGGTCGTCGGCATCGCCGCCGACGGGCTCAGCGCCATGCCGCTCGCCGAGCTGCCGCCCCGGCTGCGCCCGTACGCCAAGTTCACCCCGGTGCAGCGGGCCCGGCGCGGGGCCACCGCCATCGCCGCCGCGCTGGAGACCGAGCCCGGCTTCCGGTCGCGGATAGCGGAACGCGTCAGACAGGGCCAGCCCGACCTGGTCGCGGCGCTGGAGAACGGACAGGTCCCGGCCGCCGCCGATCCGCAGGACGTCGCCGCGGTGGCGTACCTGCTGCGCCCGGTCGGCTGGAGCAAGCTGGTCGGCGACGCCGGCGAGGAGGTCGAGCGGGCCGAGTCCGAGGGCGCCGCCGCCGAGGCCGCCCGGCTGGTGGAGAAGCTGCAGGCGGAGCTGTCCGCGCTGCGCGAGACCAGCAGGGCCGAGGCGGACCGGAGCCGGGTCGAGCTGGACGAGACCAGGAAGGAGCGGGACTCGCTCCGTCGCCGGGTGCGCAGCCTGGAGGCCGACACAAAGCGCGCCGAGGCGGCGACCCGCAAGGTCGCCGCCGAACTGGAGGCGCTGCGCGCGGCCGGCGCCACCGAGCGCGGCAGCACCGACAGCGAGGTCCGCCGGCTGAAGCACCGGCTGGCCGAGGCCGAGTCGGCCGTCGAGGCGGCGAGGCGGACCTCCAGGGAGGGGCGCAGCGCCGAGGAGATGCGGCTGCGGCTGCTGCTGGACGTGGTGCTGCAGGGCGCCCAGGGGCTGCAGCGGGAGCTGGGGCTGAAGCCGGTCACCACTCGTCCCGCGGACACGGTGGAGGCGGTGTCGCCGACCACGGCCTCACCCCACGACGTGGCCAGGCGTGCCCTGGACGGGGACGATCCCGCGCTGCTGGACCAGCTGCTGGCGCTCCCTCAGGTGCATCTGCTGGTGGACGGCTACAACGTCACCAAGAGCGGCTATCCGACGCTGCCGCTGGAGAAGCAGCGGGTCAGGCTGCTCAACGGGCTGTCCATGCTCGCCGCGCACAGCGGCGCGGAGATCACCTGCGTGTTCGACGGCAAGGATCTGGACGCGCCGGTGCCGATGGCTCCGCCGCGCGGGGTGCGGGTGCTCTTCAGCCGTTCCGGCGAGAACGCCGACGAGTTGATCCGCCGTCTGGTGCGGGCCGAGCCCGAGGGCCGTCCGGTGGTGGTGGTGTCGACCGACCGGGAAGTGGCCGACGGAGTACGGAAGGCCGGCGCGCGTCCGGTGCCCTCGGCGATGCTGCTGCGGCGTCTTGTTCGCACCTGAGGGGTCGTTCGGGGCGTCTTAAACCCTTTCATATAAAGGACATTGCGCCCATTCACGCCCGGACTTCCCGTCCAAGGCGACAGAGTCACATCTCTCTCACTAGTCTCTCCCTTCGAACCTCTGTCTGTGAACCGCTGTCTGTGTTCGCCAGCGTTTGCTCGAAGGGAACCAGCTTCTGTGGCCACGCACCGTCGCCCCAAGCAACCCAGCCGCGCCAAGGTGTCGATCCTGACCGCGGCCGCCGCCACCGCTGTGGCCCTCTCGGCCCAGGCATCCGCGCAGGCAGCGCCGATGACCACCAGCGACCAGGCGAAGTCCCAGGTCGAGGCGGACCAGGCGGCGGCGAGCGCGGCGACTGAGCAGTACGACCAGGCGCAGACCCAGGAGCAGGCGCTGCAGCGGCAGACCAATGTGCTCCAGGACGAGATAGCCCGGCAGCAGGCCGCTGTGAACAAGGAGTTGGGCCAGCTGGGGCAGATGGCCAGCGCCGAGTACCGCAACGGCGCGGTCGACCCGACGGTGAAGCTGCTGCTGGCCTCGAACCCGAGCGAGTACCTGAGCCAGGCGTCCACCCAGAGCCGGGTCGCCGGCAGCCAGGCCGCAATGCTCCAGCAGTTGCAGAGCCAGCAGAAGACCCTGGCCGAGGAGAAGGCCCAGGCGGCCCAGGAGCTGACGGCCCAGCAGACGCTGCTGCAGCAGATGCAGACGGCCAAGAACACCGCCCAGTCCAAGCTCAACCACGCCCAGAGCGTGCTCAGTTCGCTGTCCGCAACGGCGCGTGCCGCGGTGCAGGCGGCGGTGGCCAAGTCGCAGGGGACCAGCAGCAGTGGCGGTGGCTACGGCTCCGTGAACTCCACCGACAACCACATGTCGGTGTCGCAGATCAACCTCTCCGGGATATCCGCCGCCGCCCGTACGGCGATGGAGGCGGCGATGAGCAAGGTCGGGGTCGCCCCCTACTCCTTCGGTGCCGCAGGCCCCAACGCCTTCGACTGCTCCGGCCTGGTGATGTGGGCCTTCGCCCACGCCGGAATCAGCCTGCCGCACTCCTCCTACTCCGACGAGTCGGTGGGCACCCTGGTGGCCTCCAGCGCCGACCTGAAGGTGGGCGACATCGTGGTGCTGGAGCACGGCAACCACGTCGGTCTGTACGCCGGCAACGGGATGCTGCTGAACGCCCCCGAGTACGGCTACAACGTGTCCATCCAGCCGATGTCCTACTTCGGGTCGATCGTGGCGATTCGTCGCTTCTGACGGAGAGCCATCTCCGTGCCGAAGGTTTGGGAGTCGGCTGGGGCGAGGGTTGTCTCGTGATGTGACTCACGTCACCACGGTCTCGAACGCCCCGGCTGGATGACCGATTTGACCGCCATGTCGTCGCCAGATGGTCATACTGCGACTACGTTCCGTTTGAAATCTGATGCGGTGTCGTAACCAAAGATAGTTTTTACTTACAGGGATTTGAACGGATCACGGTTGGGTCACTAGTGTCATCGATCGAACCACCGCGAAGTCGATCACCCATCCCGGGTGACAGCGGGGGTTTCCGCCGAGTCCGACCGCACGGCAGGCCGTCCCGAAGCCATCGGGGTGACCACAGGGGAGCGCCGTCAGTCTCGGAGCCGGGGAACCACGTTCCTCGGGGTGAATCGACGCCAGGCCGGTACGCCGGTGAAGCGTCGTAGGGCACGTCTTCCAGCCCGAACCCGTCAGCTCACCCGGTAGGCGGACGTAGGAAGAAGGAGCTCGCCTTCGTGGCGTCCCATCGTCGTCCCAAAGCCCCTGGTCGCGCTCGCATAACCGTGCTCACGGCTGCAGCGGCCACCACCGTCGCCCTCTCCGCGACCGCTGCCCAGTCGGCGCAGGCGGCCCCGACGCAGACCACTGCCCAACTCAAGGCGCAGATCGACAAGCTGAACACCGACGCCGACACGGCGGTTCAGCAGTACGACAAGGCGCAGTCCGACCAGCAGGCCCTGCAGAAGCAGGTCAGCACGCTGCAGGACCAGGTCGCCCGCCAGCAGGCCTCGGTCACCGCCAAGGCGACCGCCCTCGGCTCGGTCGCCAGCGCCCAGTACCGCAGTGGGTCGATCGACCCCTCGGTCCAGCTGATGCTCGCCTCGGACCCGTCGACATACCTGAACCAGGCGTCGGCGCAGAGCCAGATCACCGCCAGTCAGTCGAACATGCTGGCCGAGTTGAAGGGCGAGCAGTCGACGCTCAACAACGAGAAAGCCCAGGCCGAGAGCAAGCTGAAGGCCCTCGACGCCACCAGCAAGCAGCTCGCCGCCTCCAAGGCCGCGGTGCAGCAGAAGCTCGCCGCCGCCCAGGCGAAGCTGGACTCCCTCACCTCCGCCCAGGCGGCCGCGCTCAAGGCCGCCAACGCCACTTCCGCGGCCAAGGCCGCCGCCTCCGTGAGCAGCTCCTCGTCCTCCTCCAGCAGTGCCTCGGGTTCGAGCTCGTCCAAGGCCGGCGACTCGGTGGAGGCGACCGCCTACGCCGCCGCCCAGACCAAGCTCGGCGACGCGTACGTCTACGGCGCCACCGGTCCGAACACCTTCGACTGCTCCGGCCTGACCCAGTGGGCCTTCGCCCAGGCCGGGGTGGCCATCGGCCGCACCACCTACGACCAGATCAACGCCGGCACCGCGGTCAGCCGCGCCAACCTGCAGGTCGGCGACCTGGTCTTCTTCAACAACGACTCGCACGTCGCCATCTACGCCGGCAACAACATGGTGCTGCACGCCCCGCACACCGGCACCGTGGTGAAGTACGAGAGCATCGACACGATCGGCTCCATCTACGCGATGCGCCACATCTGAGTTCGGCACATCCGAGTTCGGCCGAGCCGCCCCAAACGGCTGTACGGGCCCGCTCCCCTCATGGGGGTCGGGCCCGTCGCCATGTCCGGGCCCACCCCTCCCGACGTGGCGTTTCGTCAAGTTGTACTAATTTAGGGGATATTTTCGTCCTTGCCGGGGTTTGGACTCAATGTGTCCGACTCGCTAACGTCGGCGCTCGGCCCTCTGCTTCGACGAATGGAGCCAGTCCCCGTGGCGTCCCACCGACGTGCCCGACCGCTGGGCCAGTACTCCACCGTGGCAGCCCTGTCGCGCACCGCGGCGACCGTGGCGGCGGCCACGGCGGCGGTCCTGGCGGCCGGCGGCAGCGCGCTGGCCACTCCGGGCGCCCCGGGCGGCGACACGTCCGGCGGCGGTGCCCCGGTCACCGCTGACGACGTGCAGCACCAGCTGGACGGCCTCTACGCGCAGGCGGAGGTGGCCGGCCAGCAGTACGACGGGGCGCGGGAGAAGGAGCGCGCGCTCCAGCGCGAGTCCGTGCTGCTGCAGCAGCGGGTCGCCGAGGAGCAGCAGCATGTGAACGCCCTGATCCAGTCCATGGGTTCGATCGCCAGCGCCCAGTACCGGCAGGGCGGCGGTGTGGACCCGCTGGTGAGACTGCTGCTCAACGCGCACCCCGACCAATACCTGGAGCAGGCCTCGACTGCGGACCAGGCCGACACCGTGGCCGCGCTGAAGCTCCAGCAGATCGAGGAGGACCAGCGGCAGCTGGTGCAGGACCGGACCGAGGCGGTGGCCCAGCTGGCCCAGCTGGAGACGCTGCGGAAGTCCATCGCCGGCAGCAAGACCCAGGTCCAGCAGCGGCTCGGCCATGCCAAGGCGCTGCTGGACACGCTCACCGCGGCGCAGCGCGCGCAGCTCCAGCAGACCGAGGCGGACGCGGCGGGGGTGGCGGCGCAGGTCGCGGAGCAGCAGCTGCCGTCTGACCAGGGACCGGCCTCGGGGCGCGCGGCCGAGGCGCTGGCGGCCGCGGAGGGCGCCCTCGGCAAGCCCTATGTCTACGGATCCGCGGGCCCGGGATCGTTCGACTGCTCCGGGCTGATGTACTGGTCCTGGCGTCATGCCGGAGTGACGCTGCCCCGTACCTCGCAGGGCCAGGCCTTCGCCGGGCAGCGGATCCCGCTGAGCCAGGCGAGGCCCGGTGACCTTGTGATCTACTACGGCGACATGCACCACGTCGGGATGTACGCAGGCAATGGGACGGTCATCCATGCGCCCTACCCGGGGGCCAGGGTCCGCTACGAGCGGGTCGGCGACATGCCCGTCGCCAGTGTGGTCCGGATCTGACCCTTCCCGGGGACGGTGCCGCTGATGGCGGCCGGACGCCGGGCGGTGCTGGCCGCCGGTGCCGCGCTGCTGGTCGCCGGCGCCCTGGGCGGCGAGGAGTGGCACGACCGGGGGCACTCCGCCGCCGGACCTGCCGCGGACCCGGCCACCTCGGCGGCCCTGCAGGCCGTCCTGGACCGCCGCGCCGCCGCCGTACGGGCCCGGGACCAGGCCGCGCTGGCCGCGACGGTGCTGCCCACCGCGCAGGCCCTGCGCGACAGCGGCGCCGCGATGCTGGGCAATCTGGCCCAGGTGCCGGTCGGTGCGTGGGAGTACCGGCTCAAGGCCCTGGACGCCTATCCGCTGCCGGCGGTGATCGGCGCCGAGGGCGCGGCGCGGCTCGCGACCCGGGTCGAACTGTCCTACCGGCTCAGCGGTTTCGACTCCGAGCCGGTCACCGCGACCCAGTACCTCACTTTCACGCGCAGCGCGGGCGGCGGCGCGTGGCTGCTCAGCTCGGACAGCGACCACCCCGGCGGCGACGTCCAGCTCTGGGACCTCGGCCCGGTCACCGTGGTCCAGGGCCGCTCCAGCCTGGTGCTGGGGCTGCGCGACCCGAGCACGCTGCAGCAGCTCGCCGCCGAGGCGGACCGGGCGGTCCCGGCCGTCAGCGCGGTCTGGGGCACCGGCTGGGGCCGGCGGACGGTCCTGCTCGCCCCGCTCGGGCTGGACCAGTTCGGACGGCTGCTCGGCGCCGACCCGGCCGGCTACTCCGCGATCGCCGCCGTCACCACCGGGGAGCTGGGCGCGGCCGAGGCCGGCCGCACCGAGCGGATCACCGTCAACCCCCAGGTCTGGGACACTCTCAACGCGCTCGGCCGACGGGTGGTCACCACCCATGAGACCACCCATGTCGCCACCCGGGCGATCACCGAGCAGTGGACCCCGCGCTGGCTTGCCGAGGGCGCCGCCAACTGGACCGGCTACCTCGGCACCGGCCGCACCCCGGCCCAGATCGCCCCGGAGCTGCTGGCCGACGTCAGGGCGGGCCGGATCCCGGACCGCCTGCCCGCGGACGCGTCCTTCGACGGCTCGGCCGCGGACCTCCCGCAGGCGTACGAGCAGGCCTGGTTCGCCTGCCGGAGCATCGTCCTGCGCCACGGCCAGAAGGCCCTGGTCGCCCTTTACAGCGCGGTGGCGGCGGTCGGCGGAGGGGGAGGGTCGGACACCGCGCTGGACTCGGCGCTGCGCCGGACCGTCGGCTCCGGACTCAGCGCCTTCACGGCTGAGTGGAAGGTCGATCTTCGGCTAGCGGCACAGTAGTCTCCAGCACCGTCGCAGGCACGGCGCCCGGGACGGACGGGACGGATTCCGGGTCCGGCCGCATCGTCTCGCGCCACAGCCGGCGGCAGGAGACCACGGCGGCCGCCGCCAGCAGCAGGTTGCGGACGATCAGGACCGAGACGCCGAGCGGCTTGAACGCCGCCAGGTCGCCGAAGAAGACCGGGAACTCCAGGAAGGTGAACAGGCTCGCGGCGGCGATCAGCCAGGCGGTGGGGCGCTGGGTGGTCTGCGGGGAGACCAGGCAGACGGCGGCGATGCCGATCAGCCAGACCAGGTACTGCGGGCTGATCACCCGGCTGGTGACGGTGAACAGCAGCAGTGCGGCCAGGGCCGCGTCGCAGGGGGTCGCCGCGGTCCAGCGGCGGGCGCGGAACCGCCACAGCAGCAGCCAGGCGAAGGCCGCCAGCGACAGCGCCACCATCAGCTTGCCGACCAGGTCGACCCCGGTGCCCAGGAACTCCGTCGAGCCGTAGTGCATCTCGGCGTGGCCGCGCCAGCCGAAGAGGTGGGCCAGGTAGAAGGGCAGCGCGCCCAGCGACTCGATCTCGACGCCGCGGTTCTCCTGGAAGCTCATGAACGAGTAGGCGCCGACATTGGTGACCGCGTAGTAGAAGCCGATCGCCAGCGCCGAGACCACCATCGCGATCCAGGTCTCCCTGGTCTTCCGGCCGCGCGGGGTGCCCAGCACCATCAGCACCGGCCAGACCTTCAGCATCGCGCCCATCCCGGCCAGCACCCCGCCCAGCCGCGGCCGGGTGGCCGCGGCCAGCAGCCCGACCACCGCCACGGCGGTGACCACCAGGTCGAAGCGGCAGTAGACGGTCGGCCCGAGCAGCGGCACCACCAGGGCCCACAGCCAGGCGCCGGCCCTGCTCCGGCCGTGCCGGGAGGCCCGCAGCAGCAGACCGAGCACCACGGCGTCGGAGACGGCGACCATCACCAGGAAGCCGGTGAAGTAGGTCCACGGCAGCCAGTGCGGCACCAGCATCACCAGCGCGGTCAGCGGCGGGTACTGCCAGGTCACGTCGTCCAGCGGGAAGGTGCCGGTCTGCAGCACCTGGGCCCAGCCCTGGTAGATCACCTTGACGTCGCTGGTCACGTCGCTGGTGCCGAGCTGCAGCAGCCCCAGCACCGCCAGCATCACCAGGCTCCGGGTCACGGCCCAGCTCACGCCCACAGCCGCCCAGGCACGCCGCGTCGCCCGGTCGCGCGACGGCGCCGGGGTCTCCGCCGGTTCGGCCGGGCGGGACAGCGGGTGCAGCTGAGTAGTGATGGAATCCTCGCCCGGGGAATGGAAGCCGACAGGGAACCGCAGGGTGGATCGAACGGCAGAGTGGAACACGCTCGCGGACACTCGTGCGGTTGCCGCACTGCCCTATCGTACGGATCACGTCCCGCCGGTCACAGAACGCCTCCCGATGATTGCGGGTGGGACGGGGGTCGAACCCCGGAAAGATGGAGCATGAACAAGACGCTGATCGTCACCAACGACTTCCCGCCCCGCCCCGGTGGGATCCAGACGTTCGTGCACAACATGGCGGTGCGGATGCCGGCCGAGCAGATTGTGGTGTATGCCTCATCCTGGCGCGACGGCGCCGAGGTCGCCCGCTTCGACGCCGAGCAGCCGTTCCAGGTGGTCCGGGACCGGACCACGATGCTGCTCCCCACGCCCAGGGTCACCCGCCGGGCCGCCGAGATCCTCGCCGCCGAGGGCTGCGGCTCGGTCTGGTTCGGGGCCGCGGCGCCGCTCGGGCTGATGGCCCCCGCGCTGCGGAAGGCCGGCGCCGGGCGGCTGCTGGGGATGACCCACGGGCACGAGGCCGCCTGGGCCCAGCTCCCCGCCTCCCGGCAGCTGCTCCGGCGGATCGGCGCCGGCACGGACACCCTCACCTACCTCGGCGAGTACACCCGCTCGCGGATCGCCGCCGCGGTCGGCCCGGAGGCGGCGGCGCGGATGCGCCAGGTCCCGCCGGGCGTGGACGAGAAGACCTTCCACCCGGACTCGGGCGGGGCCGAGGTGCGGGCCGCGCTGGGGCTGAGCTCGCGCCCGGTGGTGGTGTGCGTCTCCCGGCTGGTGCCGCGCAAGGGCCAGGACACGCTGATCAGGGTGCTGCCCGGGGTGCTGGCCGCCGAACCGGACACGGTGCTGCTGATCGTCGGCGACGGGCCCTACCGGGGCGATCTGGAGAAGCTGGCGGCCTCGGTCGGGGTCTCCGCCTCGGTGCGGTTCACCGGCGCCGTGCCCTGGTCCGAGCTCCCGGCCCACTACGGCGCCGGCGACGTCTACGCGATGCCCTGCCGGACCCGCCGCGGCGGTCTGGACGTGGAGGGGCTCGGCATCGTCTACCTGGAGGCGTCAGCGACCGGACTGCCGGTGGTCGCAGGGGACTCCGGCGGGGCGCCGGACGCGGTGCTGGAGGGGGAGACCGGCTACGTGGTCCCCGGGCGCGACCGGGAGGCCCTGACGGAACGTCTGGTGACGCTGCTTCAGGACCCGTCCCTGCGCGCCCGGATGGGCGAGCGGGGACGGGCCTGGGTGGAGCAGAACTGGCGCTGGGACCTGTTGGCCGGGCGGCTGGCCGCGCTGCTCTGACGAGCGGTCGGCCGAGCGGTCGGCCGTACGGTCAGCGGGCCGAGTAGAGGGCCTCGATCTCAGCGCCGAAGTCCTTGGCCACCACCGCGCGCTTGAGCTTCAGCGAGGGGGTGATGTGGCCCGACTCCTCGGTGAAGACGGTGTCGAGGATGTGGAACTTCTTCACCGCCTCGGCGTGCGAGACCGCGGCGTTGCCGTCGTCCACCGCGGCCTGGACCGCGGCCAGCAGGTCGGCGTCCTGGAGCAGGTCGGCGACCGAGGCCTCGTCGGGCTTGCCGTTGAGCTTCTTCCAGGTCGGGAAGAACTCCGGGTCGATGGTGATCAGGCAGGCGATGAAAGGCTTCCGGTCGCCGACCACCATGCACTCGCCGATCAGCGGATGGGCCCGGATCCGGTCCTCGATCACGGCGGGGGCGACGTTCTTGCCGCCGGCCGTGACGATGATCTCCTTCTTGCGTCCGGTGATGGTGAGGTAGCCGTCGTCGTCCAGCTCGCCGATGTCGCCGGTGGAGAACCAGCCGTCCTGCAGCGCCTCGGCGGTGGCCTCGGGGTTCTGCCAGTAGCCGGTGAAGATCTGCGGGCCCTTGAGCTGCACCTCGCCGTCGTCGGCGATCCGGATCGAGGAGCCGGGCAGCGGCTGGCCGACGCTGCCGATCCGCGGCTCGTCGTGCGGGTTGAAGGCGGTGGCGGCGCAGGACTCGGTGAGGCCGTAGCCCTCCAGCACAGTGAAGCCGATGCCCCGGTAGAAGTGGCCGAGCCGCTCGCCGAGCGGGGCCCCGCCGGAGATGGCGTGGGTGGCCCGGCCCCCCAGTGCGGCCCGGAGCTTGCTGTACACCAGCGCGTCGAACAGCTTGTGCCGCAGCTTCAGGCCCAGCGAGGCGCCTTCCGCGTCCAGCGCCCGGCTGTAGGCGATCGCGGTCTCGGCTGCGCGGTCGAAGATCTTGCCCTTGCCCTCGCTCTGCGCCTTGGCCCGGGCCGAGTTGTAGACCTTCTCGAAGACCCGGGGGACGCCCAGGATCAGGGTCGGCCGGAACGCGCTGAGCTCCGCCACGACCTCCTTGATGTCGGGCAGGTGGCCCAGCTTGACCGGGGCCAGCACGGCCGCGATCTCCGCGATCCGGCCCAGCACGTGCGCCTCGGGCAGGAACAGCAGCACCGAGGACTCCCCGGTGCGGAACAGCGGGTCGAGCCGGGCCACCACATTGCCCAGCTCGCCCAGGAAGTTGCCGTGGGTCAGCTGACAGCCCTTGGGGCGTCCGGTGGTTCCCGAGGTGTAGACGATGGTGGCGATGGTGTCCGGGTTCAGCGCCGAGCGGCGCTCGTCCACCGTCGCGTCCGCCACGCCCTGTCCGGCGTCGGCCAGTTCGCGCAGTGCGCCGCCCTCGATCTGCCAGGTCTGCTTCAGCTCCGGCAGGTTCTCGCTGACCTGTGCCACCACCGCCTGGTGCCGGGGCAGTTCGGTGATGCAGGCCACCGCACCGGAGTTGCCCAGGATCCACTCGACCTGCTCGGCCGAGGAGGTCTCGTACACCGGGACGGTGATCGCGCCGGCGCACCAGATCGCGAAGTCCAGCAGGGTCCACTCGTAGCGGGTGCGGGACAGCAGCCCGACCCGGTCGCCGGGGCCGATGCCGGAGGCGATCAGGCCCTTGGCCGCCGAACGCACCTCGGCCAGGAACTGCACGGCCGTCAGGTCCTCCCACCGGCCGTCGGCCTTGCGGCTCACCACCGCGACGGAGGGATGCCGTTCGGCGTTGCGGTGGATGAGGTCGGTGAGGTTTGCGCCGCTCGGCACCTCGTAGAGAGCCGGAAGGCTGAACTCGCGCAAGACTGCTCCTCGGTCTGCGACGCTGCGTGACGCCAGGACGTTACTGCTCGGTACAAGTACTTCGATAGAGGAGACGGCAATTGTGTTTCCTGTGTCACACTGCCGTGAGCAGCATGTTTCCTGTGGTCGGTGGGGCGGGGCCTGGCACCGGCGACCGGAAGGGGCATGCGTCCCTCTGCCCGAAACCCTACTGCCGGACAGGTCGGTAGGGTGACCGCATGCGGGTGCATGTGGTCAGCGACGTACACGGCAACAGCGAGGCCCTGGCGCGGGCAGGGGAAGGTGCCGACGCTCTGCTGTGCCTGGGGGACCTGATCCTCTTCCTCGACTACGCGGACCATTCGCGCGGCATCTTCCCCGACCTCTTCGGCCGGGAGAACGCCGACCGGATCGTGGCGCTGCGCACCGCGCGGCGGTTCGACGAGGCCAAGGAGTTCTCCCGGCAGCTGTGGGCCGGCCTCGACATCGACCGGGAGACCGCCACCGAGCAGGCCGTGCGCCGCCAGTACGCCGAGCTCTTCGCCGCCTTCCCCCGGCCCACCTACGCCACCTACGGCAATGTCGACCGGCCCGACCTGTGGCCCGAGTACGCGGCCGACGCGGGCGTGACGGTGCTGGACGGCGAGGTCGTCGAGATCGGCGGACGCACCTTCGGCTTCGTCGGCGGCGGACTGCCCACGCCGATGCGCACCCCCTACGAGGTGGACGAGGAGACCTATGCGGCGAAAGTCTCCGCGCTCGGCCGGGTCGACGTGCTGTGCAGCCACATCCCGCCGGCCGTCCCCGAGCTGACCTACGACACCGTGGCCCGCCGCTTCGAGCGCGGCAGCGAGGCCATCCTGGACGCGATCCGCAGCACCAGCCCGGGACATGTGCTCTTCGGGCATGTGCACCAGCCGCTGGCGCGACGGATGCGGATCGGCCGCAGCGAGTGCGTCAACGTCGGGCACTTCCGGTCCACCGGACGCCCCTGGGTCCTTGACTTCTGAACCGGTAACCTTCCACCAGCACCCAGGCAGCAGAGACGCGGAGGCCAGCGATGGCGGAGCACACGAGGTCGAGCACCACGATCGAGGCCACCCCCGAGCAGATCATGGCGGTGATCGCGGACTTCGCGGCCTACCCGGAATGGACCGGTGAGGTCAAGGAGGTCGAGGTGCTCGCCAAGGGCGCGGACGGACGTGCCGAGCAGGTGCGGCTGCTGCTGGACGCGGGGGCCATCAAGGACGAGCACGTCCTCGCCTACACCTGGGAGGGCGACCACCGGGTCAGCTGGACCCTGGTGAAGAGCCAGATGCTGAAGTCGCTGGACGGCTCCTACCTGCTGGACCCGTCCCACAGCGGCGGCACGGTGGTCATCTACCAGCTCGCGGTGGACGTCAAGATCCCGATGTTGGGGATGATCAAGCGCAAGGCGGAGAAGGTCATCATCGACCGGGCGCTGGCCGGGCTGAAGAAGCGGGTGGAGTCGGCCGACGTGAAGTCCACGGGCGTCGAGGGTTGATGGTCTCCTCGGTACTCCGCTCCCCAGCACGCCGCACGGTCCTGGTCAGTGGCAACGGCGGCAGCGGTCGCAGCACCATTGCTGCCGCGCTCGCCAGGGAGGCGGCCGGTACGGGCCGCACCC
Organism: Streptomyces sp. 846.5; assembly: GCF_004365705.1. Lineage (NCBI taxonomy): Bacteria > Bacillati > Actinomycetota > Actinomycetes > Kitasatosporales > Streptomycetaceae > Streptomyces > Streptomyces sp. 846.5. Next base: position 438,430 of record NZ_SOBN01000003.1, read on the forward strand.
TCCTTCTCGCCGCCGACGACCCGCACCGCAGTGTCGACCGGCTGCTCGACGTCCGGCTGTCGCCGGAACCGACCGAGCTGGAGGGCGGCCTGTTCGCCGCCAGGCTCGACCCGCAGGCCGCCTTCCGGGACGCCGCCGACCGGCTGCTCTCCCGCGCCAAGCCACTGTTCGACCTGCTCGGCGTGGACCCGCTGGACCGTGACGAGCTCAGCGCCCTGCCCGGCGCCGCGCACCTCGCCCTGCTGGACGCCCTGCGCACGCACGCGGCCCGGGGCGACTGGGACGTGCTGGTGGTGGACGCGCCGGTGGTCGCCGACCTGCTGGCGGCGCTCGCGCTGCCCGAGCAGCTGGACCGCTACCTGGCCCGACTGATTCCCGAACAACGGCAGGCCGCCCGGGCGTTGCGCCCGGTGCTGGCCGCCGTCGCCGGGGTGCCGATGCCCTCGGACTGGGTCTACGAGGCACGGGCCTGGGCCGCCGCCGAACTCGACGAGGTCCGCGCGGTCACCGACGCGCCGGGGACCACCGTCCGGCTGGTCCTGGACGCGCCGAGCGGTCCGCGCGCCGTCGCCGCGCTGCGGCAGGCCCGGGCCGGGCTCGCGCTGCACGGCCAGCGGGTGGAGTCGCTGCTGGTCAACCGGCTGGTGCCGGATGGCGGTGAACCGTTCCTGGCCGGGCTGCACCGGGAGCAGCAGCGGCAGCTGGCCGCCCTGCGCGAGGAGTGGGACGTCCCCGTCCACGGGGTGCCGCACCTGGGGGCGGAGCCCGGGGGCGCGGACCTCTTCGCCCGCCTGGGACTGCCGCCGATCGGCCCCTCGGGCCCGCTGCCGACCCCCTGGCCGGTGCAGGACCTGCGGGAGGGCGACGAGGGCGCGCTGGTGTGGCGGATCCCGCTGCCCGGCGCCGACCGCACGGACCTGGACCTGGTCCGGCGCGGCGACGACCTGGTCCTCGGCGTCGGCCCCTACCGCCGCACCGTCCCGCTGCCCTCGGCGCTGCGCCGTTGCACCGTGGCGGGCGCGGCCCTGCGCGACGGCGTCCTGGCCGTGCGGTTCACGCCCGACCCGGCGCTGTGGCCAGGGGGCCGCTGAGCCGGGCCCGCCGACAAGGGCTCGGCCAGAACACCGACGCGCCATGCCGGTTGAGGTAGCGTCGGAGGGGTCCCCAGAGCGCGTCCCGCGGACCTCGAAGAAGGAGCAGAACCATGACGACTGCCGACGACCGGAACAACGAGGACGTGTGGGCCGAGGCCGTGGCCGAGGACGCCGCGGGGGACGACGTGCCCGTCCACGTCAGTGACACCCATGACGCCGACACCCATGACGCCGACACCCATGACGCCGACACGCAGGACACCCACGACGCCGTCGCCGAGACCGGTGGCACGTCCGCGAAGCCCGCCTCCCCGGCCGACTTCTTCGGCCCCGAGCTGACCCCGCTGGTGGACGAGGTCCGCCGGTTCGCCACCACGCTGGGGGAGAAGGTCAGCGCCGCCTCCACCGCCGCGAGCAACGGCGACAGCCTGGGCGCCCTGCAGAACCTCGCCGCGCCGCTGCGCAGCAAGCACCCCGAGGTCTACGGCCACCTCATCGCCGCAGGTGGGGAACTGCTGGCGGCCTACCGCGCGGCGGTCTCCGCCTCGGAGAAGCGCTGGACGGCGGAGAAGCCGGCCTCCTCCGAGCAGATCGACCTCGACTGACTCCGGAAGCGGTCCCGGTCCTCCGACCAGGTTGACTACGACTCCTGAAGGCTGACCAACGTGTCCTCAGCTGTCTGTCTTCGGCTAATGTACGCACAGGTGTGTACCCGGCCCCATCCGGCCGGGTACGGTACCGGCCAGCGGGGAAGCCAGCGGAGACTGAGGGACACATGGGACTGACCATCGGCGTCGACGTCGGGGGTACCAAGATCGCAGCCGGGGTCGTCGACGAGGACGGCTCGATCCTGGCCCGAACGCGGGTACCCACCCCTGCGGACCCGCAGTGGGCGGTCGGCGCGATTGCCGACGCCATCAAGGAGTTGCAGGCGGGCCACGACGTCACCGCGGTGGGCGTCGGCGCCCCCGGCTACATCGACCGGAACCGCTCCACCGTGATCATGGCTCCCAACATCAACTGGGAGAACGAGCCGCTGAAGTCCCGCATCGAGGACCTGGTGCACCTGCCCACGGTCATCGAGAACGACGCCAACGCCGCCGCCTGGGGCGAGTTCCGGTTCGGCGCGGCGGCGCAGCACAACGACATGATCATGATCACGGTGGGCACCGGCATCGGTGGCGGCATCGTGCTGGAGGGCCGGATGTACCGGGGCAGCTTCGGCGTCGCCGGCGAGATCGGCCACCTCAACATGGTCCCCGACGGCATCCCCTGCGGCTGTGGCTCCAAGGGCTGTTGGGAGCAGTACGCCTCCGGCCGCGCCCTGCGCCGCTACGGCCGCGAGCGCGCGGCCGCCGACCCGGTGCTCGGCAAGCGGCTCCTGGAGCTGAACGAGGGCATCGCCGAGACCATCACCGGCAGCCAGATCACCCAGGCGGCGGAAGAGGGCGACCCGCTCGCCCTGGAGGTCTACGACGAGCTGGCCGACTGGCTCGGACGCGGCATGGGCGACCTGGCCTCGCTGTTCGACCCGGCCGTGTTCGTCCTCGGCGGCGGTGTCTCCGACTCCGGCAGCCTGCTGCTCGACCCGGTTGCCAAGGCCTTCGAGAAGCACCTGATCGGCGGAGTCCACCGGCCCCGCGCCGAGGTGGTGCTTGCCTCGCTGGGCTCCGCCGCGGGTATCGCCGGCGCCGGCGACCTGGCCCGCCAGGTCTGATCCCGGCGGGCGCCCCGCTCGGGCGCGCCGCGCACGCACTCTACGCACGCCCCCGGAGGCGGTGCGAGACTCGGCTCCATGGACGCCGATGATCTCCCCGCCTCCGGTCCGCAGCCCGACGGCTCCGAAGTCGTCCGACTGCTCAGCTACAACATCCGCTCGCTGCGCGACGACCGGACGGTGCTGGCGCGGCTGATCCGCGCCTGCGCTCCGGACCTGCTGTGCGTTCAGGAGTCACCGCGGTTCTGGTTCCCCCGGCAGCAGGCCGCCTGGCTGGCCCGTTCGACCGGTCTGATGCTCCTCTCCGGCGGGCTCAGCGCGTCCGGGCCGCTGCTGCTGGGACGGCTGCGGGCGATGCCGCTCTCCGTCCACGACGTGCTGCTGCCGCGGACCCCCGGGCTGCACCAGCGGGGCTTCGCCACCACCGTGGTCCGCATCGGGGCTGCGGCCCCGTTCTCGGTGACGAGCTGTCACCTCTCGCTCGACCGTGACGAGCGCTACGACCAGTGCGGGATGCTGCTGGAGCAGCTGGACCGGGTGGGCGCTCCGCTCGCCGTCGTCGGCGGGGACTTCAACGAGCATCCGGACGGGCCCGGTTGGAAGCTGCTGGCCGGTCGTCTCCAGGACGGCTGGGCCACCGCGCCCTGGGGCTCCGAGTTCACGTCCGTCCCGGACAACCCCTACCAACGCATCGACGCGGTCTTCGCCACCCCGGGCATAGACGTCCTCGCCTGCGGCGTGCCCGACCTTCCGCGCAAGGATCTCATCGCGGCGACGGATCACTTGCCACTGATCGCCGTGCTGCGGATTCCAGCGGGGTCGTAGTTCGGCTGCGGACCGTAGCTGGCTTGTCGCGCAGTTCCCCGCGCCCCTGGGGGCTAGGGGCGCGGGGAACTGCGCGACCAGCCAGGCACACGCCGCAGCCGAAACTCAGACCACCGCCCCCCGCTGCGGATCGTCGTCCTCGTCATCGTCGTCGTCCCGCATCCGAGCGATCAGCGTGGCGACCCCGCCGACGAACAGCCCGATCCCGAGGAACGCCCCCATCCCGCCGACCCCGGGCAGCTGCCCGAACGCCGAGTAGAGCGTGAGCACCACCCCGGCCACGACCGCGGCGACGGCGAGACGGGTCGGCGTCTCGGTACGCGGAAGCGGTGGCGGGGGCGGCGGGACGTAGTGGTCGTCGTCCTCCGACTCCTCCGGAACCCAGCTGCGCGGGTCGACCGGCGGGATCGCCTGAATCGCCGGGAGCGGCTTGATCACCGGCCGGGGCCGCGGCGCCGGGGCCAGGTCTGCCAGGTCCTCCGCCGCCGGCCAGGACCGCGCCTCGGCGTCCACCGGGCTGTCGAAGTCCGCGACGAGCTGGGCGAACACCGCGTCGTCGTCGCTGGCCGCCCGGTCGGGGGTGCTCTCCCCGGTGGCGTCCTGAGGCGCGTCCGCGCCTTCCTCGGGCAGCTCGGGCACGGCCGTCATCCCTTCGCGGCGGGCGTGAGCCGCCGCACGAAGTCGAGGCTTCCGGCAAAGATCGATTCGGCGTCGTGGTCCAGTGTGGCCACATGGAAGCTGCGCTCGCAGAGCCGCTCCTCGACGTCGGTCGAGGAGATCCGGGAGAGCAGCATCTCCCCGCTGGCCGGGGTCAGCACATGGTCCTGGGGGCTGCGGAACATCAGCAGCGGCTGGGTGATCTGCGGCAGCTCCGACTGCACCAGCCGGGTGAACTGTGCCATGGAGTGCGCGGCGTGCAGCGGGGTGCGGACGTAGCCGCCCTCGTTGACCCCGGGCTTGGCCACGTCGTTGGCGATCCCCGGCAGGCTGGGCAGCAGGTGCCGAACCAGCGGCAGCGCCCGGTGCGCCTGCCCGGGCATCGTCACCAGCGGGTTGACCAGGACCAGGCCGGAGACCTCCGTACCCTTCTGCGCCGCCAGGTGCAGCGCCAGCGCGCCGCCCATGGAGAGGCCGAAGACGAAGACCTGCTCGCAGTCCTTCGCCAGCAGGTCGAACTCGCGCTCGACGGTGGCGTACCAGTCCGGCCAGCGGGTGACGTTGAGGTCGCGCCACTCGGTCCCGTGCCCCGGCAGCAGCGGCAGCGAGACGGTGCAGCCCTCGTCGGCCGCGGCCTCGGCCCACGGCCGCATCGAGAACGGCGAGCCGGTGAACCCGTGGCACACCAGGACTCCGACCGGGCCGCCGTGGTGGCGATACGGTTCGGCACCGGGCATGAGCGGCATCTGCGGCTCCTTTCGCACAGCGGACTGCACAGCGGTCTGCACGGGACAACACGACGGGTGACCCGCATAGTCCCATGGCCGCCTGTCAGCCGTACAGCTCACCATTGCCCGAGCGGCTAAGGTTCTCCCTGGTTCGTGAATCTGGAGGCCAGGGTTGTTCTACCGACTGATGAAGATGATCGTCGCCCCGCTGCTGAAGATCTTCTTCCGTCCCTGGGTCGAGGGGATGGAGCACATCCCCGCGGACGGGCCTGCCATCCTCGCCAGCAACCACCTCTCCTTCTCCGACTCCTTCTTCCTGCCCGCGCTGCTGAAGCGCAGGGTGACCTTCATCGCCAAGTCCGAGTACTTCACCGGAACGGGTGTCAAAGGGAAGTTGACAGCCGCCTTCTTCCGGGGCGTCGGCCAGCTCCCGGTGGACCGCTCCGGGGTGCGCGGCGCCGGAGAGGCGGCGATCACCAGCGGGATCGAGGTCATCAAGCGGGGCGAGCTGTTCGGGGTGTACCCGGAGGGGACCCGCTCGCCCGACGGCAAGCTCTACCGCGGCAAGGTCGGCGGGGTGGCCCGGATCGCCCTGGCCACCGGGGCGCCGGTGATCCCGGTGGCGATGATCGACACCGAGAAGCTGCAGCCGCCCGGCCAGGTCATGCCGAACTTCGGGATCAGGCCCGGGATCCGGATCGGCGCCCCGCTGGACTTCTCGCGCTACCACGGCATGGAGAACGACCGCTTCATCCTGCGCTCGGTGACCGACGAGGTCATGTACGAGATCATGCGGCTGTCCGGCCAGGAGTACGTCGACATCTACGCGACCGCGGCCAAGCGGCAGATCCAGGAAGCGAAGAAGCAGGCCAAGCAGATCAGCGCGGAGAGACAGCAGTAGCCCGACGGGCTGCCGACCGTAGAGCAGGGGGCGCAGGGTGGGGACCGAGAAGCGCGCCACGGGGGTCTTCTCCGTGGAGCAGCCGCTGTGGCGGGCCGTGTCGGCCTTCCGCCTGCTCACGGTGGTGTACGCGGTGGGCCGCTACGCCGGGAACGCGCACCACTACAGCCATCCCGTCGCGGCCTGGGCCTATATGACCGTCCTCGCACTGTGGACCTTCGCGACGGTGCGGGTGTTCTCCACCAAAGCGCGCTGCGGCTGGTGGTGGCTCTGGGCCGACCTGGCGCTGATCGTCGTCGGCATCCTGCTGACCCGCGGCTTCGACCAGACGGCCAGCGTCGACGCCAACGACGTGACCCTGCCGACGGTCCGGGCCGCCGCGACCGTGCTCGGCTTCGCGGTCATGGGCGGCTGGCGCCCGGCCGCCCTCGCCGGACTGCTGATCGGCCTCGCCAACATCGGCGAGCGGGGCAAGGTCACCTCCAGCAACGCCCACAACATCGTGCTGCTGATGCTCGCCGGGGTCGCCATCGGCTATGTGGTCGAGCTGGCCCGCGCCAGCGAGCAGGCCCTGGCCAGGGCGCTGGAGATCCAGGCGGTGACCCGGGAGCGGGAGCGGCTGGCCCGCGACATCCACGACGGGGTGCTCCAGGTCCTGGCGATGGTGCAGCGCCGCGGCGCCGAGGTCGGCGGCGAGGCCGCGGAGATCGGCCGGATGGCGGGGGAGCAGGAGATCGCGCTGCGGGCGCTGATCGCCGAGGGCCTGGTGCCCAACCCGTCCTACGAGGCCCCGCGACGTCCGAAGCGCCGGCCCGATCCGGGGGAGCCGCAGGACCTGCGGGCACTGCTCACCCCGCTGGCCGGCTCCCGGGTGACGGTGTCCGCCCCGGGGACACCGGTGCTGCTCCCCGGCCGTGCGGCCAGTGAGCTGAGCGCGGCTGTCAGTGCCGCAGTGGACAATGTGCGCAAGCACGCGGGGGAGCAGGCGCACGCCTGGATCCTGGTCGAGGACGAGCCGGACGGGGTGGTCGTCAGCGTCCGCGACGACGGTCCCGGGTTCGCCCAGGAGCGGTTGGGAGAGGCCGAGCAGGAGGGGCGGCTCGGGGTCTCCCAGTCGATCCGGGGCCGACTGCGGGATCTGGGCGGCAGCGCCGAGATCAGCTCTGCCGCCGGCCAGGGCACCGAGGTCGAGCTGCGGGTGCCCCGTCAGCGAGTCGAACGAGGGAGCACGCAGTGACGGTCGAACAGAACGCCGGTGGTCAGCCCGCCGAGGAGCAGCAGGCGATCCGGGTGATGGTGGTGGACGACCACCCGATGTGGCGCGAGGCGGTGGCCCGGGACCTGGGCGCGGCCGGCTGCCAGGTGGTCGCCACGGCGGGGGACGGCCGCGAGGCGGTGCGCCGCGCGCCGGCCGCCGCCGCGCACGTGGTCGTCCTCGACCTGAACCTGCCGGACCTGCCGGGGGTCGAGGTCTGCCGTCAGCTGATGGCGCACGACCCGGCGCCCCGGGTGCTGGTGCTGTCCGCGAGCGGGGAGCACGCGGACGTGCTGGAGGCGGTGAAGTCCGGCGCCACCGGCTACCTGGTCAAGTCGGCCAGCCGGGAGGAGCTGCTGGACGCGGTCCGCCGCACCGCCGTCGGCGACCCGGTGTTCACCCCGGGGCTGGCCGGCCTGGTGCTGGGCGAGTACCGCCGGCTGGCGGCCGAGCCGGTGCAGGCCGGGTCCCGTACCCCGGCCGCCCCGCAGCTCACCGACCGGGAGACCGAGGTGCTGCGGCTGGTCGCCAAGGGGCTGGCCTACAAGCAGATAGCCGACCGGCTGGTGCTGTCGCCGCGCACCGTGCAGAACCACGTCCAGAACACCCTGGGCAAGCTCCAGCTGCACAACCGGGTGGAGCTGGTCCGCTACGCCATCGAGCGCGGCCTCGACGACGAGGTCTAGTCCGGACCCGCCCTGTGCACAGCAGGGTGCATCCATCCCGCCCGCCGCTACCGTGAAGTGACAGTTCGTCATACTCAGGGGAGGGGACGGATATGCGGATCGGCGTGCTCACCGGCGGCGGGGACTGCCCCGGGCTCAACGCGGTCATCAGGGGGGTCGTCCGCAAGGGCGTCGAGGTCTACGACTACGAGTTCACCGGTTTCCGGGACGGCTGGCGCGGCCCGCTGGAGGGCGCCACCCTTCCCCTCGGCATCCCGGAGGTCCGGGGCATCCTGCCGCGTGGCGGCACCGTCCTGGGCTCCTCGCGCACCAATCCGCTCAAGGTCGCCGACGGCATCCGCAAGGTCAAGGAGAACCTGGACAAGTACCAGGTGGACGCACTGATCGTGATCGGCGGCGAGGACACCCTCGGGGTCGCCGCCACCCTGCACGACAACGGCGTGAACGTCGTGGGCGTGCCCAAGACCATCGACAACGACCTCAACGCCACCGACTACACCTTCGGGTTTGACACCGCCGTCAACATCGCCACCGAGGCCATCGACCGGCTGCACACCACCGCGGAGTCGCACCGCCGGGTGCTGGTCATCGAGGTGATGGGTCGTCATGCCGGATGGATAGCCCTGCACTCGGGCATCGCGGGCGGCGCCAATGTGATCCTGATTCCCGAGCAGCGGTTCGACATGGACCAGGTCTGCGCCTGGGTCGAGCAGCGCTTCCGGATCAACTACGCGCCGATCGTGGTGGTCGCGGAGGGGGCGATGCCGGTCGAGGGCCAGATGGTGCTCAAGGACGACACCCGCGACGCGTTCGGCCATGTCCGGCTCTCCGGGATCGGGGAGTGGCTGGCGCACGAGATCGAGGCCCGCACCGGGAAGGAGGCGCGGACCACCGTCCTCGGACACATCCAACGAGGCGGCACCCCCAGCGCCTTCGACCGCTGGCTGGCCACCCGCTTCGGCCTGCACGCGATCGACGCGATCCACGACGGCGACTACGGATCGATGGTCGCTCTGCGCGGCACCGACATCGTCAGCGTCCCGCTCGCCGACGCCACCGCCCGGATCAAGACCGTCGAACCCGCGCTGTACTCCGAGTTCGACGTCTTCTTCGGTTAGAGGGGGTTGCTGTTCGCGCAGTTCCCCGCGCCCCTAAAAGGGGGCGCGGGGCTGTGTTTGATTAACTGCGTGCGCGAAACGGACCGGGACCGTTACAACGGCGGCAACCCCGGCGGGGTGACCGCAGGTGTCGCCTCGAGCGCCCGGAGGGCTGTGCGGACGGCCTCGTCGAGCTGCGGGTCGCGCCCCGCCCCCCAGTCCTCGGGGGTGCAGACCACCTCGACGTCCGGGTCGACCCCGTGGTTCTCCAGGTCCCAGTCGTAGCCCTCGAACCAGGTGCGGAACCGCGGCTGGGTGACCCCGGTACCGTCGACCAGCTTGTAGTGGCCGTCGATGCCGACCACCCCGCCCCAGGTCCTGACGCCGACCACCGGACCCAGGCCGTAGGCCTGGAACGCGGCGTTGATGTTGTCGCCGTCCGACCCGGACCACTCGTCCGCGACCGCCACCAGCGGTCCCCGCGGGGCGTCCTCCGGGTACCGGGGGTGCGGCCTGAACCCGCGGATCGTGTGCCATTTGACGACCCGTCGGCGCAGCTTCTCGACGACCAGCTGCGAGGTGTGGCCGCCCCGGTTCTCGCGGGTGTCCACCACCAGGCCGTCCAGGGCCGCCTCGGTGTGCAGGTCCCGGTGCAGCTGGGCCCAGCCTGAACTGATCTGGTCGGGCAGGTGCAGATACCCGAGCCGTCCGCCGGACAGCTCGCGGACCCGGGCCCGACGGCCGGCCACCCAGTCGTGGTAGCGCAGCGGCTCCTCGTCGGCCAGCGGGACCACGACCACGGCGTACTCGCCGCCCTCCGCGGTGCCCAGGGTGAGCTCGACCGGCTTGCCCGCCGTGCCGGCCAGCAGCGGGGCCGGACCGGCCACCGGGTCGACCGCGCGGCCGTTGACGGCGAGGACGGCGTCCCCGGCCCTGATCCCCAGCCCGGGCGCGGCCAGCGGCGACCGCGCCGCCGGGTCGGATATCTCGCCGGGCACGATCCTGACGATGCGCCAGGTCCCGTCCGCGTCGCGGACCAGGTCGGCCCCCAGCAGCCCCAGCCGTCGGGCGTCCGCCACCCGTGCGGCCTTGGGCTGTACGTAGGCGTGGGAGCTGCCCATCTCGCCCTGGACCTCCCAGAGCAGGTCGACCAGGTCGTCGTGGCTGCCGAGCCGGTCCACCAGCGGACGGTAGCGCTGCTGCACCGCCTCCCAGTCCACCCCGCCCAGGTCCACCCGCCAGTAGTTGTCCCGCATCAGCCGGGCGGCCTCGGCCACCATCTGCCGCCACTCGGCCGACGGGTCGAGAGTGACCCTGATCCGGTCCAGGTCGACGGTGACGGCCTCGCCGTCGGCGTCGTCCTTGTCCACCTTCCGGTCGGCCGGGACCACCCGCAGCTCCTTGCCGTCGACCAGGGCCAGCCTGGTCCCGTCGCCGGAGGCGGTGTAGCGGTCCACGGCGTCCGCCAGGGTCTCCAGGCGGTGGGCGGCGAGGTCGAAGTACTCCAGGGAGCTGCGTTTCGCCGGGGTGGCCGGGGTGGCCTTGGCGTTCCCCAGGGTCCCGGTCAGCGGGTGGTGCAGCCAGGCGAAGCCGCCCTTGACCGCGCGCAGCGCCTCGTAGCGGCCGGCCTCGACCGGGAACGGGACGACCCGGGCGGCGATCCCGTCCGTGTCGACGCGGATCGCGGCGGCAGCGTCGACCGGAGTATCCTCCTTGGCCCTGCCGGGCCTGCGGCCCTGCGGCAGCGGGTCGAACGGCGAGAGCGTGTCGGCGGTCAGCAGCGTCAGGTACGGACGGCAGGCCAGCGGGAAGGAGAGGTCGAAGACGTGCTCGTCGTAGACCGGGTCGAACTCGCGGATCGACAGGAAGGCCAGATACCTGCCGTCGGCACTGAAGGCGGGCGACCGGTCGTTGAAGCGCACCGGGGTGACCTCGGTGATCGCGCCGTCGGAGAGCCGGGCGAGCCGGATCTGGCGCAGCCGCTCGTTGAGGTCGGCGCCGTGCGACCAGGCCAGCCAGGCCGAGTCGGGCGAGAAGGCCAGGCCGGTCGCCTCGATGGCCTCACTGCGGTCCAACTCCCGTACGGAGCCGTCCGCGACCGTGACCAGCAGCACCGCGCCGTCCCGGTTGGCGACGGCCAGGACCGCGCCGTCCGGCGCGGCGACCAGTTCCTCGACCCGGCCGAGCGCGCCGACGGCGACCCTGCGGCCGTCGGAGAACTCCAGGCCGTCCTCGCCCTCGGCGTCGGTGACCCAGACCGACGCGCCGTCAGGCAGCGGCTGCGGCAGCCGGTTGCGCACGCCCGGCGAGTCCGCCAGCACCCGCGCCGGCCCGTCCTGGTGGGTGACCCGGTGGACGGTGCCGCGCACCTCGACCAGGCTGGACCGTCCCTCGGCGTCGGGGGACACCGTGCCGAGGTGTTCCGCCGCGGGGATCGGCCGGGGCCGGCGGGCGGTGCGCGGGCCGCCCAGGCCGATGTCGATCCGCTGCGGTTCGGCCCCGGCGAGGTCGTCCACCAGCCACAGTCCGCCGCCGCGCTGGAAGACCACCCGGCTGCCGTCGGTGGACGCGTTGCGGGCGTAGAACTCGTCGGGCTCGCTGTGGACCCGCAGGTCGGAGCCGTCCGGGAGGCTGGAGTAGAGCCGCCCGACACCCTCGTGGTCGCTCAGGAACGCGATCCGGACGCCGACCCACATCGGCGAGTCGATGTTCCCGTCCAACTCCTGGTGGACCCGCGCGAACGCGCCGTCCGTGCCGAGCCACAGCTTCCCGGCCCGGCCGCCGCGGTAGCGCTTCCAGTGGGCGGGCTCGCGGCCGCCGTTCGCCGTGGCCAGCAGCGCGCGCGAGCCGCCGGGCTCCAGCGCGAGCCCGCCGAGCCGTCCGTACGGCAACTGCCGGGCCGGGCCGCCGTCCAGCGGCACGGCGAAGGCCCAGGGATGGGCCCGGGACATTCTCCCCACGGTGCTCACCGCCAGCGGTTCGCCCTCCGGAGTCCACCCGAGCAGCGAGGTCTGTGCGCTGCCCCAGTAGGTCAGCCGCCGGGCCGGACCGCCCTCGACCGGCGCGACATGCACCTCGGGTGCGCCGTCGGCGGTCGACGCCCAGGCGAGCAGCGAGCCGTCCGGGGAGAAGCGCGGCCGCGCGACGGGCACCTGATCGGCACTCACCCGCCAGGCTCTGCCCCCGAGGGGCGCGACCCAGACGTCGTCCTCGGCCACAAAGGTGACTGCGTCGCGATGGATGTGCGGGTACCGGAAATAGCCTTCAGCAAAGGTCACTGAGGCACCCTAGCTGTCACCACGCGCAGTGTGGGTGGTTGTTCGCGCAGTTCCCCGCGCCCCTCTTCAGGGGCGCGGGGAACTGCGCGAACACCGGCCACGACGGCGCCGCACTAGACCACTGACCGCTCACCCAACTCAGCCAGCATCCCGGCCACGATCCCGACTCCGTCGAGAGTCAGCACCGACTCCGGATGGAACTGCACCCCCGCGAACCCCGGCCCCCGCAGCGCGAAGACGTCACCCGTCACCGCGTCACGGCTCACCTCGATCCCCCGTGCCGCGAGCCGCGCGACATCGCCCGAGTCGCACACCGCCGTGAACGTGTTGTAGAAGCCCACCGTCCGTGCCGTCCCGAAGAGGTCGATCCGCTCCTGCGCGCCCTGGTACGGCACGGCCTTCCGTCGTAGCGGAAGCCCCAGGGACGCGCACAGCAGCTGGTGGCTCAAGCAGACCGCGAGCAGTCCGTCCGGCCGCCCGGTCGCCATCAGCTCGCCCACCACGCCCTGCATCCGTCGCATCTTCTGGTCCGTCAGATCGGCCGGGTCGCCCGGGCCGGGGCCCAGCACCAGCGGGCCCCGGTGCGCGGCGACCGCCTCGGCCAGACCGGGGAGGTCATAGCGGCGGACGGTGACCCGGTGCCCCAGCGAGCGCAGCAGATGCGCCAGCATCGAGGTGAAGGTGTCCTCGCAGTCGATCACCAGGACGTGCCGCGGGTCGTCGGTGGCCGGGGCCGCGGTCTGCATCCGCAGCCAGAACGGCGCCAGGTTGCTCCGCCTGGCGTCCAGCGCGGCCTGCACCCGGTGGTTGTCGGCCAGCCGGGGCGCCCGCCCTGCCCCCGCCGTCGTCCCGGCCCCGGCCCGCGCCGGAACCGCGCCGATCGCGCCGAGCACCCCCGCCGCCTTGGCGTGCGTCTCGGCCACCTCCGCGTAGGGGTCGGAGTGCCGCACCAGCGTCGCGCCGACCCGCACCGCCAGCCTGCCGCTCGCCGGGTCGATGTCGGCGGTGCGGATCAGGATGGGGGAGTCCAGGGTCTGGCCCCCGCCGGAGGTGCGGCCGATCAGCGCCAGCGCGCCCGCGTAGTAGCCGCGCCCGGTCGGCTCGTAGCGGGAGATGACCCGGGTCGCGTTCTGCAGCGGGCTGCCGGTGACGGTGGCGGCGAACATGGTCTCCCGGAGCACCTGGCGGACGTCCAGGGTGGTGCGTCCGCGCAGCTCGTACTCGGTGTGGGCGAGGTTGGCCATCTCCTTGAGGCGCGGGCCCAGCACCTGGCCGCCCAGGTCGCCGACCGCGCACATCATCTTGAGCTCCTCGTCCACGACCATGGTGAGCTCCTCCAGCTCCTTGGGGTCGTGCAGGAACGCGAGCAGCGACTCCAGGCCGGGGCCCTCGGCCGGGTAGCGGTACGTCCCGGAGATCGGGTTCATCACCACCGTCCCGCCGGCCTGCCGGACATGGACCTCGGGACTGGCCCCCACCAGCACCCTCTCGCCGGTGTGCACCAGGAAGGTCCAGTACGCCCCGCGCTCCTGCTCCAGCAGCCGCCGGAACAGGGTCAGCGCCAGCGCCGGGGAGAAGTCCCGCAGGGTCCCGGTGAAGTCGCGCCGGATGACGAAGTTGGCCCCCTCGCCCCGGCCGATCTCGTCCTCGATCACCCGCCGGACGATCTCCGCGTAGGCGTCGTCCGAGAGGTCGAACCCGCCGTCGTCCAGCCGGACCGGGAGCTGCGGCAGCGCCGCCCGCAGCTCGGCCAGCGGCAGGGCGAACGACTCGCGCACCTTCAGGGCCTGCAGCGGGGTGCCGTCGTCGCGGGCCTCGAAGCCGCGTTCCCGCAGCTGCCGGTAGGGGACCAGGGCCAGCAGGTCGTGCACCGGGACGCCGGGAGCGCCCTCGGGCAGCGGCAGCTGCGCCAGCGTCTCGTAGCTGCCGACCTCGCCGAACAGCACCTCGACGGTGTCCGGGGCGAGCCGTGGGGCGCGGCGGTGCAGCAGGGCGAAGGGTTCGCCGGCGTCGACGAGCCTGGCGACCAGGGCAGCGGCATCGACCGGATCAGTGGCGTTGGTCACAGCGGGAGCCTTTCCGAGGGAGGTGCGGCGGGAGTGGTGCCGGCCGGCTCGGGGCGGTGTCCGCTGGAGAAGCAGAACGGCCGCCCCGAGGGGCGGCCGTTGAGTCTGCGTGGGAACGCGCGATCAGTGGGCCGCCTCGGGGACGGTCCACCACCAGGAGTAGGTGCGCTGCGTATTCACGGCCCCGACCTTAGCGGATCGGGAGGCGGAGCGGCATCAGATCAGCGGCATGTCTCAGTCAGCGGTCGCCAGGACATTTCGGTTGCGTTACCCCGTAGCCTTGGCCCTGTGACCGTGACCGTTGAAACCCACCCCGAAGGGGACGGAGCCCAGGGCTTCTCCTGGCAGTCCCTTCCCGCGGCGCAGCAGCCCGAGTGGCCGGACCCCGAGGCTCTGCGCAAGTCCCTTGCGGACCTCGCCTCCTATCCGCCGCTCGTGTTCGCCGGCGAGTGCGATCAGCTGCGCACCCGTCTCGCCGCCGTGGCCCAGGGTGAGGCGTTCCTGCTCCAGGGCGGCGACTGCGCCGAGGCCTTCGACGGCGTTTCGGCGGACCAGATCCGCAACAAGCTGAAGACGCTGCTGCAGATGGCCGTGGTCCTCACCTACGCCGCCTCCGTCCCGGTGGTGAAGGTCGGCCGGATCGCGGGCCAGTACTCCAAGCCGCGCTCCAAGCCCACCGAGACCCGCGACGGCGTGACCCTGCCGGTGTACCGGGGCGACTCGGTGAACGGCTTCGCCTTCACGCCCGAGTCGCGCCGCCCGGACCCGGAGCGGCTGAAGCGGATGTACAACGCCTCCGCCTCCACCCTCAACCTGGTCCGCGCCTTCACCACCGGCGGCTACGCGGACCTCCGCCAGGTCCACGCCTGGAACCAGGACTTCGTCCGCAACTCGCCCTCCGGTCAGCGCTACGAGCGCCTCGCCAAGGAGATCGACAGCGCGCTGTCCTTCATGAACGCCTGCGGGGTGGACCCGGAGGAGTTCCGTACGGTCGAGTTCTACTCCTCGCACGAGGCGCTGGTGCTGGACTACGAGACGGCGCTGACCCGCACCGACTCCCGTACCGGCAAGCTCTACGACGTCTCCGGCCACATGGTCTGGATCGGCGAGCGCACCCGGCAGCTGGACCACGCCCACATCGAGTTCGCCTCGCAGATCAGCAACCCGATCGGGGTGAAGCTCGGCCCGACCACCACCGTGGACGAGGCGCTGACGCTGATCGACCGGCTGGACCCGAAGCGCGAGCCGGGCCGGCTCACCTTCATCACCCGGATGGGCGCGGGCAAGGTCCGCGACAACCTGCCCGAGCTGGTGGAGAAGGTCACCGCGAGCGGCGCCGTGCCGGTGTGGATCTGCGACCCGATGCACGGCAACACCTTCGAGGCGGAGACCGGGCACAAGACCCGCCGCTTCGACGACGTGCTCGACGAGGTCAAGGGCTTCTTCGAGGTGCACCGTGCGCTGGGCACCCACCCGGGCGGCATCCATGTGGAGCTGACCGGCGACGATGTCACCGAGTGCGTGGGGGGCGGCGACGAGGTCTTCGTCGACGACCTGCACCAGCGCTACGAGACGGCCTGCGACCCGCGGCTCAACCGCAGCCAGTCGCTGGACCTGGCGTTCCTCGTAGCGGAGATGTACCGAGGCGCGTAGCCCCGGCCGGTGTGACGAAGACCCCTCCGGATCTGCGAAAGCGGAACCGGAGGGGTCTTTTAGCACCTGCTCCGATTGGGTAAGGTTAGCCTTAGCTCAACCGGACGCCATCGGAAAGGACCGTCATGTACGTGTGCGTGTGCCATGCGGTCACCGAGCAGCGCGTCCGTGCGGAGATCGCCTCCGGGGCCACCACGCCCCGCCAGGTCGCCAACGGCTGCAAGGCCGGAACCGACTGCGGCTCCTGCGTCCGCCGGATACAGTCCATCCTCGGCAACGAGGGCGCCCGCCCCTGCCCGACCGCCCGCCTCGCCGCACTGCTGGGCCTCCCGGCGCCGGCAGCCGAGGAGAAGGCGAAGGCCGGCGCCGAGGCCGCCTGACTGCGGGCCCGCTTCAGCGTCTAACTGTCCGGCTGCTCGATCAGCGACTGGATGTAGAGCGGCTCGCCCAGTTTCTCCAGCAGTTCGAGCTGGGTGTCCAGGTAATCGATGTGGTGCTCCTCGTCCTTGAGGATGTGCTCGAAGATGTTGGCCGAGGTCACGTCGCCCTTGGCCCGCATCACCACGATGCCGCGCCGCAGCCGGTCGATCGCCTCCACCTCGACCTGGCGGTCGGCCGTGAACATCTCGCCGACGGTCTGGCCCACCCGGATGTGGAACAGCCGCTGGTAGTTGGGCAGTCCGTCGAGGAAGAGGATCCGGTCGGTGAGGATCTCCGCGTGCTTCATCTCGTCGATGGACTCGGAGCGGGTGTACTTTGCGAGCTTGGTCCAGCCGAAGTTCTCCTGCATCTTGTAATGCAGAAAGTATTGATTGATCGCGGTCAATTCCGCAGTCAGCTGCTCATTGAGGAACTCGATGACCTCGGGGTCGCCCTGCATCGTTCGCACCCTTTCTATGCCGCTCAAGATGGTTCGGGGCATAGTTCCACTACGGAGGATCGAGTTCCAGTAAGGTCACACTCGCCTCCGGGGTCCCCGTGTGCTGTCATCCGGCCGCGATCTGTCACCATGGAGGCATGGGTCAGTCCGAGAACGAGCAGGCCAGGGCCCAGGAGCCCGGCGAGGCGGAGCTTCCGCCGGGCCAGCGCCTGCAGCGTGGATGGCCGGTTCTGCACTACGGGCCCGTCCCCCGATTCAAGCCTTTGACGTGGGAGTTCCAGGTATTTGGAGCAACGGTCTCGGGGGACAAGCACAGCTGGGACCACGAGGGATTCATGACCCTGCCGAGAACCACGGTGACCGCGGATCTTCACTGCGTCACCCGTTTCAGCATGCTGGGCAGTCGCTGGGGCGGGGTCTCGACGGCGACCATTCTGGAACTCGCACCGCCGGCCCCAGAAGTCACCCATGTGATGGTATGGGCCGAGTACGGCTTCAGTTCCAACCTGCGCCTCGCCGACTTCGCCGACGAGTCCTCCCTCTTCGCCACGCACCGCAACGGCGACCCGCTCACGGTCGAGCACGGTTTCCCGGTACGCCTCGTCGTCCCGCACCTCTACGCCTGGAAGGGCCCCAAATGGGTCCGCGGCGTCGAGTACATGACCGCCGACCGCCGCGGTTTCTGGGAGGAACGCGGCTACCACAACATCGGCGACCCCTGGGCCGAGCAGCGCTACTCCTACCAGGAGGTCCCGGGCGACGGCCCGGAGCTCTGAAATCGGTTTGCCCCGATCGGCCGGGGTCGGCAGGATCGCGGGCATGGAGCATCCTGCTGAGGTACTGGTGTACGACCGGGTCGAGCTGCGTCGCAAGCGCCTCGTCGACGTCGACGCGCAGCACCGGGTGGTGCTGGAGTCGCTGGAGCACCTGACCCCCTGGATGCCCTGGGCCTCCGGCTACTCCCGGGACTCCCTGCAGGAGCATCTGACCGAGACTCAGGCTGCCTGGGAGTCGGGTCAGGCGTACGACTACATGATCGTCAGCGAGGGGGAGATCGTCGGCTCCTGCAGTCTGATGCGGCGGATCGGCCCGGGCGGTCTGGAGATCGGCTACTGGATCCACCCGGACCGCACCGGTCGGGGCCTGGTGACCATGGCCACGGCCGCCCTCGTCGAGGCGGCCTTCGCCCTCCCCGGCACCACCCACGTCGAGATCCACCACGACGAGGCCAACACTGCCAGCGGCGCAGTCCCCCGCCGGCTCGGCTTCACCGTCGTCTCCCGCGAGAAGGACCCCACCCGCGGCGGCGCCCCCGCCGAATCCGGCATCACCGTCATCCACCGCCTGGACCGCCTGGACCGCATGGCGCGGTAGCCCGTGAGCTCTGGCGCACGGCTCGGCGGGCTCACAACACCGCGGTGACGGGATGGGCCCAGAGGCCCGACATCGGCAGTGCGGTGATGCGGTCGCCGAACGGAAGCACTTCGTCGCCGAGATAGAACACGACGCCATTCGCGAACCGCTCACCGATGGCATCGCGCAGATAGGCGAGATGCCGGAAGTCCTCGGCGCGCACTGTGGACGAGGCCTTGACCTCAACCGCTCCTACCCGACCGTCCCTCGTCTCGAGGACCAGATCGACCTCCGCCCCGCTGCTCTCGCGATAGTGGTGCACGGAGATGAGTTCGTCGGCCCAGGCGACCTGCTTGGCGATCTCGCCGAAGACGAAGGTCTCGGTGAGCGGGCCGAGTTCCGGGCTTGTGGTCGACGCCATGGAACTGGGGCTCGCGCCCAGAATGTGCGCGGCCAGTCCGCTGTCGACCAGGTGGACCTTCGGATGCTTCACCATGCGCTTCGACAGGTTGCGTGACCAGATGGGTACCTCGTGCACGAGGAAGACCACCTCCAGGAGGCCGACGTACCGGGCGACTGTCTCCCTTCGCAGCTCAGTTCGTTGGGCGAGCGCGGTGATGACGAGCTCCTGACTGGTTGCTGCGGCAAGCGCCCGCAGTACCTGCCTCGCTGCAGAGGGCTCGTTGACCCGTGCCATCTCGCGAAGATCCCGGTCGGTGACGGTGGCGATGTAGTCGTCGAACCAGCTTGCCCGAGCGCGAGTCGGCATCTTCAGCGGCTCGGGAAATCCGCCGCGCCAGATGGTCTCGACGTAGTCGGCACGGCCCAGTCGCTCCGGCTCGAGATTCCGCAGCATCTCGGTGCGCCCCATGAGCGCATGGGTGAACTGCTCTGGCCGGCCGCGCATCTCACCCTGGCTCAACGGCCAGACCTCAACCAGGCCCGCACGACCCGCCAGCGACTCCGACAGGGTCGGCACTGTGAGGAAGCGGGAGGAGCCCGCGAGGTAGTACTGGCCCTTGGACCAGTCGGAGTCCACGACCGCCTTGATCTCACGAACCAGGGGATCCCCGCCGCGCTGGACTTCGTCGATGTAGCGCGGTGTTCCCCCTTCTCGGACGAACGCGGCCGGATCCTGCAGAGCGGCCTGAAGCACCGATTCCTGGTCGAGGTTGCGGAAGGCGCCGCCCTTGGCTTGCCCCGAAATCCACACTCCCTGGAGCATCGCACGCGTTCACTAGGAGTTTCAGCAGGGCTTCCCTAGGCAAACCCGCAGGCCTTCCCTAGGCATTTGAGCGTCACTGCTGGTAGTCGAGACAGCAAGGCGTCGAGGTGGCCAGTCGCTGCCGAGAGTTCGTCACTCGAAGGAGTGAAGGGAGGGAGGGGGAAGGGCCGGACCTGACGGATCAGAGTGTCGGCGGAGGGTCAGGCCCCGTCTGAGGACCGTGCCCAGCGTTAGTCCGGTCAGCAGCAGTGCGGCTGCGAAGCCGTACCAGGATGGTTGCAGTGGGCAGGGCACGGCTTCGGCGTGGAAGGAGATCGCTTCCAGGGCCAGGAGGCCCGGCAGACAGCCGAGCACCCACCAGCGGAAGGGCACTTTCAGCCGCCGGATGCGTGCACGCAGGAGTGCGGTGGCCCAGACGGCGAAGAAGAGGGCCAACGCCCCCATGCCGATGATCGAGGCGACGTCCGTGTCCACGAGGTGGGTCGCTGAGGAGGAGGTGCGGGCGGAGGCTTGGCCGTCGAGGACGGCGACCACCGGCCCCCTGCCGATCTCTTCGATGCCGACCTCGGTGCCCGGAGCCAGGGAGCTCAGCCAGGGCGGCGCGGCGCCGAACGACACGCCGTTGTCGCCGATCAGGAGCTCGACGTCGCCGAAGCCATCGTGCTCCCGTACCACCGTGTCGACCTCGACGTTGTACCGGTTCAGGCAGGCGCCCTCCACTGAGTACACGACTGTTCCGTCGAGCTGTTCGATGGGGCAGCGGCTTGCGCTGAGTTCCGCCTGCGCGGCCTGCCGGTCGGTCGCGATCTGGTTCGCGGGGACAAGCAGGATGGCGAGGGCGAGGGCCGCGACCAGGTACTGCCAGATGCCGGTGCGTCGCATGCTGGGCTTCGGGGCCCAGCTCGTGGGAATGGAATCGGCGGGCGCTGCAGCGAAACGGCGGGCGACGGCGATGATCTTTTCTGCGTTCTCGGGGAAGGCCGGATCGCTGACCCACGGGGAGGACATGACCACTGGCAGAGTGCGGTGACGGCCGTTGCGGCGGGTGACCCGGATTGTCTCGGTGGTCCCCATACGAGTCCCCTGGAGGCGGATCTCCACTGCGTCGACGTCGGCCCAGTCGATGTGGCGCACCGACAGGCCGCCGCGGGAGTAGCCGATCCCCGAGGAGTCGACCCGGCACCAGGCCCGTCGGTAGGCCCAGCGGATGTAGCCGAGTACGACCACGATCGCCGTCGTCGTCCCCGCAGCGGCCCAGATGTGCCCGTTCAGCGAGAGCCTTGCGATATTGATCGCGATCCCAAACCCGGGCAGGATCCCCACTGCCCAGGCGACTTTCGGCCGCTCGGCCCCCCTGAACACCAGTTCGTCCACGACTGCGGAGCGTACGGCCACTGCCGGCCGCTGCGACAGGGGTGATCCGGGCAGCGTGGCTCGCGGCTTGCTTCCCGGATCTGCGTCCTCGGGCGGTCAGCAGGTTGACGGACGCTCAGCTGTCACCAGCGGTTGCGGTGGAGGACGTCGGCGAGGGGGCGGCGGCGGACCGGGCCGAACTTTCCCAGGGGCCAGCCGACCGGGATGATGCCGAAGGTGTGGACGTCGGAGGGGATGCCGAGGGCGGCTTTCCACTCGCGTTCGAGGAGCAGGTGCCAGATCGTCAGGTTGGCGCCGAGGCCCAGGCCGCGGGCGGCCAGGAGCAGGTTCTGGATGCCGGGGTAGACGCTGGAGGCTTCGGCGAGGAGGGTGAAGCGGCCGCCGTGGGCGGCGAGGCGGCTGAGGCCGGCGGTGCCGAGCTGGGTGACCATGCCGCGCAGGCTGTCGAAGTCGGCGGTGACCTTGGGGGACCGGTAGCAGGGGATGACCAGGGCCGGGATGTCGGTGAAGTGGTCGCGCTGGTACTCGATCGCCGTGCGCATCCGCTCGTAGGCGCCCTCGTCCATCGGGGTGGGGACGGTGCGGCCGGCCGAGGCGAGGTAGGTGTTCACGCAGCGGGCCCAGAGCGGGGCCAGGGTGGTCATCATCTCGCGGTCGGTGACCAGGACGTACTGGTAGTCCTGGGCGTTGTGGCCGCTCGGCCCGTAGACGGCGGCCTGGACCAGCTTTTCCAGCAGTTCGTCCGGCACCGGCTCGGCGCTCAGCCGGCGCATCGCCCGCATGGTGGCCATGGTGTCGAAGAGGTCAACCGCCGCAGGTGAGGTCATGCGCACGGAGTCTACGGAGGGTCTTCGGACGCACTGTCAGCGGGGCCGCCCAAAACGATACAAGGTGCTCAGTACAACCAGATGGTGACCTTGCTGCCCATCGCCGCCTGCTGGTTCCCGGCGGGGCTCTGGTTGTGCACGGTCGGAGTGCCGAAGGGGTTGAGCTTGACGGTCTGCACCTGGAAGCCGGCGCTCCGCAGCGCCTTCTTGGCGTCCTGCTCGCTCAGCCCGGTCACATCGGGGACGGTGGCCTGCTGCTGCCCTTTGGACACGGTCAGGGTGACCGTGGTGCCCTTGGACGCGGTGTCGCCGTTCGGGCTCTGCGCGGCGACCTCGCCGGCTGCGGCGTTGTCGGAGAAGACCTGGTTGGGGTCGAGCTGGACGGTGAAGCCGGCGTTCTGCAGGTCGGCGGTGGCCTGGTCGACCGACTCGCCGACCACGTTCGGCAGCGAGACCGGCTGGGCGCCGGAGCTGACGACCAGGTTGACCACGGTGTTGGGCTGCTCCTTGGTGCCCACCGCCGGATCGGCGCTGATCACATTGCCCTGGGCGACGCTGTCGCTGGCCTGCTGGGTGACCTGGCCGACGGCGAGCCCGGCGGCCTTGATCGCCTGCTCGGCGGCGGACTGGGACTTGCCGGTGACGTCCGGGACGGCCGGGCGGTCCGGGCCCTTGGAGACGTCCAGGGTCACCGAGCCGTCCTTGCGGATCCTGGTTCCCACGCCCGGGTTGCTGCTGATCACCTTGCCGCTGCCGACGGTGCTGCTGAAGTCCTGGGTGATGCTGACGGTCAGCCCGTCGGCCTGCAGGGTCTGCACCGCCTGGCCCTGGGTCTCGCCGAGCACGCTCGGCATCTGCATGTAGAGCCCGTCCAGCGCCCAGGTCGCGCCACCGGCGACCAGGCCGATCACCAGCAGCACCGCCGCGGGGACGACCCAGCGCCGACGGCGCCGCGGCGGGCGGCGGTTGCCCCGGGACGGAGGGGAGGCGTAGCGCTCCTCGGGCGGGGTGCGCCGGGGCATCACCAGGTCGGGCGGCAGCTCGCGCATGATGCTGGTGCGCTCGACCTGCGGCTGCTGGAAGGGCTGCGACGGCAGCCCGGGCTCGGCGTCCAGCTGGGCCGGCGTCAGGCCGCGGCGGATGTGCTGGAGCGCGGCGAGCAGGGCGACGGCGTCGGCCGGCCTGCGGTTGGCGTCCCGGGCGGCCGCTGCCGTCGTTATGGCGTCCAGCTGCGGCGCCAGGCCGGGGACCAGCGTCGACGGCGGCGGCACGTCCGAGCTGATGTGCTGGTAGATGACCTGCATCGGGCTGTCGCCGGTGTACGGCTTGGCGCCGGTCAGCATCTCGAACATCAGGATGCCGCACGCGTACACGTCCGTGCGCGGATCGGTGGCGCCCTGCTCGATCTGCTCCGGCGCCAGATAGGAGACGGTGCCCATGACCTGACCGGTCGTCGCCTGGGTCTCCCCGCTCACCGCCCGGACCAGGCCGAAGTCGGTGACCTTGACCCGGCCGTCCTCGGTGAGCAGCACGTTCTCCGGCTTGACGTCCCGGTGCACCAGACCGGCCCGGTGCGCGGCGCCGAGCCCGGCCAGGACCGGTTCCAGGATGTCCAGGACGGTGCGCGGTGCGAGCGCGCCGCGGTCCTGCATCAGGTCGCGCAGAGTCCAGCCGGGGACGTACTCCATGGCCAGGAACACGGCGTCGCCGTCCTGGCCCTGGTCGAACACGTTCACCACGTTGGGGTGCGACAGCCGGGCCACGGCCTTGGCCTCGCGGATGAACCGCGCGGTGAACCCGGGGTCGCTGGCCATCCCGGCGTGCATCACCTTCAGCGCGACCACCCGCTCCAGGCGGGTGTCCAGGCCCCGGTAGACGGTGGCCATGCCGCCGACGGCGATCCGCTGCTCGACCCGGTAGCGGGCATCGAGCAGCCGCCCGAGGAGGGGGTCGTACAGGGTCGTGTCCATCCCAGGGAGTTTACGGCCCTTCGGGGTCTGTTCGGGTGCACCGACGGTCGAGTTGTTGCCGGACGGTAAGGAGTGAGTGACCAGGGTCACTCCGGCAGACACAGCTCAGAAGGCCGGGGCCTCCGGATCGAGGTCGGCGCGGCCGGCCATCGGGGACGAGGCCTCGGCGTGGAAGCGGCGCGGGATCCGTCCGGCCCGGAAGGCCAGCCGACCTGCCTCGACGGCGTGCCGCATCGCCTCGGCCATCAGCGCCGGGTGCTGGGCCCGGGTCACGGCGGTGGCCAGCATCACGGCGGCGCAGCCCAGCTCCATGGCCAGCGCGGCGTCGGAGGCGGTGCCGGCGCCGGCGTCCAGGACCACCGGGACCTGGGCCCGTTCGACGATCAGCTGGAAGTTGTGCGGATTGCGGATGCCCAGGCCGGAGCCGATGGGGGAGCCCAGCGGCATCACCGCTGCGCAGCCCACGTCCTCCAGCTTGCGGGCCAGCACCGGGTCGTCGTTGGTGTAGGGGAGGACCACGAAGCCGTCGTCGACGAGTGTCTCGGCGGCGTCCAGCAGCTCGATCGGGTCCGGCAGCAGGGTCCGCTCGTCGGCGACCACTTCGAGTTTCACCCAGTTCGTACCCAGGGCCTCGCGGGCGAGCCTGGCAGTGAGCACCGCCTCGCCCGCGGTGAAGCAGCCGGCGGTGTTGGGCAGCACGGCGATGTTGTTGCGCTGCAGCACCTCCAGCACCGAGCCGCGCGCGGTCGGGTTGATCCTGCGCATGGCCACGGTGGTGAGCTCGGTGCCGGACAGCCGCAGCGCCTGCTCCAGCACCTCCAGGCTGGGCGCGCCGCCGGTGCCCATGATCAGACGGGAGCCGAAGCTGCGGCCGGCGATGGTCAGCGTGTCGTCGGACATACCGGTCAGCCTCCCTGGACGGCGGTGAGGATCTCGACCCGGTCGTCGTCGGCGAGCGCGGTGGCGGGCCAGGCGCCGCGCGGCACGACCGCCTCGTTGACGGCGGCGGCGATGCCGGAGGGGGCCGAGCTGAGCTCGGCGACGACCTCGGCCAGGGTGGTGCCGGGGGCGACCCGGCGCGGGTCGCCGTTGACGCGGATGGCGACGGTGGCCGTCACGGGGGGCGTCATGAGGTGGCCTCCATCAGGGAGAAGCGGGCAGGGGTGAACGGGGCGGCCTCGGGCGGCAGTACCCCGGTGGCCAGGTAGGCGGAGACGGCGTCGGCGGTGACCGGGGTCAGCAGCACGCCGTTGCGGTGGTGCCCGGTCGCCGCGACCAGGCCGGGCAGGGCGGTCGGCCCCAGCAGCGGGGCGTTGTCGGGGGTGCCGGGGCGTAGCCCGGCGCCGGTCTCCACCAGCGGCAGTTCGGTGATCCCGGGGACCAGCTCATGGGCGTCCCGCAGCAGCTCGTACACCCCGCCGGCGGTGACGGTGGTGTCGAAGCCCTGCTCCTCCATGGTCGCGCCGACGACCAGTTCCCCGTCCTCGCGCGGCACCAGGTAGAGGTGCACGCCGCGGACCACGGCCCGCAGATTGCGGGAGAGGAACGGGCCGCCGGGCAGCGGCCCCCCGAGCGAGGTGGTCATCCGCAGCCGCAGGATCTGACCCTTGACCGGGCGGACCGGCAGCCGCGCCTCCGGCGGCAGCCCAGGTATCTCCCCGGACCAGCTGCCGGCCGCGAGCACGGTCTGCCCGGCGGACAGCCGGGCGCCGTCCTCGGCCAGGGCGCCGACCACCCGGTCCTGAGCGTTCGTCAGCTCGATCCGCGCGGCCCGGGAGCGGTGGATCCGGACCCCGGCCGCGGTGCAGGCGCCCAGCAGCGCCGCGCCCAGCCGCCGCCCGTCCACCTGGTGATCACCCGTCACCAGCAGGCCGCCGCGCACCGAGGGCGCCAGCATCGGTTCGAGCCGGCGGCACTCGCGTCCGGTCAGCCACTGCGACTCCAGGCCGAGCCGCTGCTGGAAGGCGTGCACCTCGCGCAGCTCGGCGCGGTCGTCGGCGTCCAGCGCGGCGGCCAGGGTGCCGCAGGCCCGGTAGCCGGTGGGCAGTCCGCTCGCAGCCGTCAGCTCGGCGGCGAAGTCGGCGTAGCGCTGGTTGGAGGCGATGCCGAGACGCAGCAGGTCCTCCTCGCCGTACTGGAGCTCGGTGACCGGCGCCAGCATCCCGGCGGCGACCTGGTTGGCGCCCCGGCCCGGATCCGGGTCGAGCACGGTGACGGCGAGGCCGCGCTGGGCCGTTCGCCAGGCGGTGGCGAGGCCGATGATCCCACCGCCGACGACCAGGACGTCCGTCCGTACGTCGGTGTTGCTACGTGGCACAGGTGCCCACTCCCTTCGCCGGCATGACCCGGATCAGGTTCGGACGGTCGGAGGCCGGGGGCGCGGTCCGCCCTGCTGCCTCCCTCTCAGCCCGGTACGCCGGGCTCCCGTGGATGGTCTCCCCAACTGTAGTCGCGCCTGCTCGGCCTTAGAGTGACGGGATGCGGATCGTCGTGGTCGGGGCCGGGATGGCCGGGGTGCAGACAGCGGTGGCGCTGCGCGAGCGGGGGCACGACGGCGAGGTGCTGCTGCTGGGGGCCGAGCCGCACCAGCCGTACGACCGTCCGCCGCTCTCCAAGGACGTGCTGCTGGGCAAGGCCGAGCACTCCCGCTTCGAGATCGATTTCGCGGACCGGGGCATCGAGCTGCTGCTCGGCCGTCGGGCCACCGGGCTGGACACCGAGCGGCGAGTGCTGGACACCGACGGCGGGGAGCTGGCCTACGACCGGCTGGTGCTGGCGACCGGCGCCCGGCCGGTCGCGCTGCCCGGGCAGTCCGTCCGGACGCATCTGCTGCGCACCCATGACGACGCCGTCGCGCTCCGGGGCGCGCTGCGCCCGGGGGCCCGGATCGTGGTCGTCGGCGCCGGCTGGATCGGCGCCGAGGCGGCGACCGTGGCCCGGCAGCTGGGCTGCGAGGTCACCGTGGTCGAGGCGGCGCCGGTCCCGCTGGCGGGCGCGCTGCCCGCCGAGATCGCCGAGGGGATGCGTCGCTGGTACGCCGAGGCCGGGATCGAACTGCGGACCGGCACCGCGGTCGGCGGCATCGTCGACGGGGACGTCCGGCTGGAGGGCGACCCCGGCGCGACGGTGCTGCTCACCGACGGCACCGAGCTGGGCGCGGACGCCGTGGTGGTCGGCGTCGGGGCCCGT
This sequence comes from Streptomyces sp. 846.5, assembly GCF_004365705.1. Lineage (NCBI taxonomy): Bacteria > Bacillati > Actinomycetota > Actinomycetes > Kitasatosporales > Streptomycetaceae > Streptomyces > Streptomyces sp. 846.5. Next base: position 465,205 of record NZ_SOBN01000003.1, read on the forward strand.
CCGGACACCGGGTGGCTCGACGGCTCGGGCATCGTCCTCGACGACCGGGGCGCGGTCGCGGCCGACGACCGGCTGCGGACCTCGGCCGACGGGGTGCTGGCCGTCGGCGACTGCGCCTCCTTCCCGTCCGCCCGCTACCGGACCCGGCTGATGGTGCACCACTGGGACAATGCGGTGCAGGGCGCCCGGGTCGCCGCCGCCAACACGCTCGGTGCCGAGCAGCAGTACGACCCGGTGCCCTACTTCTGGTCCGAGCAGTTCGGCCGCATGGTCCAGTACGCCGGGCACCACCGCCCCGGCGACGAGCTGCTGCGGCGCGGCGACCCGGAGGCCGCGGACTGGAGCGCGCTGTGGCTGCGCGACGGCGTCCCGGTGGCGCTGCTGGCCGTGGACCGGCCTCGCGACCTGGCCCAGGGACGCCGGCTGCTGGAGCGGCGGACTCCCCTCGATCCGGCGCTCGCGGCCGACCCCGCGGTCCAGCTCAAGGCCGCCGTGCGCGGCTGATGGTGCGCGGGGGCGGCCGGGGATGGCAGTCTTGAGGGCGTGAGCCAGATTGATCCCAAGATTGACGCCCTGATTCCCGCGTGGATGAACATCCCCGACATCGCCGAGCAGTGGGGGGTGGTGGTGACCAAGGTCCGGCGTCTCGTCGACGACGGCACCATCCTCGCCGTCCGCCGCGGCGAGAACAACGTCCTGATGGTGCCCGCCGCCTTCATCGGCCCCAACGGCACGGTGAAGGGCATCTGCGGCCTGCTGACGCTGATGCACGACTCCGGGTTCACCGACGAGGAGATCCTGGAGTGGCTGTTCACCGAGGACCCCTCGCTGCCGGGGACTCCCGCCCAGGCCATGAACGAGAACCGCGGCACGGAGGTCAAGCGCCGCGCCCAGGCGATGGCGCTGTGAGCCGTTCGTCGGCTCTGAGCGCGCTCGACGAGGCCCGGCTCTACCTGTGCACCGACGCCCGACGCGAGCAGGGGGACCTGCCCGAGTTCCTGGACGCGGTGCTGGCCGGCGGCGTGGACATCGTCCAGCTGCGGGACAAGGGGCTGGAGGCGCGGCAGGAGCTGGCGGCGCTGGAGGTCTTCGCCGACGCGTGCCGCCGCCACGGGCGGCTGCTCGCCGTCAACGACCGCGCGGACGTCGCCCACGCGGCCGGGCCGGACGTGCTGCACCTCGGCCAGGACGACCTGCCGGTGGCCGCGGCGCGGGCGATTCTCGGTGACGATGTGCTGATCGGCCGCTCGTGCCACGCCGAGGCCGAGGTGGACGCTGCGCTGACCGAACCGGGCGTCGACTACTTCTGCACGGGGCCGGTCTGGCCCACCCCGACGAAGCCCGGGCGGCATGCTCCTGGTCTTGAGCTGGTCGCCTATGCGGCGAAGCAGGCCCCGGCCCGGCCGTGGTTCGCCATCGGCGGGATCGATGGTTCGAACCTGGACCAGGTTCTCGATGCGGGGGCGCGGCGGATCGTGGTGGTACGGGCGCTTACCCAGGCGGCGGATCCGTATACGGCGGCTCAGGCTTTGGCGGAACGTGTACGTCAGCGGGGCTGAACGTTTGCGCAGTTCCCCGCGCCCCTTCTGTTTTGGGGGCGCGGGGAACTGCGCGAACAGCAACCCTCGGCTGGGGCGAGCGTTCAGGACCTACGTGCGGTAGCGGCCCCCGCCAGACGCCGCAGAACTCTCCGGGCCTCCGGTTCGACCAGAGGCGCGTCGTCCAACGCAGCAAGAGCCTCACCGCGGAGCGCGGTGATCCTCTGCTCGACCCGCCCAGGTGCGCCACTGCGCACGATCGCGGCCCGCAGCAACCCCACCTCGTGCTCGCTCAGCTCAGGCGCCCCCAGCAGATCGTCCAAGAGCCCGGCGTCGCCCGCCGAGCATTCGGCCAGCGTTTCCGCCACGAGGAGCGTGCGCTTGCCCTCGCGGAGGTCGTCCCCGGCGGGCTTCCCGGTGACCGCCGGGTCGCCGAAGACGCCGAGCAGGTCGTCGCGGAGCTGGAACGCCTCGCCCAGCGGCAGCCCGAACGCACCGTAGGCGGCCGTCAGGGCCGCGTCCGCTCCGGCGAGGAGCCCGCCGATCTGGAGCGGGCGCTCCACGGTGTACTTCGCCGCCTTGTAGTGCACGACCGTCCTCGCCCGCTCGATCGCCCCCTGGCGATCCGCCCCGCCGAGCCCCGCCGTCGCAGGTTCCAGCAGGTCGAGGTACTGACCCGCCATCACCTCGGTCCGCATCAGGTCGAACACCGGTTTGCCCCGGCGCACAGCCGCCAGCGGCAGCCCGCTGCCCCACAGCAGCTCGTCGCACCAGGCCAGCAGCAGATCGCCGAGCAGCACCGCCGAGGCGGCCCCGAACTGGGCGTCGTCCCCGTGCCAGCCCCGCTCCCGGTGCAGCGCCTCGAACCGGCGGTGCACCGAAGGCACTCCGCGCCGGGTGTCGCTGCGGTCGATCAGGTCGTCGTGCACCAGCGCGCTGGACTGCAGCAGCTCCAGCGCCGCGCAGGCGGCCACCGCACCGTCGTCGTCCGGGTCGCCGCCGGCCCCGCGCCAGCCCCAGTAGCAGAAGGCCGGGCGGAGCCGCTTGCCACCGCTGTCCAGGAGCGCCCGCACGGTGCCGGTCAGCGGGCCGAGCTCGGGCGACACGGTCGCCAGTACCGCCTGCTGACGGTCCAGGAAGTTCTCCAGCGTCCGCTCCACCCGGGAACGCAGCAGTTCCTCGTCGACCGGGCTGCGCGGGACGCGGCCGCGGTCGAGCGGGGGGACGGGATGGGCGAGGGACACCGGTGGGCTCCGAGCGGGTACGGGAGCAGCCAGCGTAACGCGGGGGGTCCGCGGGGCCGGTGAGCGGATCCCCGCCCGGAGCGGTGGCAGGCGGTATCAGTAGGTGGACGGACGTTTCGGAAACGCTTCGAACGGCCGCTAATCTGCCTGTATGGCCCTCGGTACCTCAAGCGTCCGGCACGACAGCAAGCCCTCCATCCGGGAGCTCCTGGCGGCGGGCAACTGCTCGTACTCCTTCGAGTTCATGCCGCCCCGCAGCGCGGAGGCGGAGGTCGGGCTGTGGAAGGCGATCCGGCAGCTGGAAGGTCTCGCGCCGACCTTCGTGAGCGTGACCTACGGCGCCGGCGGCTCCACCCGGGGCCGCACGATCAACATCACCGGGCGGATCACCCAGGAGACCACGCTCACTCCGGTCGCCCATCTGACCGCGGTCGACCACAGCGTCGCCGAGCTGCGCAACATCCTGGGCCACTACGCGGACCAGGGTGTGCGCAACATCCTGGCGCTGCGCGGGGACCCGCCGGGCGACCCGCTGGGGGAGTGGGTCAAGCACCCGCAGGGGCCGGAGTACGCGTCCGACCTGGTGCAGCTGATCAAGGAGTCGGGGGACTTCTGCGTCGGCGTCGCCGCCTTCCCGGAGATGCACCCCCGGTCGTCCGACTGGGACGAGGACGTCCGGCACTTTGTGGCCAAGTGCCGGGCCGGCGCCGACTACGCGATCACCCAGATGTTCTTCGACGTGGACGACTACCTGCGGTTCCGGGACCGGGTCGCGGCGGCCGGCTGCGAGACCCCGATCATCCCGGAGATCATGCCGGTCACCTCGGTCCGCTCGTTGCGGCGCATCCCCACGCTCAGCAACGCGGTGATCCCGCAGCACTTCGCCGACCGGCTGCTGGCCGCCGAGGCCGACCCGAGGGCGGTACGGGCGATCGGCATCGACTACGCCACCGAGATGTGCCGCAGGCTGATCGCCGAGGGCACCCCGGGCCTGCACTTCATGACCATGAACTTCTCGACGGTGACCATGGAGATCTATCAGAACCTCGGCCTGGACCGGCGGGGCTGAACGGTACCGTGGTGCGCAGGGGCACGGCCGTGCCCGTTGCAGGCAGAGGTAGGTAAGCCCGTGGGAGTCATCGGACTTGCGGTGCTCTACGCCGCGTTCGCGCTGGTCGCGCTGTGGCTGCTCGGGGAGCTGCTGCTGCAGCACCGGGCCGGTCCGCACTGGCGGGTGCTGGCGCTGGTCGGCTTCCTCGCGCTGGTGGCGGGTGTCGCGCAGGGGTCGCTGCCGCTGATCGGCGGCGGGGTGGTGGCCTTCGGCGCGGGGCAGTACCTGGTGACCCGGTCGGTGAAGTCCGGCGCGGGCCCGTACTGGTCGCTCCGCTCCCGGGACGGATCGCTGCCGGGCCCGCTGGCCGGAGTGCCGCTGCTGGCGAGCGTCTTCCCGGCGGGCGAGGCCGTGCCGGGCGGCGAGGGGGACGAGCAGGCGCAGGGGGTCCGGGTCGGCGAGGTCGGCCCGATCGAGGAGGCGCCGCCGACGATCGCCTACGACCCGGCGTCCTTCGAGGAGGAGGCGGCGGGCGAGGAGTACCCCCGGCAGCAGCCGTTCCCGGGGTACGCCGAGGGGCAGTACGCGGAGTCCCAGTACGCAGAGTCCCAGTACGCAGAGTCCCAGTCCGCAGAGTCCCAGTACGCCCAGGACCAGTACGCACAGCCGCAGTACACCGAGTACCCGCAGCAGGATTACGGCTACCAGTACCAGGAGTACGCCCAGCCTGCCTACACGCAGGCACCGGCCGAGCCCCAGGTCCAGTACGACGCCAACGGCTTCCCGGTCTACCCGGCGGAGCAGCAGCAGTACGCGCCGCAGGCCGACTACTCCTACGGCTATGAGCAGCAGCAGTACCAGCAGCAGGCGTACGACCCCTCGGCCTACCAGTACGGCTACCAGCCGGAAGAGCAACAGCCCGCCGAGCAGCCGCAGCAGCCGAACCACGAGGCCTGGCAGCAGCAGTACGGCTGACATCGGGTCCCGCTACGGCGTGCCGATCAGCTCCGCCGTGACCGCCGCCGACATCCCCACCCTGGCCAGCCCGCCGCCCGGATGGGCCGCGCCGCCGACCAGGTAGAGGCCGGGCCTGGCGGTGCTGCGGTTGGGGGCGTGCAGCCATGCGCCGTCCGCCCCGGCCAGGGCCGGACCGGGGACGGAGCCGCCGGTCGCCCCGGTCCAGGCCTCGGTGTCGGTGGGGGTGCGGACCTCCCGCCAGAGCACCCGCTCACGCAGCTCGGGTGCGGCGTGGCCGAGGACGGCGTCGCCATAGGCCTCGGCGCGACCGGGCGCGTTCCAGTCGAGCCCGCCGTGGGCCGGGACGGTCACGGTGAGCACGGCCGCCTCGTGCCCGGCGGGCGCGAGTGTCGCATCGTCAGGACGCAGTACCTGCACGGTGGGTCGCTCGCACAGCTGCGGCGACCGCCCGAACAGAGCGTCCAGCTCGTCCATCCGGTCGGCGGCGTGCACGACGGTACGGTGCGCCGTTCCGTCGGGGCGCGCGCCGCGCAGCGCGAGCAGCACGGTGAATCGGCCCGGCGCGGGGTCGGCGGCTCGTCCCTCGGCGGCTGTGACTCCCAGCGCTTCTGGGTCGGTGTCGGCGACGACCACGTCGGCGTCCAGCTTGCTGCCGTCCGCCAGCAGCACCCCCTCGACCCGGTCGGCACCGAGCAGTTGCTCGACCCGGGCGCCGAAGCGCAGTTCCACCCGGCGCTGCTCGCAGCGGCGCAGTACGGCGTCGGCGAGGGCGCGCATCCCGCCGGTGACGTACCAGATGCCGAAGCTCTGCTCCATGTACGGGAGCACCGTCAGCGAGGCGGGGGCCGTCCGCGGATCGAGGCCAAAGCGCAGCGCGTACTCGTCCAGCAGTGCGGTCAGCCCGGGGTGGCGCAGTTCGCGCCCGGCGACGTCGGCGAGCCCCTGCGGCGGGCGCGGCCTGCGGGTGAACAGGCCGCGCCGGGGCGGCGGCCAGGGGTACGGGTCCTGGTGCAGGGCTGACGGGTCGTCCGGCAGCGGCTCCTCCAGCAGCGGGCGCCGGGTGGCCTCCCAGACCGCCCGTCCGCGTTCCAGCAGTTCGCCCCAGCGCGCGCCGGCGCCGCCGCCCAGTGCGTCGCCCAGGGACTGGACGACCCTGGCGCGGGAGGCGTTGGCCAGCTCGACCGAGGTCCCGTCGGGCAGCCGGTGCACACTGGCCGGCTCCACGGAGCGCAGCTCGACCTCGTCCTCCAGCCGCGTGCGGCCGGTCTTGAGCATCAGGTCGCGGTAGACGGCGGGCAGGGTGAGCAGCGTCGGGCCGGTGTCGAAGCGGAAGCCCTCCCGCTGGTACTGCCCGACCATGCCGCCGTGGGTGCTGTTGGCCTCGCACACGGTGACCCGGTGGCCCACCGTGGCCAGCCGCGCCGCTGCCGCGAGCCCGCCCATACCTGCGCCGATGACGACGATTCGTGCCATGGGAACTGATCCTATGCGTCGCGGAACCTGCTCAGTCCCGCACCCGCAGGCCGTCCATGACCAGGTCGATGAGCCGGTCGGAGTCGACCTCCTTGCCGTTGTTGCAGGCCCAGGTGACGCCGCTGACCAGCGTCATCAGCTCCTTGATGGCGACGTCGGAGCGGATCACGCCGCTCTGCTGGGCGCGGGTGAGCAGTTCCGCGGAGGTGCGGTGCAGGACCCAGGCCGGGGAGTCCGGCTTCATCTTGTCCTCCGGCGGGATCAGCGCGCTCGACAGCCCGCGGAACACCTGGACGTGGGCGACCAGTCGGCGCAGCCACACGGAGAGGGCCTCGGCCGGGTCGGCGGCCACGCGCAGCGGCTCGGCGTCGGTCAGGACCGAGGCCATCCACTGCTGCAGCACCGCGTCGATCAGGTTCTGCCGGACCGGGAAGTGCCGGTACAGCGTGCCGGGGCCGACGCCCGCGCGCTTGGCGATGTCGTCCAGGGAGGCGTCGGCGCCGTTCTCCAGGAATGCCTCGGTGGCGGCCGAGACCAGTCGCTCGTAGTTGCGACGGGCGTCGGCGCGCATCGGGCGGGCCGGTGGAGACGGCGGCACGGTCATCGTTCATCCCAGGGGTTGATAAACGGAGAGTACCTCCGTATCGTCGTTCTTGGAACCGGAGAGTCTCTCCGCTTGAGTTCCCTTTCCTCGTCATGACCTCATGGGAGAGCCATGCCCGAGAACATCATCGCTCCAGTCCCCAGCTCAACCCAAGACGGCCGGGCCGATCCGCCCGGCGACGACCGTCCGGGCCGGCGACCACCCCACCCGGGCCTCGCCCTCGCGGTGATCCTCATCTGTCAGTTGATGGTCGTCCTCGACGCCACCGTGGTCTCCATCGCCCTCCCCGGCATCCAGCGGACCCTGCACTTCTCCGCCGCCGGGCTGTCCTGGGTGCCCAACATCTACCTGCTCACCTTCGGCGGGCTGCTGCTGCTCGGCGGCCGCGCCGGCGACATCCTCGGCCGGCGGCGACTGCTCACCGGGGGCATCGCCCTGTTCACCCTGGCCTCGCTGCTCGGCGGGCTGGCCACCGACCCGACCATGCTGCTGGTGGCCCGCGCCGCCCAGGGCGTCGGCGCGGCCGTGGCGGCGCCGAGCACCCTGGCCCTCATCGTCAGCAACTACCAGGAACCCGGGCAGCGGGCCCGCGCGATCGGGCTGTACTCCAGCATGTCGGCCGGCGGCGGCGCCGTCGGCATGATCCTCGGCGGAATGCTGACCTCGGCCTTCTCCTGGCGCTCCGTCATGTTCATCAACGTCCCGTTCGGGCTGGCGGTGGTGCTGCTCGCGCCCCGGCTGATCCGCGAGCCCGAACGCCACCCCAGCCGCTTCGACCTGCCGGGGGCGATCACCGCCACCCTCGGCAGTACGGCCCTGGTCTACGGCTTCATCCGGGCCGCCACGGCGGGCTGGTCCGCGGGTTCCACGCTCGGCTGCTTCGCCGCCGCCGTGCTGCTGCTCACCGCCTTCGTGCTGATCGAGGCCCGCACCGCACAGCCGCTGCTGCCGCTGCACATGCTCACCCGGCGGGCCAGCGGGGGCGGTTACCTGGCCATGCTGATGCTCGCCGCGGGCATGTTCGGGATGTTCTTCTTCGTCACCCAGTACCTCCAGAACGTCCTCGGCTACAGCGCCCTGCAGACCGGCGCCGCGTTCCTGCCGCTGGTGCTGCTGCTCTTCGCGGGGGCGCGGATCGTCCCGCGGCTGGTGCCGAGGATCGGCGCCCGCCCCTTCCTCTACGGGGCGCCGCTGCTGCTCGCCTCCGGGCTGCTGCTGCTCAGCCGGGTCGGCGCCGACACCGGCTTCGCCCCCGGCATCCTGGTGCCGATGGTGCTGTTCGGCCTGGGCGCGGGCTGCACCATGGTGCCGCTGAGCCTCACCATCCTGGGCGGGGTCAGGCCGGAGGAGTCCGGCGCGGCCGCGGGGACGCTGCAGTCCATGCAGCAGATGGGCGGCGCGCTGGGCACCGCGCTGCTGCTGACGGTGTTCACGGCGGCCACCCGGCACTCCGGCGGACGCACCCCGCACGCCGTGTTCGCGCACGGCGTGGCCACCGCGATGGGCGTGGCCTCGATCTTCGTCGCCGTCGCCCTGATGCTGATCGTCGCGGTCATCCGCCCGAGCGGGCGGCCACGTCCTGCCGGGGCAGCGCCCGCTGCTGCCGTCGCTCGCGGCGCCGTATCCAGTAGCGGCGGATCCGGGAGAGGGTGAAGCCGACCACCAGCACCCCGGTCAGCAGCAGCACCCCGGCGATGATCGCGGCGGGCAGTGGGTGGAACAGCGCAAGTATGACCAGGCTTGCGACCGAGAACTCCTCGAACAGGCTGACCAGGATGTTGCTGAACGGCTCGGGGGAGGTGTTCACCCCCATCCGGATGCCGCTCTTGACCAGATGGCTGACCAGGGCGGTCGTCCCGCCCATCGCCGCTGCGGCGAGCGTGGCCAGCGAGTCGTGGGCGTGCCCGGCGAGCAGCGCGGCGACGACGGCGCCGGCCACCGGCCGGATCACGGTGTGCACCGCGTCCCAGGCCGAGTCCACGTAGGGGATCTTGTCGGCCACCACCTCGAACAGGCACAGCACAGCGGCGATGACCAGCACGTCCGTCCGCTCCAGACCGGGCGGGACGCTGCTGACGTTGTCGAAGCGGCCGAACAGGCCGAGCAGCAGCACCACGGCGTAGGCGTTGATGCCGCTGGCCCAGCTGCTGGTGAAGATCAGTGGAATGACCGACACGGTGAATCCCCCTTGTGCCCGTGCTTCTGCCGTGCACGCTCACCGTAACGGACGCCACCGACAACGGCCCCGTTCCCCGGGTCGATCACTGAGTACCCGTACTCAGCCCTACCCACACGGATGGTTGAGTAGAAGCGCGGATACCCCCCGACCTGCGCAAAGGGCAGAGTATGGAGCACCGGGAACGACCGGTACGGACTGGTTCGGGACCGCACCGCCGACACGGGGCGGCGGAGCGGATCCCGGCCAGAGGCGATACGGACACGTCGCCGTCCGGGGAACGGGGGATCCGGGGGGATCACAGGGGGAACGGGACGGGGCGGCGCCTGCACGCCGGCGGAAGCATCCGCCGGGACGCAGGCACCGTCCCTTCTCCGTCCAGATCCGTCCAGATCCGACCAGATCCGTTCAGATCCGTTCAGAGGAGTGAGAACTCCACCGGGGCCGGCGCCCCGGCACCGGATCTGCTGGCCGCGGCCAGGCGGCGGACGGCCTCGCGCAGGACCTCCGGCGGCTGGGCGTAGGGCAGCCGGACGAAGCGTTCCAGCACGCCGTCCACGCCGAAGCGCGGGCCCGAGCCGATCCACACGCCGAAGCCCTGGGCCGCCGTGGCCAGCGCGCTGCCGCTCATCCCGCCGTCCTCCGTCCGCACCCAGAGCGAGAGGCCGCCCTGCGGCATCCGGAAGGTCCAGCCGGGCAGCTCCGTCCGCAGCGCGTCGACGAGCGCGTCACGCTGCTCCCGGTTCCGTTCCCGCTGGTAGGCCAGCACCTCCGGCAGGCACTCGGCCAGCAGATGACGGACCGCCAGCTGTTCGACCACCGGCGAGCAGACGTCCAGGCTGGCCCGGTCCGCGGAGACGCGGCGGATCAGGTCGGGGGCCGCCCTGATCCAGCCGATCCGTAGGCCGCCCCAGAAGGTCTTGCCGGCCGAGCCGAGGGTGATGGAGGTGCCGTTCCGGTCGAAGGCGGCCAGCGGGAGCACCGGGGGGACGTCGTCGACGGCCATCTCCGCGATGGTCTCGTCCACGATCAGCCGGGTTCCGGTGGTCCGGGCCAGGGCGACCAGCTCGCGGCGCTGCTGATCGGGCATCAGCAGGCCGGTGGGGTTCTGGAAGTCGGGGATGACATACGCGAGTGCGGGCGCGGCCTCACGCAGGGTGCGGCTCCAGGCGTCCATCGACCAGCCGTCCTGCTCCAGCGGGACCGGGACCGCCCGGCCGCCCATGACCCGGATCGCCTGCAGTGCGTTGGCGTAGCTGGGGGACTCGACCGCGATCCGCTCGGCCGGGCCGAGCAGGGCGCGAAACAGCAGCGTCAGCCCGGCGGAGGCGCCGCTGGTGATCATGATCTGTTCCGGGTCGGTGGGCAGCCCGCGCTGGGCGAAGCGGTCGGCGACGGCCTCCCGCAGCACCTGCAGCCCGGCCGGGAAGGTTCCATGGGTCCGGGTGTAGGCGGGCAGTTCGGCGACGGCGGCGGTCATCGCCCGGGTGATCCACGGTTCAGCGGCCGATCGCGCGGCCACGCCGAGATCGATCACCCCGCCCCGGTCGGTGGGGTACGGCGAGAGGCCCGCCACCGGCATCGGCCGCCCCTCGGGCAGCGCGGTCCAGCTGCCGGAGCCCCGACGGCTCACCAGGAAGCCCTCGTCGCGCAGCAGTTCGTAGGCGGCCGCGACAGTGGTCCGGCTCAGGCCCAGCGCCGTGCACAGCTCCCGTTCGGCCGGGAGCCGGGTCTCCACCGACACCCGGCCGTCCAGCACCAGCGTGCGCAGCGACCCGGCCAGCGCGCGGTAGGCGGGCTCGCGCGGCCGCTGCCAGGCGCCCAGCGCCCGGTCGAGCTGGGCCGCGCCGATGGAGGATCGAACGACCATGACCAGTCCACCTCTCGCTGATTGGCCCTGGAAGGCCGGTCCACTTTCCCCCAGGGTGGCATCAGAATCCATGGAATCCAAGGGGACCACCGATGAACCGACCACCCGCGCATCTGGCCCGCCGACTCGTCCAGCTCTACGCCGGCCTCGCCCTCTACGGCGGGAGCATGGCGCTGCAGATCCGCGCCGCCCTGGGCCTGGACCCGTGGGACGTCTTCCACCAGGGCCTCACCCGGCATGTCGGGCTGTCCTTCGGCACTGTCACCATGATCGTCGGCGCCGCCGTGCTGCTGCTGTGGATACCGCTGCGGCAGCGTCCGGGTCTCGGCACCATCAGCAATGTCTTCGTCATCGGCCTGTCCGTGGACGCGGCGCTCTCCCTCCTGCCGACCCTGCACAGCGTCCCGGTGCGGATCTTCGTGCTGATGGCCGGCATCGTGCTCAACGGCATGGCCGGCGGGCTCTACATCGGCGCCCGCTTCGGCCCGGGCCCGCGCGACGGGCTGATGACCGGCTTCTGCCGCAGGACCGGACGCTCGGTCCGACTGGTCCGCACCTGCATCGAGGTCACCGTGCTGGTGGTCGGGGTGCTGATGGGCGGGAGCGTCGGCATCGGCACCGTCGCCTACGCCCTGGCCATCGGCCCGCTGGTGCAGATCTTCCTGCCGCTGTTCACCGTGCCGGGGGGAGCGGCCGTCGCCGGAAACCGGATTGTCAGTGGTGGGGTGCAGCATGGCGCTGAGGGTCCGGCTCCGGTCCTGCGCCATTGACGCGGGACCGCGGGTGGGGGCTACCCTGAGGTTGTTCGAACATAGATTCGAACAAGCGTCGACAGCAGGGAGAGGCAGGTGGCCGCGATGATGGGGATGCCGAACAGCACCGCGCGTGGGGCAGGACAGGCCGACCCGATCGAGGTCAGGGGCGGCCAGGAGCAGCCCACGCACTTCCTCTGGCAGGACCGGATCTACGCCGTGCGCGAGGTGCTCGGCCACTGGACCGGTCTCCGTGAGGTGTGGCGGGTGCAGGCCAGCCCCGGCCGCTGCTTCGCCGCCGACGTGTACGACCTCAGCCTCGACCGCGCCGACGGGCGCTGGACTCTCACCCGTACGCCCATCCCGCGTACGCCGACGCCCGCCTGACGGCCGGATTCGAACGGGAGGACTGAACGAGCCATGAGCGACAAGGTGATTCCGACAGCACAGGTACTGCAGTTGCCCCTGCAGGCAGGCACCCCCGGCGGTCACGCCGATTCCGCCCATGCCCTCAACTCCGCGGCCAGGCCCTACCGCCCGCCCTCGGACGTCCATCCGGTGCTGCGCCGGGCCGGGGCGCCGCCGGCCGCGCTGGACCTGCTCGCCCAGGCCTACCGGGGCCTGGACGAGGCCCGGAGCCTGGAGGGCCCGCTGGAGCGCTACGCGGTGGCGCACCTCGCCGCGCTGCGTGCCTCGGCCGCGGTGCTCGCCGTGCGCGGGGTGCCCGAGGAGAGCCCGCGCAAGCGCGGTCGGATCCGCAGCGCCTGGGAGGTCCTGCCCGAGGTGGCGCCGGAGCTGGCCGAGTGGGCCGTGTACTACGCGGCGGGCGCCCCCAAGCGCGCCGCGGCCGAGGCCGGCATCGCCTCGGCCGCGACCATGCGCGACGCCGATGACCTGATCCGCAACACCGCGCTCTTCGTCCGCATGGTGCAGCGGCTGGTCGCCCTCAATCCGGTCCGCAGCGCCGAGGCCTCGGAAGGCCCCGCCGACCAGCGCGCGGTCTAAGGTTGGGGCAGCCAGATCCAGAACCTCCCGAGGAGCCCCTCCGTGTACCCGACGCGCCCCCGCAGTTCTCTCCGGACCGCCGTGGTGTGGGAGGTGGTAAGCGCCGCCCTCGCCCGTAGGGCGGAGGAGCTGGGGCGGCCGGTGCTGGACGTGCTGGACACCGGTGGCGGCACCGGCAACTTCGCCGTGCCGGTGGCCCGGCTCGGTCACCGGGTCACCGTGGTGGACCCCAGTCCGGACGCGCTGTTCGCGCTTGAGCGGCGGGCCGCCGAGGCCGAGGTGACCGACCTGGTGCGGGCGCTGCAGGGGGACACCCAGACCCTCGCCGAGCTGGTCGAGCCGGACAGCGTCGACGCGGTGCTCTGCCACGGCGTCCTGGAGGTCGTGGACGACCCGGCCGAAGCGCTGGGCCAGATCACCGCGGGGCTGCGGAAGGGCGGCCTGGTCAGCCTGCTGGCGGCCAACCGCAACGGCGCCGTGCTCGCCCGGGCCATCGCCGGCCACTTCGCCGAGGCCCGCACCGTCCTGGACGACCCGGACGGGCGCTGGGGCGGCAACGACCCGATGCCCCGCCGCTTCACCGTCGAGGAGCTGCGCGCGCTGGCCGAGGGCGCGGGTCTGCGGGTCGCCGAGGTGCACGGCGTCCGGATCTTCGCCGACCTGGTCCCCGGGGTGCTGGTGGACACCGAGCCCGGCTCGGTGGAGGCACTGCTCGCCCTGGAGCAGGCGGCCGCCGCCCAGCCCGCGTTCCACGCCATCGCCACCCAGCTGCATCTGCTCGCCGAACTGGACTGACGCCGTCGCGCACCTCACATCGGGGTTCACAGCGACCTTGGAAACTTCGGTGCCCTTCCGGCCGTTCAAGGGTTGGCTCCGATGACGCACCGTGCCCCAAATCAGCACGGTCGACCGTATGATTCGGGTAAAGCCAGCAAGGCATGACAGACCTGCCAGTGGGGCATATGGACCACAAGCGGGATCCAGGGAGGACTGTCAGTCCTGACGGGGACGGCGGCGGTCGCCAGCAGCGACCAGAGTAGGAGGACGACGTGCCGCTCTCGGAGCACGAGCAGCGTCTGCTCGAGCAGATGGAGCGAGCGCTGTACGCCGAGGACCCCAAGTTCGCGACAGCGCTTGAAGGTACGGGCCTGCGCGCCCGTAGCCGCCGTACGGTCTACGCCGCCTCGGCGGGTTTCGTCGTAGGCGTGGCCCTGCTCATGGGTGTCGCCGTCACCGGGCTCTGGTGGATGGGCGTGGTGGGGTTCGCGGTCATGCTGGCCTGTGCCGCGATCGCGTTCACCGCCTGGCGCCGGGCCCCCAGGATCGGTGTCGCCGACCCCCGCACCGGGGCGCCGCTGCGCAGGCGGAAGACGGGCGTGGTGGACCGCATGGAGCAGCGCTGGCAGCGCCGCCACGACGAGCAGCGCGGGGCCTGACCGGCCGGACGCACTGACAGCGAAAGCAGAGGGATGGGCCGGGGCCGACAGCGGAAGCTGTCGGCCCCGGCCCATCTATCTCACTGCTCCTCGCTGTCCTCCGCCCGGCGCCGGTGCAGGAGTCCCCGCGCCAGTCCCCCCGCCCGGTCCGCCAGTGACTGCCAGCCCTCCCGCAGCCCGCGGACCAGCCGGGCCGAGGACGGCGGGAAGAGCACGGCGCGGACCCGTACCGCGGGGCGGGCGGAGGCGCGCAGCCCGTGCCGGACCGCCCTGACGTCCTGGCGCAGCGCCGTCGGCGGCTCCGACCGGGGCGCGTAGAGCACCTGTTCGGTGGCCAGCGCCAGCCGTCCGGCCGCGGCCTTCGGCTCCTCCTCCAGGGCGCCCAGCTCGACGATCCTGGCCACGGTGCGCCGGGGCGTCTCCGCCTCGTCCGGCGGGATGCCGAGGTCCCAGGCGGAGTCGATCATCTCGCGCCAGACCGAGAGCACCTGCTGGTCGCTCAGTTCCAGGCCGCCGCCACCGCGCCCGGAGGCGGGGAGGCCGCCCGGAGCGCCGGATCCGCCGGAGCCGCGCGGCCCCCGGCGGCGCAGTCTGACGCTGCGGGCCCGCAGCCGCCACAGCATCGGCGTGAGCAGCAGCAGGACCAGCAGTCCGGCCAGCGCCAGACCGGTCAGCTCCAGCGGGGTCGGCGTGGACGAGGTGGCGCCGGTGCCCGCCGTGCCGGTGGCGGACTCCTGGCCGCAGAAGCCCGCCCTGCGCTCCTGGACCGGGCAGCCGGCGCTGGCGCTGGTGCTCGATCCGGCGGCGATGGTGGCCTGCGCGGTCGCGGTGCTGGGGGCGGAGGTGCCGCCGGTGGTGGTGGCCACCGTGTAGTCGGGGGTGAAGCCCACGTGCGGGGTCGGCTCGAAGCGCAGCCAGCCCACGCCGGCGAAGTAGAGCTCGGGCCAGGCGTGGGCGTTCTTGGTGCCGACCTGCCAGCTGCCGTCCGACTGGCGCTCGCCGGGGGTGAAGCCGATGGCGACCCGGGCCGGGATGCCCAGCGAGCGGGCCATCGCGGCCATGGTCCCGGCGAAGTGGACGCAGAAGCCCTTGCGGTTGCGCAGGAAGTCCACCATGGCGTTGCTGCTGGTGTCGTCCTTCACGGTGGTGTCGTAGGTGAAGCCGCCGGTGGTGGTGAACCAGTTCTGCAGCGCCACCGCCTTGTCGTAGACGGTCGTGGCCCCGTGGGTCACCGAGATCGCGGTGTCGCGGATCACGGTGGGGAAGTTCTTCGGCAGCGCCAGATAGGTCTTGGTGATGTCCGCCGGGGGCGCCCCGGCCGCCCTGAGCGCGTCCTCGGTCGGCTTCAACGCCATGCTGTTGACGGTGTACTGGAGGCCGCCCGCGTTCTGGCCGCCGTCGCCGATCAGGGTCCGGCCCTCGGGCTCGTACTTCCAGTCGCCGGCCACCTGGACCGAGGTCGCCGGATAGGGCATCGGCAGCCACTGCTGGACGTAGCCGGACTGGGTGCTGACCTGGGTCTGCACCGCCGACTCGGGCGTGTTGTTGTCCAGGCCGGTCGGGTACGGCAGCGGGTTGGGGACGGACTGGACCTGGTGCTCGCTGGGGGTCCAGGCGACGCCGTTGAAGTCGTCCAGGTCGACGATCCGCAGGTACTGGTCGCCGGGGTTCTGGGCGCTGCTGGTGTAGGTGAGGATGTTGACGTTGGTGCTCTTGTTGAGCGAGGCGCCCAGCGAGGCCAGCGGGTTGACGGCGGTGATGATGTCGCCGTTGGCGCCGATCCCGCCGCCGCCGTGCCCGAACCTGCCGACCAGGCCGGTGCCGAGACCGGGCAGGGCCAGCGGCAGCAGCAGCCCGATGGCCAGGGCGGCCCCGGCGATGCGGTAGCCGGTGCTGCTGAGCGGGTTTCCGCCGGTGGTCCCGGCGAGGGTGGCGGGTGTGCCGTGGAAGACCCGGCCCCAGCGGGACAGCCGGTCCTGGCCCTCGGCCATCAGCAGCGACAGGTAGCCGAAGGCGGACAGCAGGAAGTACAGCCACACCGCGCCGTGCGGGTGCAGTCCGGTGCCGACCGAGTACAGCGCCAGCAGCGGCAGCCCGGCCAGGGCCACCCGCTGGTAGGTGGCCGCCAGCAGGTCCACCAGCAGGCCGATCAGCACCACCGAGCCGACCAGGATCAGCCGCAGCCCCTGATGGGCCGGGGCCGGGGCCGCGTACTGGCCCATGTCGGTGATGCCGTCGCCGATCTCGCCGGTCAGCGTCTGCCAGGCCCCGGGGCCCGGCAGTATCCCGCCGACGGCGGTGCCGCTCGCGTAGAACAGCGTCAGCAGCAGCACGACCAGCAGCAGTTGCGCCAGCGGGACCAGCGGCCGCGGCACCGAGAGCCGGCGCAGCCCCAGCCCGGCCGAGGTGACCAGCACGATCACGAACCCGGCCTGGACCAGCCAGTACGCGGGGGAGATCAGCGGCCACAGGCACAGCGCCGTGAGCAGCGTCGCGGCGGCGCCGGAGAAGGCGATCCGGGTACGCCCGTTCATGCGAGGTCCCTCCCTGATTCCTGGAAAGGCTGGGCCTTCGGGAAAGGCTGGGGTTCCTGCAAGGGCTCGGCCCGTTGGAAGGGCTCGGCGGGCTGGAACGATCCGGTGACGACGGAGCGGTCGGCCCGGGCCCACAGCTCGGGGAGCGAGTCGCCGGAGCCGGCCGCCAGCACGTTCCAGCCGGCCTCGCGGAGCAGCCGGACCTGGTCGGACCGGTCCGGTCCGGGGCCGGCCGGTGCGGCGGCGTCCGCCGTCTGCCCGCGCAGGGTCCAGCTCGGGCTGTCCAGCAGTACCGCGACGGCGGTCGCGGTGCGCCTGCGCAACCGGGACAGCTCGGCCAGCTGCTCGTCGTCCAGCGACCCGAGCAGGGCCACGACCAGGCCCTCGCCGCCGAGCCTGAGCACCTCCTCGGCCCGGGCCAGGCCCTGGCCGTCGGAGAGCTGCACCATCGCCAGGGTGTCGAGCAGCAGCCCGGCCGCCTCCTCGGAGGCCCCGCCGAGCCCGCTGCCGCCGGCCCCGGTGACCGCGTCCCCGGTGTCGGTGAGCAGCCGTACCGCGTAGCCGCGCTCCAGCAGGTGCAGGCTGATCGAGGCGGCGGCGCTGACGGCCCATTCGAACGAGGACGCCGGACCGTTGCCCCGGTGGCCCGCGGCCCGGGTGTCCAGCAGCACGGTGGCCCGGCTGCGGAGCGGCTGCTCCTCGCGACGGACCATCAGTTCGCCGTACTTGGCGGTGGAGCGCCAGTGCACCCGGCGCAGGTCGTCGCCGTGCCGGTACTCGCGCGGCACCACGTCGTCCTCGCCGGCCAGGGCGACGGCCCTGGAGTGGCTGTCGCCGTAGCCGGTCCACTCGCCGGTGAGCTTGACCGCCGCCAGCCGCTGCACCTGGGGGACCACGGTGAGGGTGTCGGAGGCGGTGAACGAGCGGGTCAGCTCGCACAGTCCGAAGGGGTCCCCGAGCCGCAGCTGCAGCGGGCCCAGCGGATAGCGGCCGCGCAGGTCGGAGCGGACCCGGTAGGACACCTCGCGGTGCCCGCGCGGCTCCACCCGGTCCAGCACGAAGCGCGGACGCGGCCCGAGCACGTACGGGACCTTGTCCTCCAGCATCAGCAGCCCGGTGGGCACCCGGGAGACGTTGTCGACCCGCAGGTGCACCCTGGCCTCCTGCCCGGCCGGGGCGCGCGAGGGCGACAGCCGCCGCCCGCTGGCGACCCGGTACCGGGTGCGCATCAGCATCAGCACGCTGACCAGCGGGAGCGCGGCGAGCAGCAGGGCGATCTTCAGCAGGGCGGGCTGGCCGAGAACGTAGGCGCAGAGCGCGGCGGTGATCCCGGCGGCGAGGAAGGAGCGGCCCCGGGTGGTCAGTCCGCGCATGCCGGTGCGGAAGGTGCTGCCCGGCGCCTTGTTCGGCGCGGCAGTGGGCATGTCAGCGCGCCGGGTGCGGGATGGGCAGCTGGAGCACCAGGTCGCGGACGACCTGCTCGGTGGTGCGCCGGCCGAGGACGGTCTCCGCGGTGGGCAGCAGCCGGTGCGCCAGCACCGGGACGGCCAGGGCCTGGAGGTCGTCCGGGATGACGTACTCGCGGCCGTCCAGCGCGGCGGCGGCGCGGGCGGCGCGCAGCAGGTGCAGGGTGGCCCGCGGCGAGGCGCCGAGCCGCAGCTCGGGCGCGGTGCGGGTGGCGGCGACCAGGGCGACGGCGTAGCGGCGCAGCTCGTCGGCGACATGGACCCGGCGAACCGCGTCGATGGCCTTCACCACGTCGTCGGCGTGGGCGACCGGCCGCAGGTCCGCCAGCGGGGAGGCCCCGCCGTGGACGTCCAGCATCTGCAGCTCGGCGTCGGCGCTGGGGTAGCCGATGGAGATCCGGGCCATGAAGCGGTCGCGCTGGGCCTCGGGGAGGGGGTAGGTGCCCTCCATCTCGATCGGGTTCTGGGTGGCCACGACCATGAACGGGGTCGGCAGCGGGTAGCTGGTCCCGTCGACCGTGACCTGGCCCTCCTCCATCGACTCCAGCAGCGCGGACTGGGTCTTCGGCGAGGCCCGGTTGATCTCGTCGCCGACCACGATCTGGGCGAAGATCGCGCCCGGCTTGAACTCGAAGTCCCTGCGGTTCTGGTCGAAGACGCTGGTGCCGGTGATGTCCGAGGGCAGCAGGTCCGGGGTGAACTGGATCCGGCGCACGGTGCAGTCCACCGACCGGGCCAGCGCCTTGGCCAGCAGCGTCTTGCCGACGCCGGGCACGTCCTCGATCAGCAGGTGGCCCTCGGCCAGCAGCACCGTGAGGGCCAGCCGCACCGCCTCGGGCTTGCCCTCCAGCACGCTCTCCACGGACGCGCGCACGCGTTCGACGACCGCGCCCAGCTCGGCCGTGCCGAGGCCCTGCGGCACTCCCGCCGCCGCCGACGGCGGCATCCCCCCGGCCTGGCGGTCCAGACTGGCGTGCTCGTTGAAGGTGGTCACCCGGTTACTCCTTGGCCCGTGTACGGGGCCTTGACCGGGCTGCAGGAAGTGCGCAAGCCGCGGTCCGGGCCCCTCCGTGTGCGTCGACACGGCAGATGCATTGTTCCCTGTTCGGACCGACTACGTCACTCGACCGGACGAATAGCACCTCAATCTTCTCGTTATTCGTCCGTTACGGACCAGTAATCAGACGCCAGGAGGGGCATTCACTCTCTGTCATGGTTCGGTCAGGGCTGGATCTCGCGGAGCAGACCGGTGGTCACGTCGAAGACGAACCCCCGGATGTCCTCGCGGTGCAGCAGGAACGGGGAGGTGCGGACCCGGGCCATGGACTGGCGAACGTCCTGCTCCAGGTCGGTGAAGGACTCCAGGGCCCAGGACGGCCTGATCCCGACCTCGTCCTCCAGTTCGCGCCGGAAGTCCTCGGTGAGGCTGAGCAGACCGCAGCCGGTGTGGTGGATCAGCGCTATCGATCGGGTGCCCAGCGCGCGCTGGCTGACGGTGAGTGAGCGGATGGTGTCGTCGGTGACCACGCCGCCCGCGTTGCGGATGACATGGCAGTCGCCGAGCTGCAGGCCCAGCGCGGCGTGCACGTCCAGGCGGGCGTCCATGCAGGCGACCACGGCGACGTGCTGGACCGGACGGGCGTCCATGCCGCCGTCGCGGTAGCCCGCGGCGTAGTCGCGGTTGCGGGCGACGAAGCTGTCGATGATGGAGGGCGGAGTGGCCTCGGCGGACGCAGCGGCCTGGGCAGTGGGCAGGTCGGGGGTCGTGGTCATACCTCTGACGTTAGTGGGAAACGCCTGTGGCGCCAGCTTCGGACCGGTGCACGGAACGGCGCTGTGACGCACCCCATACGCGCACGGGCGGGGTCGGCGGGCCTGCTCCATTCGCGTGATCTTCGTCCTGGAGGGGTGGTGCGAGGGTCGCGCACCGGCGTGGCGCGCCCTCCGGCGGCCTCAGGAAATGCAGGCTGACCTGCAGGTTAATCGGCGTGCGCCGGGGGGCGTGCGCCGTCGCATCCGATTGACCGGGGGACGCCGTGGAGTAAAGTGACGCGACGTTCGGCGCAGGGTTCCCACAACGGCGCGGAACGCACGCTTCCCCTCGCCCGCACGACGCGCACGTACCGGCCCGGCCTCCACCCGCTCCTTACCCGCTGCCGCCCCTTCCCCGGCGGCAGAGGGTTCCTTCCCCAAGGCGAGCGGGCGGGGACCAGGCGGCACGTGCCCCCATGAGAGGTACCCATTGAGCAGCGGCCCGGAGGCCAAGCACGTCCCGGTGATGCTCCAGAGGTGCCTGGACGTCCTCGCCCCGGCGCTGACCGCGCCCGGGGCGGTCGTCGTCGACGCCACCCTCGGGCTCGGCGGCCACAGCGAGGCACTGCTCCGCACGTTCCCCGAGGCCAGGCTGGTCGCCGTCGACCGCGACCCGGCGGCACTGCGACTGGCGGGGGAGCGGCTGGCCCCGTTCGGGGAGCGCGCGACCCTGGTGCACGCCGTCTACGACGAGATCCCCCAGGTGCTGGCGGACCTCGGCATCGAACGGATCCAGGGCGCCCTGTTCGATCTGGGGGTCTCCTCGATGCAGCTGGACGAGGCCGACCGCGGCTTCGCCTACGCCCAGGACGCGCCGCTGGACATGCGGATGGACCAGACGACCGGCATCAGCGCCGCCGAGGTGCTCAACACCTACTCCCACGGCGATCTGGCCCGGATCCTCAAGGTCTACGGCGAGGAGCGCTTCGCCGGGAAGATCGCCTCGGTGATCCTGCGCGAGCGCGAGCGGGAACCGTTCAGCAACAGCGCGCGTCTAGTGGAACTGGTGCGCAATGCCATTCCCGCGGCGACCCGCCGTACCGGCGGCAACCCGGCGAAGCGCACCTTCCAGGCCCTGCGGATCGAGGTCAACGGGGAGCTCTCGGTCCTGGAACGCGCCATCCCCGGCGCCCTGGACGTGCTCGCGGTCGGCGGCCGAATCGCCGTCATGTCGTACCACTCGCTGGAGGATCGGCTGGTCAAGCAGTTCTTTGCAGCCGGTGCGACCGCCACGGCGCCGCCCGGGCTGCCGATCGTCCCGGAGGAGCACCAGCCCCGGCTGAAGCTGCTCACCCGGGGGGCGGAACAGGCGACAGAACAGGAAATCGCTGAGAACCGCCGCGCCACACCCGTTCGACTGCGTGCGGCGGAGAGAATCAGACCGTCCGTCAGGCAGGGCTAGGCGCAGCGAAGGAGCGGATGCAGGTGGTGGCTCTCGGAAGAGTCGCGGGGGTGACCTCCCCGGCCCGCCGGCGGACCGCGACAGTGCGCCGGTCGGCCGGACGGGGGCCGTTCGCGGCGCTGGTCGTGCTGATACTCACCGGCGGCCTGATCGCGCTGCTGCTGCTGAACACCGCCCTCAACCAGGGCTCCTTCCAGCTCACCAAGCTCCAGCAGCAGACCAACCGGCTGACCGACGAACGGCAGGGGCTGCAGCAGCAGATCGGGGCCTGGTCGGCGCCCGACGCCCTGTCCGCGCGCGCCCGGCAGCTGGGCATGGTGCCGGGCGGCAACCCGGCGTTCCTGCGCGACGACGGTACGGTGCAGGGCAGCCCGACCCCGATCGCCGCCGCCGCGGTCCCACAGGTGGCGCAGCCGACCGCAGGCCCGTCGGCCAGCGCGAGCCCGAAGCCGAGCGCGACGGCCAAGACCGGCGCCACCACCGGTGTCAGCGCCGGTGCGACGGGTGCAGCCGCCACCGCCGGCACAACCGCCTTCAAACAGGGCATCCGAACCAGTACCAGCGCCAGCAGCAAACCAAGCGCCAAATCGTCCAGCACGCCGCCCTCCAGCACGCCGACCGGCACCGCCCACTGACGGGGAGACAGCAGCCATGACCGCCCCCCGCCCACCGCGCCAGCGCCCCCCGCATCCGGCCGCGCGCCCCTCCGGCCGGCCCCCGGCCCGCCCGGCCTCCCGCCCCGCCCCGCGCCCGGCGCGGCTGCGGCTGGCCACCCCCCGGCGCCGGCTGCGGCTGCTGGTGGTCTCCCTGGGCGTCGTGCTCACCCTCTTCGTCGGCCGGCTGGTGCAGCTCCAGTTCATCGACTCCGCCACGCTCGCCGCCGCCGCCACCGTGAGCCTCTACCGGACCGATCCGCTCCCGGCCCCGCGCGGCTCGATCACCGACGCCGACGGCCGGGTCCTGGCCACCACCGTCGACGCCTACGACATCACCGCCGACCCGTACATGTTCACGCCCGGCCAGGCCCATGTCGACGACGCGCCCGCCCGGGCCGCCCAGCTGCTGTCGCCGATCGTCGGGGTGCCGGTGGCGACCCTGACCAAGGCGCTCACCTCCACCGGCAAGAGCGACCGCTACGTCCTGCTGGCCAAGCAGCAGTCGCCGCAGACCTGGAACCAGATCACCGCGCTGCAGACCAAACTGACCAGGACCGCCTGGAGCGGCCACTGCCTGACCGAGAACAACCTGGCGCTGAAGGCCGGGGACAGCGGCCGGGTCGACGACTCCTGCGCCAACGTCCTGAACGGGGTGTTCCACGCCAAGCACGCCAAGCGGGTCTACCCGGACGGCTCCCTCGCCGCCAATGTCATCGGCTTCGTCAACAGCGACGGCGTCGGCAGCGGCGGTCTTGAGCAGCAGTACGACTCGCTGCTCAAGGGCAAGGACGGCCAGGTCACCTACGCCCAGTCCGGCGGCCGTGAGGTCCCCACCGCCGGTCAGCGGGAGACGGCCGCGGTCCCCGGGTCGACGCTCCGGCTCACCCTGGACCGGGACATCCAGTGGGACGCCCAGCAGGCCATCACCGACGAGGTGAAGGCGGCGGGCGCCCAGCGCGGCTATGTCATCGTCCAGGACGTCACCAACGGCAAGATCCTGGCGATGGCGGCCTCGCCCGGGTTCGACCCCAACGACCTGACCCACGCCGACCCCGCCGACCTGGGCAACGCCGCCCTCCAGGACGCCTACGAGCCGGGCAGCGTCAGCAAGCTGATGACCATGGCGGCCGTGCTGCAGCAGGGCGTGGCCACCCCGCTGACCCATGTCACCGTCCCCGGCACGCTGCCGCGCGCTGACCGGGTGTTCCACGACGACGTGGCCCACGGCACCGAGCAGCTCACCCTCAACGGCGTGCTGGCGCAGTCCTCCAACATCGGCACCATGCTGGCGGCCGAGCACCTGGGCTCCACCCAGAAGCAGGCCGACCAGGTGCTGTACGACTACCTGAGCAAGTTCGGCATCGGCCAACCGACCGGCCTCGGCTTCCCCGGCGAGACCCAGGGCATCCTGGCCCAGCCGGGCAAGTGGTCCGGGTCGCAGCAGTACACCATCCCCTTCGGCCAGGGCCTGTCGGTGAACGCGCTGCAGACCACCTCGGTCTACTCGACCATCGCCAACGGCGGGGTGCGGATCGCGCCCAGCCTGGTCGCCGGGACCACCGGTCCGGACGGGCGCTTCGTCGCGGCAGCTGCGCCGAAGGAGACCAGGGTGGTCAGCGAGCAGACCGCGAAGACCTTGGCGCAGATGCTGCAGTCGGTCGTCGCCAGCCAGGAGGGCACCGGGGTGATGGCCCAGATCCCCGGCTACCTGGTCGCGGGCAAGACCGGTACGGCGAACCGGGTCGACCCGGCCACCGGCCGGTACTCGGGCTACACCTCCTCCTTCATCGGCTTCGCACCCGCGGACAAGCCCCGGGTCACCGTCTCCTGTGTGATCCAGGACCCGGTCAACGGGCACTTCGGCGGTGAGCTCTGCGGGCCGGTGTTCAAGCAGGTCATGGAGTTCGCGCTGAAGACCCTGCAGGTGGCGCCGACCGGCGCCGCGGCGGCGAATCTGCCGGTGAACTGGTGAAAGGCAGTGATGGCATGACCCCTCCCACCGATCCCAAGGCTTCGCACGCACCCTCGCTTGGCCCCGGGCAGGGCGGTACCGGTAACCTCACGGCCGTGCACCGAAGTGATCAGGAGAGCCCGCCCCCACCGCGTGGAGCAGCGGCCCCGCCCCGCCCGCAGGGACTGCCCGCCGTCCCGCTCGCCGAGGTCGCGGCCCTGCTGGGGCTGGACGCCGCGGGCCCCTGGCCCGGCGCTGTCACCGGCATCACCCATGACTCCCGGGCGGTCCGCCCGGGCGACGTCTACGCGGCCCTCCCGGGCGCGAACGCCCATGGCGCGGCCTTCGCCCCGCAGGCTGTCGCCAACGGCGCCGTGGCCCTGCTCACGGACCCGGACGGGGCCGTGCGTGCGGCCGACTGCGGGGTGCCGCTGCTGGTGGTGGACCACCCCAGGGGCCGGATGGGCGCGCTCGCCGCAGCCCTCTACGGCCGGGCCGCCGAGCGGCTGCTGATGATCGGCGTCACCGGCACCAACGGCAAGACCACCACCGCCTACCTGGTCGAGGGCGGCCTGCGCGGCACCGGCCGGGAGACCGGGCTGATCGGCACCGTGGAGATGCGGGTCGGCAACGAGCGGATCAAGAGCGAGCGGACCACCCCCGAGGCCACCGACCTGCACGCGGTGCTCGCGGTGATGGCCCAGAGCGGCGCGGACGCGGTGGTGATGGAGGTCTCCAGCCACGCCCTGGTCTTCGGCCGGGTCGACGGCGTGGTCTACGACGTCGCGGTCTTCAACAACCTGACGCCGGAACACCTGGACTTCCACCCGGACATGGAGGACTACTACCGGGCCAAGGCGGGGCTTTTTCGGGGGTCCGGGGGTCGCTCCCCGGATGGGCACAGCACCAAGAGGCGGGCCAAGCTCGGTGTGGTCAACCTCGACGACCGCTACGGCCGCCGCCTCGCCGGCGAGGCGGAGATCCCGGTGGTCACCTACTCGGCCACCGGCGACCCCGACGCCGACTGGCGGGCCGAGGCCGTGCACCTGGGCCCGGCCGGATCGACCTTCCGCGTGGTGGGCCCTGACGGCGCGTCGGTCGACGCCTCGGTGCCGCTGCCGGGTCCCTTCAACGTCGCCAACGCCCTCGCTGCCATCACCGCACTGGCATGTGCAGGACTACCGCTGGAGGAGGTCGCCGCCGGCGTCGCCGCCGTCCCCGGGGTCCCCGGCCGGATGGAGCGGGTCGACCGGGGGCAGCCCTATGTCGCCGTGGTGGACTACGCCCACAAGCCCGACGCCCTGGAGGCCGCGCTGCGCTCGCTGCGCGAGGTCACCAAGGGACGGGTGCACGTGGTGGTCGGCTGCGGCGGCGACCGCGACCCCTTCAAGCGCGGGCCGATGGGCGCGATCGCCGCCCGGTTCGCCGACACCGCCATCCTGACCAGCGACAATCCCCGCTCCGAGGACCCGCTGGCGATCCTCCATGCCATGCTCGGCGGCGCTGCCGGGGTTCCCGAGGCGGAACGCGGCGCGGTCCTGGTCGAACCCGACCGGGCCCGTGCCATCGCCGCCGCCGTCGTCCTGGCCCACGCCGGCGACTGCATCCTGGTCGCGGGCAAGGGCCATGAACTCGGCCAGTACGTCCGCGACGAGATCCGACCCTTCGACGACCGTGCCGTGCTGGGCGAGGCGATCCTCGCATCGCATCGCGACGGCGACGCCAAGGAGTAGAGCCAACGTGATCCCACTGACCCTCGCCGAGGTGGCCCAGGCCACCGGGGGGAAGCTGCACGACGTTCCGGACCCGCAGGCCCCTGTCACCGGCCCGGTGGTCCACGACTCCCGTCAGGTCGTCCCCGGCGCGCTGTTCGCCGCCGTGGTCGGCGAACGGGTGGACGGCCATGACTTCGCCGGGCGCGTAGTCGCCGAGGGGGCGGTGGCGGTGCTGGCCTCGCGACCGGTCGGCGTCCCCGCCGTGGTGGTCGACGACGTGGTGGCGGGGCTGAGCCGGCTGGCGCACGCCGTCTCCGCGCGCACCGCCGGGGCCACCGTGGTGGGTCTGACCGGTTCCGCCGGGAAGACCAGCACCAAGGACCTGATCGCCCAACTGCTGGGCGGGCTGGGTCCCACGGTCTACACCGAGGGCTCGTTCAACAACGAGATCGGCTTCCCGCTGACCGCGCTGAAGGTCACCGGGTCCACCCGCTTCCTGGTCCTGGAGATGGGCGCCCGGCACAAGGGCGACATCGCCCATCTGACCGGGATCACCCGCCCGTCGATCGGGCTGGTGCTGAACGTGGGAACCGCCCACATCGGCGAGTTCGGCAGCCGCGAGGGCATCGCGGAGGCCAAGGGGGAGATGGTCGAGGCGCTGCCGCCCGAGGGCTGCGCCGTCCTGAACGCGGACGATCCGCTGGTCCGGGCCATGGCCGCGCGCACGCAGGCGCGGGTGCTGCTCTTCGGCGAGTCCGCCGAGGCGCAGATCCGGGCCGAGGACGTCCGCCTGGACGCATCGGGTCGTCCGGGGTTCACCCTGGTCACCCCCTCCGGTTCCGCGCCCGTTCAGCTCCGCCTCTACGGTGAGCACCATGTCTCCAACGCCCTCGCCGCCGCAGCCGTGGCCACCGAGTGCGGTATGGACGTGAGCCGGCTCGCCGTCGCACTGGGGGAGGCCGGCAGCCTGTCCCGCTGGCGGATGGAGCTGACGGACCGTCCGGACGGCGTCACGGTGATCAACGACGCCTACAACGCCAATCCCGACTCGATGCGGGCCGCCCTGCGCGCCCTCGCCGCGATCGGGGGCAGAGGGCCCGGTGCCCGCCGTACCTGGGCGGTTCTGGGGGAGATGCGGGAACTCGGTGAGGACTCCCTCGCCGAGCACGACGCGGTGGGCCGGCTGGCGGTTCGGCTGGACATCGCGACCCTGGTCGCTGTCGGCGGCCGGGAGGCGGCCTGCATGGAGCTGGGCGCGAGGAACGAAGGTTCATGGGGTGAGGAATCGGTGCTGGTGTCCGATGTGGATGCGGCGATCGCATTGCTGCGCGAGCAGGTCGCGCCGGGGGACGTGGTGCTCGTGAAGGCGTCGCGCTCGGTCGGCTTGGAGCGGGTCGCCGAGGCCCTGCTGGCTGACGGCGTCGTGTCGAATGGAGCGGGCGCGTGAATCCGACCCTGATGGATCACGCCACGACGGTGCAGCTGGCGAGCACCAGCAGCTCGCCGATGCGTCAGATCCTGTTCG
Organism: Streptomyces sp. 846.5; assembly: GCF_004365705.1. NCBI lineage: Bacteria > Bacillati > Actinomycetota > Actinomycetes > Kitasatosporales > Streptomycetaceae > Streptomyces > Streptomyces sp. 846.5. The sequence goes on from NZ_SOBN01000003.1 coordinate 492,393, forward strand.
CCGCGGTCTTCGCGCTGGTCCTCTCGCTGGTCGGCACCCCGGTCCTGATCCGCATCCTGGCCAAGCACGGCTACGGCCAGATGATCCGCGACGACGGCCCCAAGGCGCACCACAGCAAGCGCGGCACGCCGACCATGGGCGGTATCGCCTTCATCCTGGCGACCCTGGTCGCCTATGCGCTGACCAAGGTCCTGGTGGGCACCCCGCCCACGGCCTCCGGGCTGCTGGTGCTCTTCCTGATGACCGGGATGGGCCTGGTCGGCTTCCTGGACGACTACATCAAGATCGTCAAGCAGCGCTCGCTGGGCCTGCGGGCCAAGGCGAAGATGGCCGGGCAGCTGATCGTCGGCGTGCTCTTCGCCATCGGCGCGCTGAACTTCTCCGACTCGGCCGGGATCCACCCCGCGTCGACCAAGCTCTCCTTCGTCACCGACTTCGGCTGGTCGCTGGGCCCGGTGCTGTTCGCGCTCTGGGCCATCTTCATGATCCTGGCGATGTCCAACGGGGTGAACCTGACGGACGGTCTGGACGGCCTGGCCACCGGCGCCTCGGTGATGGTCTTCGGCGCCTACGTCTTCATCGGCATCTGGGAGTACGGCCAGACCTGCGGCTCCGCGGCCAGCGCGGGACCGCTCTGCTACCAGGTCAGGGACCCGCTGGACCTGGCCGTGGTCGCCGCCGCGCTGATGGGCGCCTGCTTCGGCTTCCTGTGGTGGAACACCTCGCCGGCGAAGATCTTCATGGGCGACACCGGTTCGCTGGCCCTCGGCGGCGCGCTGGCCGGTCTGGCGATCTGCTCGCACACCGAGATGCTGCTGGCGATCCTGGGCGGCCTGTTCGTGCTGATCACCCTGTCGGTGATCATCCAGGTCGGCTCGTTCCGGATGACCGGCAAGCGGGTCTTCAAGATGGCTCCGCTGCAGCACCACTTCGAACTCAAGGGCTGGTCCGAGGTCCTGATCGTGGTCCGCTTCTGGATCATCCAGGGCCTGTGCGTCGCGGTCGGCCTCGGGCTGTTCTACGCGGGCTGGGTGACCGCCACATGACCGACGGCGCACCGGAGCGGACCCCGGAGCGGACCCCTGAGTGGAAGGGCCTGCCGGTCACCGTGGCCGGCCTGGGCGTGTCGGGCGTGCCCGCGGCCAGGGTGCTGCACGGACTGGGCGCCCGGGTCACCGTGGTGGACGGCGGGGACGGCCCCCGGCAGCGGGCGCAGGCCGACGACCTGCGCGCGCTCGGCGTCGAGGTGGTGCTCGGGGACGGGGAGACCCTGCCCGGGGGCGCCCGACTGGTCGTCACCTCGCCGGGCTGGCCGCCGCACAGCCCGCTCTTCCGGGCCGCGGCCGAGGCCGGCGTGCCGGTCTGGGGCGATGTGGAGCTGGCCTGGCGGCTGCGCCGGCCGCACCCGGCCACCGGCGAACCTGCGCCCTGGCTGGCGGTCACCGGCACCAACGGCAAGACCACCACGGTCCAGATGCTCGCCTCGATCCTGACCGCGGCGGGCCGGCGCACGGCGGCCGTGGGCAATGTCGGGGTGTCCGTCCTGGACGCGGTGCTGGCCGAGGAGCCCTACGACGTCCTCGCCGTGGAGCTCTCCAGCTACCAGCTGCACTGGTCCTCCTCGCTGCGTCCGCACTCGGCGGTGGTGCTCAATGTGGCCGCCGACCACCTCGACTGGCACGGCTCCATGGAGGCGTACGCCGCCGACAAGGGCCGGATCTACCAGGGCAACACCGTCGCCTGCGTCTACAACACCGCCGACCCCGCCACCGAGGCGCTGGTCCGCGAGGCCGACGTGGAGGAGGGCTGTCGCGCCATCGGCTTCACCCTGGGCCCGCCCGCTCTCTCCCAGTTGGGCGTGGTGGACGGACTCCTGGTCGACCGCGCCTTCGTGACGGACCGCCACCGGAGTGCGGCCGAGCTGGCCTCCGTCGAGGACGTCCAGCCTGCAGCCCCGCACAACATCGCCAACGCCCTGGCCGCCGCCGCGCTGGCCCGGGCCTACGGCGTCGAGCCGCGCGCGGTCCGGGACGGCCTGCGGGCCTTCCGTCCGGACGCGCACCGGATCGCCGAGGTGGTGCAGAGCGGCGGGGTGACCTGGATCGACGACTCCAAGGCCACCAACCCCCATGCGGCGGCCGCCTCCCTGGCCGCCTACCCGTCGGTCGTGTGGATCGCCGGCGGCCTGGCCAAGGGCGCCGACATGGACGCCCTGGTGGCCGGCGCCGCCAAGGCGCTGCGCGGCGCGGTGCTGATGGGCGCCGACCGGGCGCTGATCCGGGGGGCGCTGGCGCGACACGCCCCCGAGGTCCCGGTGATCGAGCTCCCGGACGGCCAGACTGGTGCCCCGGCCATGGACGCGGTGGTAAGCGCAGCCGCCGGGCTCGCCCGTCCCGGCGACACCGTGCTGCTCGCACCGGCCTGCGCCTCCATGGACATGTTCACCAACTACGGTGAGCGCGGCGACCTCTTCGCCGCAGCGGCCCGGGCGCTCGCAGAGGACTGACCCGCCGGAGCGCAGCAGCAACCAGCACCACCCAGGGGAGAGGGGGCCGTCGTGGCCGGTACGAAGGCGCGACCCGCCGTCCGGCCAGCGAGGCCGGGAGCGACCTCGGTCGCGGTCTTCCGCTCCAGGAGCCGCTTCACCGGCCCCGGCACCGCCCTGGGACGCTTCCAGCGGGGCCTGGAACGGCCGCTGACGCCGTACTACCTGATCCTGGGGTCCTCGGCGCTGATCCTGGTGCTCGGTCTGGTGATGGTGTTCTCCGCCTCCCAGATCGAGGCCAGGACCCTCGGTCTCTCCTTCACCTTCTTCTTCACCAAGCAGCTCACCGCGGTCGCCCTGGGCAGCGTGCTGATGTACGTCGCCGCCCGGCTGCCGGTGCGGCTGCACCGGGCGCTGGCCTATCCGCTGCTGATCGCGGTGCTCGGGCTGCTGCTGCTGGTCGCGGTGCCGGGGGTGGGCAAGGCCGTCAACGGCAACCAGAACTGGATCAGCCTCGGCGGCTCGTTCCAGATCCAGCCCTCCGAGTTCGCCAAGCTGGCGCTGGTGCTGTGGGGCGCGGACCTGCTGGCCCGCAAGCAGCAGATGCGGATGCTGGACCAGTGGAAGCACCTGCTGATCCCACTGGTGCCGATGGCGGTGCTGCTGCTGACCCTGGTGCTGGCCGGCGGCGACATGGGCACCGCGATGATCATCTGCGCGCTGCTGTTCGGCCTGCTCTGGATCTCCGGGGCGCCGATGCGGCTGTTCGGCGGGGCCGCCGCGATCGCGCTCGGCTTCAGCACCCTGCTGATCGCGCTGGTGCCGCACCGCCTCGGCCGGATCCAGTGCATCGGGGCCACCAGTGTCCCCGCGGACGGCTCCTGTTGGCAGGCCGTTCAGGGAGTGTACGCACTGGCGGGCGGCGGTCTGACCGGTCGCGGACTGGGCGCCAGCGTCGAGAAATGGGGCCAACTCCCGGAGCCCCACACGGACTTCATCTTCGCTGTGACCGGCGAGGAACTGGGTCTGCTGGGGACGCTGTCGGTGCTCGCCCTCTTCGCGGCACTAGGGTATGCGGGTATCCGCGTGGCCGGACGCACGAGGGACCCCTTCATCAGGTATGCAGCAGGAGGCGCCACCACCTGGATCATGGCCCAGGCCATGATCAACATGGGTGCGGTGCTGGGACTCCTCCCCATCGCGGGGGTCCCGCTCCCGATGTTCTCCTACGGGGGTTCGGCGTTGCTGCCGACCATGTTCGCGGTAGGGATGCTGCTCTGCTTCGCACGCAGCGAACCCGCCGCCAGGGCTGCTCTCGCCGCCCGGAGCAAGCGGACACGCAAGAACGCCCTGGGCAGACTCATCGGTCTGCCCCAACGGACCATCGCGCGGCTCGGGAAGGCCCGGCAGCGCAGGGAGCGGTGAATTTCGGTGCATGTCGTACTCGCCGGCGGGGGGACCGCCGGTCACATCGAGCCCGCGCTCGCCCTTGCGGACGCACTGCGCAGGAACGACCCCACGATCGGGATCACGGCGCTGGGCACGGAACGCGGCCTGGAGACCAGACTGGTCCCGGAACGCGGCTACGAACTGGCACTGATCCCCGCCGTACCGCTGCCGCGCAAGCCCACCCCGGAACTGATCACCGTTCCGGGCCGGCTGCGCGGAACGGTCAAGGCGGTCCAGGACATCCTGGAGCGCACCAAGGCGGACGCGGTGGTCGGCTTCGGCGGCTATGTCGCCATGCCGGCCTATCTCGCGGCCAAGCGGGCCCGGGTCCCGATCGTGGTGCACGAGGCCAACGCCCGCCCCGGGCTGGCCAACAAGGTCGGCGCCCGCTACAGCGACTTCGTCGCCGTCAGCACCCCGGACAGCAAGCTGCGGGACTCCCGCTACATCGGCATCCCGCTGCGCCGCACCATCGCCACCCTGGACCGCAACGCGGCCCGTCCCGAGGCCCGTGCCTACTTCGGCCTGGACCAGCGGCTGCCCACGCTGCTGGTCTCCGGCGGCTCCCAGGGCGCGCGCCGCCTCAACGAGACCGTCCAGGCCATCGCGCCGCGGCTGCAGCAGTACGGGGTGCAGATCCTGCACGCCGTCGGTCCCAAGAACGAACTGCCCGCCATCGACGACGTCCCGGGCATGCCGCCCTACCGGGTGCTGCCCTACGTCGACCGGATGGACCTCGCCTACGCCGCCGCCGACATGATGCTCTGCCGGGCCGGGGCGATGACCGTCGCCGAGCTGTCGGCGGTCGGGCTGCCCGGTGCCTACGTCCCGCTGCCGATCGGCAACGGCGAGCAGCGGCTCAACGCCCAGCCGGTGGTCCGGGCCGGCGGCGGGCTGCTGGTGGACGACGCCGAGCTGACCCCGGAGTGGGTGATCGACAATCTGCTGCCGGTGCTGACGGACCCGCAGCGGCTGTGGGACATGAGCCGGGCGGCCGCCGAGTTCGGGCGCCGGGACGCCGACGAGCTGCTGGTGGGCATGGTCTACGAGGCCATCGCCGCGCACCGCCGTGCCTGACGCCCGGCCGGCCGCCGACGCCCTCTCGGCCGCTGCGGCCGTCTCGGACGTCCCGGTCGGGGAGCAGCCGGACGCCGCCGGGGCCGAGGAGGCCCCGGCGGCGGCGCCGCGCGTCCCGCTGCGGCTGTCCCGGCGCGGCTTCGCCGTGCTGGGGCTGCTGCTGGCGGCGGTGCTGGGCGCGGTCTGCTGGCTGGTGTGGTTCTCGTCGGTGCTGGACGTCAGGACCGTCAGGGTGAGCGGCAACCAGGTGCTGACCACGGATCAGGTGCTCGCCGCGGCCGCGGTCCCGCTCGGCGGGCCGCTGGAGCGGCTGGACACTGGCGCGGTACGGGCCCGGGTGCTCAAGGCGCTGCCCAGGGCGGCCGACGCACAGGTCGGCACCTCGCTGCCGCACACCGTGCAGATCCGGATCACCGAGCGCCAGGCGATCGCCGCGATCAGGGGTTCCGACGGCGTCTACACCCAGGTCGACGCGGCGGGGGTACGCTTCGCCACCGGCCGTCAGGCCCCGAACGGCGTGCCGGTGGTCGAACTGTCGCTCTCCGCCGCGGGGCGGGGAGCGCTCGCGGTCTTCCCCGAACAGGCCCTGGTCGCCGCGGCGGTGGATGTCGCCAAAGCCCTTCCGGTCGCGGTTTCCAAGCAGACCAGGTCGGTCGTCGTGCATTCGTACGACGATCTGGAACTGCAACTCGCGGACGGTTCCAAGGTGCTGTGGGGAAGTTCTGAACAGGACGCGCGAAAAGCCGTTGTGCTCACTGCGCTGCTCCGGCAGAAGGGCACGTCGTACGACGTCAGCGCACCCGATGAGCCGGCTGTGCGACATTGAGTCCGAGAACCCGTCGGCGGTGCGGTGTTGACGGACTGCCAGTTCCTCCCCGAATCTGGGTGGCCACCCCGGGTGAAAGTCCGGCACATTGATCACATAGCATCACAAGAAAAAAGCGCAGGCTCGGCGTGTCCGTTGAACGGGCAGGCTCTGAGACCTAGTGTCCTGTGACAGTAGATGATGGAAGAGTGACAGAGCATTAACCCTAAACCTCAGGTTCAGGGTTCGGGTCAGGGCCTCGCGTTCAGAGTTCCCGCCCCTTCGGCACCGTACATCCGAGGCGAGAGGCCTTCGACGTGGCAGCACCCCAGAACTACCTCGCAGTCATCAAAGTCGTCGGCATCGGCGGCGGTGGCGTCAATGCCATCAACCGGATGATCGAGGTCGGGCTCAAGGGCGTCGAGTTCATCGCGATCAACACCGATGCACAGGCCCTCCTGATGAGCGACGCGGACGTCAAGCTCGACGTCGGCCGTGAGCTCACCCGCGGCCTCGGAGCCGGAGCCAACCCCGACGTCGGCGCCAAGGCCGCCGAGGACCACCGCGAGGAGATCGAGGAGGTCCTCAAGGGGGCCGACATGGTCTTCGTCACCGCAGGCGAGGGCGGCGGCACCGGCACCGGCGGCGCGCCCGTGGTGGCCAACATCGCCCGCACCCTCGGCGCGCTCACCATCGGCGTGGTCACCCGCCCCTTCACCTTCGAGGGCCGGCGCCGCGCCAACCAGGCCGAGGACGGCATCGCACAGCTGCGCGAAGAGGTCGACACCCTCATCGTGATCCCCAACGACCGGCTGCTGTCCATCTCGGACCGCCAGGTCAGCGTCCTGGACGCGTTCCGCTCCGCCGACCAGGTGCTGCTCTCCGGCGTCCAGGGCATCACCGACCTGATCACCACCCCGGGTCTGATCAACCTGGACTTCGCCGACGTCAAGTCGGTCATGTCGGACGCCGGTTCGGCGCTGATGGGCATCGGCTCCGCCCGGGGCGAGGACCGCGCCAAGGCGGCGGCCGTGATGGCGATCTCCTCGCCGCTGCTGGAGGCGTCCATCGACGGCGCGCGCGGCGTGCTGCTCTCCATCTCCGGCGGCTCCGACCTCGGTCTCTTCGAGATCAACGAGTCGGCGCAGCTGGTCAGCGAGGCCGCGCACCCCGAGGCCAACATCATCTTCGGTGCGGTCATCGACGACGCCCTCGGCGACGAGGTCCGGGTCACCGTGATCGCGGCCGGCTTCGACGGCGGCGCGCCGCCCACCATCGTCCGCGAGCCGGTGGTGCGTTCGACCAACTCGGCCACCCCGCCGCCGCAGCAGGACCGGGCCGGCGAGTACAACCGGGCGGGCTCCACCGCCGCCGGGCGCAGCGTCCACACCATCGGCAGCGTCCCGCGCGCCGAGGAGCCGCCGCGCCACGTCGAGCCGCAGGCCCCGCCGATGCCGCCGCACGTGCCGCAGACCCGGCCGCCCTACGTGGACAGCCCGGCCGAGGAGCTGGACGTCCCGGACTTCTTGAAGTAACCGGAGCCGCACTAGGCTGATCATCATGATCGGCCAGCGACTCACCCTTGACGACCGTGCTCACTTCGCCTTCACCGACCGGTGGGGCGGGGTGAGCACTTCGTCGTTCCAGGAGCTGAACCTCGGCGGCGCGGTCGGCGACGACTCCGCCGCGGTCCGCGAGAACCGGCGGCTCGCCGCCACCGGCCTCGGCCTCGACCCGGCCGATGTGGCCTGGATGAACCAGGTGCACGGCAGGGAGGTCGCCGAGGTGGCCGGGCGCCAGCCCAACGGCACCGCCCCCACCGCGGACGCACTGGTCGGCGCCGGTCCCGGGCAGGCGCTCGCGGTGCTGACCGCGGACTGCGTCCCGGTGCTGCTCGCCGATCCGGTCGCCGGAGTCGTCGGCGCCGCCCACGCGGGCCGTCCCGGACTGGCCGCCGGAGTGGTCCCGGCGGCCGTCGCCGCCATGCTGGAGCTGGGCGCCGAGGCGGGCCGGATCACCGCCGCGATCGGGCCCTCGGTCTGCGGCCGGTGTTATGAAGTACCCGTGAGTCTTCGCGCCGAGGTCGCCGGGGTCGAGCCCGCGACCTGGTCCGAGACCAGCTGGGGGACACCGGCGCTGGACCTCCCGGCCGGGGTCGCGGCCCAACTCGGCGCGCTGGGCGTCACCGTCGCCGACCTCCCGCACATCTGCACGATGGAATCGCCGAACCACTTCTCCTACCGCCGCGAGCAGCGCACCGGCCGCCTCGCGGGCTATGTCTGGCTGAACGGAACCCCCTCATGACCGACCCGCAGTCGCGCCTGGCCGAGTTGACCGCCAACCTGGCCGCTGTGGAGCGGCGCGTGGCCGACGCCTGCGCCGCGGCCGGGCGCTCCCGGGACGAGGTCACCCTGATCGTGGTGACCAAGACCTACCCGGCCTCGGACGTCAGGCTGCTCTCCTCGCTCGGGGTGCGGAACGTCGCCGAGAACCGTGACCAGGACGCCGGTCCGAAGGCGCTGGAATGCCGCGATCTGCCCCTTGTCTGGCATTTCGTCGGCCAATTGCAGACCAATAAGGTCCGTTCTGTTCTGAAGTACGCGGACATGGTGCATTCTGTCGACCGGATCAGACTGGTCGACGCCCTCTCCGTCGAAGTCCAGAAGTCGGAACGCCCCGAATTGGGATGCCTTATCCAGGTCGCTCTGGAGGGCGATCCCGAGCCGGGCGCGGCCCACCGCGGCGGCGCCCGCCCCGAACAGGTGCTCCAGCTCGCCGATGCGCTGGCCGACGCCCCAGGTCTGCGACTTGACGGCGTGATGGCTGTGGCGCCTCTGCGCGGCCGGTACGCCGGTGACCCCGCGGGTGCTTTCGCGCGCCTTGTGGAAATCGCATCTCTGGTGCACCGTCAGCATCCGGCTGCCACGATGGTCTCCGCAGGGATGAGCGGCGACTTGGAACAGGCGATCGCAGCAGGGGCGACACATGTGCGCGTCGGTACGGCGGTACTGGGTGTCCGGCCGCCCCTCGGGTAACGTCACCGGTTAGAAGATCAGATCGCAGAACAAATCAGGACAAGTAGGAATCTCCCCTGCATCGCGGGGTCAGACCGTGGATCGTAGAACCACCTCGCGCGAGCGGGGCGGCCGGTGACGGACCCGATCCACCACAGAGCGGAGGACAGGAGTATGGCCAGCGCACTGCGCAGGATGGCGGAATACCTCGGCCTCGTGGAGGACGAACGCTACGACGTTCAGGGTTACGACCCGGACGACGAGGACTACGGCCCCGAGCCCGAACCGATTCGCAATGCCGCCCGCACCGAGGAGGTACCCCGCCCCGCCCCCGCGCCGGTAGCGCAGCCGGCGGCCGCGGCGGTCGTCGCCCCGATGCGGTCGGAGCCGAGGATGGCGCCAGTGTCGTCCATCACACCTGAACGTCGTCACGTGGAGAAGAGTGCCCCGGTGATCATGCCCAAGGCCGCCTCCGAGCGGGAGCCCTACCGGATCACGACACTTCATCCCCGAACCTACAACGAGGCCCGTACCATCGGGGAACACTTCCGTGAGAGCACCCCGGTGATCATGAATCTCACGGAGATGGACGACACGGATGCCAAGCGCCTCGTAGACTTCGCGGCTGGACTGGTCTTCGGTCTCCACGGCAGCATCGAACGCGTGACTCAGAAGGTGTTCCTTCTGTCTCCTGCTAACGTCGATGTAACGGCGGAGGACAAGGCCAGGATCGCCGAGGGTGGGTTCTTCAACCAGAGCTGACCAGAGCAGGACGATACGTGCGGATCACGTGACGCCGGGTAGCGGGGCTTCCGCTCCCGGCGGGCAGGCAGCAGGACGAGTTCGAGGGGACGAGCGGTGAACGTTGTATGGCAGGTGCTGTACATCGTGCTGATGGTTTTCTTCGTCATCCTGTTGGCCCGGCTCGTGATGGACTGGGTGCAACAACTAGCCCGCGAATGGCGGCCCGGCCGCGGGATGATTGTTGTGCTGGAGTGCATCTACACCGTCACCGATCCACCACTCAAACTGCTGAGGCGGTTCATCCCGCCGCTGCGGTTCGGGGGCGTGGCGCTCGACCTGTCCTTCCTCGTACTGATCATCATTGTTTCGATCCTGATCTCCGTCGTGCAGGGGGCCATGTGAACCCCGCAGGCCGCCGATTGTCCGACGATCACGTTGAGGTGAAGAGATGCCATTGACCCCCGAGGACGTGCGGAACAAGCAGTTCACGACCGTCCGCCTCCGCGAAGGCTATGACGAGGACGAGGTCGATGCCTTCCTCGACGAGGTCGAAGGAGAGCTGACCCGACTGCTCCGCGAGAACGAGGACCTGCGCGCCAAACTGGCCGCCGCGACTCGCGCGGCCGCGCAGAACCAGCAGAACATGCGCAAGGAGCAGGACCAGCACCAGCGCCCCGGCCCCCCGGTGCCGGCCGCCATATCTGGTCCGCCCGTGCCGCAGCAGGGCATGCCGCCGCAGATGCAGCAGCCCGGCCAGATGCAGCAGCAGGGCCAGATGCAGGGCCAGATGCAGCAGCAGATGGGCCAGCCCGGCCCGCCGCAGCTGCCGAGTGGCGCCCCGCAGCTCCAGGGCCCGCCCCAGCTCCAGGGCGGCACCATGGGCGGCCAGCAGGGCTTCGGCCAGCAGATGCAGCAGCCCGGCCAGATGATGCAGCCGCAGGGCCAGATGCAGCAGCAGCAGATGGGCGGCCTGCAGCAGATGCAGCAGCCGCACTTCCCGCAGCAGCAGGGCCAGAACAACGACAGCGCCGCCCGCGTGCTGGCGCTCGCCCAGCAGACCGCGGACCAGGCCATCGCCGAGGCGCGGTCCGAGGCCAACAAGATCGTCGGTGAGGCCCGCAGCCGCGCCGAGGGTCTGGAGCGCGACGCCCGTGCCAAGGCCGACGCCCTGGAGCGGGACGCGCAGGAGAAGCACCGCGTCGCGATGGGCTCCCTGGAGTCCGCCCGCGCCACGCTGGAGCGCAAGGTCGAGGACCTGCGTGCCTTCGAGCGCGAGTACCGCACCCGGCTGAAGTCCTACCTGGAGACCCAGCTCCGTCAGCTGGAGTCGCAGGCGGACGACTCGCTGGCGCCTCCGCGCCAGCCGGCCACCGCGTCGCTGCCGCCGTCCTCCATGTCCCAGCCGTCGATGTCGCAGCCGTCGATGAGCCCGGTCGGCGCGTCGCCCATGGGCGGGCAGACCTTCGGCGGACAGCAGAGCTTCGGTGGTCAGCAGAGCTTCGGCGGCGGCCAGCAGCAGCCCAGCTTCGGCGGGAACAGCTTCAACCCGGGCGCCCAGCACCAGAGCGTCGGCGGCCAGCAGCAGATGGCTCCCGCCGCGATGACGCAGCCGATGGCCGCGGTCCGCCCGCAGCCCCCGCTGCAGCAGGCCCCGCAGCCGATGCGCGGCTTCCTGATCGACCAGGACGACGAGGGCTGACCCCAGCCTTCTGAGCCCACTACCGCAGGCCTCTGCCGGAACGTTCCGGCAGAGGCCCGCGGTTTTTGTTTTTAGGGGCGCGGGGAACTGCGCGATCAGCCCCCTACGTAGGTGCATGGTTGGCAGCGCAGTTCCCCGCGCCCCTGGGGTAGTAGGGGGGTGCTCTTTTGCACAAGAGGACCATGCACCTACAGAAGGGGCGCGGGGAACTGCGCGACCAGCCCCCTACGGAGGTGCATGGTTGGCAGCGCAGTTCCCCGCGCCCCTAGGTGGTAACGGGGTTACGCCTTGCGGAGCCAGAAGGTCAGAGCCAGGGACTCGTCGGTGAACGGCGTCGCCTCGGGCCAGTCGGCTTCGCCGGAGGCGAAGTCGGTGGCGAGGACCTCGTCGGCGATCAGGGCGGCGTGGGCCGTCAGGGCTTCCACCGTCGCCTCGTCGGTCGAGGTCCAGCGGAGGACGATACGGTCCGCCACGTCCAGGCCGCTGTTCTTCCGGGCCTCCTGGACCTGACGGATGGCGTCCCGGGCGATGCCGGCCAGCCGGAGTTCCGGGGTGATGTGCAGGTCGAGGGCGACGGTCGCGCCGGCCTCGTTGGCGACGGCCCATCCCTCCCGGGGGGTCTCCGTGATGATGACCTCCTCGGGCGTCAGTTCGACCGTCTCGCCGCCGAGTTCCACCGAGGCGACCCCGTCGGCCCGCAGCGATGCGCTGAGCGCCGCCGCGTCCGCCGCGGCGACCGCCTTGGCGACCTCCTGCACGCCCTTGCCGAACCGCTTGCCCAGGGCACGGAAGTTGGCCTTGGCCGTGGTGTCCACCAGCGACCCGCCCACCGCCGACAGCGACTCCAGGCCCGCCACATTCAGCTCCTCGGCGACCTGGGCGACCAGCTCCGCCGGGAGCTCCTCGTAGCCCTGCGCCGCGACCAGCGCGCGCGACAGCGGCTGACGGGTCTTCACCCCGGAGTCGGCGCGGGTCGCCCGCCCCAGCTCCACCAGCCGCCGCACCAGCGCCATGTGCCGGGACAGGTCGGTGTCGATCAGCGACTCGTCCGCGACCGGGAAGTCTGCGAGGTGCACCGACACCGGCGCCGCCGGGTCCACGGAGACGACCAGGTCCTGCCAGACCCGCTCGGTGATGAACGGCGTCAGCGGCGCCATCAGCCGGGTCACCGTCTCCAGCGCCTCGTGCAGGGTCGCCAGCGCGGCCGGCTCGCCCTGCCAGAAGCGGCGGCGGCCGCGCCGGACGTACCAGTTGGAGAGGTCGTCGACGAACGCGGAGAGCAGCTTGCCGGCCCGCTGGGTGTCGAAGCCGTCCAGCGCCGCGTCCACCTCCTTGACCAGGGTGTTCAGCTCGGACAGCACCCACTTGTCCAGCAGCGGACGGTCCGCCGGAGCCGGGTCGGCCGCCGAGGGAGCCCAACCGGCCGTGCGGGCGTAGAGGGCCTGGAAGGCGACCGTGTTCCAGTAGGTCAGCAGGGTCTTGCGGACCACCTCCTGGATGGTGGTGTGCCCGACCCGGCGCGCGGACCAGGGCGAGCCGCCGGCCGCCATGAACCAGCGCACCGCGTCCGCGCCGTGCTGGTCCATCAGCGAGATGGGCTCCAGGATGTTGCCGAGGTGCTTGGACATCTTGCGGCCGTCCTCGGCCAGGATGTGGCCCAGGCAGACCACGTTCTCGTACGAGGACTTGTCGAACACCAGGGTCCCGACCGCCATCAGCGTGTAGAACCAGCCGCGGGTCTGGTCGATCGCCTCGGAGATGAACTGGGCCGGGTAGCGCTTCTCGAACAGCTCGGCGTTCTTCAGCGGGTAGCCGTACTGGGCGAAGGGCATGGAGCCCGAGTCGTACCAGGCGTCGATGACCTCGGGCACCCGGACCGCGTCCAGCGCGCAGCCGCTCTCGGTGCAGCGGAAGACGACCTCGTCGATGAAGGGGCGGTGCGGGTCCAGCTCGGACAGGTCCCGGCCGGTGAGGTCGCTGAGCTCGGCCAGCGAGCCCACGCAGCTGAGGTGGCCCTCCTCGCAGCGCCAGATCGGCAGCGGGGTGCCCCAGTAGCGGTTGCGGGAGAGCGCCCAGTCGATGTTGTTGTTCAGCCAGTCGCCGAAGCGGCCGTACTTGACCGTCTCCGGGTACCAGTTGGTCTTCTCGTTCTCCTCCAGCAGCCGCTGCTTGACCTCGGTGGTGCGGACGTACCAGGACGGCTGCGCGTAGTAGAGCAGCGCGGTGTGGCAGCGCCAGCAGTGCGGGTAGCTGTGCTCGTACGGGACATGACGGAACAGCAGGCCGCGCGCGTCCAGGTCGGCGACCAGGGCCTCGTCGGCCTTCTTGAAGAACTGCCCGCCGACCAGCGGCACATCGGGCTCAAAGGTGCCGTCGGGCAGCACCGGGTTGACCATCGGCAGGCCGTAGGCGCGGCAGGTGGCGAGGTCGTCGGCGCCGAAGGCGGGGGCCTGGTGGACCAGGCCGGAGCCGTCCTCGGTGGTGACGTACTCGGCGTTGACGACGAAGTGCGCACCCTCGATGGGCACCAGCTCGAACGGCCGCCGGTAGCTCCAGCGCTCCATCTCGGCGCCGGTGAAGCGCTCGCCGGTGGCGGTCCAGCCCTCGCCGAGGGACTTCTCCAGCAGCGGCTCGGCGACGACGACCCTCTCGTTGCCGTCCGTCGCCACCACGTAGGCGACGGCGGGGTGCGCGGCGACGGCGACGTTGGAGACCAGGGTCCACGGGGTGGTGGTCCACACCAGCAGCGAGGCCTCCCCGGCCAGCGGCCCGGAGGTGAGCGGGAAGCGGACGTAGACCGAGGGGTCGACGACCGTCTCGTAGCCCTGCGCCAGCTCGTGGTCGGACAGGCCGGTGCCGCAGCGCGGGCACCACGGGGCCACCCGGAAGTCCTGGGTCAGCAGGCCCTTGTCGAAGATCTGCTTGAGGGACCACCACACCGACTGGATGTAGTCCGGGTCCATGGTGCGGTAGGCGTCGTCCAGGTCGACCCAGTAGCCCATCCGGTTGGTGAGGGTGGCGAAGGCGTCGGTGTGCCGGGTCACCGACTCGCGGCACTTGGCGTTGAACTCGGCGATGCCGTAGGCCTCGATGTCCGGCTTGCCGGAGAAGCCCAGCTCCTTCTCGACGGCGAGCTCGACCGGCAGGCCGTGGCAGTCCCAGCCGGCCTTGCGGGCGACATGGTGGCCCTTCATGGTCTTGTAGCGGGGGAAGACGTCCTTGAAGACCCGGGCCTCGATGTGGTGCGCGCCGGGCATGCCGTTGGCGGTGGGCGGGCCCTCGTAGAAGACCCACTCCGGGCGGCCCTCGGACTGCTCCAGGCTGCGCTGGAAGATCTTGTTGTCCTGCCAGAAGGAGAGGATCCCGTGTTCGAGCACGGGCAGGTCCACCTGGGCGGGGACGGGACGGTACTGGGGCTGGGGCATGAGGCGGTTCCTCCGGCGGGCGCGTCCGAGCTGTGCGGCTTCCGACGAAGGGACGAGGCCGAGTGCTGCGGGCCCCGCGGTACCACCCTTCTTGGCTGCGGCACGCGGACGCGCCGAGCCCCCTCATTAGGGGTTGCTGCCGGTTCTACTCGGACCGCCGCTCTCCTGGAGAGAGTGCAGTGCGGTGCCTTTCCTCCGACGGCTCCGGGGTGATCTTCCCGTCGCGCACACCCCCGGGCTTCCACCAACCCCGGGTCGCTCTCGGCTGCGTTCGGCGGTACTCGTCCCCATCCACGCCTTGCAGCCCCGAGTCTATAGGGCCGGGCAAGAAGATTTTCCGCGCCCGGCACGACCCGCGCGCCGGTGACGCACCAGTATCGATGACAGAAGGCGATTATCAGGTCACGTTCTGGGCACACATCCGTCGAGCCGGACGTGAGTCAGCAACCCGTGAGCTCCGTTGCGGTATGTCCCATTGTGGATGCATTCAGTACGCATTATCGTTCCGGCACCATGTCTTGCCACGGCGTGGCGCCACCCAGCAGCTTCAGTCAGTCGCAGCACGCAGACGCAAACGCACTCTCGCAAAGGGGTCATACGCATGGCGGACAAGGCAAGGAGCGGGGCTGCGGGGGTACGCCGCGCGGAGACGTCCGTGGCGGGTCCCGGAGATGTGGGGGAGGGTATCGTGGTCCGACGCAAGACGGAGGCCGTGACCAGGCCGGCCGTGACCAGGCCGGCCGCGACCCGGCCGGGCGGCAGCCGGGCCAGGACCGCCCCGGCCGGAAGCACGCCCGACACCGCGGCCGACTCGCCGGTCGAGGCCCCGGCCGCGGCCGGCACCCTTCCGGTGCGGCCGGGCGAGGAGCCCTGGACCGAGGCCGAGGTCACCGAGCTCAGGCAGGAGCTGGTGAGCGAGGCCGCCGCGCTGGGCGCGGAGATCGCCGCCTCCGAGGAGGCCGTCAGCGGCCTGATGCGGGACTCCGGCGACGGCGCCGGCGACGACCAGGTGGACGCCGGGACCAAGAACATCTCCCGGGAGCACGAGCTGTCGCTGGCCGCCAACGCCCGCGACATGCTGGCCCAGACCGAGCGGGCCCTGGCGCGGCTCACCGGCACCGGCTTCGGCCTCTGCGAGTCCTGCGGCGAGCCCATCGGCAAGGCCAGGGTCCAGGCCTTCCCCCGGGCCACCCTCTGCGTCCAGTGCAAGGCCAAGCAGGAGCGCCGGTAGCGGCCGTGACGGGTGGTGCGGACCAGTCCGCGCCACCCGGTGGGCGTACCGTACGCTCGACGTAAGACCACCCGTCTCGGTGTAGCGGAGAGCATCATCAGTACCCCAGGTTTCCAGAAGGCTCCGGCGGCTGACTCTGCCGTGCCGGTCGACCCTGCCGCCCCCGCCGACTCTGCCTCGTCCACTGATCCGCTCGCCTCCGAGCAGCCGGTCCGGCGCAGGCGCAGGATCGGCGTGCTGCTCTCGGTCGCCCTGCTCGCGTACCTGCTGGACCTCGGCAGCAAGCTGCTGGTGGTCGCCAGACTGGAGTACCACGAGCCGATCAGGATCGCCGGCGACTGGGTGATGCTCCAGGCCATCCGCAACCCCGGCGCAGCTTTCGGCATGGGCGCGGCGATGACCATCGTCTTCACCGTCATCGCCACCACCGTGGTGGTGGTCATCTGCCGACTCGCCCGCAAGCTCTACAGCCTGCCCTGGGCCATCGCCCTGGGCCTGCTGCTGGGCGGCGCCTTCGGCAATCTGACGGACCGTGTCTTCCGCTCGCCGTCCACCTTCCGCGGCGCGGTCGTGGACTTCATCTCGGTCAAGCACTTCGCCGTCTTCAACCTCGCCGACTCGGCGATCGTCTGCGGCGGCATCCTGGTGGTGCTGCTCTCCTTCCTCGGCACCAACCCGGACGGGACCACGATGCGCGAGGACGGCGACAAGGCCGCCGGGGAGAGGGCCGCCGAGCAGAGGGCTTCCGAGGACGGCGACGGCAAGGCCTGATGGCGGGCCGGGCCCGGGCGGTCCGGCATACTCGTTCAGGTGACCACCGTTCCGCAGATCCGAAACCTGCCCGTACCCGACGGCCTTGAGGGCGAGCGTGTCGACGCCGCCATCGCCCGGATGTTCGGGTTCTCCCGCACCAAGGCCGCCGAGCTGGCCGCGGAGGGCAAGGTGACGCTGGACGGCTCCGTGGTGGGCAAGTCCGACCGGGTGATGGCCGGGGCCTGGATGGAGGTCGAGATCCCGGCGCCGCCCGCGCCGGTGCAGATCGTCGCGGAGCGCATCGACAATATGAAGATCGTCTACGACGACGACGATCTGGTCGTCGTGGACAAGCCGGTCGGCGTCGCGGCCCACCCCAGCCCCGGCTGGACCGGCCCCACCGTCATCGGCGGTCTGGCCGGCGCCGGCTACCGGATCTCCACCTCCGGCGCCGCCGAGCGCCAGGGCGTGGTGCACCGACTGGACGTCGGCACCTCCGGGCTGATGGTGGTCGCCAAGTCCGAGCGCGCCTACACGCTGCTCAAGGGGCAGTTCCGGGACCGGGTCGTGGAGAAGAAGTACAACGCCCTGGTCCAGGGACACCCCGACCCGATGTCCGGCACCGTGGACGCGCCCATCGACCGGCACCCCAGCAGCGACTGGAAGTGGGCCGTCGTCGCCAACGGCAAGCCGTCGATCACCCACTACGACCTGATCGAGGCGTACCGGGCCGCCTCGCTGCTGGACATCAAGCTGGAGACCGGCCGCACCCACCAGATCCGGGTGCACATGTCCGCGCTGCGGCACCCCTGCGTCGGCGACATCACCTACGGCGCCGACCCCACCCTGGCCAAGCGGCTCAAGCTGACCCGGCAGTGGCTGCACGCCGTCCAGCTCGGCTTCGAACATCCCGGCAGCGGGGAGTGGGTCGAGTTCCGCAGCGAGTACCCCGAAGACCTGGCCCGCGCCCTGGAGATCATCAGTGCCGAAAGCTGACACGCCCGACTCGTCCGACATCCGCGTCGCCGTCTCGCCGGCCGACCTGGAGACCGTCCACGCCATCAGGCGCGAGGTCTTCATCGTCGAGCAGAACGTCCCCGAGGACGAGGAGTGGGACGACCTCGACCCGACCTCGCTGCACCTGCTGGCCTTCGGCGCGGACGGCACCCCGCTCGGCACCGGCCGGCTGATCCACGGCGAACAGGCCCTGAAGATCACCGGCCGGGAGGGCGCCGTGCTGCTCGGCCGCCTCGCGGTCAGCGCCGCCGCCCGCGGCACCGGCCTCGGCGTGGCCCTGGTCCGCGCCATCGAGGAGCAGGGCCGGGCCCGTGGCGCCGTCGAGGTGGAACTGCACGCGCAGACCCACGCGCTGGGCTTCTACGAGCGCCTCGGCTATGTCGCGGAAGGCCCCGAGTACCTGGACGGCGGTATCCCCCACCGCACGATGACCCGATCCCTGGCAGGCTGATCAAGAGCTGTTCGGAGACGGCCTCGGCGGCGAGCGGGAGAGGGTGGCGGCGGGATGACCCAGCTGATGCTGCTCTTCATCGTCCTGCTGGCCTCGGTGATCACCACTCCGCTCGCGGATCGCATCGGGTTCCCGCAGCCGGTGATGATGACGCTGGTCGGCATCCTGATGGCGGTGCTGCCGTTCGTCCCCAACATCACCCTTGAGCCGGACCTGATCCTGCCGCTGGTGCTCCCGCCGCTGATCTACGCCGCGGCCCAACGCTCCACCACCCGCTACTTCCGCGCGAACTCCCGGGTGATCCTGCTGCTGGCGGTCGCGCTGGTGCTGGTCACCACCGCGGTGGTGGCCTGGGCCGCGCACTGGATCATGCCCGCCCTGCCGCTCGCCGCCGCCGTCGCCCTGGGCGCGATCATCTCCCCGCCCGACCCGATCGCGGCCGCCGCGGTGGCCGGCAGCGTCGGCCTGCCGCGCCGGCTCATGGGCATCCTGGAGACCGAGGGACTGTTCAACGACGTCACCGCGCTGGTGGTGTACGGGCTGGCGGTGGACGCCGTGGTCAGCGGCCACTTCTCGGCCCTGAACGCGGTCGGGCTGCTGGTGCTCTCGGCCGTCCTCGCGGTGGTCATCGGCGTGGGCCTGGGCTGGCTCAGCGGCAAGATCATGAGCATGCTCGACGACCCCACCCTGCAGGTCGCGCTCAGCCTGCTGGTGCCCTTCGCGGCCTACTCGCTGGCCGAGCAGCTGCACGGCTCGGGCGTCCTGGCCGTCCTGGTCTGCTCGCTGTGGATCAACGACCGCACGGTGGGCGCCGACGACGTCGGCTACCGCCTGGTCGGCAGCGCCTTCTGGGACGTGGTGGAGCTGCTGATCTCCGGCATGGCCTTCGGCCTGATCGGGCTGGAGCTGGCCAGCGTCCTCAAGGAGGTCGGCCACCAGTGGACCAGCATGCTCGGGGACGCCGGGCTGGTCATCGTGGTGGTGGTCGGGGTCCGCTTCCTCTGGCTGCTCCCCGGCGCCTGGGTCCTCCTGCAGTGGGACCGGCGCCGCGGCGAGCAGGAGGAGGCCGCGCCGCTGAGCTGGCGCGAGTCCGTGGTGCTGTGGTGGTCCGGGATGCGCGGAGTGGCCTCGGTCGCCCTCGCCCTGGCCATCCCGTTCACCGTGCACAGCGGCGGGTCCTTCCCGGGCCGGGACGAGATCGTCTTCATCGCCTTCTGCGTGGTCCTGTTCACCCTGCTGGTCCAGGGCATGACGCTGTCCTGGGTGGTCAAGCGCCTCCACCTGAGCCGCGACGAGGACGCCGAGGACGCCGCCGAGCGCCAGCTCTGGTACCGCGTCTCCAAGGCCGGCCTGCGCCGCCTCAAGGAGCTCGCCCAGGCCGAGGACCTCCCGGAGGAACTGGTCGACCGCCTGAAGCAGCGTCAGACCGACCGCCTGGCCCGCAACCGCCCGGACATGTACGACGAGGACCAGCGGCTGGAGCTGAAGAAGCGCGTCCAGCAGGTCCGCCTCTTCCAGCAGGTCGAGCAGGAGATGCTCGCGGCGGGCCGGGTCGAGATGCAGGAGGCCCGGATGGAACCGGGGGCGGACCCGGAACTGGTGGACCGGGTGATCCGGAGGCTGGACATCCGCAGCGCGCCGCAGCGGTAGCGTCCCCTCCCATGCCCGGGTATGCGGTGACTGCTGTGCACGATTGACGAACTGGCGTATGTGATTTACGAGTTGTGAGTGTTCTGCGGTGATCGGGTGAGTACCGTGTGACGGCACTGAAGGTCCGAGTCATTGGAGGACTCCTGTGCCGCCCACCCGCATATCCAGATCCGCCCGCCGTCTCACCGCCGGTCTCGCTGCCCTGGCCGTCGCCGCCCTGCTGGCCGCCTGCGGCCCGACCGCGGGGGCGGCGTCGGCCGGGCATCAGCCGACCGCGACGGTGACCGCGTCATCGTCGCCGTCCACGTCCGCGCCGACGACCGCGCCTCCCACCACCCCGGCGCCGGCCACGACGCACCCCGGCGCCACGCCGTCACCCCGTCGGACCACTGCCGCGCCGACCCACAGGGCCAGCACCGTCGCCTCGACGACCAAGCCGGCGGCCACGACGACGACCAAGGCCCCCACCCAGGCGCCGACGAAAGCCGCCACCAAGCCCGCCACCGGCTGCACGATCGTCTCCGCCGCCGGCAACTGCTACAAGGCCGGCCAGTTCTGCCGCACCTCCGATCTCGGGAAGACCACCGATGACGCCAACGGCAGGCTGCTGAAGTGCGCCATGGAGAGCGGTCGCCCGCACTGGCAGTACGCCTGAGTGCAGGCAGCGGGTGCCGGAAATCGTAGTGTTCGATACAGTATGTTATGAATGATGCACTCCGAGTAACGGGCGGCAGGTTTCCGGCATGTGTCTTCGGTCTCACTTCGAAATTTCCCCGACGAGCCGTCAGATTTGACTGACGATCCGTCAAGTTCCGGGGCCAGCAGTGCGCATATTCACTGACGATGTGTCAGGAATCATGCGGTAGAAGGCCATTGCCGGTCCGATGTCGTTCCGACTTCGATACCGCCGGCGCGTCCGCCGGACTAGCATCGACCGGGTTGTCGACGAGATGAGGACCGATGGCCACGGCCGTGTACGCCCCGTACCTGGAGAATGCCGAAGCCCCGAGCGGGCTCGCGCTGTTCCCCGGGCGCCCCGCACACGCCCCGCGCACCCTGCTCGACATCCTCGACGCCGCCGTCGCCGCGCACCCCGACGAGCCCGCGCTGGACGACGGCCGGACCGCTCTGAGCTACCGGGCCCTGGCGGCCGAGGTGGACGCGCTGCGGCGCACCCTCGCCGCCGCCGGGGTCGGCCGGGGGGACCGGGTCGGGGTGCGGGTGCCCTCCGGGACGGCCGACCTCTACGTCGCGATCCTCGCCGTGCTGGCCGCCGGCGCCGCCTACGTCCCGGTGGACGCCGAGGACCCCGACGAGCGCGCCGCGCTGGTCTTCGGCGAGGCCGAGGTCTGCGCGGTGCTGGGCGCGGACCGGGCACTCACCCTGACGGAGCACGCCCCCAAGGCCCCCGACGCGGCTCCCGGCCGCCCCGGCCTCGGCGACGACGCCTGGATCATCTTCACCTCCGGATCCACCGGAAAGCCCAAGGGCGTGGCCGTCACCCACCGCAGCGCCGCCGCCTTCGTCGACGCCGAGGCCGCCCTGTTCCAGCAGGAGGAGCCGCTCGGCCCGGGCGACCGGGTGATGGCTGGGCTCTCGGTCGCCTTCGACGCCTCCTGCGAGGAGATGTGGCTCGCCTGGCGCTACGGCGCCTGCCTGGTCACCGTCCCGCGCTCACAGGTCCGCAGCGGCGCCGACCTCGGCCCCTGGCTGGTCGAGCAGGAGATCACCGTGGTCTCCACCGTCCCCACGCTGGCCTCGCTCTGGCCCGCCGACGCGCTCGGCGACGTCCGGCTGCTGATCTTCGGCGGCGAGGCCTGCCCGCCCGAGCTGGCCGAGCGGCTGGCCACCGAAGGCCGCGAGGTCTGGAACACCTACGGCCCCACCGAGGCCACCGTCGTCGCCTGCGCCGCGCCGCTCACCGGCGAGGCCCCGGTCCGCATCGGTCTGCCGCTGGACGGCTGGGAGCTCGCCGTCGTCGACGAGCAGGGCCAGGTCGTCGGCATGGGCGAGAGCGGCCAGCTGGTCATCGGCGGCGTCGGCCTGGCCCGCTACCTCGACCCCGAGAAGGACGCCGAGAAGTACGCCCCACTGGAGTCCGTCGGCTGGGAGCGCGCCTACCGCAGCGGCGACCTGGTGCTGGCCCAGCCCGAGGGACTGGTCTTCCTCGGCCGGGCCGACGAGCAGATCAAGCTCGGCGGCCGCCGGATCGAGCTCGGCGAGGTCGACGCGGTGCTCCAGGCGCTGCCCGGGGTCACCGGCGCAGCCGCCGCCGTCCGCACCGCCCGCAGCGGCAACCAGCTCCTGGTGGGGTACCTGGTCGCCGACCAGGTGTTCGACCAGGAGGCGGCCGTCCAGCAGCTGCGGGCCGAGCTGCCCGCCGCCATGGTCCCGCTGCTCGCCCTGGTCGAGGACCTGCCGGTGCGCACCTCCGGCAAGGTCGACCGCAACGCCCTGCCCTGGCCGCTGGCCCAGCTGGAGACCAAGGGCGCCGCCGAACAGCTCTACGGCACCGAGGCCTGGCTCGCCGAGCAGTGGGCCGAGGTGCTCGGCGTGCCGGTGGGCAGCGCCAAGGACGACTTCTTCGCCGTCGGCGGCAGCAGCCTCGGCGCGGCCCGCCTGGTCACCCTGATCCGGTCCCGCTACGCGGCCATCGCCGTCAGCGACATCTACCAGGCCCCGGTCCTGCGCGACCTGGCCCGCAGGCTGGAGACCTCCGTCCAGACCGCCGGCACCGTCCGCGAGGTCGCGCCGACCCCGCGCCGGGCCGGGGTCGTGCAGACCCTGCTCACCGTCCCGCTGCTCACCGTGGTCGGACTGCGCTGGACCGTGGCGCTCGCCGCGCTGGCGCACCTGCTCGGCTGGTGGGGCTTCGGCGCCTCCGCCTGGGCCTCCTGGTGGCTGCTGGTCCCGGCCGCCGCCGTGCTGTGGTCCCCGGTCGGCCGGATCGCCCTGGCGGCCGGCGGCGCCCGGCTGCTGCTGCGCGGCGTCCAGCCCGGCACGCACCCGCGCGGCGGCAGCGTGCACCTGCGGCTGTGGACCGCGGAGCGGCTCGCCGAGCTGAGCGGCGCCACCGACCTCTCCGGGTCCTGGCTGCTCCGCTACGCCCGCGCGCTCGGCGCCAAGGTCGGCCCGGACGTGGACCTGCACACCCTGCCGCCGGTCACCGGGATGCTGAAGCTCGGCAAGGGCTGCGCGGTCGAGGCCGACGTCGACCTCAGCGGCTGGTGGCTGGACGGCGACCTGCTGCACCTCGGCGCGGTCCGGGTCGGCGCCGGCGCCGTCGTCGGTACCCGCTCCATCCTTTTCCCCGGCTCTCGGGTCGGAAAGCGCGCCGAGATCGCCCCCGGATCCGGGGTCACCGGCCAGGTCCCCACCGGCCAGCGCTGGGCCGGCGCCCCCGCCGTCAAGACCGGCCGCGCCAACCGCGCCTGGCCCAAGGAGCGTCCGGCCCGCACCAGGGGCTGGGCCGCGATGTACGGGCTCGGCGGCGCCGGCCTCAGCCTGCTGCCGCTGCTCGCCGCGCTGCCCGCGGTGGCCGTCCTGGCCGCCTTCGTCAGCCCCGGGACGGTCGGCAGCGTCCTGGTCCAGGCCCTGGCCGCGGTGCCGCTGGCCACCCTCACCGGGTTCGTCGCCTACGCGCTGCTGGTCCTGGTCGCCGTCCGGCTGCTCGGCATCGGGCTGCGCGCCGGGCACCACCCGCTGCACAGCCGCACCGCCTGGCAGGCCTGGACCGTGATCCAGCTGATGGACCTCGCCCGCGGCAGCCTCTTCCCGCTCTACGCCAGCCTGTTCACCCCGGCCTGGCTGCGCGCCCTCGGCATGAAGGTGGGCCGCGGCGTCGAAGCATCCACGGTGCTGGCGCTGCCCAGCATGACCACCGTCGGCGACGGCGCCTTCCTCGCCGACGACACCCTGATCGCCCCCTATGAGCTGGGCGGCGGCTGGCTGCGCATCGACGAGGCCGAGATCGGCGAACGCGCTTTCCTCGGCAACTCCGGGATGACCGCGCCCGGACGCAGCGTCCCGGACCGCGGGCTGGTCGGCGTGCTCTCGGCCACCCCCAAGAAGGCCAAGAAGGGCAGCTCCTACCTCGGCATGCCGCCGATGAAGCTCCCGCGCCGGGCCGAGACCGGCGACCAGAGCCTCACCTACGCCCCGGCGCTGCGGCTCAAGCTGATGCGCGGCGCCATGGAGCTGTTCCGGATCGTGCCGGTGATGGCCGCCGTGGCGCTCGGCTTCTGCGTGCTGGGGGTTCTGGCGCTGCTCGCCCAGGAGGGCGGGCTGCTGCTCGCCGCGGTCTGCTCGGGCGCCGTGCTGCTGGCCGCCGGGGTGACCGCCTGCGCGGTGTCGCTGGCCGCGAAGTGGCTGCTCATCGGCCGTTTCAAGGCTGTCGAGCACCCGCTCTGGAGCAGCCATGTCTGGCGCAATGAGCTCGCCGACACCTTCACCGAGGTCCTCGCCGCGCCCTGGCTGCTGAACGCGGTGCCCGGCACGCCGGTGCTCAACCTCTGGCTGCGCGGCCTCGGCGCGAGCGTCGGCCGCGGCGTCTGGTGCGAGAGCTACTGGCTGCCCGAGGCCGACCTGGTCACCCTCGGTGACGGGGTCAGCGTCAACCGCGGCTGCGTGCTGCAGACCCACCTGTTCCACGACCGGATCATGCGGATGGACACCGTCACCCTCCAGGAGGGTGCCACCCTGGGCCCGCACGGTATCGTCCTGCCCGGAACCACCATCGGCGCACGCACCACCCTGGGACCCGCGTCCCTGGTGATGCGCGGCGAGTCCGTGCCCGCGGACAGCCGCTGGCTGGGCAACCCGATCGCGCCCTGGGCCTGCTCCGTCCCCTAGGACGGGGAGCACCCGCCTGAGCACCAACCGCACTGGAGCAGAGCAGCATTGAGCGCCAAGCAGTCGTCGCCCCGTCCCCCGTCGGGAAAGGACCCGTACTTCCCGACCCACGGCGACGTCCGCTACCACGTGCACCGCTACGAGCTGACGCTCGACTACCGCCCCGCGCCCAACCGGCTCGCCGGGGCCGCCAGGCTCACCTGCCTGACCGGCCCCGAAGCGCTCGCGGATGTGGTGCTGGACTTCGCCGACTTCCGGATCACCCGGGTCCTGGTCGACGGCCGCACCGTCCGCTGGACCCACCGGGCCGGCAAGCTGCGGCTGCGGCCGGCCCGCGCGCTGCGGCCCGGCGCCGCGTTCACCGTCGAGGTGCACTACAGCGGCAATCCGCGTCCGGTGCGCAGCGAGTGGGGGACGCTGGGCTGGGAGGAGCTGGAGGACGGCTCCCTGGTCGCCAGCCAGCCGATCGGCGCGCCCTCCTGGTACCCCTGCAACGACCGTCCTGCGGACAAGGCCGCGTACCAGATGTCGATCACCGCGCCGAGCCCCTACGCGGTCGTCGCCAACGGCAGGCTGCTCACCCGCACCACCCGGGCCAGCAGCACCACCTGGGTGTACGAGCAGCCCGCCCCCACCGCGAGCTACCTGGCCACCGTCCAGGTCGGCCAGTACCAGCAGCTGCAGATCTCGGCGGGCCCGGTCCTGCAAACGGTCTATGCCCCGGCCCGGCTGATCGCTTCCTGCGTCCACGACTTCGCCCACCAGCCGGCCATGATGAGCCTGTTCATCGACGTCTTCGGGCCGTACCCGTTCGGTGAGTACGCCGTCGTGGTGACCGACGAGGAGCTCGACGTCCCGGTCGAGGCCCAGGGGCTGTCCACGTTCGGCGCCAACCATGTGGACGGCCGCCGGGGCAGCGAGCGGCTGGTCGCGCACGAGCTGGCGCACCAGTGGTTCGGCAACAGCGTGGGCGTCGCCGACTGGCGGCACATCTGGCTCAACGAGGGCTTCGCCAAGTACGCGGAGTGGCTCTGGTCCGAGCGCTCCGGGGGGCGCGATGCCGCGGCGCATGCGGCGGGCGCCTATGCGGGGTTGCGGGCGCTGCCGCAGGATCTGGTCCTGGCGGACCCGGGCCGCAGCCTGATGTTCGACGACCGCCTCTACCAGCGCGGCGGGTTGGTGCTGCATGCGCTTCGGGGGGTGCTGGGCGAGGCGGGGTTCTTCGCTCTGCTCAAGGAGTGGGCCGCGATACACCGCCATTCCACGGTCACCACCGCGGACTTCACCTCACTGGCCCAGCACCACAGCCCCCGCCCCTTGCACGCCTTCTTCACCGAATGGCTCTACGCGGGCACCCTGCCGCCTCTCTTTTAGTTTTTAGGGGCGCGGGGAACTGCGCGACCAGCCCTCTACGGAGGTGCATGGTTGGCAGCGCAGTTCCCCGCGCCCCTGTCGGGGCTTATGCCGCTGCCCATACTCCGGGGCCGAGGAGTCCCTTGATGTCGCTGGCGAACCCGCTCTCCGCGTCGACCAGGAAGCCGAGTTCGAAGAGGACGCTCTTCATCCGGCCCTCCAGCAGCAGCCGGACCGGCGTCTCCCCGGGGTGGGCCCGCATCGTGCGCTTGAGTTCGGCGACCAGCTGCGGGGTGATCTTCCGTTCCGGGATGGTCAGTTGGATCGGCGGCTTGCCGCCCAGCTCGGCCGAGGAGATGTCCAGCGGGGCCATCTCCGAGCCGAAGATCGAGAGCGCGCCGTCGCGTTCGTTGAGGCGGCCCTTGACGGCGACCACGTTGTCCTCGATCAGCTCCTGCTGGATCAGCATGTAGTTCTTGGGGAAGAACAGCACCTCCACCGAGCCGTCGCGGTCGGCGAGCGTCACGATCGCCCACGCGTTGCCGGCCTTGTTGATCCGCCGGTCCACGCCGGTGATCAGGCCGGCCAGCTTGACCTCGCCCTCGGTGCGGCCGGAGCCGAGCAGCTCGGCGATGGAGACGTCGCGGTTGCGGGCCAGGATGTGCTCGGCGCCGTCCAGCGGGTGGCTGGAGACGTAGAGGCCCAGCATCTCCCGCTCGGTCGAGAGCAGGTGCTTGCGCGGCCACTCCTTGTCGTCCAGCGTGAAGTCCAGGCCGATGCCGGGGGAGTCGCTGCCGTCGTCGATCGCGCCGAACAGGTCGTCCTGGCCGATCGCGGCCTGCTTCTTCACGCCGATGACCGCGTCGATCGCGCTCTCGGCGACGGCGACCAGGCCGCGGCGGGTGTGGCCCAGGGAGTCGAACGCGCCGGCCTTGATCAGTGAGTCCACCGCGCGCTTGTTGCACACCGGCAGCTCGACCTTGTCGAGGAAGTCGGGGAAGGCGGTGTACTTGCCCTTGGACCTGCGGGTCTCCACCAGTGAGTCGATGACGTTCTCGCCGACGTTGCGGATGGCCTTGAGGCCGAAGCGGACGTCCTCGCCGACGGCGGTGAAGTCGGTGACGGACTCGTTGATGTCGGGGGAGAGGATCCTGATCCCGGCGGCACGGGCGTCCGCCAGGTAGATCGCCATCTTGTCCTTGTCGTCGCCGACCGAGGTCAGCAGAGCGGCCATGTACTCGGCCGGGAAGTTGGCCTTGAGGTAGGCGGTCCAGTAGGAGACCAGGCCGTAGGCGGCGGAGTGCGACTTGTTGAACGCGTAACCGGCGAACGGGACCAGCACGTCCCACACCGCCTGGATGGCCTCGTCGCTGTAGCCGCGCTCCTTGCAGCCCGCGTGGAAGGGGACGAACTCCTTCTCCAGGACCTCTTTCTTCTTCTTGCCCATGGCCCGGCGGAGCAGGTCGGCCTGGCCCAGGCTGTAGCCGGCCAGCACCTGCGCGGCTCGCTGCACCTGCTCCTGATAGACGATCAGACCGTAGGTCGGGCCCAGGACTTCGCTGAGCGGCTTCTCCAGCTCCGGGTGGATCGGGGTGATCTCCTGCTGGGCGTTCTTCCGCAGCGCGTAGTTGGTGTGCGAGTTCATACCCATCGGGCCGGGCCGGTAGAGCGCCGAGACGGCGGAGATGTCGGCGAACTCGGTGGGCTTCATCAGCCGCAGCAGGGCCCGCATAGGGCCGCCATCGAGCTGGAACACGCCCAGGGTGTCGCCGCGCTGGAGCAGTTCGAAGGTGACCGGATCGTCCAGGGGGATGTCGTCGCAGACGATGTCCTGGCCCCGGTTGGCCTTGATGATCTTGATGCAGTGGTCGATGATGCCCAGGTTGCGCAGACCCAGGAAGTCCATCTTGATCAGCCCCATGTTCTCACATGAGGGGTAGTCGAACCCGGTGATGATCACGCCGTCCTTGTCACGGCGGTGCAGCGGGATCAGTTCCAGCAGCGGGGTCGAGGAGAGGATCACCGCGGCCGCGTGCACGCCGGTGCCGCGGATCAGGCCCTCGATGCCGAGGCCGGTGTCGATGATCTTCTTGACGTCGGGCTCGTTCTCGTACATCGCCCGGATCTCGCCGCCCTCGGAGTACCGGGGGTGCTCGCTGTTGAAGAGGTCCTTGAGCGGGACGCCCTTGCCCATCACGTCCGGCGGCATCGCCTTGGTGATCCGGTCGCCCATGGCGAAGGGGTAGCCGAGGATGCGCGAGGAGTCCTTGACGGCGGCCTTGGCCTTGATCGTGCCGAAGGTGTTGACCTGCGCGGTGTAGGCGGCGCCGTACTTCTCGCTGACGTAGCGGACCATCTGGTCGCGCTGGCGGTCGTCGAAGTCGATGTCGACGTCCGGGGGGTTGATCCGCTCGGGGTTGAGGAAGCGCTCGAACAGCAGGTCGTGCTCGATCGGGTCGAGCTGGGTGATGCCGGTGAGGTAGGCGATCATCGAGCCGGCCGCCGAACCACGGCCGGGGCCGACGGAGATGCCGTTGTCGCGGGCGTACTGGCAGATGTCGGCGACCACGAGGAAGTAGCTGGAGAAGCCCATCGGGTCGATGACGCTCATCTCCAGCTCGATCCGGTCCAGCACCTCCTGGCCCGGCTCGTCGCCGAAGCGCTGCTTCAGGCCCTCGTCGATCTTCTGGCGCAGGTAGCTGACCTGGTTCTCGCCCTCGGGCACGTCGAACTGCGGCATCCGGTCGACGTAGGTGAAGACCTCCTGGTACGACTCGATCCGCTCGGCGATGGCGAGGGTGTTGTCGCAGGCCTCCGGGAGTTCGCGGAACAGCTCGCGCATCTCCTCGGAGGTCTTCAGGTAGTAGCCGGAGCCGTTGAACTTGAAGCGGTTCGGGTCGTCCTTGTTCTTGCCGACGCCGATGCACAGCAGGTTGTCGTGCGCGTCCGCCTGGTCGGCGGTGACGTAGTGCGAGTCGTTGGTCGCCAGCAGCGGGATGTTCAACTGCTTGGCCAGCCGCAGCAGATCGTCGCGGACGTCGCGCTCGATGCCCAGGCCGTGGTCCATCAGCTCCAGGAAGTAGTTCTCCTTGCCGAAGATGTCCTGATAGGCCCCGGCGGCCTTGACGGCCTCCTCGTACTGCCCGAGCCGCAGCCGGGTCTGCACCTCGCCGGAGGGGCAGCCGGTGGTGGCGATGATGCCCTCGGCGTTCTGCGAGATCAGCTCGCGGTCCATCCGGGGCTTCATGTAGTAGCCCTCGATGGAGGCGAGCGAGGAGAGCTTGAAGAGGTTGCGCAGGCCCCTGGCGTTCTGCGCCCACATGGTCATGTGGGTGTAGCGGCCACCGCCGGAGACGTCCTTGCCGCCCTCGCCGCCGGCATCGGCGGGGTTGGGACGGCCGCCCTGCTGGCCCCAGAAGGTCTGCTTCTTCTCGAAGCGCGAACCGGGCGCGACATAGGCCTCGATCCCGATGATCGGGGTCACCGGGCTCTTGTCGGCGAGTTGGAAGAACTCGTAGGCCCCGAACATGTTGCCGTGGTCGGACATGGCGATCGCGGGCATGCCCTGCCGCTCGACCTCGGCGATCATCTTGCCGTTCTTCGCGGCCCCGTCCAGCATCGAGAATTCGGTGTGAACATGCAGGTGAACGAAGCTGTCGGCCACGGTTGGGGCGCTCCTCGGGCAAGGGGGCGAGTGCGGGAAGCCTCTACCCTAGCGCGCGCTCACGGCGTGTCGGGACCGTCCTGCGCAGGTGTCTGCCAGACCGTCGGCGGGGCTTGCGGCTTGGGGGTGAAGAGGGCGGTGAGACCGATGAGGACGACCAGGGCGGCGGCCGGCCAGGTGAGCAGGACGCCCTTGGCGGTGAGCTTCAGCGGGCCGTAGAAGGTGGATCCGGTGGGCACCGACTTGGCGGTGGCGATGACGTTCCCGCCGGGGCCGAGCGCGGTGCCGAGCCTCATGGCGATGAAGCCGCCGAGCAGTCCGCCGGCGGCCAGTCCGAGGGCGACGGTGACCCCGCCCTGGCGACGGCGGGTGAGCCAGTAGGCGGCCGCGGCCGCGGCCAGGCCGGCGCCGGCGCCGATGATGGCGAAGGTGCCGTCGGCGCCGATCGCCTGCTCGCCCTCGGGGTCCTTGAGGTAGACCGCCGAGCTGTCCGCGTAGAGCGGCACCTTGGGGGCCAGCCAGTGCCAGAGGAACCCCGCCAGCACGCCGAGGAGCGCGGAGCCCGCGAGGAGCAGGACGGCGATCAGGGCCTCGGTACGGGCGCTGCGCGGGGCACTCCCGGCGGGGGCCTGCGCGATCGGGTGCTCCGGCGGTACGTCCTGCGGGGCGGGAGCCTCTGCCGCCGGGGCCTGCGGCGGCTGCGCAGGGGAGTCCTGGATCGGATCCTCGTGCGGGTTGTGAGAGGTGTCGGGTGCGGTCACGGCGTCATCGTCGCACGTGCGTGCTCAGGCGCGGGTGGCGGCACGGCGGTAGGCCCAGGCGGCCAGCGCCAGCGAGAGCACGCCCACCGCGGCGCAGACGGCCAGGTCCACGGCGACGGCGGGCCAGTCCGGGTGCGCGGCGAAGGTACGGGCCAGCGCCTCGACGCCGTAGGTGGACGGCAGCAGGTCCCGGAGCCACTGGATCGCCGTGGGCATATGGCTCGGCGGCAGCACCCCCAGCAGCAGCGCGGCCGACATGCCGAGCTGGCCGAGCAGCGTCGCGATCTCCTGACGGTTCGCCAGCAGCCCGCAGGCCGCCCCGATCCCGGAGAGCGCCGCGCCCGACAGCGGCACGACCAGGACCAGCACCCACAGGTGCACCCAGCTGAGCTGGAACAGCGCGCAGCCCACGGCGGCGGTGACCAGCGTCCCCGGCACCGTGAACGAGGCGTACGCACCGGCGGTGCCCAGCACCACCGAGGCGGCCGACACCGGCAGGGTCGCGTAGTGGTCCAGGCCGCCGGTGGCGCGCAGCCGGCCGAAGTACTGGGCCAGCAGGTTGAGCGCGACGAAGGCCACCACCAGCACGGTCGACCCGGCCACCACGTCCCGGGCGGCCACGGCGTCGGCGGATCCGGTGGTCACCACGCCGCGCATCATCACCATGATCCCGAGGGACTGGACGGTGGCGACGAAAAGCAGCGGGATCCGGGCGACCCGGGCCCGGGAGAGCTGGGCCCGGTAGACCGCGCCGAGTGCGGGGAACAGGGCGGCGCGGGGCGCCGGCAGTACGGCTGTGTCCAGGTGACCTGTGCTCACTTGACCAGTCCTTCGTGTCGGCCGCCGAGCAGCAGGTACACGTCCTCAAGGCTGGGGGTGGCGAGCGAGAAGTCGTCCAGGGCGGCGAAGGCCGGTCCGCCGGTGACCTGGGCGACCAGGTCGCGGGCCTCGTCCGGGCTGGTGCGGACGGTCCAGCGGCGGCCGTTCGCGGTGGCGCGCGGGTAGAGCGCGGCGACCAGCGGCAGGTGCAGCGGGGGCTCCTCGCGCCAGACCAGGTCCAGCCGGACGTCCCCGTCCACCAGCGCCTTCAGTCCGCCCGGTGTGTCGCAGGCGATGACCCGGCCCTCGTCGACCACCGCGACCCGGTCCAGGACGGTCTCGGCCTCGATGACGTTGTGGGTGACCAGCAGCACGGTCGTGCCGTTCTCGGCGCGGCGGTGGTCCACGGCGGCCCAGACCGCGCGGCGGGCGACCGGGTCCATCCCGGTGGTGGGCTCGTCCAGGACCAGCAGCGGGCGCTCGCCGACGAGCGTGGTGGCGAAGCAGGCGAGGCGGCGCTGGCCGCCGGAGAGCTTGGCCAGCGGGCGGTGCGCGAGCGGTTCGAGCGCCAGCTCGGCGAGGACCGCGTCCCGCGCGGCACGGGCGGCGGGACGGGAGAGGCCGCGCAGCCGGGCCGTGGTCTCCACGGCGAGCGACACCGTCAGCTCGTCCAGCGCGGTGGACTCCTGTCCGAGGTAGGCCAGCAGCTGGGAGGCGCGGTCGGGGCGGCGGACGATGTCATGTCCGAGCACCTCGATCCGCCCCTGGTCCGGACGGAGCAGCCCGGTGAGCTGGCGGACCAGGGTGGACTTCCCCGCACCGTTGGGGCCGAGCAGCCCGAAGACCTCGCCCCGGCGGATCTCCAGCGAGATGTCGTTGTTGGCGAGGACGGTCTTCGCCTTCGCACCGCGGCCGGTGCGGTAGGCCTTGGTCAGGCCGGTGACCTTGCAACAGTTCTCCGCGGGCGGCGCGGGGGCCGGGGGCGCGGGGGTTGCCTGGGTGTTCACGTGGTGACTTTAGCGGGTTGTCGCTGTCGCGGTTCCGGGGGGTTTGGCGGGCTCGCCTTGGAGGGGGTGACTGTTCGCGCAGTTCCCCGCGCCCCTAAGCAAGTGCAACTGGGCCAGTTGCAGCCCCATAGGGGCGCGGGGAACTGCGCGAACAGCGACCACCCGCGACGGTTACTGTCAGCTGTCGACCGTCACCGCTTCCCCTCCGGGCACTCGCGCAGCGAGTTCCCGCCAGAACCCCGCGCGGATCGCATAGCGGTCGTGCTCGTCGATCTGGTCGTCCTTGTGGGCCAGCAGCCCGAACCTCGCCGCGTAGCGCAACAGTTCTCCGTCCACCCGGTGCGGGATCCTCGGGTAGTCCGGCCACAGCACCGTGAGCCGCGAGGGGTCGCCGAGCCGATCGGTCCAGCGCCGAGCGAAGACCTGGCCGACCTCGGTGGGGTCGCCGCCGACCGCGGTGATGTCCTCCTCGCGGTCGGCCCACTTCTGCTCGGCCGTGGTGAGCTGGGCCAGGGTGGGGATGTTGTCGGCCGGGCCGCTCCCCTCGCCGGGGCGGTCCACCATGCCGCGTTCGGAGGACCAGCGCAGCAGCGAGGGCGCGGGCGGCGGCGCGGACGCCGTCCGCCCGGCGCCGAGGCCCGCGGCGATCTCCTTCGGGGTGGGGACCTTGGGTGCGCTCGGCGGAGCGGGCTGCGCGGACACCGTCGCCGCGGCCGTGACCAGCTCCTCCGGCGTGTCCGGGACCGCCGCCGGCTGCGGCGCGGAGAGGATCTTGGCGAAGTCGGGACGGGGGTCCGCGTTGACCGCGGGGACGACGACCTCGCGCAGCTGCACCGAGCGGGTGATCCACTCCCGGTCCAGCACCCGCCGTTCGTCGGCCTCGGCGACCAGGTCCTCGGACTGGTTGAAGTCGCCGTCGGCGGCCTGCACCGCCCACAGGTGCACGGCCACGCCGTAGTCCTTGGCGGCGGTCATCCCCGGCAGCAGGTCGCCGTCGCCGGTCACCAGCACCACGTCCGCGCAGGCGCGATTGCGGGCCAGTTCGGACAGCTCGGCGTGCATCGCCGCGTCCACGCCCTTCTGCACCAGCCGGCCCTCGGCCCGGGTCAGCGCCCCGAGCCGGACGGTGACCCTGGGCATCACCCGCAGCCGCCGGTGCTCCGGCATCGGCCGGCGGTCGGGCGCGGCGTCGAACCAGTAGATCCGCAGCAGCGGCAGCCCGGTCTCGGCCTCGGCCCGCTCGCGCAACTGTCCGATCAGCTCGTTCTGGTCGACGTTGATCCGGGAGCGGGAACTCTCCCCGGCGAGCAGACTGGCCGCGGCTCCCAGCAAGTATCCGGCATCCACCAGGACGACACAGCGATCCACGTCCAACACCTGCTTTCGTAAGCCGAGCGTTCTCGGGCCGGCCGGTGTTCGGGGTGGAAGTGGTCGGAGTGACCGGCCGCGCCCCGAAAAACAAACTTGGAGAACAGGCCCATACCCCACCGGAACTCAGCGTATCCAAGTGCGGGGACACACCGGAGGGGACACGCGCACATTGCCCCCGGGTGCACAGGACGCCGGTGCAGAATGGTTGTGGCGGGGGCGTGGACGGTGCAGGGAGATCATGCGTAGACGGTCGGTCCTGCTGCTGGTGTCCGGCGCGCTCGCGGTCGCGGGTGTGCTGGTGCCCTCGCTGGCGATCAAGCAGTCGCACGGGAACACCAGGATCACCGGCGTGGTGGTGAACGGCGGCAAGCCGGTCGTGCTGGGACCCACCGGCAAGGTCGCCTTCGGCTTCAGCATCACAGCCGAGGACAAATCGGGGATCAGCTCGGTGGACGGCGTCGGTTTGTGGGGTTCCGCCTACGGAGCGCTGCGCTCCTCGGCGATCCAGTGCACCGCGAAGTCGTCGACGGTGTCGGTGTGCACCGGCACGTCCTCGGTGGACATCGCCGAGCAGCAGATCTTCGACTCCATGGCCGGCACCTGGTACGTCCAGGCGACCGCGCACGGTCGGGACGGCGACCAGCGCACCGAGACCAAGGCGGGGACCTTCTCCATCCTCAAGGCGGGCCGGCTCACCAGCTTCGGGTCTCCGCAGACCGCGGTGCCGGGCGCGACGATCTCCATCAGCGGGCTGCTGGAGCGCCCCGACTGGAAGACGCAGCAGTGGGTGCCCAGCCCGGACCAGCAGATCCGGCTGGAGTTCTGCGCCACGGGCTGCACCACCCGGGAGACGGTGGCCACCGTCACTTCGGACAGCCAGGGGCAGTTCACCGCGAAGGTGCGGGCCGACCGCACCGGGACGTACACCTGGTCCTATCCCGGCAAGGACTGGGCCGAGCCGGTCTCCTCGTACGGGGTCCAGGTGACGACGGGCTGACCCTCTCAGTTGGGGTTGAAGGCCTGCCGGGTGAGCTCCACGGCCGGGAGCGACGGCAGCTTCGCCAGCACCGCGGACTCCTGGCGCAGCAGCGCCAGCTCCGCGGTGAGCCGCTCGCTGGCCGACCCGGCCCCGAGCAGCCGCTGCTTGTCCGAGGTGTCGAGCACCGAGGCCGCCGCGACCAGGTAGGACAGCACCATCGGGTCGTCGGGGAGCTCCTGCAGCCCGGTCACGGTGCTCTCCCGGGCGCCGGCCAGCCGTTTCTGGTAGGTCCGGAACAGCCGCTCGACCGCCTGCCCGAGCACCGACGCCTCCGGGCCGACGACCTCGGGCAGCCGTTCGACCTCGGCGGTGATATAGGGGCCGGAGGCGTCGAAGTCGAGCACCTTGAACCGGGTGGTGCCGGTCGCGATCAGGTCGTAGCCGCCGCCCTCCCGGGGCTCGGCGGAGGCGATCTCAGCGACGCAGCCCAGGTCGTACAGGGCCCGGGCCGGGTCGGGGCCGAAGCCTGCCAGCGCCTGGGCGCCGGGGTCGGTGCCCGGGTCCAGCCCGGTCGGCGCGGTCTCCCGGCCGGCGCGGATGCCCACCACGCCGAAGCGGTGCGGCTCCGGCCCCGCCAGCAGGTCCGCCAAGAGACGGCGGTAGCGCTCCTCGAAGACGTTCAGGGGCAGCACCAGGCCGGGATAGAGCACTGTGCCCAAGGGAAAGAGGGGGAGCCGTTCCGTCACGACCGCAAGAGTACTCAGCTGGGAGGGCCCGGTCGTACCGCTTCGGGGCCCGCGGCCGGGCCGCGCCACGCCGTCCCAAGTCGTGATATGCGCAAACGGTCGTTGCCGTCGCTCCGTAGACTGGCCTGTGTGATTTCGCGAATCGACCTCCGAGGTTCCATCGACGACCCGCGCGCGGTACTGCCGCGCGCCGAGCTCGACGTCGAGGCCGCGCTTGAGAAGGTGCGGCCCATCTGCGAGGACGTGCGCCATCGGGGCGTCGAGGCGCTGATCGAGATCACCGAGCGTTTCGACGGGGTACGGCTCACCGACATCCGGGTGCCGCGGGAAGCCATCACCGCCGCGCTGGAGCAGCTGGACCCCGACATCAGGGCGGCGCTGGAGGAGTCCATCCGCCGGGTCCGCATCGTGCACCACGAGCAGCGCCGCACCGACCACACCACCACCGTCGTCCCCGGCGGCACGGTCACCGAGCGCTGGGTGCCGGTCGACCGGGTCGGCCTCTACGTCCCCGGCGGCCTCGCGCCGCTGGCCTCGTCCGTGGTGATGAACGTGGTGCCGGCGCAGGAGGCCGGAGTGCCCAGCCTGGCGCTGGCCTCCCCGCCGCAGAAGGAGCACGGCGGGCTCCCGCACCCCACCATCCTGGCGGCCTGCGCGCTGCTCGGCGTGGACGAGGTGTACGCGGTCGGCGGCGCCCAGGCGGTCGCGATGTTCGCCTACGGCGCGGGGGAGTGCCGCCAGGTCGATCTGGTGACCGGCCCCGGGAACATCTTCGTGGCCGCGGCCAAGCGCCTGCTCAAGGGTCGGATCGGGATCGACGCCGAGGCCGGCACCACCGAGATCGCGATCCTGGCCGACGACACCGCCGACGCCCGGCATGTCGCCGCGGACCTGATCAGCCAGGCCGAGCACGACCCCAACGCGGCATCGGTGCTGGTCACCGACTCGCTCGCGCTGGCCGACGCGGTGGAGACGGAGCTGGAGGCCCAGGTCGCCGCCACCCGGCACGAGTCGCGGGTGCGTGAGGCGCTGTCCGGCAAGCAGTCCGGGATCATCCTGGTGGACTCGCTGGACCAGGGCCTGGAGGTGGTCAACGCCTACGCCGCCGAGCACCTGGAGATCCAGACCGCGGACGCCCCGGCCGTCGCCGCCCGGGTCCGCAACGCCGGTGCGATCTTCGTCGGCGCCTACTCCCCGGTGTCGCTGGGCGACTACGCGGCCGGCTCCAACCATGTGCTGCCCACCGGCGGCTGCGCCTGCCACTCCTCGGGCCTGAGCGTGCAGTCCTTCCTCCGCGGCATCCATGTCGTGGACTACTCCCAGGAGGCGCTGGCTGGGGTCGCGAAGCACGTGGTGACCTTCGCCGACGCCGAGGACCTGCCCGGGCACGGCGACGCCGTGCGGGCCCGCTTCAATTGGACGGTTCCCGAGGTATGAGCGAGATGCGCATGAGGATCGACGACCTGCCGATCCGTGACGAGCTCAAGGGCAAGTCGCCGTACGGGGCACCGCAGTTGGACGTACCGGTGCTGCTGAACACCAATGAGAACCCCTACCCGCTGCCCGAGGACCTGGTCGCCAGGATCGCGGAGCGGGTGGCCGAGGCCGCCCGGAACCTCAACCGCTACCCCGACCGGGACGCGGTGGAGCTGCGCGAGGGCCTGGCCGCCTATCTGACCGGGTCCACCGGCTTCCAGGTGGCCCGGGAGAACGTCTGGGCGGCCAACGGCTCCAACGAGGTGCTGCAGCAGCTGCTGCAGACCTTCGGCGGCCCGGGGCGCACGGCGCTGGGCTTCGCGCCCACCTACCAGATGCACGACCTGATCGCCCGGGGCACCGGCACCCACTGGACCCAGGGCCCGCGCGACGACGACTTCACCATCGACCTGGAGGTCGCCCTCGCCGCGATCGCCGTGCAGCGTCCCGACGTGCTGTTCGTCTGCTCGCCGAACAACCCCACCGGCACCGCCGTTCCGCGCGAGACGGTGCTGGCGCTGTACGAGGCCGCGCAGGCGGTCAAGCCGACGCTGGTGATCGTCGACGAGGCCTACATCGAGTTCTCGCACCAGCCCTCGCTGCTGCCGCTGATCGAGGGCCGGCCGCTGCTGGTGGTCACCCGCACCATGTCCAAGGCCTTCGGCGCGGCCGGGCTGCGGCTCGGCTACCTGGCCGCCGACCCGGCCGTGGTGGACGCGGTGCAGCTGGTCCGGCTGCCGTACCACCTGTCCTCGGTCACCCAGGCGACCGCGCTGGCGGCGCTGGAGTTCACCGATGTCCTGCTGGGCTACGTCGAGCGGCTCAAGGCCGAACGCGACCGCATCGTCACCGAGCTGCGCGCGATGGGTCTTGAGGTCACCGACTCCGACGCCAACTTCGTCCAGTTCGGCGAGTTCCAGGACACGCACGCGGTCTGGCAGGCGATCCTCGACCGGGGCGTGCTGGTCCGCGACAACGGCGTCCCCGGCCGGCTCCGGGTCACCGCGGGCACCCCGGCGGAGAACGACGCCTTCCTCGACGCCGTCCGTGCAGTCATCAAGGAGATCTGAGTACATGTCCCGGATCGGGCGCGTCGAGCGCACCACCAAGGAGACCTCCGTCAAGGTCGAGATCGACCTCGACGGACGCGGCACGACCGACATCAGCACCGGCGTGGGCTTCTACGACCACATGCTGGACCAGCTCGGCCGGCACGGTCTCTTCGACCTCACCGTCAAGACCGACGGCGACCTGCACATCGACACCCACCACACCATCGAGGACACCGCCCTCGCCCTGGGCGCCGCCTTCAAGCAGGCGCTCGGCGACAAGGTCGGCATCTACCGCTTCGGCAACTGCACCGTGCCGCTGGACGAGTCCCTCGCCCAGGTCACCGTGGACCTCTCCGGCCGCCCGTACCTGGTGCACACCGAGCCGGAGGGCATGGCGCCGATGATCGGCGCCTACGACACCACGATGACCCGGCACATCCTGGAGTCCTTTGTGGCCCAGGCGCAGATCGCCCTGCACGTGCACGTACCGTATGGACGCAATGCCCACCACATTGTCGAGTGCCAGTTCAAGGCGCTCGCCCGGGCGCTGCGGTACGCCAGCGAGCTGGACCCGCGCGCGGCCGGGATCCTTCCCTCGACCAAGGGCGCGCTGTAGCCATGCTCCAATTCCCCGGGGGGCGACCCCCCGTACCCCCACGTGAACCCGGGGTCGGCGGGCCGATGCGACTGCTGTTCCCAGGAGATGCTGAATGAGTACCTCGACCATCGCCTTCGTCTTCCTCGGCCTGTTCCTGCTCGGCGGGGCCTACTCGTTCTGGAAGCAGAAGCTTCCGATGGGCGTCGTCCTGCTGCTGGTCCTCGGCTCGGGCATGTGCCTGGCCACCGGGCTGATGCGAATCTAGAGAAAGGCTGGCCCTGATGGCCAAGCGAGTGGTCGTCCTCGACTACGGCTCGGGCAACCTCCGCTCCGCCCAGCGCGCGCTGGAGCGGGTCGGCGCCGAGGTGGAGGTCAGCTCCGACTTCCAGTCGGCGCTGGACGCGGACGGGCTGCTGGTCCCCGGCGTCGGCGCGTTCGCCGCCTGCATGGCGGGTCTGAAGGCGGTCCGCGGTGAACGGATCATCGGGCGGCGGCTGTCCGGCGGTCGTCCGGTGCTGGGCATCTGCGTGGGCATGCAGATCCTCTTCGCCCGCGGCGTCGAGCACGGCATCGAGACCGAGGGCTGCGACGAGTGGCCCGGCACGGTCGAACCGCTGCAGGCGCCGATCGTCCCGCACATGGGCTGGAACACCGTCAAGGCGCCGGAGCAGAGCGCGCTCTTCGCCGGGCTCGACTCCGACGCCCGCTACTACTTCGTGCACTCCTACGCGGTCCGCAGCTGGGAGCTGCCGCCCATCGAGCAGCTGCGCCCGCCGCTGGTCACCTGGGCCGAGCACGGCGAGCCGTTCGTCGCCGCCGTGGAGAACGGCCCGCTGTCCGCGACGCAGTTCCACCCCGAGAAGTCCGGCGACGCCGGAGCCACCCTGCTGAAGAACTGGATCTCCACGCTGTGACCACTGCTGACCGCCTCGTCCTCCTTCCCGCCGTGGACGTCCGCGACGGTCAGGCCGTGCGCCTGGTCAAGGGCGCCTCCGGCTCCGAGACCTCCTACGGCGAGCCGCTCGCCGCCGCCCTGGCCTGGCAGCAGGCCGGCGCCGAGTGGATCCATCTGGTGGACCTGGACGCCGCCTTCGGCACCGGCGACAACCGCGCCCTGCTGGCCGAGGTCACCGGCCGACTGGACGTCAAGGTGGAGCTGTCCGGCGGCATCCGCGACGACGACTCGCTGCGGGCCGCGCTCGCCACCGGCTGCGCCCGGGTCAACCTGGGCACCGCCGCGCTGGAGTCCCCGGAGTGGGTGGCCAAGGCCATCGCCGAGTACGGCGACCGGATCGCGGTCGGCCTGGACGTGGTCGGCACCACCCTGCGCGGCCGCGGCTGGACCAGCGAGGGCGGCGACCTCTACGAGGCGCTGGCCCGCCTGGACGCCGAGGGCTGCGCCCGCTACGTGGTCACCGACGTCGACAAGGACGGCACCCTCACCGGTCCCAACCTGGAGCTGCTGCGCAACGTCTGCGCCGCCACCGACCGCGCGGTCGTCGCCAGCGGCGGGGTGTCCTCGCTGCAGGACCTGCGCGACATCGCCGGGCTGGTCGGCTCCGGTGTCGAGGGCGCCATCGTGGGCAAGGCGCTCTACGCTCAGGCATTCACGCTTGAAGAGGCACTGGCCGTAGTGTCCTGAGGGACCGTCGAATCCAAGCCAGCATCAGGGAGATGAGCCCGGTATGACGGAGTTTCCGGCGGTACCTCACGGGGGTCCCGGGGGTCGACCCCCGGTAAATCGCAGCAACGGCAACGGCCCCTGGGAGGAGCAGTTCGGCTTCTCGCGGGCGGTCGCGGCCGGCGACTTCGTCTTCGTCTCGGGGTGCACGGCCTGGGACGACGGCCGGGTCCTCTTCGAGGGCTCGCCCGCGGAACAGGCCAGGGCCGCCTTCGGGGTGGCCGTGGCCTCGCTGGACCGGTACGGGCTCGGCGTCGCGGACGTCGTGCGGACCAGGATGTACGTCACCCACGCCCGCGACGTCGACGACGTGGGCCGGGTCCACAAGGAACTCTTCGGTGCTGTGCGGCCCGCCGCCACCATCGTTGTCGTCAGCGCCCTGCTCGACTCCCGGATGTCCGTGGAGGTCGAGGTCGAGGCGTACCGAAGGAAGGCTTAGCAGCGATGACCCTCGCCGTTCGTGTGATCCCCTGCCTGGACGTCGACGCCGGGCGGGTGGTCAAGGGCGTCAACTTCCAGAACCTGCGCGACGCCGGCGACCCGGTGGAGATGGCCAAGCTCTACGACGCCGAGGGCGCCGACGAGCTCACCTTCCTGGACATCACCGCCTCCTCGGGGGACCGGGAGACCACCTACGACGTGGTGCGCCGCACCGCCGAGCAGGTCTTCATCCCGCTCACCGTCGGCGGTGGGGTCCGCGAGGTCGGGGACGTCGACAGG
This sequence comes from Streptomyces sp. 846.5, assembly GCF_004365705.1. NCBI lineage: Bacteria > Bacillati > Actinomycetota > Actinomycetes > Kitasatosporales > Streptomycetaceae > Streptomyces > Streptomyces sp. 846.5. Next base: position 533,271 of record NZ_SOBN01000003.1, read on the forward strand.
CTGCTGCGGGCCGGCGCGGACAAGGTGGGCGTCAACACCGCGGCCATCGCCAGGCCCGAGCTGATCCGGGAGATCGCCGAGCGCTTCGGCCGGCAGGTGCTGGTGCTGTCCATCGACGCCCGCAGGGTCCACGAGGGCACGGTCACGGCCTCCGGCTTCGAGGTCACCACCCACGGCGGCCGCCAGGGCACCGGGATCGACGCGGTGGAGTGGGCCGAGCGCGCGGCGGAGCTGGGCGCGGGCGAGATCCTGCTCAACTCCATGGACGCGGACGGCACCAAGGACGGCTACGACCTGGAACTGCTCCGCGCCGTGCGCAGGGTGGTCGGCGTCCCGGTGATCGCCAGCGGCGGCGCGGGACGACTCGCCGACTTCGCCCCCGCGGTGGCGGCGGGGGCCGACGCGGTGCTGGCCGCCAGCGTCTTCCACTTCGGTGACCTGCGCATCGGCGAGGTCAAGCAGTCGCTGCGGGAGGCCGGGCACCCGGTTCGCTGACGAACGCTCAAATCCTGTCAAGTACCGCCAAGTCTGGCCATAAAGGGCCGTGGGTCGACCACGGCTGTCATGCGCAAGTCCCTCCACACTTCCCTGACAACCTCCACCCCTCCCATTTACCTGCCTCATGTCCGGCGTTCTTCTTGCGGATCCTGTGTAGCTGCTTGGAAACAGGACCGTCTCTCTCGGCCAGTGGCGGATTCGCGCTGGGTGCGTGCGAGCAGGACCCGAGGGAGCACGGCATGGGGCAGGCACGTTTTCTCATTGTCACAAGACCGGTGTCGCATCCCGTATCCAGCGGCGACCGGGATGTGCGCACGGTCTGGCGCCTGCTCGGGCCCAACAACCGGGAGCTGGGGCGCGGCGCCGCCGCCTTCGGCACTGCGGAGAGCTGCCTGGACGCGGTGCTGCGGCTGCGGGCCGACGTGCACCGCGCCGTGGTGGCGGCGCTGCGGACCCAGCCCGGGGCGATGTGGGCCTGGCGGCTGAGCGTCGACGAGCTGCCGGTGGCCGCCTCGGGACGGGCCTACCGGCGGCAGCGCGAGTGCCAGTACAACCTGGCGCAGTTCCTGGAGGCCGTGCCGTCGGCCGAACTGCCGCGGCAGAAGCCGGAGTTCGCCGAGGCGAGGACGGTCCGCCGATGAGCGCCGACATCCTGCCGCCGCCGTCCGAGGACCGGCCGCGCCGGATCAGCGCCAACGCGGGGCTCGGTGACCGGCTGTTCCAGCTGGGCGCCCGTTCCAGCGGCGCGCTGGTGCTGCTGGTGATGCTGGCGGTCGGCGGCTTCCTGGCCATCCAGGCCACCCGGGCGCTGCGGGTGGCGGGCTGGTCCTTCCTCACCGTCCAGCGCTGGGACCCGGACGGGCACCGCGGCCGCTTCGGCATCGCCGCCGTGCTGGTCGGCACCCTGCTGATCGGCGCGCTGGCGGTCCTGCTCGCCGTCCCGCTGGCGCTCGGCATGGCGCTCTACATCTCGGAGTACGCGCCGCCTCGGGCCAAGCGGACCCTGATCACCCTGGTCGACCTGATGGCCGCGGTGCCCAGCGTGGTCTACGGGCTGTGGGGGTTCTTCTTCCTGGAACAGCGGATGACCGGACTGGCCCGCTGGATCTCCACCTGGTTCGGCTGGATCCCGCTGTTCAAGGTGGACGGCGCCGACCCGCAGGACCCGCTGGCGCCGATGCCCGCGTACACCTCCTCGACCTTCATCGCCGGGACCGTGGTGGCGCTGATGATCACTCCGATCATGTGCTCGGTGATGCGCGAGGTGTTCGGCCAGGCCCCGGCCGGCGAGCGGGAGGCCGCCTACGCCCTCGGCTCGACCCGCTGGGGGATGATCCGCTCGGTGGTCCTGCCGTACGGGCGGGGCGGAATCATCGGCGGCACCATGCTGGGCCTGGGCCGCGCCCTGGGCGAGACGATCACCGTCTACATGATCATCTCCATGGTCTTCACCATCCAGCCGCACATCCTGCAGAGCGGCGGCAGCACGGTCGCCTCACTGATCGCCCTGGACTTCGGGGAGGCCTCCCCGTTCGGACTGTCCGCGCTGATGGCCGCCGGACTCGTCCTGTTCCTGATGACCCTGGCCGTGAACTTCGCCGCCTCGGCCGTCGTCGCCCGCAGCCGTTCCGGAGCAAGCACATGAGCAACACTGTCCCGGCCGCCACCGCGGTCGCCGCCACCACTGTGGTGGCGGCGAGCCCGCCCGGCAGTACCGACGAGGTCCGCAGACGCCCGGGGACCGCCCGCGCGAGCGACCGCTACGCGCTGGTGGGCGCCTTGGCCGGCGGCATCGGCCTGACCGTGCTGCTGTTCCAGTACCTGCTGCCGCTGAACGGCCCGCTGGGCTTCGTGGTCTGCTCCTGGGTGTGCTTCCTGGGCCTGTACGCGCTGCTGGTCGCCCAGGACGAGAACGGCCTGGCAGTGCGGGACCGGCTGGCCGCCGCCGTGGTGCACAGCCTGGCCGCGCTGGTGGTCATCGCGCTGACCTTCACCGTCGGCTACACCCTCTACCAGGGCGTGGACGCGCTGCCGCACGCCAACTTCTACACCCAGGACATGTCCTCGGCGGACTCGCTGACCCCGCTGGTGGTCGGCGGCGTCAAGCACGCGCTGGTGGGCTCGCTGGAGCAGATCGGCATCGCCCTGGCGATCACCGTGCCGCTCGGGGTGAGCTGCGCGGTCTTCCTGACCGAGGTTCCCGGCCGGTTCGCCCGCTTCGTCCGGACCGTGGTCGAGGCGATGACGGCGCTGCCCTCGGTGGTCGCCGGGCTCTTCATCTACGTGGTGGTGGTGAACGTGGTGCACTGGGAGCAGTGCGGGCTCGCCGCCGGCTGCGCGCTGTCGGTGATGATGCTGCCGATCATCATCAGGGCCGGCGACGTGGTGCTGCGGCTGGTTCCCGGCTCGCTGAAGGAGGCCTCCTACGCGCTGGGCGCGGGCCGGCTGCGGACCGTGTGGCGGGTGGTGCTGCCGACCGCCCGCTCGGGGCTGACCACCGCCGTCATCCTGGGCACCGCGCGCGGCATCGGCGAGACCTCGCCGGTCCTGCTGACCTCCGGCTACAACAAGGCCTTCAACGCCGACCCGCTGCACGGGCCGCAGGTGTCGCTGCCGCTGCTGGTGTTCACCCTGGTACGGCTGCCCTCCAAATGGCAGATCAGCCGCGGCTTCGGCGCCGCGGCGGTGCTGATGCTGCTGGTCCTGGCGCTGTTCCTGGCCGCCCGGGTGCTCGGCGGCAAGGCTCCCGGCGAACTGAGCCGCCGTCAGCTCCGGCGCAGGGCCACGGCATCGGCCCGCACGGCGACGCACTACGCCCGCCGGGCCGCGGCGGTGGCCGCCGCGCTGGCGCTGATCGCCACCGGGGTGCTCTTCGGCGGCGCGCCGAGGGCTGCGGCCGCGGCGCCGTACACCTCCATCGACGGCGCCGGCTCCACCTGGAGCAGCAACGCCATGGACGCGTGGACCACCAACGTCAAGCAGTACGGCATGACGGTCAACTTCGCCGCCACCGGGTCCTCCGACGGACGCACCAAGTTCAAGAACGGCGCCAATGACTTCGACGTCTCCGAGATCCCCTACGGGATCACCGACGACGGGGTCTACGAGGCGCCTCCGTCCCGGCACTTCGCCTATATGCCGATCGTGGCCGGCGGCACCTCCTTCATGTACAACCTGAAGATCAACGGCCAGCGGGTGACCAATCTGCGACTGTCCGGGGACACCATCGCGGGGATCTTCACCGGGACCATCACCAGGTGGAACGACCGAGCCATCGCGGATGACAACCCGTCACTGGTCCTGCCTGCCCGTCAGATCGTGCCGGTGGTGCGCTCCGACGGCTCCGGCACCACGGCCCAGCTCACCACCTGGCTGAGCAAGCGGGAGACCGCGCGGTGGAACGCCTACTGCGTCAAGGCCGGGCGCAGCTCGCCCTGCGGGGTCACCTCCTTCTACCCGCTGGTCAACGGTGAGGGCTTCCAGGCGCTGGGCGGCTCGCAGAACGTCTCCGGCTTCGTGGCCCAGGACAACAACGAGGGCTCCATCACCTACGTCGAGTACTCCTACGCGGTGCTCACCGGCTTCCCGGTGGCGAAGATGCTCAACACGGCCGGCTACTACGACGCGCCCACCGCGCAGAACGTGGCCGTGGCGCTGACCAAGGCGCAGATCAACTCGGATCTGACGCAGAACCTGGACCAGGTCTACGACAACCCCGACCCGCGCACCTACCCGCTGTCCAGCTACAGCTACATGATTCTGCCGACCGCGGTCGAGGACAAGTTCACCAAGGACAAGGGCAACACCCTCAGTGCCTTCGCCTACTACTTCCTCTGCCAGGGGCAGCAGGACGCGCCCCGGCTCGGCTACTCGCCGCTGCCGATCAACCTGGTGGAGGCGGCGCTGACCCAGGTCCGGAAGATTCCCGGGGCCGAGGCCAACCAGGTGAACATCGCCGGCTGCAACAACCCGACCTTCTCCAACGACGGCACCAACACCCTGGCCAAGACGGCCCCCTACCCGCCCGCCTCCGACAAGAAGCCCGGCACCGGGACCAGCGTGACCGGCGTCGGCATCACCTCCGGCGGCACGGGCAGCTCCGGCGGCGCGGCCACCGGCGGGTCCGGAAGCACCGGCGGCACCACCACCGGTGGCGCGGGCGGTACCGGCTCGTCCGCGGGCGGCAGCACCGGCGGCTCCACCGCGGGCTCGGCCGGGAGCGGCTCCGCCTCGGGCGATCCAGGACTGGTCGGCGGGGGCGGGGGGAGCAGCGGAGGCAGCGGCTCCACGAGCGGCGGTAACCCCGTGATCGCCGATCCGGTCACCATCGCGGCGAGTTCCGACGGCACCCAGCAGCATGTGCTGATGGCGGTCGCGGGCCTGCTGCTGGGCTCGATCGTGGTCCTGCCACCGGTGCTGGCCGGTCGGGCCGCGCGCCGCCGGGAGGTCAAGCGATGAGACTGCGCCGACTCGTACCGACCCGTGTCCCGCTCCGTTCCCGCGTCTTCCGTACCATCGCCGCGGCAGCGGTGCTGCTCAGCGCCGGACTGGGCTATGCCTCCCAGAACGGCGACAGGCCGCCGAGCGGGACGGCGGCGGTGGGGAGCATCCCCACTCCCTCGGTCCAGGTGGACCCGATGACCGGGGCCGCCGTACCGATCGATCCCACCGGCGGAAGCGGCAGCACCGGGTCCGGCTCCGGCAGTTCGGGCACCTCCGGATCGCGCGCCCCGGTCGTCAGCGCCACCGAGTCGGCGCTGCTGCCGGGCCATCCGGTGGCCGCCTCGGCCACTGTGGTGCAGGCGGCCAAGAGGGCGTCGAAGGCCGTCAACCCGGCCGCGGCGGCTGCCGCCGCGGGCTCGGCGGTGACCGTGACCGGCAGCGGACCCTTCGCGGGTCTCGCGGTGACGGTGGCTCAGACCAAGGACCTGGTCGACCAGGTGGTCCAGGTGACCTGGACCGGTGGCAAGCCGACCCAGCCGAACCCGACCACCTTCGGCACCGACTACCTGGAACTGATGCAGTGCTGGGGTGACGCCACGACCGGCCCGGACCGCACCCAGTGCGAGTACGGCGCGGACCGCGGCGACAGCCGGGGCGGCGACTATGTGGCGAGCCGTCAGCTCAACTACGGCAATCTGGTCGACCCGGCCGAAACGCTGAAGCAGACCAAGCCGAACGTCAATGTGTACACCCCGTTCACCTCGTGGAAGGGGGTGACCGAGTCCGGGGCCGACAGCCAGTTCTTCGACGCGGGCACCACCAACGAGGTTCCCTTCGCGCCCACCCGGGCCAACGGCACCGGTCAGGTCTTCTTCGAGACCCAGACCGGCAGTGAGGCCGCGGGGCTGGGCTGCGGCGAGGTCGCCGCCAACCTCAAGACCGCGCCCACCGAGGGCCGGCAGTGCTGGCTCGTGGTGGTGCCGCGCGGCGAGACCGAGGTCAACGGCGCGGCCCCGGTCGGCAGTTCCGGCAGGCTGATCTCCTCGCCGCTGTCCGCCACCAACTGGGCCAACCGCCTGGTGGTGCCGCTGCACTTCGCCCCGCTCGGCCTCAACTGCCCGATCGGCGCCCATGAGCAGCTCACCTACGGCAGCGAACTGGTGGAGGAGGCGATCGTCCGGTGGCAGCCGGTGCTGTGCCGGAAGACCACCTCGATCTTCGGTTACACCCCCAACACCGACAACTCCGCCCGGCAGGCGCTGACCTTGGGCACGGACCCCGGCCTGGAGTACATCACCGACCCGGTGCCGGCCGCCTCGGTCAAGGCCGGGGCCACTCCGGTCTACGCCCCGCTGACGCTGTCCGGGGTGACCATCGCCTTCGACGTGCAGAGCCAGTCCTACTCCGGCACCCCGGCCGAGACCCGGCTGCTCGACGGGCAGCGAATACCGCAGATCAAGCTCACCCCGCGGCTGGTCGCCAAACTGCTCACCCAGTCCTACCGCTACGCGGTCAACTACCAGGCCACGGACGTGCAGAGCAATCCGCTGGACCTGACCAGCGACCCGGACTTCCTGGCGCTCAACCCGGTCTTCAAGGACCTCTACTTCCCGTCCCGGATCCCCGACATGCTGGTGCCCGAGGGCCAGTTGGACACCGCCCGGCACCTGTGGGCCTGGGTGCTGGCGGACCCGGACGCCCGGGCCTTCCTGACCGGCACCAAGGACCCCTGGGGCATGACGGTCAACCCCAACTACACCCTGGACACGCTGAACCTGCCCAGGGACGACTTCCCCAAGAAGGACCCGTTCTGCCAGAAGTTCCCCGACGACCCGAACAAGCGCCCGCCGTGGTGCACCCAGGACGCCCACCCCTTCGCCCTCAACATGCACGACGCGGCCAGGTCGGCCTCCCGCGGCGACACCCTGTCCAAGGTGATCTGGGACGCGACGGCCACCCCGCCGCAGCTGAAGAAGGGCAATCCGCAGCCGCAGGGGCAGATCGGGATCCTCGCCGTCACCGACACCGCGACCGCCGCCCGCTACGGACTGGACACCGCCGAACTGCTCAACGGCAACGGTGAGTTCGTCGCACCGACGACGGCCTCGCTGCTGGCCGGCGCGGCGGCGATGAGCACCGTGCCGGGAACCGGGGCGCTGACCCTGCCGCCCACCTCCAAGGCGGCCGGCGCCTACCCGCTCACCATGATCGGCTACGCGGCCACCGTTCCCACGCTGCTGCTGCCCGACGAGGGCGCGGCCTACGCCTCGCTGATCCGGTTCGCGACCGGCGAGGGACAGACCTCCGGGGTCGCCCCCGGAACGCTCGGCGACGGCTATGTCCCGCTGCCGCAGAACCTGCGGACGGCGGCGCTGGCAGCGGCGCAGACCATCGTCGACGACACCCCGAAGACGACCGCGGGCAACTCGCCGCCGAGCACCGGTCAGGCGCACGCCACCGCCACCACCGGGTCCGGTGGCTCGTCCACCGGCGGGAGCACGGGTGGCGGCGGAACCGGCGGCTCCGGCACCAGGAGCAGCAGCGGGTCCGGCGGCAGCACCGCACCGTCGCCGTCCCCCTCGCACTCCACGGTCGTGCTGGCTCCCTCGGCCACCCCGGTGGTCACCCTGGCCCGTACCGCGCGGACCGACACCGGTGCCTTCCACTACCTGTTCCTCGGCCTGCTGGCGGCCGGCGCCGCCGCGGCTGTCGCGAGTCCACTGCTGACCCGATATCTACGCCGTCGCCGTAACTGACGCCGTAGCTGACGTCGCCTCAGCACCTCAGACCTCCATCCCGCCGTCCGGAATCCCTCCGGCCGTGATGCGCACCACCGTTGAAAGGGATGCATCCCACCATGAAGAACTCCCTCAAGCTCGCCGCCGCTGCCGCCGGCATCGGCCTGATGGCCTTCGGCGCGGGCACCGCACAGGCCGACCCGTCAGGCACGCCCACCTACCGCCAGCTGGCCGGCGTCGGTTCCGACACCACCCAGGGCGTCATGAACGCGATGTCCAACGCCATCACCATCAACGGCACCAAGGTGATCGGCTCCTACGACGCCACCGGCTCCGCCACCATCAACACCCAGGCGGCGACGGCCTGCCAGGGCCTGAAGCGGCCCAACGGCTCGGGCGCCGGCCGCACCGCCCTGCTGAACTCGCTCACTGCCGCCGACGGCTGCCTGCAGTTCTCCCGTTCCTCCAGCCTGAACACCACGGCCAGCATCCCCGGCCTGACCTACGTCCCGTACGCCATCGACGCGGTCACCTACGCGATCACGCCCAAGAGCTCGATCCCGCGCAACCTGGCGCTGAGCGACCTGCACTCCATCTACACCTGCGACCCCAACTTCGTGGGCACCGCGCCGAACTTCTCCATCCACGCGCTGCTGCCGCAGGCCGGTTCCGGGACCCGCAACTTCTGGGAGGCCACGGTCGGCATCGCCGACGCCGACGTGGTCGCCGGGAAGTACCCCTGCATCAGCGACACCAAGAACGGCAAGCCGATCGAGGAGCACGACGGCCGCGTCCTGGACGACACCTCCATCGCGCCGTTCTCCATCGCCCAGTACATCGCGCAGGAGTCTGGCACCATCACCGACCTGCGCGGCAGCGCGCTGCTCGGCAACATCAACGGCACCCCGTCGCTGCTGCTGAACACCGGCGCGGCGGCCACCCGCGAGGTCTACAACGTGATCCCGAGCAGCCAGGTCGGCACCGCCCCGTACAGCACGGTCTTCGTCGGCGCCGGCTCACTGATCTGCCAGCAGAGCTCGATCATCAAGAACTACGGCTTCGGGCTCGACGCCAACTGCGGCGACACCTCCAAGACCAGCGGCTGATGGCACCTCACATGCCGTCCATGAACCCGCAGTTCATGTCAGCCAGGCTCCACCCTCCCACCGAGAAGGCGAGTCCCACCGTGTCAACCAGCGTAAACCGCCTGCCCAAGCGCATCGCCCTGGGCACCGCGACCCTGATGGCGGCCGGATCCATGGCCATGATCGCGGCGCCCGCCGCGCACGCCGACAGCTCCGTGCTCGGCACCCTCACTGCGACCCCGGCCACCGGGGCCGACGACGACGGCATGTCGTTCACCTCGTCCGGCGGCTGCACCGGCGGCGGCACCCGGGTGCAGATCTCCGTGACCGGCGCGGGCTTCACCACCGCCACCAATGTGACGCCGTCCGTCGACTTCACCACGCTGCCGACCACCGCGGACGGCGGCTACGTCTTCGGCCTGGTCAACACCATGCGTCAGGACGCCCAGGAGGCCGGCATCGCCGCCCTCTCCGGCAAGTACGTGTTCACCATGGTCTGCAAGAACGCCTTCGGCGCCACCACCTTCGGCTCCTACACCGGCGCCATCTGGTTCACCACGCCGACCACGTACCAGTCGACCGACCCGTCCGGGCCCACGGTCACCGCGACCACGACCACGCTGGCGGTCACCCCGTCCGGCTCGGCCGCGTCCGGCAGCCAGGTCACGCTGACCGCGCAGGTCTCCCCGACCGCCGCCGGGACCGTCCAGTTCATGGACGGCACCACGGCGCTCGGCGCCCCCGTCGCGGTGAACGGCGGCACCGCCAGCCTCACCACCTCCGCCCTGGCGGTCGGCGCGCACCAGCTCTCGGCCGCCTTCACCTCCACCGACGCGGCCTTCGGCAGCTCCACGTCGACGGCGACCGCCTACACCGTCAGCGCCCCGAGCGCGGTGAACACCACCACCTCGCTGGCCGTGGTGCCCGGCGGCTCGGCCGCCCCCGGCACCCCGGTGGCGCTGACCGCCACGGTCACCCCCTCGAACGCGGTCGGCACGGTCACCTTCACCGACGCGACCACCGGCACCGCCCTCGGCAGCGCCGCGGTCTCCGGCGGCAGCGCCTCGCTGACCGTCGGCACCCTGGCCCAGGGCGACCACTCGCTCACCGCCTCGTTCGCCCCCACCGACAGCACCGCCTTCGCCGCCTCCACCGCGACGGCCGTGCCGTTCACCGTCACCGCCCCGACCGGCGGCGGCACCGGCTCGTCGACCGGCACGGAGAGCATCAACACCTCCGTCGCGCCGGGCGCGTTGGCTCTCAGCGTGGCCGGCAGCCAGGTCAACCTGCCGGCGCTGGCGCTCAACAACACCAGCACCCAGTTCACGACGGCCGGTCCGATCCAGACCGTCACCGTCACCGACACCCGGGCCGGCGCCCCCGGCTGGTCGCTCAGCGGCCAGGTCGCGGACTTCACCTCCGGCAGCCACACCATCAACGCCGAGAACCTCGGCTGGGCGCCGAACCTGGTCAACAAGGGCGACAGCGTCAAGGTTGGCCTGGGCGGCAGCGTCGCCCCGGCCAACGGCGTGGGGTCCGCGGACACCGGCGTGCTCGGCCTGAAGTCCTCCCGCACCCTGGCCATCGCCACCGGCCTGGGCACCGCCCAGCTCGGCGCCGACCTCTCCCTGGTCGCCCCCACCTCCACGGTGGCCGGCGCCTACACCGGTGTGCTCACGCTCACCGTGATGTGACGAACCATCAGCTGACCTGACGTCAGCCGCAGCCCTCTCCGCACGGCAGCCCGCCGTGCGGAGAGGGCACCCGCCCCACCGCTCTCCCCGCAGCGAAGGACGCCGATGAGACGACGACGCACCGCACCGCACCGGCAACACCGAGCACCCGCCCTGGTGCTGCTGCTGACGACCCTGGTCGCGGCGCTGCTCGCGCTCGGGACGGCGGCCCCCGCCACGGCGGCGCCCAGCACGCCCGCCCCGCAGACCTTCGGAATCCAGCCGGCCTCGGCGACCGGTCCGGACAACCGCAGCTCCTACAGCTACTCCGCCGGCGCCGGCGCCCAGGTCAAGGACCATGTCGAGGTCTGGAACTACGGCGACCAGACGCTGCAGCTCAGCCTGTACGCGGCGGACGCCTTCAACACCGACACCGGCGGCTACGACGTCCTCCCGGCCGGGAAGACCTCCAAGGACGTCGGCAGCTGGGTGCACCTGGCCGCGGCGACCGTGCAACTCCCGGCCCGTTCCCGGAAGACCGTTCCCTTCACCCTGGCCGTCCCGGTCAGTGCCACCCCCGGCGACCACTCCGGCGGCATCGTGCTCTCGCTCCGGCGGATCACCAAGGACGCCAAGGGCAATGAGGTCGCGGTTGACGAGCGGGTCGGCACCCGGATCCACCTGCGGGTGCCCGGGGCGCTCAAGCCGCAGCTCACCCTGGAGGGCGTGAGCACCGCCTACCACGGCACCTTCAACCCCTTCGGCACCGGCAGCACCACCACCAGCTACACGGTCCGCAACACCGGCAACATCCGGCTGGCCGGGCGGCAGGCGGTGCGGGTGCGGAACGCCGTCGGCGGCATCGTCACTGCCAAGGGCCCGGCCGACCTGACCGAGCTGCTGCCGGGCAACACCGCCACCTACACGGTGACCGTCCCCGGCATCCTGCCCACCCTGTGGTCGACCGCCTCGATCACCATCGACCCGCTCGCCGTGCCCGGGGACACCGACCCCCAACTGCCCAGCGCCACCACCCAGGCGGGGTTCGCCACCGTGCCGTGGACCCTGCTGGGACTGCTGCTGCTGGCCGGGCTGGTCGGCTACAACCGGTTCCGCCGGTACCGGCGCAACCGACGCGGCCCGGCGGCGCCCACGCCTTCGCCCACGCCCGAGCCCACGCCCGCCCCGGCCGGCTCCGCCGCCGGAAAGGCGGCGGCCGCCACCACGGCGCTGCTGCTCGCCGTCGGCCTCGCCCTGTTCGGCAGCGGCGGCTCCCGGGCCTGGGCCGATCCGTCCGGTGCCGCATCCGCGAAGGCCGGAAGCGTCGCGCCGGGCACCCTGGCTTTCGACTACCCGTCCGGCCATGACGACGACCCCATCGACACGCTGACCACCGGGGCCTGCCCGCACGCCACCGATCAGCTGATGGCCTCGATCAAGGGCGCAGGCTTCCCGGCCGGCGGCTCCTCGCTGCTGGGCCTGACACCCGTGTCCATCTTTCCCAAGGCCGCCAACGGCGGCTATGTGGTGCCGCTGCCGCAGACGCTGAGGGAGACCGCCAGCCAGGCCGGGGTCACCCTGCGCGGCAGCTACACCGTGGACGTCTACTGCCGGACCCGCTTCAACGCGGCCCACCTCAGGGACTTCAGCGGCACGCTGGACTTCACCGCGCCGCGGGTCTGGAAGGCCGCCGACGTGGCTCCGGCCGGCTCGATCCATGCCGCGGTCAAGGCCGCCGCGACGGCGGTCCCCACCCCCTCGGCAACCTCGACGGTGGTGGCGGAGCCCGCCGCGGCGCCCACGGCGCCCTCGGCCGGTACCCCGGTGGGTTCGGTGGTGGCGCTGGTCGGCGGCGGTGTGCTGCTCGCCGGCCTCGGCGGCGGCGCACTGCGCCGGCAGCGGGCCAGGGCCAGGGCGGCCGGCCGATGACCCTCACCGCACCCCCGCCCGCCGCCCCGCAGGAACCCGCTCCGGCCGGCCGGCCGGAGGCGCCGCAGCAGCCCCCGCGCGCCCGCAGGCCGGGCCGCCCGGACGCCGCCGGCGCGTACGGCACCGCCCTGCTCATCCTCGCCGCGCTGGTCTTCGGCCTGCTGCTGGACGTCGGCCCGATCGGCGAGGTCCGGCACGCCCGGGACCGGGAGACCAGCTACGCGGCGCTGCGCAAGGACCTCGCCGAGGGCACCATCCCGGTGGGACAAACCGACAGCACCGGTGCCCTGCTGCAGCCGGGGCGTCCGGTGGCATTGCTGACGATTCCTCAACTCGGCCTGCGCGAGGTGATTCTGGAGGGAACCACTTCCGGTGTGCTGGCCCAGGGGGTGGGCCATCGCCGCGACACCCCGCTGCCGGGACAGTCCGGTACCAGCGTGCTGATGGGCCGTCAGTCCGGTTTCGGCGGGCCCTTCGGTCAATTGGCCGACCTGCGCCCGTCGGAGACCTTCACGGTCCTCACCGGCCAGGGCACCCAGACCTTCCGGGTGCTGGATGTGCGCCGGGCCGGCGACCCAGTGCCGCCCGCGCTCGCGGCCGGCGCGGCACGCCTGATCCTGGTCACCGCCGACGGCCCCGCGTTCACCCCGGACGGACTGCTGCTGGTCGACGCCGACCTGGTCGGCAAGGCCGTCCCCGCGCCCGCGCGTCCGCTGAGTGCCGACGGGCTCTCGGCGGCGGAGAAGCCGATGGGCACCGACCCCTCGGCCTGGGTGCCGCTGGTGCTCTGGGCCGAGGCCCTGCTGCTGGCCGCCGTGGCGGTGACCCTGGCCCGGCTCCGCTGGGGCCGCTGGCAGGCCTGGATCTGCGGCGTCCCGGTGCTCGGCGCACTCGGGCTCTCCGTGGCCGACCAGGTCGTCCGGCTGCTGCCCAATCTCGTCTGAACCGACCGTCCCACCGCCTGAGAGGCCGTCATGTCCAGCACCCCCAGCACCGCAGAGACCGTGGAGTTCCCCGCCGTCCCGGCCGACCCGGGGCGGGAGTCCGCCCGGCCGGGCGGACTTGAGGCCCGCGGGGTCTCGGCGTGGTTCGGCGACCACAAGGTGCTGCAGCAGGTCTCGCTGCGGATGCCGGCCGGCGAGGTCACCGCCCTGATCGGTCCCTCCGGCTGCGGCAAGTCGACCTTTCTGCGGATCCTCAACCGGATGCACGAGCTGGTCCCCTCCGCCACCCTCAGCGGCGAGGTGCTGCTGGACGGCGAGGACGTCTACGCCCCCAGCCGCCGGCTCACCGACGCCCGGCGCCGGATCGGCATGGTGTTCCAGAAGCCCAACCCCTTTCCCGCGATGTCGATCTACGACAACGTCACCGCCGGGCTCAAGCTCACCGGGGTCAGAGTCGGGCGCGGCGAGCGGGACCGGCTGGTGGAGGAGTGCCTGACCAAGGCCGGGCTGTGGAAGGAGGTCAGGGACCGGCTGCGGCAGCCCGGCGGCGCCCTCTCCGGCGGCCAGCAGCAGCGGCTCTGCATCGCCCGCTCGCTGGCGGTGCGCCCCCAGGTGCTGCTGATGGACGAGCCCTGCTCGGCCCTGGACCCCACCTCCACCCGGCGGATCGAGGAGACCATCAGGGAGCTGGTGGACGAGGTGACCATCGTCATCGTCACCCACAACATGCAGCAGGCACAGCGGGTCTCCGACCGCTGTGCCTTCTTCCTGGCGAGCCAGGGCACGCCCGGCGGCATCGTCGAACACGGCCCCACCGAGGCCATGTTCGAGGCGCCGCAGGACCCGCGCACCTCGGACTACGTCAACGGCCGCTTCGGCTGAGCCGGGTGGCCGGGCCCGTCCGGCCCCCGGCTACATCCCCAGCTCGGCCGTCTGCACCTTGTCCACGGCCTCCTTGTCGCCCTCCAGCTCGACCTGAGCCTGGTCCTGCCGTCCCATCACGAACAGCAGCAGCTCGCCGGGCTCGCCGGTGACGGTGACCACCGGCGCGCCCTTGCGGGCGACCGCGGTCTGCCCGTCCGGGCGGCGCAGCACCAGGCCGGAGGGGGAGCGGCGGCCGTTCATGGAGGCCGACTGCGCCAGCCGGCGCCACAGCACGTCGGCGAAGTCCGCGTCCAGCACCCGGGGCGCCCAGCCGTCCTGGGCGCGGCGCACGTCCTCGCCGTGGACGTAGAACTCCACGGTGTTGGCGATCTCGTCGGCGCCGGGGATCCCGAACAGGGACAGTCGCGGCGGCCCGGTGCGGATCAGCTCCAGCAGCTCGGGGTAGGGCTTGGCGGCGTACTCGCCCTGGACCTTGGCGAGTCGTCCGGCCAGTTGCTTGATCATGAGGCCGCCGGCCGCGTCGGGGCGGCGCTCGCGGACGACGACGTGTGCGGCGAGGTCCCGGGTGGTCCAGCCCTTGCAGAGGGTGGGCGCGTCGGGGCCGACGCTCTCCAGTAGGTCAACCAGCAGTAGGCGTTCGCGTCGGGCATGGTTCGACATGCGTTCAGAGTACGGCTGATGGAGCGTCAATGCTCGGTCGGATTTGAGTCGGGCTCACTGCAGCGGCGCGGTGAGCCGGGGGCCGGCCGGGTCGTGCTCGATGGCGCAGGTCGCGGTGTGTCGGCCGGCCCGGTAGGAGGCCAGGTCGGGCCAGATGACGCCGCCGACGACCAGCGGCTTGACGGTCTGCCGGGCCCGGACCGGGGCGGTGACCGGGTAGCAGAGGCTGTTGGCCCTCTCGACCAGCGCGACCCCGCTGGTCAGCCCGCCCGGGAGCTGCAGCAGCCCGATCACCTGGCCGTCGTGCGGCTGGTGGCAGTCCTGCTTGCTGTAGCGGGAGTTGGCGCCGGTGTGCCCGGGGGTGTCGAAGCAGTCGCCGGGGTGCAGCGCCAGGTAGGCCAGGGTCTGCGGGTCGGGCGAGGCGGACGGCGAGGGCGGAGCGCTGGTGGGGGAGGGGCGCGGGCTCGGCGAGGTCGAGGACGGCGCAGCCGCGGCGCTGTGGTGGCCGCCGCCGGAGAGGACCACCGCCAGCACGGCGGCCAGCACCAGCGCCAACAGCCCGGCGATCATCGCGAACGTCCGCCGCCGGGCCGTGGGCTGATGATTCTGGCTCATGGTCCCCAGGATGCCCGCTGGTCGGGTCTCAGCGCAGCGGTGCGGTCAGTTTGCTGCCGCCGGTGTCGATGGTGAGCACGCAGTACGCCTTGTGGTCGCCGCCCTGGTAGCCGTCCAGCAGCGGGTAGAAGACGCTGCCGGAGAGCGCCGCGTTGCCGGACTGCCGTTGGTACACGGCGGAGTTGATGGGATGGCAGAGACTGTCGGCCTTCGTCCCGATGGCGTCGGTCGTGGTCAGCCCGCTCGGCAGGGCCACCACCGCGGTCACCTCGCCGTCGTGGGAGGCGGTGCAGCTGCGCTTGGTGATGTCGGTGACGCTCGGGGTGATCGCCGGGTCGCTGTAGCACTCACCGGTCTTCAGGGTGACCGCGTTGTAGGTGAGATCGCTGGGGGTGGCGCTGGCCGGTGCACTGGGCAGGTCGCTCGGGAGGTCACTGGGCAGGTCACTGGGCAGGTCGCTGGCCGCCGAGGTCGGCACCGAGGTTGGCAGCGACACCGGATTGTTGTTCGAACTCGAGGCGCGCATCGCCACGGCTATCCCCGTGCCGATGATGGCCACGGCGACGACCGTGCCGAGGACGATGGCGACGATCTTGCCCTTGCCGCCGCCTCCGTCACCTCCGCCGGGCGGTGGCCCCCACGGGGACTGCGGCTGGACCGGGTACTGCGGCGGCCCGGGGTACTGCGGCTGGTTGGGCAGCTGCGGGCCGGTGTACTGGGGCGGACCCGGGTAGGGCTGCGGCGGCCCGAAACCCTGCGAGGGCTGCTGCGGCTGCCCGTACAGGGGCTGCTGGGGAGGCTGTATCGGCGGCTGGTCCTGGCCGCCGTAGGGCGGTTGCTGAGGAGGCGGCGGGTAACTCATGGCGTAAAGAATGCCGGTAGGTAAGGGGTCGATGAGAGCCAAGTCGAACAAAAGGCCTGATCATTCCTGTCGGCTCAGGTGATTTCGTCCGGATCCTCCCCACCTGTCCGTGCCGGTCCCTGCCGGACCCGCCGTCTTGGCACAATGGACGACATGTCCGCCTCTCCCGCCGCACCCGGCAGCACCGCCCTGGACCCCGAGGTCGCCGCACGTCTGAAGCGCGACGCGCAGGGGCTGGTCCCCGCCGTCGCGCAGCAGTACGACACCGGGGAGGTGCTGATGATGGGCTGGATGGACGACGAGGCCCTGCACCGCACCCTCACCACCGGGCGCTGCACCTACTGGTCCCGCAGCCGCAGCGAGTACTGGGTCAAGGGCGACACCTCGGGCCATCTGCAACTGGTGAAGTCCGTCGCCCTCGACTGCGACGGCGACACCCTGCTGGTCCGGGTCGACCAGGTCGGCGCCGCCTGCCACACCGGCGACCGGACCTGCTTCGACGCGGGGGAGTTGCCGCTCTCGGCTCCCGGCGCCGCCTCGGCGTGATCGGATACGCTGCCCAACCATGACAACCGGCACCGTCAGCCCCGATCTCGAGACCTTCCGCAAGCTCGCCGTGGACCGCCGGGTCATTCCGGTGGTCCGTCGGCTGCTCGCGGACGGCGACACCCCTGTCGGCCTGTACCGCAAGCTCGCCGCCGAACGCCCCAACACCTTTCTGCTGGAGTCCGCCGAGCAGGGCCGGTCCTGGTCCCGGTACTCCTTCATCGGCGTCCGCTGCAGCGCGGCGCTCACCGTGGACGACGAGGGACAGGCCCGCTGGCTCGGCGAACCGCCGGTCGGGGTGCCGACCGAGGGCGACCCGCTGGCGGTGCTGCGCGCCACCATTGAGGCCCTGCACACCCCCAGGGACCTCCACCGAGGGGGCGAACTCCCGCCGTTCACCGGCGGGATGGTCGGCTACCTCGGCTACGACGTGGTCCGCCGGCTGGAGCGGCTGCCGGTGATCGCCCCGGACGACCTGGGCCTGCCCGAGCTGACCATGCTGCTCGCCACCGACCTGGCCGTGCTCGACCACGCCAACGGCAGCGTGATACTGATCGCCAACGCGGTGAACCACGACGGCCGGGCCACCGGCGTCGACGCCGCCCACGCCGACGCCGTGGCCCGGCTGGACGCGATGACCGCCGACCTGGCCCGCCCGGTCGACACCGGCGCCGCATCGCTCACCCCGGTCGCCTCGGTGGACGCCCGCTCGCCCTTCGGCGGCGCCCCCTACCGGGCAGCGGTCGAGGAGGTCAAGGAGCGGATCAGGGCCGGCGAGGCCTTCCAGGTGGTGCCCTCGCAGCGGTTCGAGGCCCCCTGCCCGGCCAGCGCCCTCGACGTCTACCGGGTGCTGCGGACCACCAACCCCAGCCCCTACATGTACCTGTTCCGCTTCGCCGGCACCGCCGGGAGCGCCGACTTCGACGTGGTCGGCTCCAGCCCCGAGGCCCTGGTGAAGGTGGAGGACGGGCGCGCCATGGTGCACCCGATCGCGGGCACCCGGCACCGCGGCGCCACCCCCGAGGAGGACGCCGCCCTCGCCGCCGAACTGCTGGCCGACCCCAAGGAACGCGCCGAGCACCTGATGCTGGTCGACCTCGGCCGCAACGACCTGGGCCGGGTCTGCGCCCCCGGCAGCGTCGAGGTGGTGGAGTTCATGACCGTGGAGCGGTACAGCCATGTGATGCACATCGTCTCCACCGTCACCGGTCAGGTCGCCGCCGACCGCACCGCGTTCGACGTGCTCACCGCCTGCTTCCCGGCCGGGACGCTGTCCGGGGCGCCCAAGCCCCGCGCCATGCAGATCATCGAGGAGCTCGAACCCACCCGGCGCGGCCTCTACGGCGGCTGCGTCGGCTACCTCGACTTCGCCGGGGACTCCGACACCGCCATCGCCATCCGCACCGCGCTGATCCGCGACGGCGTGGCCTACGTCCAGGCCGGCGCGGGCGTCGTGGCCGACTCGGTGCCGGAGAGCGAGGACGCCGAGTGCCGCAACAAGGCGGCCGCCGTGCTGCGGGCCGTGGCGAGCGCGAGCACCCTGCGTCCGGCAACCCTGCGTCCGGCCGTGCCGGAGGCTCAGGGCACACTGGAACGGTGACCGCGCTGCCCGTGACCGAACCAGAGACCGACCACGAGACCGAGACCCCCGCCGAGGACGCCGCCGCCCGCCGCCCGGACCGGCGCAGCCTCGCCCTGATGCTGCTGCTCACCGTCCTGGGCGCGGCCGTGGTGCTGCTCGCGGCCGGGCAGACCTGGGCGCACGGCAGCGTCACCCTCCAGTCCACCCGGCTCAGGCTCTCCGCCAGCGGCTCCGAGACCAGCGGCCTGCCCGGGGCGCTGGCCCTGGTGGCCATGGCCGCCGCCGTGGCCGTCTTCACGGTGCGCGGCGTCGCCCGGGCCGTCGTCGGCGCCCTGCTCGCGCTCTCCGGCGCCGGGGTGGCGGTGTCCGCCCTGCTAGCCGCCACCGGCAATGGCGTCCTCGACAGCAAGGCCGCCCGCGCGGTCGGCCTCACCAAGGCCACGGCGACGGGTGTCGGCCACACCCTCTGGCCCTGGGTCGGGGCCCTGGGCGGAGTCCTGCTGATCCTCGGCGGGCTGCTGGTCCTCGCCAGGGGCCGCGACTGGCCGGGCATGTCGTCCCGCTACGACGCCCCCGGCAGTGCGACAGGCCGGCCCCGGGCCGCCGCCAAGCGCGCCACGCCCGACCAGGAGACCCCCGCCGACCTGTGGAAGGCCATGGACCGGGGCGAGGATCCGACCCGGTGAGGCGACAGCGGGCCACCCCGTACGGCGGCACCGACCGGCGTACGGAACAATGTGCAGCGAGAGTCAACGCGCAACCAAGGAGCAGCAATGTCGGGTAGTGCCCACGGACACACCACCGCCGCCTGGACCGGTGTGACCATCTCCTTCATCGGCTTCATGGTCGCCGGTGTGGCCATGGTCGTCCCGAGCCCGATCCTGGTCATCGTCGGACTCGTGCTGGCCATCGTCGGCCCGGGTGTCGGCAAGATGATGTCGGCGGCCGGATACGGCAAGAAGACCGACACGACCCCGAAGGTCGACACCGCCAAGAAGACTCCGGTCAGCTCGGGCGCCACCCCCTGACCATGTCGGACGCGGCGGGACGCCCCGCCCCCCGATCCCTGACCGCGCCGGCGGTCGCCCTCGCGGCGGTCGGTGCGGCGACGGCGTATGTGGCCGAGGTCGACCCCAACCGTCCCGGCCACTACCCGACCTGCCCCTTCTTGCTGGTCACCGGCTGGTGGTGTCCCGCCTGCGGTGGCCTGCGCTGCGTCCACGAGCTGACCCGTGGCGATCTGTCGGCCGCCCTGCACGACAATGTGCTGGTCGTCGTCTCGGTGGTGCTCGCCACCGCCTTCTGGGCCCGCTGGACCTACCGCGCGACGCGCGGGCGGCGCAGCCCCGTACCGGGTCTGTCCCGGCGCTGGATCTGGGGCCTGATCGCCGTCCTGGTGGCCTTCACCGTGCTGCGCAACCTCCCGTTCGGCTCTTTCGTGGCCCCGCCCTCGGTACCGCTGTCACAGCTGTGACCAGCGGCGTCGTGTCCAGCCAACGAGACCGGGCGTGGCTCGATGCAGGTCATGCCGGTTCCGGCGGATACCATCGACAGTGGCCGTACGCAGCCGAGTGACCACCGCACCACCCCGCCATCCACACCTGCAGAAGGGGGCGTCCAGCGTGAGCGTGCTCGACGAGATCATCGCCGGAGTCCGTGAGGACCTCGAAGAGCGCCAGAAGCTGGTGTCCCTGGACGAGCTCAAGGAACTGGCCGTCCAGGCCCCGCTGGCCAAGGACGGGGTGGCCGCCCTGCGCGGCGACAGCGTGCGGGTGATCTGCGAGGTGAAGCGCTCCAGCCCGTCCAAGGGCGCGCTGGCCGCCATCGCCGACCCGGCGGCCCTCGCCGCCGACTACGCCGCGGGCGGCGCCGCCGCCATCTCGGTACTCACCGAGCAGCGCCGCTTCGGCGGCTCACTGGCCGACCTCAAGGCGGTCCGCGCGGCGGTCGACACCCCGCTGCTGCGCAAGGACTTCATCGTCACCGCCTACCAGCTGTGGGAGGCCCGCGCCGCCGGCGCCGACCTGGCCCTGCTGATCGTCGCCGCGCTGGAGCAGCCCGCGCTGGAGTCGCTGATCGAGCGGGCCCAGTCGATCGGGCTGACCCCGCTGGTCGAGGTGCACGACGAGGAGGAGGTGGCCCGCGCGGTGGACGCCGGCGCCCGGATCATCGGCGTCAACGCCCGCAACCTCAAGGACCTCAGGGTCGACCGGGACACCTTCGCCAATGTCGCGCCGTCCATCCCGTCGCACATCGTCAAGGTCGCCGAGTCGGGCGTACGCGGCCCGCACGACCTGATCGCCTATGCCAACGAGGGCGCCGACGCGGTCCTGGTCGGCGAGTCCCTGGTCACCGGCCGCGACCCCAAGGCCGCCGTCGCCGACCTGGTCGCCGCCGGCGCCCACCCCGCGATCCGCCACGGCCGCTGAGAACCCGCTACTCTCATGGCCATGTCCCCCCGTCTCCAGCCCGGATGCAAGCCGCGAGGCTGCCGCGCGCCCGCGCGCCGCGTGCTGGGACGGCGCGTCCGCTATGTGATCGGCGCCGAGCCGGGCCAGGTCCCCGGCCGCCGATGGCAGGGCCCGCGCAGCTAGAGGACTGTCCGCAGCAGCTCAGCCATGCAATTCGTCAGGGGCGCGGGGAACTGCGCGATCAACCCAGACGGACCTGCACCGCCGAACCCTGTCGACCCACACCCTCGTTGCGCCCACGACACCCCTGCCCACCTCACATCCTGAGGACCAGTCATGTCTACGCACGACCTCACCCCCGACTCCCGAGGCTACTTCGGAGCCTACGGCGGCCGCTTCATCCCGGAGGCCCTCGTCGCCGCCGTGGAACAGGTCGCCGACGAGTACGAGAAGGCCAAGGCCGACCCCGCCTTCGCGGCGGAACTCGCCGCCCTGCTCAAGGACTACACCGGCCGCCCGAGCCCCCTGACGGACGTCCACCGCTTCTCCGCCGAGGCCGGCGGCGCCCGCATCCTGCTGAAGCGCGAGGACCTCAACCACACCGGCTCGCACAAGATCAACAACGTCCTCGGCCAGGCCCTGCTCACCCGCCGGATGGGCAAGACCCGCCTGATCGCCGAGACCGGCGCGGGCCAGCACGGCGTCGCCACCGCCACCGCCGCAGCCCTCTTCGGCATGGACTGCACCATCTACATGGGCGAGGTCGACACCAAGCGCCAGGCGCTGAACGTCGCCCGGATGCGGATGCTCGGCGCCGAGGTGGTCCCGGTCACCTCCGGCAGCCGCACCCTCAAGGACGCCATCAACGAGGCCTTCCGCGACTGGGTCGCCAACGTCGACTCCACCCACTACCTGTTCGGCACGGTCGCCGGACCGCACCCCTTCCCCATGATGGTCCGTGAGTTCCACCGGGTGATCGGCATCGAGGCCCGGGCCCAGGTGCTGGACCGCACCGGCGCGCTGCCGGACGCCGTGGTGGCCTGCGTCGGCGGCGGCTCCAACGCGATGGGGATCTTCTACGACTTCATCCCCGACGCCGGCGTCCGCCTGGTCGGCATCGAGGCGGCCGGCGAGGGCGTGGACACCCCGCGCCACGCCGCGACCCTGACCAAGGGCGACCCGGGGGTGCTGCACGGCTCCCGCACCTACGTCCTGCAGGACGAGGACGGCCAGACCATCGAGAGCCACTCCATCTCGGCCGGCCTGGACTACCCGGGCGTCGGCCCCGAGCACGCCTACCTCAAGGACTCGGGCCGCGCCGAGTACCGCCCGTGCACCGACGACGCCGCCATGCAGGCACTGCGGCTGCTGTCCCGCACCGAGGGCATCATCCCGGCGATCGAGAGCTCGCACGCCCTCGCCGGGGCGCTGGAACTGGGCCGCGAGCTCGGCCCCGACGCGACCATCCTGGTCAACCTCTCCGGGCGCGGGGACAAGGACATGCACACCGCCGCCGAGTACTTCGGCCTGCTCGACGGGGAGACCAAGTGAACGCGCAGCTCAGTGGAGTCCTCGCGGCGGCCAGGGCCGAGAACCGGGCCGCCCTGATCGGCTACCTCCCGGCCGGCTTCCCGACCATCCCCGGCGCCGCCCAGGCCGTCCAGGCGCTGATCGACGGCGGCGTGGACGTGGTCGAGCTCGGCCTGCCGCACAGCGACCCGGTCCTGGACGGTCCCACCATCCAGACCGCCGACGACATCGCCCTGCGCAACGGCGTCCGCACCAGGGACGTGCTGGAGACGGTCCGTCAGGTCACCGCCGCCAACCCCGCCGTGCCGGTGCTGGTGATGACCTACTGGAACCCGGTGGACCGCTACGGCGCCGCCCGGTTCGCCGCCGATCTGGCCGCCGCCGGGGGAGCCGGCTGCATCCTGCCCGACCTGCCGGTCGAGGAGGCCGGCCCCTGGCTCGCGGCCGCCGAGGAACTGGGTCTGGCCACGGTCTTCGTGGTCGCCCCGTCCAGCCGCGACCAGCGGCTCGCGACCATCACCGCCAGCGGCACCGGCTTCGTCTACGCGGCCGCGGTGATGGGCGTCACCGGCAGCCGCAACCAGGTCGGCGAGATGGCCGAGGACCTGGTCAGGCGCACCCGGGCGACCACGGACCTGCCGGTCTGCGTCGGCCTCGGCGTCTCCACCGCGGCGCAGGCCGCCGAGGTGGCGGCGTTCGCCGACGGGGTGATCGTCGGCTCCGCCTTCGTCCAGCGGATCCTGGACGCGGCCTCCCCGGAGGCCGGCTACGCGGCCGTGCGCGAGCTCGCGGCCGAGCTCGCCGTGGGCGTCCGCAAGCGCTAGACCTCGCCCCCCGAGAAGTCGCACTAAACCCGCCACGCGGTCACTCGTTCAGGTGAGTGGCCGCGTGGCGCGTATCCCCCGTGGTGCCCTCCTCGTTGATGATCCGGCAGGTGGCTCCTTTTGGCGCCGCCCGTGCTCGCATGCACGACCGCGATCAGAGGAGGTCCACCGTGGCTGCTTCCACCCGTGCCCGGGTGACCCGTGCGGCCGTCGCCGCTGTGGCGCTGGCCGTGGCCGTCGGCGGCGAGGCCAGCGTGGGCAGGGCCCTGTCCGACGGCGGGCGGCAGCGGTTCGTCGCCGAGCAGACCGGCTACGACCGCAGCAGCGACGCCCTCACCCTCACTGTCAGCAGGAGCGTTCACCGCCCCGCCCTGATCGCCGACGTCCCCCAGCGGAAGATCCTCAGCGGCCTGCCCGCACGCCTCGCCCCGGACGGCGCCGGCATCGACGTCGGCTATGCCGACGCGCCGGTCGTGCTCACCCTCTTCGAGGACTTCCGCTGCTCCTCGACCCGTGACTTCGAGCGCCGGCAGGGCGCCGAGCTGGCCGGCCTGGCCGCCCGCCACCAGGTGCTGCTCCGCTATGTCATGGAGTCGTCGCTGGACCAGCGGCTGCCCGGCCCCGGCGGGCTGCTCGCCACCAACGCGGCCCGGGCCGCCCTCTCCCGGGGCGCGTTCCCGCTGTTCCACGCGCTGCTCTTCGCCAACCAGCCGGACGAGTACGTGGACGGCTTCACCGTCCCGCGCCTGCTGGCCATCGCCGGCTCGGTGCCGCACCTGCGCGGTCCGGCCTTCGACACCGAGGTCCGCACGGTCTGGTACCGGGACTGGGTCAACGCGGCGCAGACCGCCTACGACGACGCACACGTCCGCTTCGGGACGCCCTCGATGCTGCTGAACGGCAACGAGGTCGACCTCGGCGCGCAGCACGCGCTGCTCAGCGACCCCAAGGCGCTGGGCGCCTTCGTCGCGCAGGCGGCCGCGCAGAAGGCGGCTGCGGAGCAGTACTGACCAACTGAACAGTCAAATCGCAGGGAGGCGATGCCGGATGGCCACGGATCAGATGGCCCGGGCGGGTGGGAAGCAAGACGTACGGAAGCGCTCCGGCGCGGTCGTCACCGGAATCGGTACGGCCGCGCGGCTCGGGCTCGCGGTCGTCTGGGCCTGGGCGGGGCTCGCCAAGATCTCCGACCCGGAAGCCGCGGCGCAGGCCGTGCGCGCCTACCGGCTGTTGCCGGAGGCCCTGGTGAAACCGTTCGGCTACGGCCTGCCCTTCCTGGAGATCGCCCTGGCCGTGCTGCTGCTGGTCGGCCTCGGCACCCGGGTCGCGGCTGCCCTCTCGGGGCTGCTGCTGCTCGTCTACATCGGCTCCATCGCCTCGGTCTGGGCGCGCGGGATCTCCATCGACTGCGGCTGCTTCGGCGGCGGCGGCGCGGTGAGCGCCTCGCACACCGCGTACCTCCAGGAGATCCTCCGCGACCTCGGCTTCCTGCTGCTGGCCGGATGGCTGGTCAGGCGGCCCCGCACCTGGGTCTCGCTGGACGGCACGCTCGCCCTGGACTGATCCACCGCACCGCAGTAGTTCAACTTGTCCCCGGATATTTGGTGATGAAGCAGCGATGACCCAGAAGAACAGCAGTGAAGCCAAGCGCACCGCGCGCGAACGCATGCAGGAGGAGCGCGCCGCCCAGGAGGCCAAGGCCAAGCGGATCCGCAAGTTCGGCATCATCGGCACGGTGCTCGCCGTGATCGTGGTGGCCGTGGTGATCGGAGTGCTGGTGCAGAACGGCCGCACCAGCTCGTACGACGCCGCCACCCAGGCCCCGGCCGGGACCGTCGGCAGCAACAACCTGATCATCCCGGTGGGTTCGACGGCCGCTCCGTCCACGCTGACGGTCTACGAGGACCTGCGCTGCCCGGCGTGCGGCTCCTTCGAGAAGAGCTTCCACACCACGGTCAACCAGCTGATGGCCCAGGGCAAGATCCAGGTGCAGTACCACGTGGTGTCGTTCATCGACCGCCACGACAACGGCTCCGGGTCCAAGAACGCAGCCAACGCCGTCGCCTGCGCACAGAACGTCGGCAAGTTCCACGGCTACCACGACGTGCTCTACGCCAACCAGCCGGACGAGACCGACGACGCCTGGGCGGACAAGTCCAAGCTGATCACCCTCGCCAAGCAGGTCCCCGGGCTGGACACGCCCACCTTTGAGTCCTGCGTGAACAACAACAGCTTCGGCGCCTGGGTCACCGCGGTGCAGAAGGACTTCGACAAGTCCGGCTACACCTCCACGCCGACCATCCTGCTCAACGGCACCTCGGCCTACCCCACCTACAACGGGGAGCAGATCAGCACGGCCAACCTGATCAAGTGGGTCGACGCCGCCAACAAGGGCAAGACCCCGGCGTCCCTCGCGCCGTCGGCCTCGTCCGCCCTGGTCTCCCCGAACGCCTCGCCCAGCGCGACAGGCTGAGTGCACATACTGGTCAGCGGGACCGTCGCAGCAGGCCGCCCTGGTGGGCGGCGGCGATCGCGGCGGTCCTGCTGTCCACGCCGACGGGCGTGCCGGCATTGCCCGCGCCCGCGGGTCCTGCTTGGTAACGTGCGGACATGGCGCACGAACCCTCCATCCCGAGCAACCGGCTCGTCCAGGCCTGGCACGACCTGGAGGTCCCGGCCGGGCTCTACGTCGAACTGCTCGACGGCGAGCTCGTCATGCAGGCCAACCCCGGCTCCATTCACGACCTGCCCGGCCGCGCCTTCGTGAGGCAGACCCCCGAGCCCTTCGCCGCATGGTCGGAGCGCGGGGTCTTCCTCGCCGACGACTACCGGCCCCGCGCCGACGCGGTCGTCGTCCGGGCCGAGGACACCCCGCTGACCATGGACGACTGGTCGGCCCGGATCCTCCTGGCCGTGGTCGAGACGGTCTCCACCACCCGGGCCGCCATCAAGCGCGACTGGGAGGACAAGCGCCTGGCCTACGCCGCCGCCGGCATCCCCGTCTACGTGATCGTCGACCCCAACGACGCCGCATGGCACGTCCTCGAACTCGACGGCAGCCGCTATGTCGAGACCTCGACCGGAGTGTTCGGGCAACCACTCAAGATGCCTGCCCCCATGGACTTCACCATCGACACCCACGGCTGGCACCCCTACGCCTGATGTCCGACGGCTAAATCGGTGGTCCTCTCCCGGCCTGCACCGGCAAGCTCATCGCATGAATGTGCTGCTGGCCGGTGTTGTCGGCTCGACCGCCTATGGGCTCGCGCACGCGGGGTCCGATGTTGACGTGCTCGGGATGTTCGCCGCGCCCACCGAGGAGCTCCTGGGACTGCGCAGCCCGCGGGAGTCCGTGGTGTCGACGGACCCGGACAGCACCTTCCACGAGGCCGGGAAGGCCGTGCGGCTGATCCTCTCCAGCAATCCGACGGCCAGTGAGATCCTCTGGCTGGAGGAGTACGACGTCCGTACCCCGCTGGGGGAGGAGCTGATCGCCCTGCGTGGTTCGCTGCTGTCCGAGCACGGCGTCCGCAGCGCCTACCTCGGCTATGCCACCCAGCAGTTCCGCAAGCTGCAGACCCGTGACCCGGAGCAGGCCGCCCGGGCGGCCAAGCACGCCCGCCACCTGGTACGGCTGCTGCGCCAGGCGGAGGAGCTGCACACCACCGGGCGGCTGACCGTCCGGCTGCCGGACCCGGACGAGGTGCGCCGTCTCGGTGAGTGGATCGCCGAGCAGCCCGAGCGCGCCCAGCCGCTGCTGGCCCGCGCCGAGTCGGTGCTTCGCGGTCCCGGGGTGCTGCCGCAGACGCCGGACGAGGCCGCCGCTGATGCCTGGCTGCGGCAGGTCCGGCGCGCCTTCTACCTCTGAAGGCAAGGCTAACCTTGCAGGTCAGGGCGCTGGTAAGGCAGTACTGCCTTGCTGGAACAAAACTTGGACACAGTCTAGTTTTAGTGATGTGACCACTACTGCAGCGCCTGTCGACGCCCCTGCCCCGTCCTCCGTTCCCACCGCCGAGTCCATAGCCGCGACCGCTGAGGCCTATGCGCACACCCACCGCGACGTCAACGGTGGCTGGCTGCGTCCGGCCGTGTTCGGGGCGATGGACGGGCTGGTTTCCAACTTCGCGCTGATGGCCGGCGTGGTCGGCGGCAATGTCGGGCACCAGGCGATCGTGCTGACCGGGCTTGCCGGGCTGGCCGCGGGCGCCTTCTCGATGGCGGCGGGGGAGTACACCTCGGTGGCCTCGCAGCGCGAGCTGGTCCAGGCGGAGCTGGAGATCGAGCGGCTGGAGCTGCGCCGGAACCCCGGAGAGGAGCTGGCCGAGCTGGCGCAGCTCTACGTGGAGCGCGGGGTCGAGCCGCGGCTGGCCTTCGAGGTCGCGCAGCAGCTGACGGCCGACCCGGAGCGGGCCCTGGAGGTGCACGCCCGCGAGGAGCTGGGCATCGACCCGGAGGACCTGCCGTCGCCGCTCATCGCCGCGGGCTCCTCGTTCGCCGCCTTCTCCATCGGCGCGCTGCTGCCGCTGCTGCCCTACCTGCTGGGCGCCACCAGCCTGCTGCCCGCGCTCGGACTGGCCCTGGTCGGCCTGTTCACCTGCGGCGCCGTGGTCAGCAAGGTGACCGCGCGCAGCTGGTGGTTCAGCGGCCTGCGCCAGCTCGCCCTGGGCACCGCCGCGGCCGGAATCACCTTCGCGCTCGGCCACCTGATCGGGGCGCACATCGGCTGACCTGCGGCTCTCCGGGGAGGTCCGGGTGGTGTTACTCACACCATGCGGACATATGAACCCCCTGTTTCGCACGCCTGTCGTTCGGGCACACTTGCGAGGACGTCCGTGCTCTCCACACCCCACGAGAGCCGGACGGTTCCGCCGCTCGGTCCCACCCCGCATCTCGGGCCTGACCTGCTGCGTTGTCCACATGATGGACTCCAGAATCCACTTTGTGGAATCCAGGGCATCATGTAACCTGCACGAAATCGCAGAGGGCCAGCGTCGTCCCGGATGCGCATGTGAATTGTGACCATGCCGAACACGACGACACGACGGGAGAGCCGATGCTGTCTGCGTCCCCGCAGTCCCCGAAGCCCTACTGGGCTCTGGCCGACGCGCGCCCTGCTCAGCAGGGCCTTTACGACCCCAGCAATGAGCACGACGCCTGCGGTGTCGGCTTTGTGGCGACGCTCACCGGCAAGGCCGAGCACCGCATCGTCGAGCAGGCACTCACGGTTCTCCGCAACCTCGAACACCGCGGGGCCACCGGGGCCGAGCCCGACTCCGGCGACGGCGCGGGCATCCTCACTCAGATCCCCGACGCCTTCCTGCGCGGCAAGGTCGACTTCACCCTCCCCGCCGCCGGCTCCTACGCGGTGGGCATCGCCTTCCTCCCCGACGCGGACGAGGCCGACGCCGCCGCCGTGGCGGTCATCGAGGCCGTCGCCGCCGAGGAGGGCCTGACCGTCCTGGGCTGGCGCGACGTCCCGGTCACCCCCGACCTGCTGGGCGTCACCGCCCGCTCGGTCATGCCGCGCTTCCGCCAGATCTTCGTCGCCGACGAGGGCGGCCGCACCGGCCTGGAACTGGACCGCATCGCGTTCGTGCTGCGCAAGCGCGCCGAGCGCGAGGCCGGCGTCTACTTCCCCTCCCTGTCCGCGCGCACCCTGGTCTACAAGGGCATGCTCACCACCGGACAGCTGGAGCCGTTCTTCCCCGACCTGTCGGACCGCAGCTTCGCCTCCGCGATCGGCCTGGTGCACTCCCGCTTCTCCACCAACACCTTCCCCAGCTGGCCGCTGGCCCACCCGTACCGGTTCATCGCCCACAACGGTGAGATCAACACGGTCAAGGGCAACCGCAACTGGATGACGGCCCGCGAGTCCCAGCTCGCCACCGACCTCATCCCCGCCAGCAGGAACGGCCAGGGGCTGGAGCGGATCTTCCCGATCTGCACCCCGGACCACTCCGACACCGCGTCCTTCGACGAGGTCCTGGAGCTGCTGCACCTGGGCGGCCGCTCGCTGCCGCACTCGGTGCTGATGATGATCCCGGAGGCGTGGGAGAACCACACCACCATGGAGCCCCAGCGCCGCGCCTTCTACCAGTTCCACTCCAACCTGATGGAGCCCTGGGACGGCCCGGCCTGCGTCACCTTCTCCGACGGCACCCAGATCGGCGCGGTCCTGGACCGCAACGGCCTGCGCCCGGCCCGCTACTGGATCACCGAGGACGGCCTGGTCGTCCTCGCCTCCGAGGTCGGCGTGCTGGACATCCCGCAGGACCAGGTGGTCCGCAAGGGCCGACTGCAGCCCGGCAAGATGTTCCTGGTCGACACGGCCGCCGGCCGCATCGTCGAGGACGAGGAGATCAAGGCCGAGCTCGCCGCCGAGAACCCCTACCAGGAGTGGCTGCACGCCGGCTCGATCACCCTGGACGCGCTGCCCGGGCGCGAGCACATCGCGCACACCCACGCCTCGGTGACCCGCCGTCAGCAGACCTTCGGCTACACCGAGGAAGAGCTCCGGGTCATCCTCGCGCCGATGGCCAAGACCGGCGGCGAGCCGCTCGGCTCCATGGGCACCGACTCGCCCATCGCCGCGCTCTCCGAGAAGCCCCGGCTGCTGTTCGACTACTTCACCCAGCTGTTCGCGCAGGTCACCAACCCGCCGCTGGACGCCATCCGGGAGGAACTGGTCACCTCGCTGTCCAGCAACCTCGGCCCCGAGGGCAACCTGCTGCACGCCGAGGCCGCCTCCTGCCGCTCCGTCACCATCCCCTTCCCGGTGATCGACAACGACGAGCTGGCCAAGCTGGTCCACATCAACGCCGACGGCGACCTGCCCGGCCTCAAGGCGGTCACCCTCTCCGGCCTCTACAAGGTCTCCGGTGGCGGCAGCGCCCTGGCCGCACGGCTCACCGAGATCGCGGCCGAGGCCGACGCCGCCATCGCCGACGGCGCCCGCATCATCGTGCTCTCCGACCGGCACTCCGACGCCGAGCACGCGCCGATCCCCTCGCTGCTGCTCACCGCCGCCGTGCACCACCACCTGATCCGCACCAAGCAGCGCACCCACGTCGGCCTGATCGTCGAGGCCGGCGACGTCCGCGAGGTGCACCACGTGGCGCTGCTCATCGGCTACGGCGCAGGCGCGGTCAACCCGTACCTGGCCATGGAGTCCGTCGAGGACATGGCCTCGTTCGGCAACTTCGTCGACGGCGTCGAGCCCGAGAAGGCCATCCGCAACCTGATCTACGCGCTCGGCAAGGGCGTCCTCAAGGTGATGTCCAAGATGGGCATCTCCACCGTCGCCTCCTACCGCGGTGCCCAGGTCTTCGAGGCCATCGGCCTCGCCCAGGACCTGGTGGACACCTACTTCGCCGGCACCACCACCAAGCTCGGCGGCGTCACCCTGGACCAGATCGCCCAGGAGACCGCCGCCCGCCACGCCCAGGCCTACCCGGTCTCCGGCATCTCCCCGGCGCACCGCCGGCTGGAGATAGGGGGCGAGTACCAGTGGCGCCGCGAGGGCGAGCCGCACCTGTTCGACCCCGAGACGGTGTTCCGGCTGCAGCACTCCACCCGCACCAAGCGCTACGACATCTTCAAGCAGTACACCGGACGCGTGAACGAGCAGTCCGAGCGGCTGATGACGCTCCGCGGACTGTTCAAGTTCGCGGACGGCCGCACCGCGATCCCCATCGACGAGGTCGAACCGGTCTCCGAGATCGTCAAGCGGTTCTCCACCGGCGCCATGTCCTACGGCTCCATCTCCATGGAGGCCCACGAGACCCTCGCCATCGCGATGAACAGCATCGGCGGCAAGTCCAACACCGGTGAGGGCGGCGAGGACCCCGAGCGCCTCTACGACCCGCAGCGCCGCTCCGCGATCAAGCAGGTCGCCTCCGGCCGCTTCGGCGTCACCAGCGAGTACCTGGTCAACGCGGACGACATCCAGATCAAGATGGCGCAGGGCGCCAAGCCCGGCGAGGGCGGCCAGCTGCCCGGCCACAAGGTCTACCCCTGGGTCGCCCGCACCCGGCACTCCACCCCCGGCGTCGGCCTGATCTCCCCGCCGCCGCACCACGACATCTACTCCATCGAGGACCTCGCCCAGCTGATCCACGACCTCAAGAACGCCAACCCGGCCGCCCGCATCCATGTGAAGCTGGTCTCCGAGGTCGGCGTCGGCACGGTCGCGGCCGGCGTCAGCAAGGCCCACGCGGACGTCGTCCTGGTCTCCGGCCACGACGGCGGCACCGGTGCCTCCCCGCTCACCTCGCTCAAGCACGCGGGCGGCCCCTGGGAGCTCGGCCTCGCCGAGACCCAGCAGACCCTGCTGCTCAACGGCCTGCGCGACCGCATCGTGGTGCAGACCGACGGCCAGCTCAAAACCGGCCGCGACGTGGTCATCGCCGCGCTGCTGGGCGCCGAGGAGTTCGGCTTCGCCACCGCGCCCCTGGTCGTCTCCGGCTGCATCATGATGCGGGTCTGCCACCTGGACACCTGCCCGGTCGGCGTCGCCACCCAGAACCCGGTGCTGCGCGAGCGCTTCAGCGGCAAGCCCGAGTTCGTGGTGAACTTCTTCGAGTTCATCGCCGAGGAGGTCCGCGAGATCCTCGCCGAGCTGGGCTTCCGCACCCTCGAAGAGGCCGTCGGCCACGCCGAGCTGATCGACGCCACCAAGGCCGTCGACCACTGGAAGGCCAACGGTCTCGACATCGCGCCGCTGCTGCACGTGCCCGCGCTGCCCGAGGGCACCGCGCTGCACCGCACCACCGAGCAGGACCACGCCCTGGACAAGGCCCTCGACAACCAGCTCATCGAGCTGGCCGAGCAGGCCCTGCTGCACGGCGAGGCGGTCCGCGCCCAGGTCCCGATCCGCAACGTCAACCGCACCGTCGGCACCATGCTCGGCCACGAGGTGACCAAGCGGTACAAGAGCGAGGGCCTGCCCGAGGGCACCATCGACATCACCTTCAACGGCTCGGCCGGCCAGTCCTTCGGCGCCTTCGTCCCGCGCGGCATCACGCTGCGGCTGGAGGGCGACGCCAACGACTACGTCGGCAAGGGCCTGTCCGGCGGCGTCGTCATCGTCCGCCCGGCCCGGGACGCCGCCGCCATCGGCGCCGACGCCCAGGCGCACGTCATCGCCGGCAACACCATCGGCTACGGCGCCACCGCGGGCCGGATCCACCTGCGCGGCAAGGCCGGCGAGCGCTTCGCCGTCCGCAACTCCGGTGCCACTCTGGTCGTCGAGGGCGTGGGCGACCACGGCCTGGAGTACATGACCGGCGGACGGGTCGTCATCCTCGGCGAGACCGGGCGCAACCTCGCAGCCGGCATGTCCGGCGGTATCGCCTACGTCCTGGACATGCGACCCAACAACGTCAACACCGGCATGGTGGGCATCGAGGCCCCCGACGCGGCCGACCGCGAATGGCTGCGGGACACCGTCCAGCAGCACTACGAGGAGACCGGCTCCACCGTGGCCGCCGAACTCCTCGCCGACTGGGGCGGCGGCGTCTCCCGCTTCTCCAAGATCATGCCCCGTGACTACAAGGCCGTGCTCGCCGCCAAGGATGCCGCCGAGCGAGACGGGCTCTCCGAGTCCGCGACCACCGCGAAGATGATGGAGGCTGCCAACCGTGGCTGACCCCAAGGGCTTCCTCACCACGCCCAAGCAACTCGCCGAGCGCCGCCCCGTCGACGTCCGCATCAAGGACTGGAACGAGGTCTACGTCGAACGCAGCCTCCTGCCCATCATCACCAAGCAGGCCGGCCGCTGCATGGACTGCGGCATCCCGTTCTGCCACAACGGCTGTCCGCTGGGGAACCTCATCCCCGAGTGGAACGACCTGGCCTACCGGGACGACTGGAACGGCGCCATCGAGCGCCTGCACGCCACCAACAACTTCCCGGAGTTCACCGGGCGGCTGTGCCCCGCGCCCTGCGAGTCGGCCTGCGTCCTGGGCATCAACCAGGACCCGGTGACCATCAAGAACGTCGAGGTCACCATCATCGACAAGGCGTGGGACAACGGCGGCGTCGCCCCGCAGCCGCCCGAGCGCCTCTCCGGCAAGACCGTCGCCGTCGTCGGCTCCGGCCCGGCCGGACTCGCCGCAGCCCAGCAGCTCACCCGGGCCGGCCACACCGTGGTCGTGTACGAGCGCGCCGACCGCATCGGCGGCCTGCTGCGCTACGGCATCCCCGAGTTCAAGATGGAGAAGCGGCACGTCAACCGGCGCGTCGAGCAGATGCGCGCCGAAGGCACCCGGTTCCGCACCGGCGTCGAGGTCGGCGTCGACGTCACCGGCCGCCAGCTGCGCGAGCGCTTCGACGCGGTCGTCGTCGCCGCCGGCGCCACCACCGCTCGCGACCTGCCCGTCCCCGGCCGCGAGCTCAACGGCATCCACCAGGCGATGGAGTACCTGCCGCTGTCCAACAAGGTGCAGGAGGGCGACTACGTCGACTCCCCGATCAGCGCCAAGGGCAAGCACGTCATCGTCATCGGCGGCGGCGACACCGGCGCGGACTGCCTCGGCACCGCGCTGCGGCAGGGCGCGGCCTCGGTCACCCAGCTGGAGATCATGCCCCGCCCCAGCGACGACCGCCCGGCCAACCAGCCCTGGCCGACCATGCCGATGACCTACAAGGTCACCTCCGCCCACGAAGAGGGCGGCGAGCGTGTCTACGCGGTCAACACCACCCACTTCACCGGCGACGAGGACGGCAACGTCCAGGAACTGCACCTGGTCGAGGTCGAGTTCAAGGCCGGCCGGTTCGAGCCCGTCCCGGGCACCGAGCGCTCCATCCCGGCCCAGCTGGTCACCCTCGCCATGGGCTTCACCGGCACCGACGTCCAGAACGGCCTGGTCGAGCAGCTCGGCGTCGACCTGGACGCCCGCGGCAACGTGGGCCGCGACGGCAAGTTCGCCACCAACGTCGACGGCGTCTTCGTGGCCGGCGACGCGGGCCGCGGCCAGTCGCTGATCGTCTGGGCCATCGCCGAGGGCCGCTCCGCCGCCAAGGCGGTCGACAGCTACCTCTCGGGCCGCCCGTCCACCCTGCCGGCCCCGATCCGCCCCACGGACCGCCCGGTCACCGTCTGACGGTCCCAAGGAATTCCGGGGCGGCTCAATCTGGAGTCGCCCCGGTGGTCCCGGAAGCCACACCCCCCGGGATCTGCTCCACCGCGTCCCCGCCAGCGCCGCCGGATCGCACGCGGAGAACAACAAAGGCACCTGCCTCTCGTCCCCGACCAAGGTAGAGAGGCAGGTGCCGCCGTGTTGTTACCCCCAGGGGCGCGGGGAACTGCGCGAACAGCCACCCCCCGGACGGTTCAGGTCCGGATCAGACCTGCGCCGCCCGCTGCTTCCGGTTCCGCCGCGAGACGGTGAACCCGGTGCCCACCGCAGCCAGCGCCGCAGCGCCGAGCCCCGCCGACACCAGCGCCGAGTTCCCGGCCCCCGTCGAGGTGGATGCAGCCACGTTGCTCACGGCAAAGCTCGTCACCGTGTCGCTGTCATCGCGGCAGCGAATCGGCGTAACCGATGCCACCGACCCGTTCGCGTTCAGCAGCACCTGCTTGTTGTTCGGGTCCCAGAAGTCGAACGCCGAGTTCAGCGACCCCGCCTTGGCGTCGAAGGACGCGTCGCCGAGCCGGCCGGTCTTCCAGTTGTCCTCGATGAACCTGGTGACCGAAGCCTGCGTGGTGAAGGTGTGGTCGATGTGGTTGGTCTTCGCGTAGGGCGAGATCACCAGCAGCGGCTGACGCGGGCCAGGCCCGCAGCGGTCCGCGTACCCGCCCAGCGGAGCGGTCTTCGTGGCGGCAGCGGCAGCCGTGCACGCCGCGGCGTCCTGCGCCGGGTCCGCCGAGCCGTTGGTCGGCGTGTGGTAGACGTGGTCGTACCAGCCGTCCGAGTCGTCGTAGGCGATCACGACCGCGGTCGAGGACCACTCCGGCGACTTCTGCAGCGCGTTGATCTCCTTGACGAGGAAGTTCTGCTCGTCGGTCGGGTCGGAGTAGCCCGCGTGGCCGTCCTGATACTCGGCCGCCTTGAGGAAGCTCACCGCGGGCAGCTTGTCCGCGGCCACGGCCTGGTCGAAGTACGACAGGTCGTAGTTGTGGTTCGCCTGCCCGTTGTGGCCGATCTCGTTGAGGCTGGCCGGCAGCGTGTGGTGCGGGTTGGACGTCGAGGCGTAGTACGCGAACGGGTTGTGGTGCGGGCTGTAGTCCTCGACCGCGGCGCCGCCGAGGTTGGTGTGGGTGGTGCCCTTGCAGGCGGCGTAGGTGCCGGCCGCACCGGTGTAGGCGGTGCTCGGGGTGAAGCCGCCCTGGAACCAGCCCCAGGTGACGTTCTTCTTGTTCAGCAGGTCACCGACGTTGGTGCCGGTCATCTCCGCCAGCGCGTTGGTGCTGGTGTGGTCGCCGCCCGAGCAGTCGTCGTACGCCGGGTCCGGGTCACCGATGATCGTGCCCACGCCCTGGGCGTTCGGCGAGTGCACCGCGTAGGTGTCCGGGGTCGAGGTCTGCACCGGGTTGGTGGTGCTGCCGGTCCCACTCACCGAGATCACACCGTGGGTCTGACCGGCGATCAGGTTCAGCGCACCCGGGGTCGAGGGACCGTAGGTGTTGCTGTACGAGTTGTCGCTCATGGTGTAGTTCTGCGCGTAGTTCCACAGCGCGGTGGTGGTGTTGCCGTCGTAGTAGTCCATGCCCAGACCGGGCGCCGCGTAGAGGCCGCCGGAGCAGGTGTCGTGGTCCGTCTTCTGGACGAAGAGGTTGGCCAGGCCGCCGTTGTAGGCCAGCTGCTCCGGGCCGTAGTTGTGGTTCTGGTCGCACGTCATAGCCTGCGCGGAGCTGAGCCGCTGCGGCGCGTACAGGTTCGGGTTGGTCGTCAGCAGACCCGAGTTGGTCAGGTTGTTGATCTTCTTGGGAGTCTTCTTCGACGCTGTGAACGTCGTGCCGTCCGTGTTCGCCGCCTTCGGGTACGTACCGAAGTAGTGGTCGAAGGAGACGTTCTCGTCATAGATCACAACCAGGTGCTTGACCGGGGTCGTTGTCGACACATGGGTCGGACCGCCGCCCTGCCCGTGGTTGCTGCTGACGCTCCCTGCCCATGCCGGAGAGGTCCCCGCCGCGACCACCAGCGCCGCCGCACCCGTGAGGGCCGCCCAACGGGCGCCCCTCCTGCCACCAGCCACTATCGCCATAACCAGTCCCTCCGCAGGACACACAGAACATGAAGTCAAGGCCGAGTCCGTTCGCCACGCATCCTCCGCCGCACGCACGTCCGGCTGCGTGACCGGAGATGACCGGAGTATGAACGCGACATGAGAAGACGGTGAGTCAGTGCGCGTAGACCGCAACAGTATCCACAGGAACGCACACGGGTGACAGCCCTTTCAGCGCATCAGTTCGCTACCGAAGGTGTCGTTCGCATCACGCACCCCGGGCAGCACGAAGAAGTACCCGCCGCCGAACGGCGTGATGTAGTCCACCAGCGGCTCACCCGCCAACTTCTTCTGCACAGCCACGAACTGACGGTCCAGATCCTGCTGGAACGAGCAGAACACCAGCCCCATGTCCAGATTGCCGTTGCTGTCCGTACCCCGGTCGTAGTTGAATCCGCGGCGCAGCATCCGCAGCGCGTCCGAACCCGCCGTACGCGGATTCGCCAACCGCATATGGCTGTCCATCGGGATCACGTCACCCGTCGGATCCGCCGAATAGCGGGGCGCGTCCGTCTCCACCCGGCCGTCCAGCGGAGCCCCGGAGACCTTCGCCCGGCCGAACATCCGCTCCTGCTCGTTCAACGACACCCGGTCCCAGAACTCCACCAGCATCCTGATCAGCCGCACCGCCAGATACGAGCCGCCCTGCGCCCAGGCCGGCTCGCCCTGGGCGGCGCCCACCCACACCACCTGGTCCATGGTCCGGGCGTCGGCCACGTCCGGGTTCGCAGTACCGTCCCGGAAGCCCAGCAGATTGCGCGGCGTGCCCGTCGGCCGCGGCGGCGACGAGAAGCCGTCGATCCGCCAGCGCACCTGCATCGCCCCGCGGGTGTACTGGGCCAGGTCGCGCAGGGCGTGCGCCACCGTGTCCGCGTTGTCCGCCCCCAGCTGCAGCAGCAGATCGCCCTGGCACCAGGCCGCGTCGAGGTCGTCGTCCGGGAAGGACTCCATCGGGCGCAGTCGCTTCGGCTTGCGCGCCGACAGCCCGAACCGGCCGTCGAACAGCGACGACCCCACCGCCAGCGTCACCGTAAGACCGTCCGCGGGCACCACCGGGCCCAGCACACCCGAATCCGAGGGCGGGGCACTGATGCCGAGCGGCTCCGGTATCCCGCCCGCCATCAGGAACCGGACCCGCTGGGTCAGCGTCGCCAGCAGCGCCGACAGGCCGGCCCGGTCCTTCGCCGTCACATCGAACGCCACAAAGGCGGCACAGCGTTGCTTGGGCGTCAGCACTCCGCTCTGATGAACCCCGTGGAAGGGGTAGACGCCGTCCGCCGGCTCGGTCGGCGCGGCGGGGGCGGCCGAGGACGACGCCGCAGCCCCCGACAGCCCCACCGCGGCGGCGCCCGCCGCCCCCGCCGCGACCGCGCCCCTGAGCACCGACCGCCGGTCCACCTGCCCCGACCCGCCCATCACGACGACCTCCGCACATCGCACACAGCCGCCACCGGCGCCAACTCCGTCACCAACCCGCCGAACACCGCATTCAGCTGCTCGCGCTGCGCCGTCGACAGCTTCGACAGCGGTACCGGGCCCAGCGCCGACAGCTCGTCCGACGCTGTCTTCATCGCCGCGTCGATCGCCGGCAGCGACGGCATCCGGGTCACCAGCAGCGGCCGCAGCAGCGCCAACGACTCCGCCGTACCCTGCAGATTCGCCTGCGCCGTCGCCAGATTCGAACCGCTGCCGTAGTCGGTCCGCGCCGTCAGCTCGAACTGGATGGTGTTCTCCACGATCTCGTGCGCCCGCAGCCCCAGCGCCAGCGGATCCATCTGCGCCTTGGCCCAGTCCGGCTTCAACTGCTCGACGTCCTTGGTCAGCTGCGCCGCGACCGGGCGCAGCGAGGCCGCCGACTGGCCGTGCCACAGGCCGTACTCCAGCCGGTGGAACCCGGTGAAGCCGGGGTCGGTCAGCCCGCCCGGCAGGCCCTTGGTGGTGCCGTTGATGCTGCCGTCCAGGTCGCCGAAGGTCCCGTACGCGGCGCCGAGGCGCTCGTAGTCCAGATGCGCCGGGAGCCAGGCCCGCTCGGCGGCGGCGGTGTCACCGCTGTCGACTGTGGCTTGCACCGCCTGCACCGCGGTGATCAGTGCCGGGAGTTGGGTGGCCACCCACTTCTGGTAGGCCAGCGTCGGCGGGATCAGGTCCTGCTGGGTCACCGGGACCACGGCCGGGGTGCTCGCCCCGTCGCCACCGGAGACCACCACGGTGGGGCCGGTGATGGTGTCGGTGTCCTGCGGCAGACAGGAGAACGCGTACTTCCCGGCCGTCAGTCGCACCAGCATCGGGCGGGAGGTGCCGGGGCCGAGACCCTCGATCTCGCCCATGACCGCGCCCGTGGACGGATTCTTCAGATAGGCGTCCGCGGGGGTGCTGCCGGTGTTGGACACCTCGAAGACCTGCAGACCCGCCTGCGGCTTGGTCCACCCTGTCCCGCAGCTCCCCGGCGACACCTGCACGGTGGTGTGCGGCAGGCCGGGATAATCGGCGTCCGCGGCGGCGCCCCGCTTCGGCGCGGAGCCACCGCACCCGCTGACGGCCGCGAGGGCGACCGCCGTCCCGGCTATCAGCCAGGGTCGGAACGATCCCAACGATCCCACCGACCCCAACGTCCCCGTCGGCCTCCGCACCACGCACCCCACAACCTGACAACCACTCCGACCTGCGTCTCGACGCCGATGCTAGGCATGCCGGACACCCGCCCGATACCCCGGGCGGAAACAGCTCCCAGAGTTCCGCCGGTGTTCACCTCTCGTATGCAGGTGGGAACGCTGCGAATTGTTCAAGGAGCCGTCATCCGCACGACATCTGACGCTCCATGAGGGCTTCTTCACTACTCGCCGGTAAGACCTACGCTCGGTGTTATGCGCCGAGCAAAAATCGTCTGTACTCTAGGGCCCGCCACCGACTCGTACGACCAGATCAAGACCCTGGTCGACGCCGGTATGGACGTGGCCCGCTTCAATCTCAGCCACGGCTCCTACGCCGAGCACGAGGAACGCTACCGCCGGGTCCGCAAGGCCGCCGACGAGACCGGCCGCAGCGTCGGCATCCTCGTCGACCTCCAGGGCCCCAAGATCAGGTTGGAAACATTCGCGGAGGGTCCGGTCCTCCTGGAGCGCGGTGACGAGTTCACCATCACCACCGAGGAGCACCCCGGGGACCGCAACGGCTGCGGCACCACCTACAAGGGCCTGTCCACCGACGTCACCCCGGGCGAACGCATCCTCATCGACGACGGCCGCGTCGCCATGGACGTGGTCGCGGTGGACGGACCCCGGGTCCGCTGCACCGTGGTCGAGGGCGGCATGGTCTCCGACCACAAGGGCCTCAACCTGCCGGGAGTGGCCGTCAGTGTCCCCGCGCTCAGCGACAAGGACGTCGCCGACCTGCGCTGGGGACTCCGTATCGGAGCCGACATCGTCGCGCTCTCCTTCGTCCGCAGCGCCGCCGACATCGCCGACGTCCACGCGATCATGCGTGAGGAGGGACGTTTTGTCCCGGTCATCGCCAAGGTCGAGAAGCCCCAGGCGGTCGACAACCTCGAAGGCATCGTCAACGCCTTCGACGGCGTCATGGTCGCCCGCGGCGACCTCGGCGTCGAGATGCCGCTGGAGCAGGTCCCGCTGGTCCAGAAGCGCGCGATCAAGCTCTGCCGTCGCAACGCCAAGCCGGTCATCGTCGCCACGCAGATGCTCGACTCCATGATCAGCGCGTCGCGTCCCACCCGCGCCGAGGCCTCCGACGTCGCCAACGCCGTCCTCGACGGCGCCGACGCGGTGATGCTCTCCGGTGAGACCAGCGTCGGCAAGTACCCCACCGAGACCGTCCGCACCATGGCCCGCATCGTCTGTGCGGCCGAGGAGGACATCATCGAGGCCGGGCTGCCGCCGCTCACCGAGAACAACAAGCCACGCACCCAGGGCGGCGCCGTCGCCCGCGCGGCCGCCGAGATCGGCGACTTCCTGGGCGCCAAGTACCTGGTCGCCTTCACCCAGTCCGGCGACACGGCCAGGCGACTGTCGCGCTACCGCTCGCCGATCCCGGTGCTCGCGTTCACCTATGAGCCGGCGGTGCGCAGCCAGTTGTCGCTGAGCTGGGGGGTGGAGACCTTCATGGGCCCGCTGGTGGAGACCACCGACGAGATGGTCGCCCAGGTCGACAACGCCCTGCTGGCCATCGGCCGTTGCGAGCCCGGCGACATCGTCGTCATCACCGCCGGCTCCCCGCCCGGGCTGGCGGGCTCCACCAACCTCGTCCGGGTCCACCACGTGGGCGAGGACGACTACTTGGGCACGGCCAACTGAACCGTCGCGCGGAGCCGCACGACGACGAGGTGGACGGCAGCGGGCCCGGTCGATGGGATCACTCCTCATCGACCGGGCC
This sequence comes from Streptomyces sp. 846.5, assembly GCF_004365705.1. Lineage (NCBI taxonomy): Bacteria > Bacillati > Actinomycetota > Actinomycetes > Kitasatosporales > Streptomycetaceae > Streptomyces > Streptomyces sp. 846.5. The sequence continues at coordinate 574,109 of NZ_SOBN01000003.1, forward strand.
CGCTGCGCGTGCTGACTATTCGTCAGCTAGTTGGGTTAGTGGCCGCCCTCGTCGACGACGGCAACCTCGTCGATGTTGCGCTCGATGGCCTCGCGCTTCAGGCCTACGGCCAGCGCCCAGTAGTACACCGCCAGCGAGAACACCGCGATGATGCCCATGTCCCACCAGAGGTGGATGTGGCCCTCGGCGCCGACGCCGAAGCCGCCCTGCCAGGAGATGATGCCGATCCCGACCAGGTAGACCGGCAGCCACTGCGCGGCCTTCCAGTCCAGCTGCGGGGCGTTCGGCAGGTTCTTGGCGCGGGCGTACCAGGCGTAGGAGCCCAGGAGCAGGTAGCCCAGGATGATGGCCACCCCGAGCCGCCAGAGCGTGGCCCAGCCGGCCCAGTAGATGATCAGGCTGGCGATCACGAACGACAGCGGTGCGATGACCTGCCCGGCGGGGAGACGGTACGGGCGCTCCCGGTCGGGGAGTTGCTTGCGCAGCACGCCGTAGGCGAGCGGAGCGCCCGCGTACATCAGCACGCTGGCGGAGGTGATGAAGCTGACCAGCTGCTGCCAGCTGGGGAACGGCAGGAAGCAGATCACGCCGGTGACGAAGGAGATGATCAGCCCGAACCACGGCACGCCGCGCTTGTCGGTCGCCTCGAACAGCTGCGGGGCGTAGCCGTTGCGGCTCAGCCCGTACGAGATGCGGGAGGTCGAGGTGGTGTAGATCAGGCCGGTGCCGGCCGGGGAGATGATCGCGTCGAGGTAGAGGATCCAGGCCAGCCAGCCCAGGCCGATCACCGTGGCTAGGCCGGCGAACGGACCGCTGATCCCGGTGTAGGCGAGGGTCGCCCAGCCGTGCACGAAGGAGGAGCCGGGTAGTGCGCCGATGTAGACGATCTGCAGCAGCATGTAGATCAGCGCGCCGATCGCCACCGAGCCGAGGACGGCGCGCGGGATGTCCTTCTTGGGGTTGCGGCTCTCACCGGAGAGCTGGATCGCCTGCTCGAAGCCGAGCAGCGCGAAGATGATGCCGCTGGTGCTGATCGCGGCGAGGACGCCCTTGGCGCCGAACGGTGCGAAGCCCTGCGAGGTGAAGTTGCCGCCGTGGAAGTGCGTGATGGCCAGGACGAAGATCGCGAGGAGAGGGATCGCGATCTTCCACCAGGTCGCCGCACTGTTGGTGTGGGCGAGCAGGCGCACCCCGAGGAAGTTCACCGCGACGAAGACCGCCATCAGTACGACGGCGATGATGAACCCGGATGCGGTGAGGGTCCCGTTGGGGTGCTGGAAGCCGGACGCCCAGGACCAGTGCTGGGAGTACCCGATCATGGCCTCGACCTCGATCGGCGCGACCGTGGCCGCCTGCAGCCAGGAGAACCAGCCGAACGACATCCCGGCGAGGCCGCCGAAGGTGTAGTGCGGGTACCGCGCGGTACCGCCGGCCACCGGGAACATCCCGCCCAGCTCGGCGTGGACCAGCGCCAGCAGGATGATCGCGACCGCGCCGATCCCCCAGGAGATGATCGCCGCAGGCCCGGCGACCACAACGGCCTCCTTGGCCCCGAACAGCCACCCCGAACCGATGATCGACCCGACGGATGCCCACATCAGACCGATGAGGCCGATCTCCCGCCGCAGCGAGCGGTCACCGGTGTCAGGGGATTTGAACAACAGATCAGTGGGTGCCATAGGGCGCCACCTCTCGATATAGCGGGCAGGTCAAGACGTGCGACAGTGCGTCCGATGCAAGTCGGAGAGTTGCCCCAGATTAGGTGCAGATTGCGCTCATGCATAGATGGCGATGCTGAATACACGCGTTCTTCTGGGTCTCTTCACACCTGACCCCCAGGAGAATCACCGGCTCGGGGTCGGAGTGGAGCGACGGATATCATGCCTGATGGCAGCCGTATGTAGCGGGTAGGGTGGGTGGAGCGTGATCAAATTCGAGAATTTGAGCATTACTTGAGGAATGACTCCGCGACGGACCTCCGGTGGGGGTACGGCTATTGAACGATCGTCATCTCTATGCCCAGAAGAAGCGCGATGCATTCCCGTGCGCGGGGTCAGTACTTGGCACCGATGTGCGCATCCATCAACGCAACGGACGCCCTCCGGGCGACGGAGACGTGGTACGGATCCGGACCGCGTTTGGAGACGCGCCACTCGACGCCGACGGAGTCGAGAGCGGTGCTGTAGATACGGCGCACGTCATCGGACTTGTTGGTGAAGATGTACCGGGGGTACTCGTAGCGCTTGGTGCTGCCGTCGGCCAGTCTTGTCGTGGTCCAGTTGACGACACGACAGCCGTCGGAGTGGATGAGCCCGCGGATGAGCGGCCAGGGCTGCTCAGCTACGAGCTGTTGCTGCCATGAGTGGAGCGCGATGCGGCGGGCGTGCTTCATGCCCGGCCCGTGCTGCGGGAACAGGCACTTCCAGTGCATGCAGTACGACTTCACCTCGGTGCACCCCGGCTTCTGGTGACGTCCGATGCGGTAGGCCGGCATGACTGCGAGCATCGCGGATTCCACCTCGTCCAACACCCCTGGCCAGCCGTCGCAGCAGTAGATCGAGAGATGGTGCTGCTTCCGCTTCGAGATGATGTGGCCGTCGCCGAGGTACAGGCCGAGGAGATAGCTGTAGCTGGCGCGGTCGATCGGCAGGCCGTCGCAGAGCGGGCATGAGGACGGGCGTGGCGGCGCCGGCTCGCCTCGTTGGGCGCGATCCAGGTGGACCCAGTAGGCGATGGTGCCGCGCGGGACCCCGAAAGTCTCAGCTGATTCGGGGTAGGGGATGCCATTGCGGCAGGCGGCGAGGACCTGCCGACGCGTCTCAAGTGGCCAGTTCATGGCTCCACCATCGACGCTGGTAGTTCGTGACGGCGGCCGATCCCCGATCAGCCATTCGTTTGCGTGAACTGCGTCAATGGCGCGCCGCATCGATCACCGGATTGGGCGATTGACCATATGGTGAGATGCCACTGCAGGACGCACCGTGGCGGCAAACTTCCCAACCGTACGCTGACCTTGGAATCCAATGAAAAGTGCCCTGGGTGGGATTCGAACCCACACTGTACGGTGTTTGAGACCGCTCACTCTGCCGGTTGGTGTACCAGGGCCAGCTACAATTCGAAGGTTCAACGCCCCCCTCAGCGCCTCAAACATACCGTGTCTGGGTAGGCTCTTGCACGTACCCCCGCGTCAACGAGGAGCACCGTGACCGCCGCCGACGAGCAGCACGAGCAGCATGTCCCGCCGACGACGACCCGTGTGGTCATCGCTGAGGACGAGGCATTGATCCGTCTCGACCTCAAGGAGATGCTCGAGGAGGAGGGCTACACCGTGGTCGGCGAGGCCGGGGACGGTGCCGAGGCGGTGAAGCTCGCGACCGAGCTCCGGCCCGACCTGGTGATCCTCGATGTGAAGATGCCGATTCTGGACGGCCTCTCCGCCGCCGAGCAGATCCACGAGGCGCACATCGCGCCGACCCTGATGCTGACCGCGTTCTCCCAGCGCGAGCTGGTGGACCGGGCGCGCGACGCCGGCGCCATGGCCTATATCGTCAAGCCGTTCAACAAGAGCGACCTCGTCCCGGCCATCGAGATGGCCGTCTCCCGCTACAGCGAGATGCGCGCGCTGGAGGAGGAGATCGCCGACCTCAGCCTCCGCCTGGACACCCGCAAGCTCGTGGACCGCGCCAAGAGCGTCCTGCAGACCAAGTTCGGCCTGTCCGAGCCTGCCGCCTTCCGCTGGATCCAGAAGACCTCCATGGACCGCCGGATGACCATGAAGGCGGTCGCCGAGGCGGTCATCGAGGAGGGCGCCGCCCAGGACGCCAAGAAGAAGGCCCCTGCAGCCCCGCCGGAGCCGACCTCGGAGGCCTGAGCCTCACCGTCGGCGCACGCGCGCCGCTTCGCGCCGGGGCCGGGCCCTGCGCCCTCCCGCTTGTTGCTGCTTTCGGGGCGGAGCCCCGGAGACGGCGGGAATGGTCGCGGTACGGCGAATGCCGTTGCAGGTACGGGGCGACGCCCCTCACCCGCAACGGCATTCGTCTGCAGCCCGGCCGGGCTCAGTCCTCGCCGAGGTAGGCCTTTCGCACGGACTCGTCCGTCAGCAGGTCGGAGCCCGTCCCTGAGAGGACGATGCGGCCGACCTCCATCACGTGGCCGGTGTCGGCCAACGACAGGGCGGCCTGGGCGTTCTGCTCGACGAGCAGGATGGTGGTGCCCTGGTTCCGGAGCTCGACGATGGTGGACATGATCTTCTGCATCATGATGGGCGAGAGCCCCATGGACGGCTCGTCCAGCATCAGCAGCTTGGGCTGGGACATCAGGGCGCGTCCCATCGCGAGCATCTGCTGCTCCCCGCCGGAGAGCGTCCCCGCCGCCTGCTTTCTGCGCTCGCCGAGGATGGGGAACAGGTCGTAGGCGCGCTGGACGTCGGTCTGGATGCCGTCCTGGTCCTTCCGCAGGAAGGCGCCGAGGAGGAGGTTCTCCTCGATGGTCATCCGGGGGAAGATGTGCCGGCCTTCCGGCGAGTGGGCCAGGCCCAGCGACACGATCTTGTGTGCGGGGACGGAGCCCAGCGGCTGCCCGTTGAACCGGATGCTGCCGCCGATGGGCTTGAGCAGGCCGGAGAGGGTGCGCAGGGTGGTGGTCTTGCCGGCGCCGTTGGTGCCGATCAGGGTGACGACCTGTCCGGCTTCGACGGTGAAGGAGATGCCCTTGACCGCCTCGATCTTGCCGTAGGCCACACGGAGGTCTTCGACCTCGAGCAGGGCGGTCACTGGTCCTCCTCGGGAGTGGCATCGGGGGTGGTCGTGTCAGACAGTGCGTCAGGCGCGGCCTCGCCGGCGGTGCCGGCCTCCGGGGCCGCCTCGTACGGAGTGCCCAGGTACGCCGCGATGACGCGTTCGTCGGCCTGGACCACCTCCGACGTCCCCTCGACCAGCTTCGAGCCCTGGACCAGGACGGCGACGCGGTCGCAGAGGTTGAAGATGAACCGCATGTCGTGCTCGATGACGAGCACGGCGATGCCGCGGTCGCGGATCGCGAAGACCAGCTCCTCGGTCGCCCGGGTCTCCTGCGGGTTCATCCCCGCCGTGGGTTCGTCCAGCAGCAGCAGGCCGGGTTCGCTGGCGAGGGCGCGGGCGATCTCGAGCTTGCGCTGCTCGCCGTAGGGGAGGTTGCGGGCGAGGTGGCCGGCCTTGCGGGCGAGGCCGGTGAACTCGAGCAGGGCCATGGCCTTCTCGCGGGAGTCGGCCTCCTCGCGGCGGTAGCCGGGCCCGCGCAGGATGGCGGAGATGATGCCTTCCTTGGTGCGGGTGTGGCGGCCGACGAGGACGTTCTCCAGAACCGTCATGTTGTGGAACAGCCGGATGTTCTGGAAGGTGCGGGCCATCCCCGCCTGGGTGACCTTGAAGGGTTTGGGCGGCAGCACCGTGCCCTTGTAGGTGACCTGTCCTTCGGTCGGGATGTACAGGCCGGTCAGGCAGTTGAAGAAGGTGGTCTTGCCGGCCCCGTTGGGGCCGATCAGACCGATGATCTCACCGGTGTTGACCGTCAGGTCGACGTTGTTGACGGCGGTGAGTCCCCCGAAGCGCATGATGACGCCGCGCGCTTCCAGCAGCGGGGTACCGGGCGCGGGAGTGCTGTCAGTGCCGGGTGCGATGGTGATGTCGGTCATCTGGTTCACGCCCCTGCGGTGCTGAGTTCGGCGGCGGATGGGGTCTCGTCCTCGTGGAACTCCAGCTGGCGCTGCTTGTTGGCGATGAGGCCCTCGGGCCTGAAGCGCATGAACAGGATCAGGGCGATGCCGAAGAGCAGCAGCTGGTAGCTCTGCAGGAACTGCAGCTTCGCCTGGAGGAGGTAGAAGAGTGCGGCGCCGATGAGGGGGCCGGTGACGGTGCCCATGCCGCCGATGACGACGGCGGCGAGCAGGAAGGCGGAGTTCGGCGGGACGGGTCCGGCGAAGACGAAGGGGTCGGGGACGACGCTGAAGCCGACGTGTGCCATGACGGTTCCGGCGAGGCCGGCCAGGGTGGCGCCGAGGGCGAAGGCGAGCAGCTTGAAGCGGAAGGCGTTGATGCCCATGGCGGTGGCCGCGGTCTCGTCCTCGCGGATGGCGACCCAGGCCCGGCCGATGCGGGAGCTGCTGGAGCGGCTGAAGACCAGCACGATGATGGCGATGAAGACCAGCATCAGCTCGAAGTAGTTGGCGAACCGGCCCAGGGTGATGCCGCCGATGGTGTGCGCGTTCCCGAGGTTGAAGCCGAAGATGCTCAGGTCGGGGATGTTGGGGATGCCGTTGGGGCCGCCGGTGACGTTGGGGCCGGAGACGCCGTCGAGGTTGTTGACGACGATGCGGAAGATCTCACCGAAGCCGAGGGTGACGATGGCGAGGTAGTCGCCGCGGACCCGCAGGGTGGGGGCGCCGAGGATGACGCCGAAGATCCCGGACACCGCCGCGCCGGTGATCGCCGCTGCCCAGAACGGGAAGGTGACGTGCAGCGACGATGTGGCGGCGCCGGAGACCAGGGCTCCGGTGTAGGCGCCGACGCCGAGGAAGGCGACGTAGCCGAGGTCGAGCAGTCCGGTGAGGCCGACGACGACGTTGAGGCCGAGGGCGGTGGCGCCGAAGATCAGCAGGTTGACGCCGATGGACGCGTTGGCGTCGCTGTTCTGGGTGAAGGGGAAGATCGCGGCGGCGACGAAGGCGCCGACGGCGCTGAAGACGCGGTGCCTGCCGGTGAGGTCGCTTAGCCGGCCGAGTGCTCCGGAGCGGCTGAGCGCCCATGCGGCGAAGACTGCGGCGATGAGGAAGCCGCCGAAGAGCTCGCCGTAGCTGGTGTCGATGCCGAAGGTGAAGATGCCGAGGCCGAGAGCGAGGGCCACGGCGATGATCAGCAGTTCGACTGCGGTGGGCAGTGCGGGCGCGGCTTTGAGGTCGGGGCGCTTGCCCGGGTAGCCGAGGACGCGCTTGAGCGGGTTGTCCCCGTCGGCGGGCACGCCGTCGCGGGGCAGGCCCAGGGCGCCGAGGAGGGTGACCAGGGAGGCGATGCCCGCGACCCAGCCGCCGCTGGCGAGGTTGGCGAGGCCGCCGAGTTCGTCCGCGATGGCGATGAGGGTGAACCAGGTGGTCGCCAGGGCGCCGACGGCGACGATGACGGTGGCGCCGTCGGCGCCGCCGGGTGAGAGCCAGCGCAGCCCGGGGACGCGGTAGCCGCTCAGCGCGAAGAGCAGCACCAGGAGGCCGGCGGCGAGGGTGACCCACTGCAGGCCGCCGGGGTACCCGTTGACGGTGAGGTCGCCGGGGAAGCTGGAGCTGAAGGTCCAGGCGAGGAAGGCGGAGGCGGCGGTGGCCAGTCCGCCGACGGCGGTCAGGCCGCGGGCCGCGGTTTCGGGCAGCGGCAGCGCGGGACGCCGGGCCGGGGTCTGCTGGGGGTTGATGGTGTCGGTCATGTCGTTCACGCCCTGTCCGCGACGCGTTCGCCCAGTAGGCCCTGTGGTCTGACCATGAGCACGAGGATGAGGATGACGAAGGCCCAGACGTCCTGCCAGGCGCCGCCGCCGAACTGGCTCATGCCGGGGATCTTCTCTATGTAGCCGGCGGCGAGCGATTCGGCGACGCCGAGCACGACGCCGCCGAGCATGGCGCCGTAGATGTTGCCGATGCCGCCGAGGACGGCGGCGGTGAAGGCCTTGAGGCCGGCGACGAAGCCCATGTCGAAGGAGACCTGGCCGTAGCGCAGCCCGTGGGCGACGCCCGCGACGGCGGCGAAGGTGGCGCCGAGGATGAAGGCGATGACGATGACGCGGTCGGTGTCGATGCCCATCAGCTTGGCGGTGTCCGGGTCCTGCGCGGTGGCCTGCATGGCCCGGCCGGTGCGGGTCCGCTGGACGAAGTAGGCGAGGAAGAGCATCGAGGCCACGGCCGCGACCACGACGAAGATGTCCGCCGACTGGAAGGTGACGGAGCCCAGGTGGTAGGGGCCGCCCGGGAGCGAGGGGAAGACCCGGGGCGACTTCGCCTTGGGGTAGAAGCCCCAGACGAGTTGTTGCAGCGTGATGGAGAGCCCGATCGCGGTGATCAACGGTGCCAGGCGCGGTGCGCTGCGCAGCGGCCGGTAGGCGAAGCGCTCGGCGAGAATGGCGATGACCGTGGCGGTGATGATGCCGCCGAGGAGCATCAGGGGGAGTGCGATCCACATGGATGTGCCCGAGCCGAGGCCCAGATACACGGTGAGGGCGCCGAAGCCCCCGGTCATGAAGATCTCGCCGTGGGCGAAGTTGATGAGCTGGACGATGCCGTAGACCATCGTGTAGCCGACGGCGATGAGTCCGTAGGTTGCGCCGAGTAGCAGGCCGTTGGCTAGGTTTTGCGGCAGTTCGTGCACCGCAGGCCTCCGTTGTCAGGGATGGCGGGTGAGCCGGAAATGGGCGTGATCAGTACGGGATGCGTGGGTACCGGAAAAGTGAGCTGAAGCGGCACCGCGCGGGGGCGCTTGACCTGCTGCGCCCCCGCGCGGTGGTGTCGTGCGGGCAGTGACCGGGTGTCAGCCGGAGAAGGTGCCGGTCTTGACGGTGGCCCAGGCGCCGTTCTTGACGCCGTAGACGGTGAGCTGCTTGTTGGTGGCGTCGCCGTACTGGTCGAAGGAGACCGTGCCGGTCACGCCGCTGAAGCTGACGCTGCCCATGGCGGTCTCGACGGCCTGGCGCGGGCTGGCGGGGAGCTTGCCGCCGTTGGCGGAGGCGACGGCCTTGACGGCCTCGATGATCGCCCAGGCGCTGTCGTAGGAGTAGCCGCCGTAGGCCGCGTAGGGCTGCGAGTAGCCGCCCGCCTTGTAGTCCGCGATGAACTTGGTGGCGGAGGGCAGGGTCTCGACCGGGGCGCCGACCGAGGTGGCGTAGTCGCCGTTGGCGGCCGCCGCTCCGGCGAGCGAGATGTAGGTCGGGTCGTACATGCCGTCGCCGCCGATGAGCGGGATGTGGTCGCCGGCCGCCTTGAGCTGCTTGGTGAGCGGGCCCGAGTCGGGGTACTCGCCACCGAAGTAGACGAAGTCGGCGCCGGAGTTCTTGATGGCGGTGACGGTGGAGGAGAAGTCGTTGGCGCCGCTGGTGACGTGGTCCTGGCCGACCACGGTGCCGCCGAGCTTGGTGAACTCGCCCTTGAAGGTCGCCACCAGGCCGACGCCGTAGGTCAGCTTGTTGTCGACCAGGAACACCTTCTTCTTGTTGAGGGTGCTGTAGGCGAACTGGGCCGCGAAGGGGCCCTGGATGGCGTCGGTCGTGGCGGTGCGGAAGTACGACTTGAACGGGCGGGCCTTGGTGCCGGTCGCCCAGTTCGGGCCCTGGGTCAGGGCCGGGTTGGTGTTCGCGGGCGAGACCTCGACCAAGTTGGCCTCGTCGAAGATCTTCTGCATGGAGACGGCGACGCCGGAGTTCAGCGGGCCGACCACGCCGATGACATTGCTGTCGGCGACCAGGGCGGTGGCGTTCTGCTGCCCCTGCTGGGGCGACTTCTTGTCGTCCAGTGCCGAGATCTTGAAGGTGACGCCGGGTACCTCGTGCGTGGAGTTGGCGGTCTTGATCGCCAGGTCCACGGAGTTCTGGATGCCGAGACCCAGAGCCGAGAGCGGACCGGTCAGAGGCGCGTCGACGCCGATGGTGACCGTGGTGGCCCCGGCAGCGGCACTTCCAGTGGCGCTGGAACCGCTGTTGGCGCGCGATCCGCACGCGGTGAGGCTGAGGGCGCCGGTGACGGCAAGAGTGGTGACGATGAGAATCGAACGGTTTCGCACGATCAGTCCTTTCCTCTGGTTCGAGGGTCGAACCGCGCGCAGGCCCCGACCTGTCGATCCGATGGCGCGGTGACTGGCCGTGACTCTAAGCCTCCACCAGGGGCTTCGGCAGAGCAGACACGCACTGTGTGATGGTCTTGTTATGACCTGAGGAAAACTTGAGGCTCGATCCGGCCACCATGGTTCGGGGTGGGAATCCGCTCCAATTCCTGCCGAGAATCCGAGAATCCGATGATCGCCCAGCTCAGCCCGGGGATGTCACCACGGTGGACGGGACGGGCGGAAGGGAAGCGGGAGTACGGCCGCAGCGTTCGTCGATCTCGCGGCTGAGATCGTCGCCGTAGCTTCCGCCGAGAATTTCGCTTTGCGTCTGTATTGCGCGCAGGTTACTCAACGTTACGTCGACGTAGGGCAGCTCGTCCCGCGCGGGGGTCCTGGAGCAGTCCCGGACATCGGCCAGTACCCGCACGATCCGGGTTTCACCCGGTGGGACGCCGATCGGCAGCGGATCCTCGGTCGTGACGTACAGCCCGGCGTACGGCTGCGCGATGTGATGGATCGTCACCGGACGGGAGTCCCGGTCGACGACGGACAGCAGGAAGGCGAACCTGCTGCTTCGCGGATCGTTGCCGGGGGCCATGCCGGCGTAGTACACGTCGGTGATCTGCGCGGGCCAGGGGACGGGTGCGCGCGACTGCTGGGGCTGGGCCTGCGGCCGGTGCCGTGGTGCGTCGCCGACGGCGGTCAGGACGAGTCCGCCCGCCGCGGCCAGGGCCGCGGCCGCGAGCAGCCCGCGGCGCAGCGGCCGGGGCAGGCCGTGCCACCACCCGCTCAGCCGCCGTTCGAGGCCGGAGCCGGCGGGGTCGCTGATCTGCAGCTCGGCCGGGTCGGTCGCGTCGTCGTGTGCTGCCTCCAGCGGACCGACGTCGCCGACCCGCTCGGGCCGTTCGGGCCGCTTGCGATCACCGGTCATCGCCCGCACCCCCTTGTCGAGGCGGGCGATGCCCGGTGCCGCAGCAGATCAAACCCGCACGGATCTACGGCTGCTGCTCAGGTGTCGCGGAGCATGCAGGTGAGCCGGCAGCTGGTGATGCGGCGGCCCTGGTCGTCGGTGATGGCGATCTCGTAGGTGGCGGCGGTGCGGCCCTTGAAGACGGCGGTGGCGACGCCGGTGACCAGTCCGGAGGTGGCCGAGCGGTGGTGGGTGGCGTTGAGGTCGACGCCGACGGCGTAGCGCCCGGGACCGGCGTGCAGCATCGCGCCGACCGAGCCCAGGGTCTCCGCGAGGGACGCCGAGGCGCCGCCGTGCAGCAGGCCGTACGGCTGCTGGTTGCCCTCGACCGGCATGGTGCCGACGACCCGGTCGGGGGAGGCCTCGACGATCCTGATGCCGAGGCGCTCGCCGAGGTGGCCACCGGAGAAGGTGCTGATGTCCACGCCGAGTTTGGCGAAGTGGTCGATCACGTCCTGCGGGATCTTGAGTTCGGCCCCAGGCTCAGTGTGCCGCTCGGACATGGTGCTCCTGACGTCGTTGTTCGGGACTGCCTGTGATCGTACGACTCCCTTCGGCGGCGTTGATGGGGGGAGTGTCAGTGGCGGGCCATAGGATTTCGTTCGGCAGTGGCAGGCAGCGGGGCGCGGACGGAAGAAGTGGTGGCACAGATGGCGAGCACGACCGGAAGCAACGGCAAGGCGGGGGACAGGGCGGCCCGGCCCAGGCTGCTGCTGCTCGACGGCCACTCCATGGCGTACCGGGCCTTCTACGCCTTCCCCGCGGAGAACTTCGCAACCTCCACCGGGCAGCCCACCAACGCGGTGTACGGCTTCGCGTCGATGCTCGCGAACATCCTCCGCGACGAGGCGCCGACGCACTTCGCGGTGGCCTTCGACGTGTCCAGGAAGACCTTCAGGGCCGGCATCTACCCCGAGTACAAGGCGACCCGTTCGGCCTCCCCGGAGGAGTTCCGCGGCCAGGTCGAGCTGGTGAGCGAACTGCTGGACGCGATGAAGGTGCCGCATCTGCGGCTGGCCGAGTTCGAGGCCGACGACATCATCGCCACGCTGGCGACCCGGGCCGCCGCCGACGGTTTCGAGGTACTGATCCTCACCGGCGACCGCGACGCCCTGCAGCTGGTCACCGAGGACGTCACGGTCCTCTATCCGACCAAGGGCGTCTCCGAGATGACCCGCTACACCCCCGACAAGGTGTTCGAGAAGTACGGAGTCACTCCGGCCCAGTACCCCGACCTGGCGGCACTGCGCGGGGACCCGTCCGACAATCTGCCCGGCATCCCCGGGGTGGGCGAGAAGACCGCTGCCAAGTGGATCGCCCAGTACGGCTCCTTCGCCGAGTTGGTGGAGCACGCCGACGAGGTCAAGGGCAAGATCGGCGAGAAGCTGCGGGCCGGCCTGGACGCGGTGAAGCTCAACCGCGAGCTCACCGAGCTGATCCGGAACGTCGAACTCCCGCTCGGTGTGAATGAGTTGGGCCGCAACCCGTACGACAGGGAGGCGACCCTGCTGCTGCTGGACACCCTGGAGTTCCGCAACCAGGCGCTCCGCGACCGCCTGTTCGCGGTGGACCCGGGCGCCGGCGAGGGCGCCGAGGGCGCGCCCACCGCGACCGGCCCCGGCGTCGAGGTCGAGGGCGAACTGCTGACCGACGACGGCGCGCTGGCGGCCTGGCTGGCCGAGCACGCCTCCGGCGCCGCCCGCACCGGCCTGGCCGCCGACTACACCTGGGCGCTGGGCGAGGGCAGCGTCAGCGCCGTCGCGCTGGCCGTCGAGGGCGGACCGGCCGCCTGGCTGGACCCGGCGGTGCTGGCCGAGGCCGACGAGCGCGCCTTCGCGGAGTGGCTGGCCGACCCCGAGCGTCCCAAGGCCCTGCACATCGCCAAGCAGGTGATGCGGGCCTTCGCCGAGCACGGTTGGCGGATCGAGGGCGTCGCGGCCGACAGCGCCCTGGCCGCCTACCTGGAGAAGCCGGGGCGGCGCACCTTCGGCCTGGACGTCCTGGCCGAGGAGTACCTGGGCCGGCAGCTGGGCTCGGCCTCCGCCGCCGACAGTGGCCAGCTGGCCTTCGGCGACGAGTCCGGCGACGCCGACGACCAGGCGCTGGCCGCCGCCCAGACGTTGATGGAGCAGGCCCGCACCGTTCTCGACCTGTCCGAGGTGTTCGAGACCCGGCTGGCCAAGGACGGCGCGCTGGAGCTGATGCGGGAGGTGGAGCTGCCCATCGGCGCGCTGCTGGCGCGGATGGAGCGGGCCGGCATCGCCGCCGACCTGGACTGGCTCACCCAGCTGGAGATCCAGTTCGGCGCGGCCGTGCAGCAGGCCGTGAAGGAGGCGCACGCGGCCGTCGGCCACGAGTTCAACCTCGGCTCGCCGAAGCAGCTCCAGGAGATCCTCTTCAACGAGTTGGAGCTCCCCAAGACCAAGAAGATCAAGACCGGCTACACCACCGACGCCGACGCGCTGACCTGGCTCGCCGCGCAGACCACACACGAGCTGCCGGTGATCCTGCTGCGGCACCGGGACCAGACCCGGCTGCGCAGCACCGTCGAGGGCCTGATCAAGACGGTGGCCGCGGACGGCCGGATCCACACCACCTTCAACCAGATGGTCGCCGCCACCGGCCGGCTCTCCTCCACCGAGCCCAATCTGCAGAACATCCCGGTGCGCACCGAGGAGGGCCGGATGATCCGCCGGGCCTTCGTCGTCGGCGCCGGCTACCAGGAGCTGCTGACCGCGGACTACAGCCAGATCGAGCTGCGGATCATGGCACACCTGTCCGAGGACGCGGCGCTGCTGGCCGCCTTCTCCAGCGGCGAGGACCTGCACACCACGGTCGGCTCCCAGGTGTTCGGGGTGGAGCCGGCCCAGGTCGACGCGGAGATGCGGCGCAAGATCAAGGCGATGTCGTACGGCCTGGCGTACGGGCTGTCGGCCTTCGGCCTGTCCCAGCAGCTGAACATCGCCACCGGCGAGGCGCAGCGGCTGATGGACACCTACTTCGAGCGGTTCGGCGGGGTGCGCGACTATCTGCGCCGGGTTGTCGACGAGGCCCGTAACACCGGGTACACCGAGACGGTTCTCGGCCGCCGCAGGTACCTGCCGGATCTGACCAGCGACAACCGGCAGCGCCGGGAGATGGCCGAGCGGATGGCGCTGAACGCGCCGATCCAGGGCTCGGCGGCGGACATCGTGAAGATCGCCATGCTGAAGGTGGACGCGGCGCTGGGCGCTGCCGCGCTGGAGTCGCGGATGCTGCTGCAGGTTCATGACGAGATCGTGCTGGAGGTGGCTCCGGGGGAGCGGGAGGCGGTCGAGGAGCTGGTCCGTCGAGAGATGGCGGCGGCGTACCCGTTGGCGGCGCCGCTTGATGTGTCGGTGGGGGTCGGCAGGGACTGGGAGACGGCGGCGCACTGACGTACCGTCAGGTTCGGGAGGCTTCTGAGGGATTGGCGGCTGCAGACCGTAGTTGGCTTGTCGCGCAGTTCCCCGCGCCCCTAGCAAGTGCAACCTGCCCACGGTGGTTCAGTTGCAGCTACATAGGGGCGCGGGGAACTGCGCGCCCAGCCAGGCACGTGCCGCACCCTACAACCTCAGTAGAACCTGTTCTCATTTCGCCGCCCCCGCGTTACGGTGCGGGGCGCGGCGGGACGAGGGAGGTGGCCGATGCGTGCACTGCTGGCTGCGGTGATCGGGGTGGCGGTAGCCCTGGGCGTGGCTCTGGTGATGGTGCCGCTCGCGCACCAGGGTGGTCCGACCTCGGCCAAGCCCCTGCTGACCAGCGCTCCGGCGCATCCGTAGGGGGCCGGCCGCCGATGCGTCGTCGTCTGAGCCTGGTGCTGGTCGCCCTCGCCGCCTTTCTGGCGGCCCTGGGGCCGCTGATGCGCTGGTACGACTATCCGCGTGTGGTCGAGGTGCCCGCGAACGAGTACCAGACCGTGGTGCTGCAGGCGAAGGACGCCACGCTGATCGACTACGGCACCCTCACCGGTGTCCCGCACCAGACCGTCACCATCGTGCAGACCCTCAAGGGCGACGCCGCCGCCGCGGCCGCCGAGAAGAGGCGCACCGGTCGAGACGTCGTGGTCTGGGACAGCCTCGCCTATGTAGAGGGCACCGACGGCACGATGGTCTCCCGCATCCCCGAGGTCTATGTCTTCGACGCGCACACCCAGGAGCCGGTGCACTGCTGCGGCGAGAGCGTCGACGGCGACACGGTGACCCGTACCGGCATCGAGTACAAGTTCCCCTTCGACACCCAGCCCAGGGACTACCAGTACTACGACGCGCAGACCCGTACCTCCGCGCCCATCCTCTACAAGGGCACCCGGGACTACCGGGGCATGACGGTGTACTACTTCGAGCAGACCATCCCCTGGACCCGGGTCGTCTTCCCCAAGACCATGCCGGCCGGGATCACCGGGCTGACCCCGGCGAGCATCACCGCCCTCGGCTACCAGCGCTGGTACACCACCACCCGCGAGTTCTGGGTGGACCCGGTGACCGGTGCGCCCGTCAACGGCGAGGAGCAGCACCACGAGGAGCTGCGCTTCGCGGCGGGCAGCGGAAAGGCGCCGATCACCGTCTTTGAGGGCGATGTGAAGATCCGCCCCGACTATCTGGACGCAACCTTCAAACAGGTCAGCTCCCAGCGGCAGCTGGTGCTCGGGCTGAGCACCTACGTTCCCTGGGGTGCCCCGGTCCTGGGCGCCGTGCTGTTGGGGCTCGCCTTCCTGTTCGAGGTGCGCGGACGGAAGAAGAACCGGGGCTCAGTCGGCGACGGTGACGAAGACGGCGGTGCCTGGCAGGTGCCGCCCCCGCAGCGGGCTCCAGCCGCCCCACTCCTGGGTGAGCCCCTCGGGCCACTCGGGTTCGACCAGGTCGACCAGCCGGAAGCCGGCTGAGGTCAGCTCGCGCACCCGGTCGCCCAGGGTGCGGTGGTGCTCCACATAGACGGCCCGGCCCTGCTCGTCCTGCTCCACATAGGGGGTGCGGTCGAAGTAGGAGGAGAGCGCGGTCAGCCCCTCGGGACCCGGCTCGTCCGGGAAGGCCCAGCGGATCGGGTGGGTGACCGAGAAGACCCAGCGCCCGCCGGGCCGCAGCACCCTGCGCACCTCGCGCATCAGCAGCGCGGTGTCGGCGGCAAAGGGCACCGCCCCGTAGGCGGAGCAGGCCAGGTCGAAGCTGGTGTCGGCGAACGGCAGCACGGTGGCGTCGGCCTGCACCAGCGGGACCGGGGTCAGCCCGAGGTCCTGGTCGATCCGCAGCGAGTGCTGGAGCTGACGGTGCGACAGGTCGAGGGCGACCGGCCTTGCCCCCTGGGCGGCCAGCCAGCGCGAGCACTGGGCGGCGCCGGCGCCAATCTCCAGGACGGTGCGGCCCCGCAGCGCGGCGGGATCGCCGAGCAGCCGGGCCTCGGCCTCGTCCAGGCCCTCGGGGCACCAGGTGAAGCGGGCGTCGCCGAGGAACGCGCCGTGCTCGTCCTGGTACTCGTCGGCGTTGCGGTCCCACCAGTGGCGGTTGGCCCGGCTGCTCTCGGCGGTGTCCGCCTCGCGGCGGACGGCCTCGCCGTCGTCGTCGGCTTCTTGATCCGCGGCGTCTTGATCCGGGGCTGAATAGCTGTCATGGTGCGTGGTCATCTCACAGGTAGCGTAACCTTGCTCCTGTAGCGTCCGGACGTCACCGGAAGGGTCGTCACGAGAATGTCGAATTGACCGGTTTTTCCGGTCTGTGTGGGGCTCTCCCACACTGCGGCATCCCGCATTGACCGTGCATGGCTGTCCCCGTATGCTACAAGTTGCGCTGCGGGCCTGCGCGCCTCGGACGGAGCAGGTCGCGCTCGCATCTGTTGAAGACCCCACAGTCACAGCCCGGGGTATCGGCTTCCAGTAGATCTGGATGCGGCGATACACCGGCTCAGCCCTGTCCGGTCCTTGGTGGAGCGATAGCGGGTCCCCGGCGCAGTAGTACCTACGACTTCATGTCCGTACCGGAGCCCTTTTCCTAATGACGACCAGCAGCACCGAGGCCCGTACCACCCCGCAGGTGGCGGTCAACGACATCGGCGACGCAGAAGCCTTCCTCGCGGCGATCGACGAGACCATCAAGTACTTCAACGATGGCGACATCGTCGAGGGCATCATCGTGAAGGTCGACCGTGACGAGGTCCTCCTCGACATCGGTTACAAGACCGAGGGCGTCATCCCCTCTCGCGAGCTGTCCATCAAGCACGACGTCGATCCGCATGACGTCGTCAAGGTCGGCGACAACATCGAGGCCCTGGTTCTCCAGAAGGAGGACAAGGAGGGTCGTCTCATCCTGTCCAAGAAGCGGGCTCAGTACGAGCGCGCCTGGGGCACGATCGAGAAGATCAAGGAAGAGGACGGCATCGTCACCGGTACCGTCATCGAGGTCGTCAAGGGTGGTCTCATCCTGGACATCGGCCTCCGTGGCTTCCTGCCGGCCTCGCTGGTCGAGATGCGTCGGGTCCGCGACCTCCAGCCCTACGTGGGCAAGGAGCTCGAGGCGAAGATCATCGAGCTGGACAAGAACCGCAACAACGTGGTCCTGTCCCGCCGTGCCTGGCTGGAGCAGACGCAGAGCGAGGTGCGTCAGACCTTCCTCACCACCCTGCAGAAGGGCCAGGTGCGCTCCGGCGTCGTCTCCTCCATCGTCAACTTCGGTGCCTTCGTGGACCTGGGCGGCGTCGACGGCCTGGTGCACGTCTCCGAGCTGTCCTGGAAGCACATCGACCACCCGTCCGAGGTCGTCGAGGTCGGCCAGGAGGTCACCGTCGAGGTTCTCGACGTGGACATGGACCGCGAGCGCGTCTCCCTGTCGCTGAAGGCGACCCAGGAGGACCCGTGGCAGCAGTTCGCCCGGACCCACCAGATCGGTCAGGTCGTCCCGGGTAAGGTCACCAAGCTGGTTCCGTTCGGTGCGTTCGTCCGCGTGGACGAGGGGATCGAGGGCCTGGTGCACATCTCCGAGCTGGCCGAGCGCCACGTGGAGATCCCGGAGCAGGTCGTCCAGGTCGGCGACGAGATCTTCGTCAAGGTCATCGACATCGACCTCGAGCGCCGTCGCATCAGCCTCTCGCTGAAGCAGGCCAACGAGTCCCTCGGTGCCGACCCGGCCTCGGTCGAGTTCGACCCGACCCTGTACGGCATGGCTGCCTCGTACGACGACGCCGGCAACTACATCTACCCGGAGGGCTTCGACCCCGAGGCGAACGACTGGCTGCCCGGCTTCGAGAAGCAGCGTGAGGAGTGGGAGCGCCAGTACGCCGAGGCGCAGACCCGCTTCGAGCAGCACCAGGCCCAGGTCATCAAGAGCCGTGAGGCCGATGCCGAGGCCGCTGCCGCTGGTGAGGGCGCTGCCCCCGAGGCCGCTGTCGCCGGTGCCGGTGCGATCTCCGGTGGCTCGTACTCCTCGAGCAGTGACGAGACCTCGGGCGCCCTGGCGACCGACGAGGCCCTCGCCGCGCTGCGCGAGAAGCTCGCGGGCGGCCAGAGCTGAGGCTCTGACCCGCTTCGGTAAGCAGTGAGCAGGATCTGCACAGTGGCCCCACCCGGTTGAACCGGGTGGGGCCACTGACGTGTTCATGGCTGCGTTACCCCGTCGGCATCAAGTTGCAATATACAAACATCAGCATCCTTGGAGCGCAGGCGAATTGATCTTCGCAAAGGCGATTCCGAAGGGATGTTGGATGACGCAGCAGCTGGAGACAGGCGGGTTCAGCCGTAGGGGGTTCCTGCGGGCGGTCGGCGTCAGCGGTGGCGCCGGGACGATGTTCGCGGCCATGGGGGCGCTGGGCCTGGCGCCCACCGCGACGGCGGCGACGCCGGCGTTCTCGGCGCCCAGCGCCTCGGACTTCCACCTCACCGGCCGCAAGGCGGCCAAGGTCGTGATCCTCGGCGGCGGTGTGGCCGGCCTGGTGTCGGCGTACGAGCTGGGCAAGGCGGGGTACGACTGTACGATCCTCGAACCGCGGAGCCGCACCGGCGGACGGAACTTCACCGCACGCGCCGGCGCCGAACAGACCGACCTGTTCGGCAACAGCCAGACCGCGCGCTTCGCCGAGGGCCAGTACATGAACTGCGGCCCGGCCCGGCTGGCCCAGTGGATGGTGACCCTGGACTACTGCCGGGAACTCGGGGTCCCCATCGAGGTGTTCACCAACGTCAACGCCGATGCCTACATCTACAACGAGAGCTCCGGGATGACGCCCGGACATCCGATGCGCTACCGCACGGCCAAGGCCGACACCTACGGCTACGTCAGCGAACTGCTGGCCAAGGCCACCGACAAGGGCGCGCTCGACAAGGAGTTGACGGCGGCCGACCAGGAGCGGCTGCTGGCGTTCCTGGAGGGCTGGGGCGCCATCGGCGCCAAGGCGGACGGCTTCGGCTACACCGGTGGCAGCAACCGCGGCTTCAGCACCTACCCCGGTGCGGCCGGGACGCCCGGCACCGAACTGGCGCCGGTGCCGGACGTCTCCGCGGTCTTCGCCTCCGGGGTCGGCCGCTACTTCTCCTTCGAGTTCGAGTTCGACCAGGCCATGCTGATGTTCCAGCCGGTCGGCGGTATGGACCAGATACCCCAGGCGCTGACCCGGGCGGTCGGCGCGCACAAGGTCAAGCTGGGCTGCCAGGCCACCGGGCTGACCGAGACCGCCGGCGGGGTCGAGGTCGCCTACACCGACGCGGCCGGCCGGGCCAGGGCGATCACCGCGGACTACTGCATCGCGGCGATGCCTCCGCACCTGCTGGCCAAGCTCCCGCACAACCTGGGCAGCGCCGTCCAGGCCGGGCTGGCCTCGATCACCCCGGCCTCGGCCAGCAAGATCGGTCTGGAGTACTGCAGCCGCTGGTGGGAGACGGATCACCGGATCTACGGCGGCATCACCGAGACGGACCTGGACCTCACCCACGTCTGGCACCCCTCCTACGGCTTCCACGGCGAGCGCGGTGTGCTGATCGGCTACTACAACTACGACGACACCGCGGACATGTACGGAAAGCTGACGCCGGCCCAGCGCGAGGCGCGGGCGGTGTCCCTGGGGGAGCGGATCTACGGCTCCAAGTACCGCACCGAACTCGCCTCCTCCTTCTCGCAGTCCTGGCGGTACATCCCGCACCTCGAAGGCGCCTGGCACAACCTGCCTGACAACAGCCCCGACGCGGCCGTGCTCAAGCCGCTGGTCGAGCCCGGCGGCCGGGTGCTCTTCGCCGGCGACTGGCTCTCCTACATGGACGCCTGGCAGCACGGGGCGATCCTCTCCGCCCGCAAGGCCGTGACGGCGCTGCACAGCCGGGCGCTCAGCGTGAACGTCGGCTGAGTATTCAGCGCCGCGGGACCCCGTCCGGGCGGCCGGACGGGGTCCTTTCCCATGACGAGCTGCTGAAATGGGATATTAGGGTGTTCTCACGGTGATTCTGGCCATAGCCAGCGGAGCTTCCCATTCATCCGGAAGTGGGCGAAAGTTCCAGGAACCCCCTCTTCCAGATGCAAGGCGCTTCCTTCATGCACGCACCTTTCTCCCGCGTCGGCGGACCGTTCGCGGCAGTGGGACGCTTCAGCCATCGGCGCCGGCGCTGGGTCCTCCTCGTCTGGGCGCTGCTCATCGCGGTCGGACTGGTCTTCGGCACCAAGGTCTTCGACACCGCCGCGCCGACCGCGGCCGCCGCCGGATCCGAGTCGGCGACCGGGAGCGCCCTGCTGACCACGGCCAGTGCGTCGGACCTCAGCATCACCGCGCTGGTGGACGGCAGGTCCGTGTCCGACTCGGCGGTCAAGGCGGCGGTCACCGCCGCGGCCACCGACCTCTCGCACATCGCCGGGGTCAGCGGGGTCTCCGACGCCTACGGCAGCGGCGGCTCCGCGCTGACGTCCGGCGACGGCACCGCGAGCCTGGTCGAGGTCCAGCTCAGCACTGGCAGCAAGACCACGATCGCGGAGGTCTCCCAGCGGCTGGAGGCCATCGGCACCGCCTCCGGGACGACAGTCGACCTCGGCGGCACCCAGATCCTCAACGCGCAGGTGCAGCAGCAGACCCAGAAGGACACCGAACTGGGCGAGCTGGTGACGCTGCCGCTCACGCTGCTGGTGATGGTGCTGATCTTCGGCGGCTTCCTGGCCGCCGGGCTACCGCTGATCGGCGCGGTCGGCTCGATCGCCGGGGCGTTCCTGGCCCTGCTGGGATTCAGCCGGATTATGCCGATGGACACCAGCGTGCTGCCCATCGCCACCGTCCTGGGCCTCGGACTCTCCATCGACTACGCGCTGCTCATGGTCAACCGCTTCCGGGAGGAGCGCGGCCACGGCGCCGATGTGGCCGCCGCGGTGGAGCGCAGCTGCGCGACCGCGGGGCGCACCATCGCCTTCTCGGCGGTGACCGTGGCCGCCGCGCTGTCCGGGCTGTTCGTCTTCGTCAGCCCGATCTTCCGGGCCGTGGCGGCGGCCGGGGTCAGCGTCGTGGTGATCACCGTGCTGTCCGGGCTGACCCTGGTTCCGGCACTGCTGGGATTCGTCGGCGGCCGGATCAGACCGCTGCCGGGCGGCGGTGCGGCGGGCGGCGGCTCCGACGAGGGGGTGTTCGCCCGTACGGTGCGCCGGGTGCAGCGCCGTCCGCTGCCGGTGGCGATCGGGGTCAGTGCGCTGCTGCTCGCGCTGGCGGCGCCGTTCGCGACCGCGCACGCGCAGAGCGCGGGGGCGGACGTGCTGCCCAAGTCCTTCAGCAGCCGGGTGGTCGCTGACGCGGTGTCGAGCCGGTTCCCGGCGCAGCAGCAGGCGGCGGTCACCGTCGCGGTGCGCGGCAGCACGGCGCAGGCCGATACCTACGCGGCCCAGGTGCGCACGCTGCCCGGGGTGAGCGCGGCGACCGTGCAGTCCGTGGGCGACGGCCTGGTCGAGGTCGCGGTGAGCGTCGACGGCGGTACCGAGGGCACCACGGCGCAGCAGGTCGTCGGCGAGCTGCGGGCCGACCGGGGCGGGCTGACCACCTGGGTGACCGGTGACGCCGCGACCGTGGTCGACTTCAAGCACGAGGTGTCGGCCCGCGGGCCGTGGGCGCTGGCGCTGGTGGTCAGCGCGACCTTCGCGCTGCTGTTCATGATGACCGGGTCGCTGCTGGTGCCGTTGAAGGCGCTGCTGACCAATCTGCTGTCGCTGGGGGCCTCGCTCGGGGTGATGACCCTGGTCTTCCAGGACGGCTGGTTCAGCGGGCTGCTGGGGTTCACCCCGACCGGCGGCCTGGAGGCGTGGATCCCGGTCCTGGTGTTCGCCTTCGCCTTCGGCCTGTCCATGGACTACGAGGTGTTCCTGCTCGCGCGGATCAAGGAACTGCACGAGGAGGGCCACCACTGCAGCAAGGCGGTGGAGCTCGGGGTGCAGCGCAGCGGTCGGATCATCACCTCGGCAGCGCTGTTGATGGTGGTCGTGTTCGCCGGGTTCTCCACCGGAAGCATGCTGGACATCAAGGAGATCGGGCTGGCGCTGGCGGTCGCGGTGCTGGTGGACGCCACGCTGGTGCGGATGCTGCTGGTGCCCGCCACGATGACGCTGCTGGGTCGGGCCAACTGGTGGGCGCCGGGCTGGTTGCGGCGGCTGCACACGCGGATCGGCCTGCGCGAGGGGCAGACGCTGCCGCCGCTGCGGGCGGGGTGGCGGCCGCGGCCGCTGGGCAAGGTGCTGGCGCCGCCGCAGCGGCCGCCCCAGCGGCCGCCTCAGCCGGCGGCCCAGCCGGTGCAGAAGCAGGTGCTGAAGCCGGTGTTGAGCCAGTCCCGCTAGGCTGCCCGCATGCTGAAGGTGGGACTCACGGGCGGAATCGGTGCGGGCAAGAGCGAGGTGTCGCGGCTGCTGGCCTCCTACGGGGCAGTGCTGGTCGACGCGGACCTGATCGCCCGTGAGGTGGTGGCGCCGGGCACGCCCGGACTGGCGGCCGTCGTCGCCGAGTTCGGCACGGGCGTGCTCCTGCCGGACGGCTCGCTGGACCGGCCCAAGCTGGGCTCGATCGTGTTCGCGGACCCGGCGCGGCTGGCGGCGCTGAACGCGATCGTCCACCCGCTGGTGCGGGACCGCTCCGCCGAGCTGGAAGGCCGGGCCGGGCCCGGCGACGTCCTGGTGAACGATGTCCCGCTGCTCGCGGAGAACGGCCTGTCGAAGCTGTTCGACCTGGTGGTGGTCGTCGACGCCGCCGACGCGACCCGGCTGGACCGGTTGGTGCGGCTGCGCGGCATGGCCGAGGGGGACGCGTTGGCCAGGATGGCGGCGCAGTCCTCGCGCGAGGACCGGCTGGCGGTGGCGGACCTGGTGATTGACAACGACGGCCTGCTGGCGGCGCTGGAGCCGCAGGTCCGCGCGCTGTGGGCGGAGCTGCGGCGGCGCGCGGCTGCGGCGTCGTAGAAAGGTCCAAAAAGGTAAACAATATGTTGACGCTGCAGGTAGAGGGTTCTACGTTTCGTTGAAACATCGTCCGGATCGCCGTCCGGACGGACGTTCGACCCGCCCTGCCAGCAGGCCGTCCCCTGCCTCAGGTGTCCTCATTCATGTGGAATCACCTACCTGGAGGCATCAGCGTGGATACCTCGCGCCCGGAAGCAGCGCCCGTACCAGCGGTCCACCCCGTGGACGAAGTCCTACCCGCTCCCAAGCTGGTCGCCTACGGGCTCCAGCACATCGCCGCCATGTATGCCGGGGTCGTCGCGCCGCCGCTGATCGTGGGCGCGGCGGTGGGGCTCTCGGCCACCGAGATGACGGTGCTCATCGGCGCCGCGCTGCTGACCTCGGGGCTGGCCACCCTGCTGCAGACCCTCGGGGTCTGGAAGGTCGGCTCGCGGATGCCGTTCGTCAACGGCATCAGCTTCGCCGGGGTCGCCCCGATGCTGGCGATCGCCAAGACGACGGGCCACGGGCACGCGCTGCCGGTGATCTACGGATCGATCCTCGTCGGCGGGGCGGCGGTCTTCGTGGTCGCGCCGTTCTTCGGCAAGCTGGGGCGGTTCTTCCCGCCGGTGGTGAGCGGGACCGTGATCTGTTTGATCGGTCTTTCGCTCTTTCCGGTCGCCTTCGGCTGGGTGACCGGCAATGACTCGACGGCGAAGGACTACGCGTCGGTGTCCCGGGTGCTGCTGGGCGGCATCACACTGGTGGTGGTACTGGCGCTGAACCGGTTCCTGACCGGGCTCCTGCGCAGCATCGCGGTACTGCTGGGGCTGGTCATCGGCACGCTGGTGGCGATCCCGTTCGGGCTCTTCGACGCCTCCGCGCTGAGCAGCACGCCG
Source organism: Streptomyces sp. 846.5 (assembly GCF_004365705.1). Taxonomy (NCBI): domain Bacteria; kingdom Bacillati; phylum Actinomycetota; class Actinomycetes; order Kitasatosporales; family Streptomycetaceae; genus Streptomyces; species Streptomyces sp. 846.5. The sequence continues at coordinate 598,188 of NZ_SOBN01000003.1, forward strand.
GTGTTCGCGGTACCGTCGCCGTTCCACTTCGGGGCGCCGCAGTTCCAGGCCGGCGCGATCCTCTCGATGCTGATCGTGATGGTCGTGTCGATGACCGAGAGCACGGCGGACATGCTGGCGCTCGGAGAGGTCGTCGATATGCCGGTCACCGAGGACACCATCGCGGCCGGGCTCCGGGCGGACGGGGCGGCGACGTTCGTCGCTGCGGTCCTCAACGGGTTCGCGGTGTCGGCGTTCGCCCAGAACATCGGGCTGATCGCGCTCACCAAGGTGCGGAGCCGGTTCGTGGTCGCGGTGGGCGGAGCCATTCTGATCCTGCTGGGTCTCTTCCCGATCGCCGGGGCGATCGTGTCGATCGTGCCGCAGCCGGTGCTGGGCGGCGCCGGGTTCGCGCTGTTCGGGACGGTGGCGGCGAGCGGGATCAAGACGCTGGCCCGGGCAGGGCTCGCGGACAGCAACAATCTGCTGATCGTGGCGGTGGCGCTGGGGTTCGGGCTGCTGCCGATCGCGTCGCCGAACTTCTGGACGCACTTTCCGCAGGTGGTGCAGACGGTGATGGGGTCGGGGATCAGTGCGGGGTGCCTCGCCGCTATCGCTCTGAATCTGTTCTTCAACCATCTGGGGCGGCGGGACGTTGAGGTTGTGCCGGAGGAGCGGGGGGCGGGGGTGGAGCCGACGCTGGTGCACTGACGGTCGGTGGGCGGGTGCGGGTTGCGTGTGGCTGGTCGCGCAGTTCCCCGCGCCCCTGGGGGGCTGCAACTGAACCGCTGTGGGTGAGTTGCAGGACCGTTGGGGGCGCGGGGAACCGCTACCAGCCCGCTTACGGCCTGTGGTCGATCGCCCTGCCGATCCATGCGGAGTGCGGCGGCAGAGTGATTGATGAGCCGTCAGGCATGGTTGCGGGGAAGGCGGCCAGGGTTTCTGCCGACGAGGCCTCCAAGGGGACGGTACGGGGTTCGTGGGAGAGGTTCACCGCTGTGCGGTAGCTGCCGCGGTGGAGGACCAGCCAGCGGTCGGTCTCGTCGAAGGTGGCCTCGACCGTCGAGAGGTCCGGGTCGGTGAACTGCGGGTGCGCGCGCCGCAGGGCGAGCAGCGTGCGGTACCAGGCGAGAAGGTCGGCGTGGGGTTTGCGGTGCGGCTCGGTCCAGTCCAGCTTGGAGCCGAGGAAGGTCGCCGGGGCCTGCGGATCGGGGACCTCCTCGGCGCTCCAGCCGTGCCCGGCGAACTCGCGGCGGCGGCCGTTGCGTACCGCCTCGGCCAGGTCCGGGTCCTGATGGTCCGTGAAGAACTGCCAGGGGGTGCGCGCGCCCCACTCCTCGCCCATGAAGAGCATGGGGGTGTACGGGGAGGTGAGCACCAGTGCCGCGCCCGCCGCCAGCAGACCGGGGTCGAGTTCCGCCGAGATGCGGTCCCCGAGGGCGCGGTTGCCGATCTGGTCGTGGGTCTGCAGGTAGCCGAGCAGCCGGTGGGCCGGGATGCGGTGCACCGGCAGCGGCCGGCCGTGGCTGCGCTCCCGGAACGAGGACCAGGTGCCGTCGTGGAACCACCCCCGGGTGAGGGTCTTGGCCAGCCCGGCGAGCGGTCGGGCGGCGAAGTCGGCGTAGTAGCCGTGGTCCTCGCCGGTGAGGGCGGCGTGCAGAGTGTGGTGCAGGTCGTCGCTCCACTGGGCGGTCAGGCCCAGGCCGCCGGCCTCGCGGGCGGTGATCAGGCGCGGGTCGTTGAGGTCCGACTCGCCGATCAGGAACAGCGGCCGTCCGGTGGCGGCGGCCAGGGCGTCCACGGCGGTCGCCAGCTCCTCCAGGAAGTGCACGGC